>JBIKUO010000002.1:0-135907 GCA_044347515.1 Crocinitomicaceae bacterium | reverse complement strand
GCTGTCCGTTATAATTGGACGTTACTGTCGCATTGGCGATCAGTAAGGTGGGTTGCGTAATTTGATAAGAGGCGCTAGATTGACAGGTATTTCCATCGGTCACAGTAACGGTATATTGTCCGGGGATCAAGGAATTAATCGCTGAACTGGTAGCGGAAGTGTTCCAAAGGTAAGAATACGCAGGTGTACTGCTCGCTTGCACGCTAATGGCACCGTTACCGGCATTGAAGCAGCTTACATTCGTTAAATTCAAGAGGTTAATCGTTGGGTTGGGATTAACCACCACGGTGTCAAGTAAATTAAAGAAGGTACAGGTACTTCCATTGAAGGTAATGTTGAGCTGATATACCCCGGCGTTGTTGGCCGCAACAGGAGTAATCACGGGTGCTGGGGAGGTAGAAGAGAATCCGCTAGGACCTGCCCAAGAATAATTTGCATAGGGACTGAAAGGAATAATGAACTGTAAGGAATCCCCCAAACACAAGGGATCATTATGGGTAACATTGGGTGGCGGACAATTAGAATGGATCGTTAATTCATTGTTGTTGGATGTAGGACAACCGTTGGCATCGTAGATGTCAGATACCCCATTATTCGTGTATGAATTCCCAGAAACATTTCCCGTTCCAAAAATATATCCCTTGTTACTGATCGTACTGTCACACGCTAATAAAAGACAATCATTGATCACCTGAACTCGCCATCTAACAACCGCCGAATCCGCACCGTTCGGTGAATTGTTCATGGTTCCTCCAACTATTGCGTTTGCCCCAACATTAACTCTGGCTTTAATGCACTTATTGATCGCATCATACTCTGCTTGATCATCGCCTGAAACGTCTGTTTTTGCACCGATGAACGGACCATTCAGATAGTTTAGTGAATTCGGTACATAGGTGGTTCGTATATCGAGCGTATCGGTCATGAAGGTGTTGTAGGAAACATCACTTCCAATATTTTTACCTACCATAGTGTACTCTAAGATATCCCCGGGAACAACTTGTCCACCATTTAAATCTTGAACATACACGGTAGCTCGTAAATCTGGTTCGTAAATATCAATCGCCGAGGTGAAGGCTCTGGCTAGAATATTTTCAGAACTGGTGGTTACCTGAATGGTAGCCGATGTTACATTATTGCCAATATAGTTTAATGCGGTGTTATTTGGGTAAAAAATTCCTGCATCATAACCCAGGGAATTGTTATAACTTGGATTTCGGTAAGGAGTAAGTACAGCGTTGTCAGAGATTGTACTATTGAAGAAATTGGTCGTATTGTGAAGGGCGTCAGAGATATTAACAAAGGTACCTGCTCCATTGAATTGAAGTTGGTCCCCGTTTGAATCGCGGTCCCCATCCAAGCCGATAACGCCCAACTCAAAGGTTACCGGACCCGAAGGAGGTGTGGTGAACCCGCTGATAGGGATATTTAAAGAGTTTCCCGAGGAAATGTTGGCAAAACCATCAAATACGGTGAGGTTCCGCATGGATTGAAGGACGTTTTTATAAACAATAATTACTGACCAACCACCCCAACGATTTGATCCGGTTTCTGCAGTCACATTAGCTACTGTAAACCGAGTGTTTGTTCCGAACGTGGTGAGTACCGAGGTGATATTTTTGAAACAATAATAACTCGGATGCGACCAGGAAGATCCTCCAATGGTTGGAACATCAAGGGTTTGGTCCGCCGTGAGCACTTGATACGATCCATTGTTTAGTTTAAGTCTAACTTGACTTCTGTTCGCATAGTTTGGTGTATTCGCCGCAATCCGTGCACTCCAATATAGCCCGGCCCAAAGGATTTCCGAACAGTTTGGAAGCGCGATGCTGTCGCTACTTGACATAAAGGTATTCGCATCATTGTCAATATCAACATATGCCATGGAGAATGCTCCATTAGAAAAGGTTCCGTTTGGAGGGACTTGACTTTGTGCGGTAGCACAGTTGTTTGTACCAGAACCACAACTTAATACAACATTGGAGGCGATTTTTATTCCGCCTTTCGCGTTGGTTTGATAACGAACACTAAACGGAGAAACAATTTGTCCAAAAGTTAACGTAGTAAACGCAGTGAAAAATACACAGAATGAAAGGAAATGCGTTGGTTTAATCAAAGTGGCGTTTATATCGTGTTAAAACAAAGTTAATAAACCTCTTACGATAATAAAAGCGAATGGTTTGCCTTGGTCTTATTTATTTTATGTTCAGTTGAATGGAAACAGGCAAGTGGTCTGAATACCCTCCCAAATACTTGCTACCTGCGTAGGTGCGTTTCGGTTGAATATTTCCTTTGTATTCCTCCATGAGAAAGGGGAAGTTATGTATCTGTCCCGAGCTTGCAACGATACCATTTTTTTTACCGATAAAATTAGCTGAAACATAAATGTGATCGAGAATTCCCCACTCGTTGTTATAAAAATGGGTGCCTTTTGTAGGCCCGCTATCCTTCGTAATCATTGGGTCTAAGCGCTCATCGATTAATTTCGGTGCATTGTTCTCTGGATGATCGTTTAAGTCACCAAGAAAAATTATTGGATATCCGTTAGCTTTCTGAACGGAATCAATAAAGTTACATGCGATTTTCGCTGCCGCCACACGTTTGTCATCACTTTCATCGGTTCCGCCACGTCGACTTGGCCAATGATTTAACATCACATAAAACGGTTGTTTTTTGTATTTGAATTGAGCCCAAAGAATATCCCTTGTTGTGGGTTTTGTTTCCCCGGGTAATACAAATCGAATGGCCTTTGAATCAATCAAGGTCAGTTTGCAACTATCATAGATTAAAGCAACATCAATTCCACGTGCATCCGGACTTTCATAGTGAACGATTCCATAGGTTTTAAACGCCTCTTGATTTGAAATGATTGCACGAACCACAGCTGCATTTTCTACTTCCGAAAAACCACAAACAAGGGGTTTGCCCATGGCAAGTAATACTTCGCGAATGTGCATGAGTTTTTCTTCGTATCGGGCTGCATTCCATTGGTTTTTAGCCGCAGGTAAAAATTCAGCATCGTCGTTTGGTCCGTCAATCGTGTCGAATAAATTCTCTACGTTGTAAAATGCTACTGAACGTGTTTTTTGACCATAAACATTACCCATTAAAATGGATATCGTAAGTAAGCAAAGTATCTGTTTCATCATAATTCAATTAATTCACCTTAAATCGAAAATCACATTTTCTTTATAACTAGTTATTTTCCAAAAGTCAAATCATCTTAGCGTCAAAATGTCCACTTAATATGCTCCGAAATAGCGTTTTAAAAACCATTCCGCACTAAAAATTAAGGCAATGAGCAACATGAATACCCAAGAATCTACTAAATTCCAAAAGTCAATCGTTAAGCGTTCTATGCTGGTTATATCTGTTCTTCCTTCAATTTGATTTAAAAGCTTTTCATAGTCCTTGAGCGCTGAAAATGTACCTCCAGAATTTTTGGAAAGTTGTTTTAACACCCCGTGATTTGCTGTGTTTGAAGCTTGTTCTAAGCCAATGTCCTCCACAACAAAAATTCCTGATTTGGAATACTTCTTTTTCTCGTGCGTGGTATTAGCTGTCCATTTGTAGGTACCCGATGGAAGCGTCCCTAAATCCAGTGAATAATGGTTACCTGTAACATTGAACCTGTTGGTATACTTTTTTCCTTGTGGACCGGTTAATGTCAGGTTGATAACAGGCTTGTTGATTGGCTCTAAACTCGCATTATAGAAATTCGCATTTACACCAATTCGATCATACTTACCAAAGCGCTTGTCAAATTGTACGCTTAACCCCATGCCGGCACGTTTGACCATTAGGTAATTAAAAGATTTTGAAAAAAGTTCGGTGAAATAGTCATAATGCTGATATTTCATGAATTCATTCAATTTCCATCGCCAAACTCCTTCTCCGTAGATTACTCCATAGGGTACATTTTGTTTTGTTTTACCAAAATAAATTAAAGGTTCCTTTTTAACTGCATTTCCAACCCGTTGATTCAACAGGGCTTCGGTATTACCTAAGGGATTCATTGCACCAAATTTTGTAACAAGCGGTGGATAATAAGGTATCGTTTGCTTGCATTCGTCGCTTAATTCAAAGGCGCTAAATCCGGGGTTTAAATTGCCTTGAACCTCATCACTTTGAGTTCTTCCATTGGTGTTAGCAAAAATTTTAAGTTTAGTCAGGTCTTGGCTTGTGGCTGACGGACTAATTACATAAAATACGGGGATTCGGTGCTGTTCTATATATGCGCTCACATTCGCATCGAATTGTAAGGTTGGATTATGCCAAACCACGAGGTCGGGTTTAAGTCCTTTTTCTACGATTTCTTTGGGGCTAAAAAAAGAACTTTGATAGTTTTCATTCGATGAAGCCACGGCGCGAAGCGCAGCCAAGTCAGGATGCACTCCGTTCGAAATAAAACAAACGTTATTCCTTGAATCCACGACCTCAATGTAGCACGTCTTGCTGTTGTTTACTTTGGAGAATTCCCCAGAAAGGTATTCTACGCTTACCGTAAAAGGTTGAAATCCGACCTTACTGGCAGTGACATCAAATCGAACTTGCTTGAATGTATATTCTTGATTGCTGTAATTTACTACTTGAGATCCCAATAATTTACCTTGTTGAGTAAGGCTAACTTTTACCTGTTTTTGCTTGATTTTAAACGCTTCAAGGTCTACTTCTATTGGGAATTCGTCGCGCAGAAATACAACGTCGTTGTAATATAAATTTGTTATAATTTGATCTTTTTTTGGAGTAGTATCTCCAATTCCAAGGGTGAAGATTGGGGTCAAATTAATTTTTTCAGCAGGGTAGGTAGGGTTATCACCTACATTGTAATTACCATCCGAAGCAAATAGAATCGCGCCGATATTTCGATTTAAATACTGCTCAGAAATATAGTTAAACGCTTCGGCGTGATTTGATTCCTGTTCTTTTAAGGTGAGCATCCCGTTTTCCTTGAACGATTCCCCGGCAGTGTAAAATGCTAATTGATATCTTCCATCAAAACGATCTTTAATGTCTTGAATGAGTTTATTCATCGTCCGTTTTGTCTCATTGCTATCTTTATACTGCAAGATGGAACTCGAATTATCCAATACCGTAATGAGAATTGGTTCTTCCACTTCGGTGTGGTTAACCAATAAGGTGATTTCAAGAAGCAAGGTCAGTAAAAGAAAAATTCCAGTACCTCTCAACAAGGGAATGCCCCATTTAACCCCTGGTTTCTGACTAATTAACCAATCATTGTTTCGATAAAAATACCAAGTAATTGCTATCGAAATTGCCAATAGTAAGAGCAACCAAAAAAGGGAGGATGATGCAGAAATTGACATAAGACAAAAATAAGGAATCGATTCAAGTTATTGAGATGAATTGGGATTAAAAATGATTATTTCTCTACATTTGCACAAAATATTACACCATGTCAAAAACTGTTTACATTCTTTCCGCTGTTCGAACGCCTATGGGCTCATTTCTTGGAGGCTTATCTTCTATTTCGGCTACTAAACTCGGTTCTATAGCAATCAAAGCTGCCGTAGAGCGTTCCGGAGTGAATGTTGATCACATTGATGAAGTTTTCATGGGTAATGTGCTTCAGGCAGGTGTTGGTCAGGCACCCGCGCGTCAAGCAGCCTTAGGTGCTGGTTTAGGTCAAAACGTACCATGTACCACCGTGAATAAAGTGTGCGCTTCAGGAATGAAATCCATCATGTTAGGTGCTCAATCAATTCTTGCCGGAGACAATCACGTGGTGGTGGTTGGCGGAATGGAAAGCATGTCGCAAACCCCTCATTATGTGAGTGGAAGAAATGGAACAAAATTCGGAAACATCACTATGTTAGATGGCATAACGAAAGATGGGTTGTTAGACGTGTATTCGAATGTCCCAATGGGGAATTGTGCAGAATTGTGCGCAAAGGAGCATAACATTTCACGTGAAGATCAAGATGCCTTCGCGATTGAATCTTATCGCCGGGCAGCCGCTGCATGGGAAGCTGGGAAATTTAACGATGAAATAGTGGCAGTACCAGTTCCTCAGCGAAAAGGTGACCCTGTGATGGTGACCAAAGACGAGGAATACACGAATGTATTTTTAGATAAAATTCCTTCACTGAGACCCGCTTTTGACAAAGAAGGTACCATTACCGCGGCAAATGCGTCAACGATTAACGATGGTGCTTCTGCTTTGGTATTAGCGTCTGAGGAAATGGTTCAGAAATTAGGATTGAAACCCTTGGCTAAGATTGTTTCCTATGCCGATGCAGCGCAGGCGCCTGAGTGGTTTACAACTGCACCTTCCATAGCGATCCCTAAGGCGCTAGAGAAAGCAGGATTAAGTACTTCAGATGTTGATTTCTGGGAATTAAATGAAGCGTTTTCAGTAGTTGGTATCGCAAATACTAAGATACTCGGATTGGATCCTGCCAAAGTTGATGTAAACGGAGGAGCGGTAGCGCTTGGACATCCACTGGGAAATTCTGGTTCTCGAGTAATTGTTACCTTAATTCATGTATTGAAACAAAACAACGGTAAGATTGGAGGCGCAGGCATTTGTAACGGAGGAGGAGGAGCTTCCGCAATAATTATCGAGAATATCTAAACGATAGCTTAAAAAATTAAGAAAGGTTGGCTTAGCTAACCTTTTTTTGTTTCTACCAATCGCCGCTGGCACCACCACCACCGAAACTTCCACCGCCAAATCCGCCGAACCCTCCGGATGATCCACCGCTATTTCCGCCACCAAATCCTCCGCCGTATCCGCCCCAAAATCCACCGCGGTATCCCCGGCCGCCAATGGTTGTTCCACCACCGCCTTTGATCATGGAGTAAATCACAAGAATGAAGACCAGTAAAGCGAAAATAGCACCAATTATGCTTCCAAGGCCTGGCTTTTGATACTCTTTATAGCTGTATTCTTTTTTAGCAAGGGCTTTAAGTACTTTTATTGATTGTTGGATTCCCTTCATGGGATTTCCGTCTTTCATATTCGGAATAAATTCTCGATCAATGATGTCTTTACAAACTAAATCCGGAATGATTCCTTCCAATCCTCTACCTGTTCGAATGGTAACCTGACGTCGTCCTTCACCAAACGGCTTAATGAGCATAACAATTCCATTGTCTCGTTCTGCCGTTCCAACACCCCAAGCTTCGCCTAACTCATCCGCAAATTGCTCGATTTCCATTTCCTTTAAGTCATCAACCACCACCACGACAATCGCATTAGAAGTAGCCTCTTCAAAGGCGCGGAGTTCATTTTCGATGGTATCAGCCTCAGCCTCACTGAGCAGTCGTTCCTTGCCGAATTCGTTGTATGCTCTTGGTGGATTGGTTGGCTTGGCAGGGAGTTGACTGAATGCTGCAAAGCATGTAAAAATGAAGATTACTGCAAATTTCATGCTTCGGTGATTTCGTTACTTAATTCATTTGGATTGTCTGCGTTCACCGGAAAATGTGCGCTTAATTTTTCACCGATGCGTTCAATCGCCTCACAAATACCTCGTCCATATTGCTCGTTTCGGAATGCTGTTACCATGCTGTGATAGAGTTCATCCCAGAATCCTTCAGGGACTTTTTCGTTGATGCCTTGATCGCCTAAAATGGCAATCTGTTTTCTTGTGAAACAAAGATAAATCAACACGCCATTGCGTTCTTTGGTCTTAGTCATTCCCAGGCGTTGGAATACACGCTTGGCCTCTTTAAAGGGGTCTTTTCCACCTTTTTTATCGAGGTGAACACGGATTTCACCACTGGTTATTTCTTCTGCGGCTTGGATGGCCTCAACTACTGAGTTTTTGTCAAGTTCGCTTAGCATCTTATTCAAAGTTAACGTCTGGCGCCTTCTCAGCTCCAGTCATCGCTTTGAACATTTCTTTTCTTGGGAAGGTTTCTTTGTTCAAGAACATGCTCGTGAAGAATCCGCGAATGTGGGTATTGTAGTTTTTTACGGATTCGTTGTACACATCGCGTTCACGCTTAATTCGATTTTCAGTTCCTTCCAATTGCACTTGGAAGTCACGGAAATTTTGCGTGGATTGTATGTTTGGATACGCCTCATACATCAAGTTGATGGCTGTATTTATTTTTTTACCCATAAGTTCCATATCCTCGGGTGTTTTTGCTTCCACGATTCCAGCGCGCGCTTGAGTTACTTGGGTTAGGATTTCTTTTTCATTCTTCGCTGCTGCCTTTACTGTTTTCATAAGGTTTGGAATTAAATCCAACCGTCTTTGATAGGCCGATTGTACGTTACCCCACTTCTCATCTACTGTTTCTTGCAATCCAACGGCTTTGTTGTATGCGTTGTAATAGGCTAAAAAACCTAGCAGTAAAATACCTCCAATGGCAATGAGTGCAATAATTCCTTTTTTCATGTTGTTTTAATTTTAATCAAAGCTAGTATCTTTTTAGTGTATGTTGTCTTCCTTAACAATTTTTATTGTTTGATGCAGTCTGACTGGTAATCTTTGTGTTTAAATTGGATCCAATATTCTTGAAATCCTTCCGCATTTTTGTAATATTTATACGCAGGTTTCCCCACACTACATCGTTCCGATAATCCTTCTTTGAGTTCTTTAAAACGTTTATTTAAGAAAATTATAGGTTGGTAATTCCAACTCCCGCAATGCTCTATTCCGGTAAATGCATCACACTTGGCCACCCGTTTAAATGGCATCTCAATGGCATAATACACGCTATCTACTTGATTTAAACCGTTCGTGATGATTTTGATTCCCTCCAAGTCTACTTTTAAGTAACATTTTTTGGAATAGCGATCTTTTAAGTATTCACCGACGCGGTTGGCTACTGTATTTGAAAACTGATGCGCAATGTCTCCCTCTTCGTTGTATTCCGGTCCCTTGAAATAACCCGTCAATCCCTTGTCGCTTATGCAGATGCTATCGTATTTGGGTTTTGTTTCAACTACTTCAGGTGTTGTCGGATGCGAAGGTTTTTTCTTTTGATTTTTTGTACTACAATTCAACGTGAGTAATGCTACGCTGGCTCCAATAAATAAAAGCTTTAAGTTCATTTGATTAAAATTTAATCTAAAAAATTGATTAGAATATAATTATTTACCTTACTTTTGTGTCACTCAAAGATAGCAATTCAACGCGCAGTACGGTATAATTTTAATACATTATCCATGGCTCTTTTGCGCAATATTGTCCATATGGACTTAGACACCTTTTTTGTTTCCTGTGAGCGGCTTCTTGATAGTCGCCTCAACGGAAAACCTATTCTTATTGGAGGGACCAGCGACCGTGGCGTTGTGGCTTCATGCAGCTATGAAGCGCGACGTGTTGGGATTCATTCGGCTATGCCGATGAAAATGGCCAAGGAACGCTGTCCAGAAGCCATTGTAATTAAGGGGAATTCAGAGACCTACAGTTACTATTCCCGTATGGTTACGGACATCATTCGGGAGGCCTCACCGCTGTATGAAAAAACTTCGGTGGATGAGTTTTATATGGATTTTACGGGCATGGACCGGTTCTTTGGAACCCTTACGTATGCCAGTGAATTGCGTCAAAAAATCATTCGTGAAACCGGCTTGCCTATTTCGTTTGGTCTTTCCCAAAATAAAACGGTTTCAAAAGTCGCTACCGGCGAAGCAAAGCCGAATAACCAGCGGATTATATCACACGGAGATGAACGTGCCTTTTTGGCTCCCTTATCGGTGGCTAAGATTCCCATGGTAGGAACGAAAACATATCAAACACTTTGTAATCTAGGCATTCGAAAGATACAAACCCTACAAGAATTACCCGTCCAACTGATGGAACACGCCCTCGGAGAAAATGGCGTAACGATTTGGAAAAAAGGACAGGGAATTGATCCGTCCCCAGTCATTCAACACACGGAACGGAAATCTATTTCAACCGAACGCACATTCGATCACGACACCATTGATGTGCGTAAACTTCAAGCGATTTTAAGTGCCATGGCTGAAAATTTAGCCTTTCAGTTACGTAGGGGAGGCAAGTTAAGCGGTTGTGTAACGGTTAAGATTCGCTTCTCCGATTTTCAAACACAAACCCTGCAACGTAAGATACCTTACACCGCAGCCGACCATCATTTATTGCCCCTGGTCGCTGAACTCTTTGATCGAATCTATAATCGACGCTTATTGGTTCGCCTAATTGGGGTACGGTATAGCGACCTCGTGGGAGGAAGTCATCAGTTGAGTTTGTTTGACGACCAAGTAGATTATGCACGCTTGTATCAAGCCATGGACCGTATCCGCATCCGTTATGGGGATCGCGCAGTGATTCGTGCCTTGGGGATGGAGGCGCGGACCATCGGACGGTGGAATCCCTTTGACGGGGAAGCGCCGCCCTTATTAGCTAATCGACGAATTTAAGTAAGCTGTCGATGAAAATCCATTCCTATTTCAGTTTGAAGTATGGCGTTTACGCGCCTGAAACGCTCGTTCAATGGGGCGTAGAGGCAGGGTATGAATGCTTGTTTCTAGCCGATATTAACCATACGGGATCGGCCTTAGCCTTCGTGCGTGAAGCGCAAAAACAAGGCATACGTCCCGTGGTTGGTGTTGAATTACGCAATGGAATACATGCGGTGGCCACCCTGATGGCACGAAATAACCGCGGCATACATGAGATGAATCGTTTTATTACGCCCTTCCTCCATGAGGAAAAATCATTTCCAGTCGTATTGCCTCATTTTTCCAATTGCTGGGTGTTTTATCCGCTTGAAGCTCAGCTGCCACGTCCCTTGTTTTCACATGAATTCTTTCAGATCGATCTTACCGAATTAGCGCAGTGGGAGTTTCGTTATGCACAGAAATACGACCGAGAAAAGGTAGTGCTGCTAAGTCCCATGATGTTTAAAACGAAACGGGATTTTAATACACATCGCTTGCTTCGAGCAATTCATCACAATGTCTTGTTGTCTAAACTCCCTGTGGAGTGGCATGCGCGGGGGAATGAGTTTTTACTGGCTAAAACAGCCTTGATTGATGCGTGTGGCGAATCCATTGATTTTTGGAACAGAGCCCAGCAGTGCATGGAAGATTGCGAGGTTTCTTTTGCGTTTGGAGAAGATGCCTTACCCCAAAATCCAATTTCCTATGCGGGGTCAAAAGCGATGGATGAACAACTGCTAAGAAAGTTGTGTGCAGAGGGTATATCGTACCGCTATCCCATACTGAATGATGAGATTGTAGAACGCATTGAAAAAGAAATTGACCTCATTGCTCAAAAAGACTATTTATCCTATTTTTTGATTGCCTGGGATTTTACCTCGTATGCGCGTTCTCGGGGATGCTTTTACGTAGGGCGAGGCAGCGGGGCAAACAGCATTGTGGCTTACCTCTTGCGCATTACCGATGTAGATCCGCTAGAATTAGACCTGTATTTTGAACGGTTCATCAACCTCTACCGAAAAAATCCACCCGACTTCGATATCGATTTTTCTTGGAAAGACCGCGATGAGATTGTACGCTACATTTTTGAGAAATACCCAAACGCTGCATGGTTATGCACCTACAATACCTTTCAGTATAAGGCTACCGTGCGTGAATTGGGTAAGGTGTTTGGCTTGCCCAAGACCGAAATTGATAAACTGAGCAACCGAAGTATTCCTCCGAATCAGTTAGATAGCATGTCGGCGCTCGTGTTGCGCTACGCCTCGTATGTGCAAGACATGCCTTCTCATTTGAGTGTGCATTCTGGGGGAATCATCATTAGTGAACATCCCATTACATGGTTTTCAGCCACCTTTATGCCACCGAAAGGATTTCCTACTACGCAATTTTCGATGTTGGAGGCTGAAGATGTGGGCTTGTATAAGTTTGATGTATTAAGTCAGCGTGGATTGGGGAAAATCCGTGAATCCTTAGACATCATAGCGTATAATCAACCCGAGGCGCCCTTGGAAGACATACACAACATACAGCGATTCAAGGAGGATGCTAAGATCAGGGCTATGTTGTTGGAGGCGAAGGCCTTGGGATGTTTTTATGTGGAATCTCCGGCGATGCGTATGCTTATGGTGAAGTTGAAGGTCGCTACGTACCTTGAATTAGTTGCGGCGAGTTCAATTATTCGTCCAGGAGTATCTCAATCAGGAATGATGAACGAGTATATTTTACGTCACCGAGATCCAGTAAGAAGAGCTAAGGCGAATCCGCTGTTGTTGGAAATTATGCCAGAAACCTATGGGGTGATGGTCTATCAAGAAGATGTAATCAAGGTAGCGCATTATTTTGCGGGCTTGAGTTTGGCTGAGGCGGATGTCTTGCGGCGGGGCATGTCTGGTAAATTTCGTTCGCGGGATGAATTCACGAAGGTGCAGGAGACATTTTACGGGAATTGTGCCAGCCGAGGCTATGCCAAAGAACTCATTGATGCCGTGTGGAACCAAATTGCCAGTTTTGCTGGTTATGCCTTTTCTAAAGGACATTCAGCGTCCTATGCGGTAGAAAGTTATCAAAGTCTTTACCTGAAGGCACATTTTCCTTTAGAGTACATGACCGCTACCGTGAATAATTTTGGCGGCTATTATCGCACCGAAATTTATGTGCATGAGGCCCGTAAATATGGGGCACAGATTGATCCTCCCTGTATTCAAAAAGGATTTCATCCCTGTGTGCTATACGGTAAGCGCTTGATTTTAGGGTTTGTTTTAGTAGAAGGCTTGGAGGTAGAGGTGCTTCGCCATGTGCTTGAAGAGCGCACGAAGTATGGTGAATTTAAAGATTTTGAGGATTTTTTGAACCGCGTACGCGTGCCCCTGGATCAATTGGCTATTTTGATTCGAATCGGAGCCTTTCGTTCCTTTGGGATTTCACGCAAGCAGTTGCTGTGGCGCGCGCATTATCGCTTGTATAAAGCACCGGTGAAATCAGTGCAAGAAGGCTTGTTCGTTGCCCCCGTACAGGACTTCGTATTGCCCGATTTTGAGGAGCATCCCATGGAACTTGTATTTGATCAGTTGGATTTATTGGGTTTTCCCTTGTGTAATCCCTTCGACTTACTTTCTGATGCTATTCCTGAACACACACCGGCCGCTCAAATTCCTTACAGCCGCGGACGGCATATCGAAACGTATGGGTACTTGGTGGCGGTAAAAAAATCTAAAACAAGTAAGGGCGATTACATGTATTTTGGTACCTTTCTCGACATTCATGGAAATACCCTAGATACCGTACATTTTCCGGAATCCGGTAGGAAATACCCCTTTCAAGGAAAAGGTATTTATCGCCTCAAAGGCGTAGTTAGTGAAACCTTTGAATACTTTTCCCTGGAAGTCGGAGAAATGCATAAACTGCGTTGGATGGATGATGTGCGCTATCGGGAAGTGGCTTCGTAGCAAGAAATTGAAAGACAATTCGTCTTGATGCTAAGCTGCGGCTATAACGTTTTGATTTAATTCACTCCATTTCTTCCTTTTTGGTTCTATTGGTTCCGTTAAGTGTAAAAGTCTCGCTATTAGCCTTATATTTAGTCTTATTTTTTTACGAATTATTATAAGATCATGGGATTAGTACAGGCATTTATAAATCAAATCGGACGCGAAGCAGCAAGAGATGTATATAGATCAAGCAGTAAAAAGCTAAAAACGCTGGTTACTAATTCGACAGAAGCATTTACAAATCAAGGTATTTTAAATGAAATAAAGAATTTTGAACTTCATTCTTCAGAGGATTCAACACTATTAAAACTCAGTAATTTAATAGAAAAAGCGGAGAATTCCGAGGTTAATAACTTTGATTGGGAGGAGATTTTTATAGAATTAGATAATAAAATTGAATTCTGTAAAGAAGCTCTAGAGTACACTCACATGGCTGATTTAGATGCGCTTGATAAAAAGAATGAAATCAATTTTTTGCAAAAGAAAAATCAACACGTATCCGTGATTAAAGAAATGATAAAACATGCAAAAAAAGCAGATGACACCACAAAAAGACCAACGGGTTGGCTTGTATTTCTCACGGCACTCCTTGGTCTCACTCCGATATATTTTAGGCAAAGTACAGCAAAAATTGTTTTGTATCTATTTACCATTGGGATTGTGTCTGTTTGTTTATTCTACGGGTATATGTTTCTCTCTTATCCGAGTCAATTTATAGCCAATTCAAAAATGGGTATTCAAGAATCCTTAAGGGCGGCTCGCTCCTTGGGGTTTTTCCTTTTAGTGTTGGCCTGTATTTTTTATGCCTTAATTACGGTTTCTTCATTCAAGCATATCCAAAGAAAACGTTCCGAATTCCGAGCCAAGGAGGATTATTTGTTACTTCTTGAACAGTACTTGAGTGCATATCAGTAAAGAACTTTTTTTTAGTCTAGGTGTTATGACCACATGTACCAACTCAAACGCACACAACTCGTAAAAACCAACATAGATACCTGTTGGGATTTCTTCTCCTCACCCAATAACCTCTCTAAAATCACACCATCTTCCATGGGATTCGTTGTTCGGACCGAAGTGCCCGAAAAAATGTACGAAGGCCTCATGATCGAATATACCGTAAAACCCTTACTTGGTATTCCAATGCGCTGGGTTACCGAGATCAAAACAGTGAGAGAAAATGCATTCTTTGTGGATGAACAGCGGGTTGGTCCCTATACCATTTGGCATCACGAACACCATTTTAAAGACTTAGGTGATTCTGTTGAAATGACCGATATCGTGAGCTATCAATTGCCACTTGGGATATTGGGTCGAATAATGCATGCCTTGTTTATTCGTAAAAAATTAGAATCCATCTTTGCATACCGATTTGAAGTAGTAGAAAAGCTTTTCAATCAGAATTAAGGAGATTGCGTACCTTTGAGCCATGAAGTTCAAGGATTACCCCATTCATCCGTCTATCTTACAAGCCATTGAAGAATTGGGGTATAAACGCCCAACCGACATTCAATACAAGGTTATTCCGCACATTCTCAACGGAGAGGATGTCATGGCGGTAGCGCCAACCGGAACAGGAAAGACCGCAGCATTTGCAATTCCCTTGATCCATAAAGTAAATGGATATGCCCGAAAATCCGGTGTTCAGGTCTTGGTCATGGTACCAACCCGTGAATTAGCAAGACAAATTGAACAGGTTTTTCTTGACCTGAGCAAGCACTTATCGATTAGTATTCTTTCCTTGATTGGAGGAGTAGAACAGGAAAGTCAAATTAAAAAGCTAAAAGAAAACACCCAAATCCTAATTACCACACCCGGACGCATGTTCGATTTGATCGCTCAAGGGTATTTGGATATTTCTACCGTAAAGATGTGGGTGCTCGATGAAGCAGACTTAATGCTTGATTTGGGCTTTGCTCGTGACATAGTGGATGCGAAACGTAAGCTTCCTAGATACTTACAAACTTTGTTCTTTACAGCAACCATCAATAAGAAAATTAAATCATTGGCTTATGATGTCGTAAAAGATGCCATTCGTATTCAAATTACCCCGGGAAATCCCGTATCAAAAAATGTGGATCATCAGGTCATGATGGTGGAGATGGACGACAAGCGATTTTTTCTAGAAAATATCCTGACCGAGTATCCAGAAGAACGGTTTATGATTTTTGTCCGTACGAAGGTGCGCGCGGAACGCGTGCAGAAAGCCATGGAACGCATTGGTATTTCGGTAGAGATTTTACACGGAGGCAAAGAACAGAGCGAACGCTTTAATACCTTGGAACGCTTTCGTTCGGGTGCCAATAAAGTACTGGTTACTACCGATGTGGCATGCAGAGGAATTGATATTCCTGAGGTAGAATATGTAATCAATTATGACCTCCCCGATAATCCTGAAAATTATGTGCATCGCTGTGGACGAACGGGTAGGGGGAACCGGCGTGGACAAGCCTTGAGTTTTTGTAGTACAGGGGAAATTTCCTTACTGGATGCAATTGAAGCCTACACAGGTACTGAAGTCGCTCGCTTTGAATTGAACGCAGACGAATACGCAGAAATTTTGCGTGATCAACTTGATCCGGATGAAAACTGGATTAAACTCATGAAAGAAAACGATACCGAAAACTGGGACTAGCTTTTCTTCTTCGGTTCTATGATAATTGGCTCCGCTACCTTTTCTTTGGTTAAGGCGAGGTCAAGCACGGATTTCATGTGTTCAACATAGTGAATCTTCAATCCCTTCAGGTAACGCGCTTCAATTTCCTCCACATCTTGCTTGTTCTTACTACACATAATCACCTCTTTGATCCCTGAACGCTTCGCGGCCAATAACTTTTCCTTGATTCCACCAACCGGTAATACCTCGCCTCGGAGTGTAATTTCTCCCGTCATGGCAAGGTCTTTTTTCACTTTACGTTGGGTGAATAAGGACGCTAAGGAAGTAAGCATAGTGATTCCAGCGCTTGGGCCATCCTTTGGAGTAGCTCCTTCTGGAACATGCAGGTGAACATCATGGTCGTTAAATACCGCTTGCGGTAAACTCAACCAATCACTGTGGGATTTCAAAAATGCTAAGGCTATAACCGCACTTTCCTTCATTACATCTCCTAAATTTCCAGTTAGGGTCAATTTACCGTTTCCTTGAGAAATGGAAGATTCAATGAATAAGATATCTCCACCAACCGCGGTCCAGGCCAATCCAGTTACAACACCCGCCACATCGTTCGAGATGCTCTTGCTTTGGTTTCGTCCTGCACCCAAAAAGGTAAACAAATCAGATGCTTTGATGACTACTTCGTAAGATTCTTCATTCGCGATTTGCTTCGCTCTTGAACGTACTAGTTTGGCTAGTTGTTTATCTAAACCACGAACACCTGATTCATTGGTGTAGGAAAGAATCACTTGCTCTAGGGCTGCCTTCTCCAAATCGAACTCTTTGGCATTTAATCCGTGTTCCTTAAGTTGTTTTGGGATGAGGTGTTTCTTTCCAATTTCAATTTTCTCCTCAACGGTATATCCATTGACTTCAATGATTTCCATACGGTCGCGCAACGGACCTTGGATGTCGCCAAGACTATTCGCTGTGGCAATGAAAAGCACCTTAGATAGATCGAATTCATTTTCCACATAATTGTCGTAAAATGCGCCATTTTGCTCTGGGTCTAACACCTCCAACAGGGCAGAGGAAGGATCACCATGGAATCCTCGTCCAAGTTTATCGATTTCATCCAATACGAATACCGGATTGGCAGATTCTGCTTTTTTCAAGCTTTGGATCACACGGCCCGGCATAGCACCAATGTAGGTTTTACGATGACCTCTAATTTCCGCTTCATCATGCAGCCCGCCCAAAGACATGCGCACATATTTTCTTCCCAATGCTTCGGCAATTGATTTTCCGAGGGATGTTTTACCAACTCCGGGAGGACCATAAAAACACAAGATCGGTGACTTCATGTTGCCGCGAATTTTTAGTACGGCTAGGTATTCCAAGATACGTTCTTTTACCTTTTCCAATCCGGCATGGTCGCGTTCGAGTATTTTCTTAGCTCGTTTTAAATCGAGGTTGTCCTTCGTATATTCATTCCATGGAAGATCCAGCATAACATCTAAGAAATTCATCTGAACGGTATACTCAGCGCCCTGAGGGTTCATTCGTTGCAATTTGTCTAATTCCTTGTAAAACGCTTTTTCTACTTTCTCACTCCATTTCTTTGCCGTGGCGCGTTCTCTAAACTCAGCTACGTCTTGATCTTGTGGATTATCTCCCAGTTCATCCTGAATCGTTCGCATTTGCTGATGAAGGAAGTATTCTCGTTGTTGGCGATCAAGATCTCGTTTTACCTTATTCTGGATTTCATTGCGCATTTCCAACATTTGAACTTCCAAGGTAAGGTGCTCCATCACCATCGTTACACGTTTTTTCATATCCATTTCTTCAAGCATTTCTTGCTTTTTAGAAACGTCGGCGTTCATGTTCGATGAGATAAAATTCACCAAAAAGGTTGGGCTATCAATGTTTCCGAGCGCGAATTGTGCCTCTGAAGGAATGTTCGGACTGTCTCGGATGATTTGTAAGGCTAATTCCTTGATCGTATTGATCATTACGCTTAACTCTTTGTCCTTTTTGGAGACACTCGTTTCTTTGAACACCTTAACTTTTGCCTTCATGTAAGGTTCAGTTTGTAAGGGTGTTTCGATTTCAAACCTACGTTTTCCTTGAATAATTACCGTAGAACTTCCGTCAGGCATTTTTAACAAGCGTATGATTTGTGCCACCGTACCCACCGTATGCAGGTCATTGAAATTCGGGGATTCCTGTTCTTGGTTCTTTTGAGAAACTACCCCAATGATTTTATTTCCCTTGTTTGAATCTTGAATCAGTTTGATGGATTTATCACGTCCTACCGTAATGGGAATCACAACACCGGGAAAAAGCACATTGTTCCGAAGTGGTAAGATTGGTAACTCCTCCGGAAAGGCTTGGTTGTTTACGGACTCCTCTTCCTCCGCAGTTATTAATGGAATAAATTCTGAATCGTTATCGATTTTCGAAAAGAGGTCTATGTGTATTATTTGTTCGTCCATAAGTTGACATTTTGGCAGATGAAGTTAATGGATTCTTTGGGTTAACCCCATTTCTTCCAGATGTTACTATTTGTTTCAATCCGTATGCCATCAATTCAATACGGAAATATTGTCCGAATTTCGTTTTATACTGCCAAGTATTGTATTTTTGCTAAAATAGCCAATCGATGAGAATTTTACTTATTACCCTGCTTTCAATCACCTTGTTTTCAAGTGTTTATTCACAGGATACCACCTGGGTTCAAACCTTCACGTTTGACTCCATTACGAATCGTCACGACCAATTTACCTTCCCTTCTAGTTTAGATACCCAGCGCTTCGAAAAGGTGTTGATGTATTACAAACTGAAATGCAGTCCCTTAACCACATGGGACCAATACGATTGTGGAGAATGGGATTATTTAACCTACACGCGAGTGTTTGATCACACCGGGAATTTCGATTCAGTAAAGCGCGAAGGATCCAAGTATCTCGCAAATTTTCAAGCACCCTTATTGATCAATTACAATTCCATGAATGCAGGAGCTGCTTATGCGAATGTTTATCAAACCAATCAATCGTTCCGTACCGGAGAAGTTTTGCAAGATTTCATGGTAAACATAGGTAATAGTGCAACTACACTTCCCTTTCATACACAAAGTAAAGGAGGAACCTATCAGTTTTTGGTCACTGCTCAAGAATTACTCGCCGCAGGCGTACAAGCGGGTGATTTGCAGTCGTTATCTTTATTTGTTTCTAATCTGGCGCAAAATGAAGGACTCTCCTTTCCAAAAATTAGCTTACTTGGAACCAATCTAAGCAGCTTAAATCAATTGATAACTGGAGCCTTCACAGAAGTTTACAATCAAACTGTAAATGCTGGAACGATGCAATTGGGAGCAAACCGCTTTTTGTTCTTCCAACCTTTTGCATGGAATGGTACCCAAAACATTATTGTACAATTAAGTTTTGATTCAGAAACGTCAACCCTTTCTCAATACAGTTTTGATGCAGAATCAGGCGTTGGACTTTCTTCGAACTATTTTGATGGTCGTAACGGCGTAATTGATTTTGATGGTACAAATTACAGCATGCTCGAATTGTCTGATACCTTAATCGCAGGAGATGTTACCATTGAATTTTGGGCCAAAGGAAATGCGAACAATGGAACAAATACAACCATTCTTGAGGCATACGACACCTTAAACAACCGGGTATTAAACATTCACATGCCATGGAGCAACAACAACATCTATTGGGATGCGGGAAATCATACGGGGTATGACCGAATCAACAAACCCATGACTGCCGGAGAAATTGATAACAATTGGAACCATTGGGCCTTCGTTAAAAAGCAAAGCACTGGTCAAATGTTTATTTATAAAAATGGACATACTTGGCATTCCGGAACTAACTTGAACCGTCCAGTTGGATATATTCATCGCTTTGTTCTTGGGGCAAGTCGTGATTATGGCATTAAATGGAAAGGACAAGTGGATGAATTTCGTGTGTTCAAGGCCGCGTTAGATTCAGCCACCATTTTAGCGAATTTCAAAGAAAAGATAGACAACAGTCACCCCCACTATAATGCCTTGATGACTTATTATGATTTTGATGATGTGAATTATGCCGACGACCGTTCACCAAACGATTACAAATTAATGCTTTCGGATGGTTTTGATCCACTTACTGGATCCATGATCAAGTCGACATCGCCTGTAGCGGGGGTTCAAACACTTACTGAACGTCCTGTTGTTGCTTTTGGACAAGGAGCTGTTTCAGGTGCTGTTCAAACGACCATGGTATCGCAAGCAAGACCAATTGAACCGGTTGTGATTTTTGAGCAAGCAGCAGTTAATCGCCATTTCGAAATCGTTAACAGCTACCGTGGAGTTCAACAAGGTTCTTCCTACACCTTTAGTCCGCAAGGTGCTGTGGTGTCTACGGGTACTGTAAGCTCCGATTTGCAACTAATTAATGATACCATTCTTTACCATGAACAACCCTACGAAATTGTTAAAGATGTTGAAATTGCTCGATATATTACGCCCTATGGTATAAACTTCGATTTAGGTCCAAATGGGTTTAGTTGGATTTATGATGTGACAGATTATCAGCATTATTTACATGGTGTGGTTGATCTAGCGGCACACAACACCCAAGAATTATTGGATTTGAAATTTGCTTTTGTGAAAGGAATTCCTCCGAGAGATGTCCACAAACGTGAACCGATTTGGGCAGATTGGAGATCTTACAATTATGGGCAAATGGCCAATGACGAAGTGCTTCAAAATAAACCCGTGGTGCTTTCAGATACTTCCCAAATGTTTAAAATTAAAACAAGGATGTCCGGTCACGGGCAAGTGGGTAATGCAGCATGCTGCGAATGGGTACCGAATGACCACCGCATTTCAATCGATGGAACGCCACGATACAACTGGAATATTTGGCAAACCACCGAGTGTGGAGATAATCCAAACATCGGTCAAGGAGGTACATGGCCTTATGCTCGAGAAGGATGGTGTCCGGGAGATCGTGTAAAGGACTTCGATTTTGAATTGACTCCATTTGTACAACCCGGAGATACCGTGAATATCGATTACAGCATTACAGCAGTTCCACCAGGGGATCCAGGAACGGCAGGAGGTAATTATATTGGAGCCTTTGACTTGATTTCCTATTCGGCACCAAATTTCCAAAATGATGCAGCGATTGTTGACGTGTTGAATCCGAATAACTGGGAATACTACAGCAAATTTAATCCAACCTGTTCGAACCCAAGAGTGGTGCTGCGCAATACAGGCGCGACAGCTTTAACTTCATGTTTTATTCGTTGTTGGATTACCTATGGCAATGAAATTCAATTCAATTGGACAGGAAACCTAGGCTTTATGGAGGAAGAGGTAGTTGAAATCCCTGTTAATGACCTTGGATTTTGGATGGATATGGATTCTACAGAAACCTTTACTGCCTATGTTAGCAATGTGAATGGTACCGTTGGAAATGATGAGTACCTACAAAATAGTGTGAAGCAAGTAAAGTTTGATGCGCCAGAAGTAATAAACGGACCGTTCTTCGCGTGGTTAACTACCAACAACAAGGCGGTTGAGAATTCATATAAATTAATCGATGGAGCTGGAAATATAATTTTTCAACGAAATCAATTGGCCAATCAAACGCAATACAAAGACACCTTTGACCTTGCACCGGGATGTTACAGCATTATTATCGAGGATACGGATCACGATGGCTTGTCTTTTTGGTATTCAGCTCAAGTGGAGGGTGAAACTAACGGGCAGATGCGTTTGCGCTATGTAGGTGGAAGCTACATTGAATTATTTCCGGGTGATTTTGGTCACTACCACCGCTACGATTTTTCTGTAGGCTTTGGAGTTGGCTTGAATGAAAATAAATTAGATCATGAAATTGCCGTATTCCCGAATCCAACGAGCGGTGAAACGACCATTGAGATTTCTGGGTTTGTCGATAATGAAGCAAGCTTAGAAATTTATGACATGATGGGAAGAAAATGGTTGACGGAGGAAATGACTGCATCACAACACTTCGCAGAATCTCATGTGAATCTTGGGGGTGTACCATCTGGAGCTTACATTGCACGGATTGTGACGAAGAACCAAGTGTATACAAAACAATTTATTAAGCAGTAACCATGAACATTAAAGACATGATTACCACGTATTTTCCCGATGTTTGGCAATATCTGGTGATCATATTAATTTTTATCATTGCCGCTATAATTATTTTATGAAGATTCTTTTCGCTTTTATTTTTATTGGATTAGGTTGGTCTACGTTTAGTCAATTAAATGTTGATTCCCTTTCGCACATTTCTTATCAGCAACTCCATGGAGCAAACTTAAACGATGTCTGGGGTTATGAAGATGAGATGGGTAATGAATATGCGATCGTTGGAACCTCTAAAGGAACTTCCATTGTAGATATTTCCAATCCTTCCAATCCAGTGGAGATTTTTTGGATGCAAGGTACTGAATCCATCTGGCGTGACCCATGCGTTTATGGAGATTATGCCTATGTAACTACCGAGGCGGATGATGGCTTGTTGATTATAGATTTATCTCCCTTACCTCAATCTACAAACCTTCCCACCAGTGTGTATATGGGGCCGCCCGGACAAACATGGACTTCAGCACATACCTGCTTTTGTGATAATCAAGGGTTTGCTTATGTGTTCGGGAGTAATCGGGGAGAGGGTGGTGTGATCATTTTAGATATCACTTCGAATCCGATGCAACCTATAGAAGTGGGCGCATTTGATAACTGGTACTGTCATGACGGATATGTTCGCAATGATACCATGTACTTGGCGCATATTTATGATGGGTTTTTCAGTCTAGTAGATGTAAGCAATCACGCAGCACCACAACTCATTGCAACTCAACCAACTCCAAATCTTTTCTCACACAACATTTGGCCATCAACTTCTGGACAATATGTGTTTACTACCGATGAGGTCTCGGGTGCCTATATTGCAGTTTATGATATTGCAAATCCAAATGCCATTGTTGAAGTGGAGCGCATTCAAAACTCGCCTGGAGCAGGGGTGATTCCTCACAATACCCATGTCATGGGAGATTATTTAATAACCAGTTACTATTCCGACGGCATTGTGATTCATGATTGCACCAATCCGAACAACCTGGTTAAAGTTGGACAATACGATACCTACAATGGACAAACGCCCGGTTTCGACGGTTGCTGGGGGGTGTACCCGTTCTTTACAAGCGGTACCATCATCGCGGCAGATATTACCGAAGGCTTATTTATTCTGGGGCCAACCTATGAAAAAGGAAGTTATTTAAAAGGTAACGTCACGGAAACGGTTTCTGGAGTTCCGCTGAACGATGTCAAAGTAACATTGAGCAATAACAATCAACCGGATTACACCAATCCTCAAGGTGCTTATGTTACCGGATATTATCAGGTAGGTACAGCGCAGGTATTGTTCGAAAAGGTTGGGTATTATCCATTAACCACGAATGTTACCTTAATCCAAGGACAAGAAATCACCCTAGATGCTCAGTTGACGCCAATTCCACCGTTTAATATACAAGTGAATGTGACAGATGGTTCCACGGGAACACCAATTTTTGATGCGCAAATTAAATTGGTTCATCCGCTGATTACGCATACGGGTGTCACTAATGCGCTAGGTGAGGAGCAATTGGTGTTGTTTTACCAAGAACAATATCAGATTTATGTTGGAAAATGGGGGTATAAAACATTTTGTTCAAGTCAAGTAATTGATCAAAATACCCAAGTGCTAAACGTTACTTTGACGCCTGGCTACTACGATGACTTTGAGTTGGATTTCGCTTGGGGTGTCAACGGAACGGCTCAAACAGGAATTTGGCAACGTGGAACTCCGAATGCCACCTCCAGTGGATCTGTGGTGGTCGGTGATGTTCCGTGGGATTGCGGGACCAGTTGTTTTGTAACAGGTAACGACCCGAATGTACATCCAGATTTCGATGATGTAGATCAAGGAAATACGGTATTAGTGTCGCCACCTATGGATTTAACCTCCTTAACGAATCCCCATGTAAATTTTGCCCGTGGTTATTATAATTTTTATGGACCACAAGCGGTTGATGACACGCTGAAAGTCTATATAAGTAACGGAAGTCAACTGGTGCTTATTGATGCGGTGAGTCCGCCGCAAGGAAATGCCATGACTTGGGAGTATAAAAGCATTGGCCTTAATGGACTAATTCCTATAACCTCGAGCATGCAACTTGTTGTGTCAATTGCCGATTATGAGCCCAATGTAAACATTACGGAAGCTGCATTTGATGAGTTTTATGTGACCAACAACAGTGTGAATTCCTTGGTGGAATCTACAGGTGGTCTGCACATTTTTCCAAATCCATCCCATGATTTTGTAACCTTAACGGGCATTTCAACGAATGAGCCCTACGTGATAATGGATAACTTCGGACGGATTGTCGCACAAGGTCAGGTAGAAACAGTGGAACTTAAACTCGATGTTCATCACTGGGCTGCTGGGTTTTATGTGGTTCAGCATGCGGGGAAACTCCTTAAATTTATAAAAGAATAAGTTGCATGATTAGGCCACAACTATCGATTGTTATTCCCTTGCTGAATGAAGAAGAATCCTTACCAGAATTGCATGCTTGGTTATTGAGGGTGTTTCAAGCCAATGACTTTACGTATGAAGTGATTTTTGTCGATGACGGGAGTTCAGACAGCAGTTGGGAAGTCATTCAATCCTTAAGTAAAGTAGATCAACATACCTTTGGCTTGAAGTTTCAACGAAATTATGGCAAATCAGCTGCGTTGCAAACAGCATTCCAGCATGTAAATGGCGATGTGGTTATTACCATGGATGCCGACCTGCAAGATTCTCCGGATGAAATCCCCGAATTATACCGCATGATTACCCAAGAGGGTTTGGATTTGGTTTCAGGATGGAAACAAAAACGCTATGACCCAATAACAAAAACGCTTCCTACCAAATTATACAACTGGGCAGCACGTCGAATTACCGGAATCTATCTGCATGATTTTAACTGTGGTCTAAAAGCATACAAGCGCGCAGTGGTAAAAAGTATAGAGGTTTATGGCGACATGCATCGCTACATGCCGGCTTTGGCTAAATATGCTGGATTTAAAAAAATTGGTGAAAAAGTCGTGCAACATCAAGCGCGTAAATATGGCTATTCTAAATTTGGTTTAAATCGATTTTTGAATGGCCCCTTGGATTTAATGACCGTTGCCTTTATGGGGAAATTCGGTAAAAAACCGATGCACTTTTTTGGAGCACTCGGAACCTTGATGTTTTTTGTTGGATTTGGATTCGGTTTATACCTTGGCATCGATAAATTATTCATTCATACCCGTGGGGTGAAATTGGCGGAACGAACAGAATTCTTTGTATCCTTGGTCGCTATGCTCATGGGACTTCAGTTTTTTCTTACTGGATTTTTAGCCGAATTAGTTAGTCGGAATTCGTCCGCAAGAAATTCTTATTTGGTTGAAGAGAAGACAGGATGGGAATAGATCTTTTTACTATTGATCATACCTGGACCTTGTTCTTGGATCGGGATGGGGTCATTAATCAACGGATTTTCGGAGGATACGTGCTAAGTTCAGAGTCCTTTGTCTTTGAACAAGGTGTGTTAGCGGCCTTAAAAATTGCAAACCAACGTTTTGGTAAAATTATTGTTGTAACGAACCAACAATGTGTAGCGTTAGGGGTACTAAGTGAAGATTCGCTTGCTCAAATTCATCAAGACATGATAACTGAAGTATCAAGCACCGGCGGACGAATTGATGCAGTTTATGCAGCGATTGATTTAAAAACGGCTAGCCCCAATCGAAGAAAACCAAACTCGGCAATGGCGCTTGAAGCACAACGTCAATTTCCCGAGATTGATTTCTCCAGAGCCGTTATGGTAGGCGATACCGACACTGACATAAGATTTGGTAAGGAATTAGGAATGAAAACGGTATTGGTAGAAAGTGAAGAAGTAACGGAAGAAGTTCCCGACCATACAGTGAACTCCCTCTTGGAATTAATGAACAACCTATGCGCTTAATATTTTCTCTTTTGTTTATTTGTCTTGCTGTGTCATCTATGCTGGCACAGAATAATAAAGATTCACAAGGACGTAAACAAGGCGTTTGGGAGAAATATTATCCAGATGCCAAGACCTTGATTTATAGTGGACAGTTTAAAGACGATATTCCCTATGGAGAATTTAAGTATTATTACCCCTCAGGGAAAATCAAATCCATCGTAAGACATGAAGGGGCAAAGCGCAGTTATGCCTGGTTTTATTTTGAAAATGAAGAATTGATGAGTGAAGGGCTTTTTAGGGATATGAAAAAAGATTCCCTTTGGAAAAACTATAATGCCCAAGGTTATTTACTTAGCACGGAAGTCTTTAAAAACAACAAACTTAACGGTGAACGTCGAGTGTTTTACATTCAAGACCAGGTTGAAACAGGCGAAATAAAATGTGCTTCAATTGAAATGTACAAAGACAGTGTACTAGAAGGGCCATATAGTCAATACCTATCATCGGGTGTTAAGGTCCAAGAGGGCACTTATTTGAATGGTGCAAAACACGGGGTTTGGAAATCCTTTCATCCAAGCGGCACCTTAGCTTCAACGATTAAATACCGCAACGGAAAAGCTTACGGGTATTGCTATGCATACAACGAGGAAGGACAAGAAATATACCGCACATATTGGCTAGATGGAGATAAATTAACTAAGGAGGATCTAGCGAAATACCTTGAAAAATGTCGTAAACAAGGTGTTATTCCTGAAGAATAAGTATTTTTAAGCATGAATCGAATTGCCTTCGTGTTGCTTTCTGCATTATCCCTGCTCGTGTTTAGCTGCAAGAAGGACGAACAGCCATCAGTTCTTTCGAGTTTTCATTACGGATATTACCCCATAAAGGAAGGTAGTTTTTGGGTCTATCAGGTTACAGAAATCATACATGATGAAAATGCGGCAATCTCACATGATACGATTAGTTATC
The DNA here is from genome assembly GCA_044347515.1 of Crocinitomicaceae bacterium. Taxonomy (GTDB): domain Bacteria; phylum Bacteroidota; class Bacteroidia; order Flavobacteriales_D; family Crocinitomicaceae; genus UBA952. Next base: position 108,921 of record JBIKUO010000002.1, on the reverse strand, counting down.
AATTGAAGACCGAAATTGGAGATACCCTGTTAGACAATGAAGGACGAATCGTAAACCGATTCAATCGCTATAAACGAAGTAATCCCTTGGCCTCATGGGTGCTAACGGATGTTTGGACAACGGTTGTATCAGAGAATCGGGCCGAATTGGTAGAAGAAAATATTCGACGGGTGGTGCTCCGATTCCCTGTAAAAACAGCTACCATTTGGGATCCAAATCAATTTAATTTCCTACCATCCGCACAAGCATTCTATGAGTATATCCATAAACCCTATTCGGTGGGCTCCATTCAGTCGGATAGTACCGTACATGTAGTATCTGCGAAAGAACTAACCCTAGTCTCTTATCAAAATCAATACGAGGTGTATGCGAAACAGATTGGATTGGTAAAAAAGTATTACAAGGATCTTCAAATTTCAAATTTTGACACCTTGGATGTTTCACAGGGCAAGGAACTTTACTTCAGCCTCTTGGAGTACGGGCATTAATCTGTAACTTTGAAGCTATGGAATTCAGTGAGGTAAAACGAGATTGTAGGTTTTTTAAAGGACATATTCCTTGTAAGTTCAATAAATTGGACGGTAGTGTATGCGACAGTTGTACGCATTTTAAACCCTTGGAAACGCGAATTTTAATTATCAAACTTGCCGCCTTAGGAGATGTCATCCGCACTACGCCCTTACTTACACTTTTTAGAAATAAATATCCAAACGCACACATTACCTGGATGACGCAAAGTCCAGAAATCTTGCCTAAAGATCAAATAGAACAAATCCTTCCGTTTAATGCAATGTCGGTTTTTCTGTTAGAAAACAGTTTGTTTGATGTGGCAGTTAATCTCGATAAAGAAGCTGAAGCCTGCGTGTTAATGGCTAAAGTAGAAGCACGTGAGAAGTATGGTTATACTTGGGAAGATCACGCAGTTGCACCTTGTACTAGCGCTGCGGAGCATAAATTAATGACTGGTTTTTTTGATCAATTATCTAAAGAAAACACGAAAAGCTACCTGCAAGAAATTTTTGAAATCTGTCACGCCTCTTTCAATTTTGAACCCTATGCGATTCAGTTGAATCAAGCGAAATATAGTCATTGGCAAGTTGTCCTTGATGAAAAACGTGACGGAAAACAAGTCGTGGGATTAAATACAGGGTGTGGTCCCCGCTGGAATACGCGCCTTTGGAAAGATGAGTGTTGGGTAGAACTTGCAAGCACCTTGCGAGAACAAGGATATTATCCAATGTTTCTTGGAGGTGAATTAGAGCATGCTAAAAATGTGTCCTTGTCTGAAAAAGCAGGGGTGTATTACCCCGGACACTTCGATTTGGAAACCTTTATAAGTTTAACCAATACCTGCGATATTGTGGTAACCCAGGTGACCATGATGATGCACATTGCAACAGCACTCCAAAAAAAGATGGTCTTAATGAATACCATTTTTAACCCACACGAATTTGAATTGTATGGTCGAGGCGTAATTGTTGGACCTCCTTCGCCATGCCAATGCTATTATGGGAATGAATGTGTTCGTGGTGCGTCGTGTATGAATGACATTGAACCACAAACGGTATACAAAGGGTTAAACTCGATTGCCTAGTATGAAGATTAGTTTTCTATCAACATTCTATCCTTACCGCGGCGGAATCGCCCAATTCAATGCCTTGTTATATCGCCAACTCGAGAAAAACCATGAGGTCAGTGCCGTAACATTTAAACGTCAATATCCAACCCTGCTTTTTCCTGGTAAAACGCAATTCGTAAGTCCTGAGGATAAAGCAGATGCTATACCGGCTCGAAGGGTATTGGATACCATTAATCCATTGACGTATATTTATACCGCTAAAGCAATCCGTAAGACCAAACCGGAGGTATTGCTTACAAAATATTGGATGACCTTTTTTGCGCCTTCCTTGGGATTTGTTCTGAGCCGTCAATCGAGATTCACCAAACGCATTGCCATTTTAGATAACGTTATTCCGCACGAACGCAGATTTTTTGACCATGCCTTTAATCGATATTTTTTGAATCGGAATGATGCTTTCATTGCCATGACCGAAAAAGTAAAGACTGATTTATTGTCCTACCTTCCTGATGCTAAATGCATGGTGATTCCACACCCGGTTTATAATCAGTTCGGACCTAGAATTGATCGGGACGTTGCGTTACAGACCCTTGGATTGAGTCAGTTCAAGGATAAAAAAATCCTATTGTTTTTTGGTATTATTCGAGACTATAAAGGCTTGGATGTATTGATTGAAACCCTCGCGAAACTCGATGATTCCTATCATTTAATTATTGCTGGAGAGGCCTATGGCGATTTCAAAAAATACCAGCGATTAATGGAGCAGCTACAAGTAACTGAACGTTGTCATGTGTTTGAACGCTATATCGATGATCATGAAGTTCCCGTATTTTTCTCCGCGAGCGATGTATGTATGTTAACCTATAAGTCCGCCACACAAAGCGGTATCAGTGGAATTTCACAGCATTTTGAGCTTCCTACCATTGCAACGAATGTGGGTGGACTTGCCGAAAGTATTGAAAACGGTGTAACAGGATATGTGGTTGAAAACGTTGCGCCTGCAGAGATTGCTGATGCAGTACAACAGTATATGAATTCAAATGCTAAACCAATTTTTAGCGCAAATATCGCAAAACAAAACCAGGCAAATGGTTGGGAATCCTTCGCTAAAACACTAATGGATTTTATCCATACGATTTAAAATTCGTCCCGTTTATTGTGCTAAACAATGAAGTCCGTATAAAAAGTTGATTTTAATGCGGGGAAATCCTATATTTGCACCCTTTAATTTACGATAATACTGCGACTCAATGAGAAATAAGGGATTTTTTTGGTTTTTAACCATTTTACTGACGGTAGTTTGTTTATATCAATTATCATTTACTTGGTATGCAACACGTGAAGAACGCAAAGCAGAAAAAGAAGCAGTTGCTCGTGTAAGCGAGTTGAAAAAAGAAGCGTTTGCTCAAAAAGATTCCTTAAAAGGTATCGGTTTTTTACCAAACAATACGACAGTTAACTTTAATACACCTGAAGGTGAAGAGTTAGCGAAAGCTGCGTTTATTAATGAAATTCTTAAGGAAAGAGGTTCAAAAGCAATCTATCCGATTTTCGGGTCAACATTCTCTGAAGTTAAAAAGCGTTCCTTGGCTTTTGGTCTTGACTTGGTTGGTGGTATGAGTGTAACCATGGAGATTTCAACTGGAGATCTTTTAATGAGTCATGCACAAAGTCCTAATTCATTGAAGTTCCGTAAAATTTATAACGAAGCAAACAGCAAGTACGCAGCAGGAAAAGGAGATTTCCTTGACTTATTTGTTGCCTCCGCGAAGAAAAACAAAATGAAACTTGGTCTTCTATTGAAAGGAGACGGAATTGGTGTGAACTCAACAGATGCTGAGGTAGAAAAGTATTTTAGAGACTTGTTGACTTCAGCCATGGATGGAGTAGAGCAAATCATGTATCGTCGGATTAATCAATTTGGCGTAGCGCAACCAAACATTCAAAAAGATTTATCTACCAACCGTCTTTACATCGAGCTTCCAGGAGTTCAAGACGAGAACACCGTAGCACAAAAATTAAAGTCTACTGCGAACTTAGAGTTTTTCGAAACCTACATGCCTTCTGAGTTGAATGCTGAGCTTACTGCTGCTGATGCCTTAAGTAAATCGCCAGAGCGTTTAGATAACAATACGGATACTACCGCAACTACGGATACTACCCAAACGCTAGCAAATGCTACTCAAACATTAACTGGGGGGATGGACAAAAGCTTAATGAGCTATGTGCAACCGGTTGGACAATTCGCAATCGGATTTACCTTAGCCAAAGACCGTGCGGCAGTAGATCAAATCTTAAGAAGAGCAGATATTCAGCAGGTTTTTGCAGCCAAGAACGTTAGGTTTATGTGGGGTGCAGAGCCTGATGAGTTAAACAACAAAAAGAAACAAACTGGATATATGCTTTATGCGTGTAAAGTGCCTATCGATGGAAAGGCGCGCGTAAACGGACAGCATATTTCAAGCGCATCAACAGGTTACGATCAACGTGATGGGAAAATCACAGTAGATCTTGGAATGACTGCAGAAGGTACCGATGAGTGGGGGCAAATGACCACAGAAAATAAGGACCGAATCGTTGCAATTACCATGGATAATGTAGTGTATTCAGCGCCTACAGTAATTAATCCAATTACAAACGGAAACACACAGATTTCTGGTAGTTTCACCTTTGAAGAGGCTGAGTCATTATCTGGACTTTTAAACGGTGGGGCATTGCCTGCGCCATGTTTGATCAAAGAACAAAACCGTGTTGGACCAAGCATCGGAGCTGAAAACTCAAATGCCGGTTTAGTTTCCTTCGGATTTGCCTTCCTTGCCGTATTGTTATACATGTATTTCTATTATGGGAAATCGGGTATGGCTGCTAATATTGCGTTGTTTGCCAACGTAATTTTCATCATGGGTTGTTTGGCATCCTTTGGTGCAGTACTTACCCTTGCGGGGATTGCCGGTATCATTTTAACTATTGGTACTGCGGTGGATGCGAACATTTTGATCTTTGAACGTATTCGTGAAGAGCAACGTGCTGGCAATGAAACGTCTAAAGCGATTGAAATTGGTTTCAAAAAAGCCTTGCCTTCAATTATCGATGCGAACATGACCCACTTATTGGTTGCGGTGATTCTTAAGTATTTCGGAACAGGTGAAATTGAGTCCTTTGCGACTACCCTAATCGTAGGTATCTTCACTTCAGTATTCTCGGCCATCTTTATTTCTAGGTTGGTTATTACCTTCTGGATGGAACGAAATAAAGGGGTGTCTTTCGATACGAAGTTTTCAAAAGGATTATTCCAAAACTTTAACTTCAATTGGATTGGTGCACGTAAGTATTTTTACATCTTCTCTATTTCGGTTACGGTAATTGGGATGGTGAGCTTATTCACCCGTGGTCTTAAAGAAAGTGTGGAATTTACCGGTGGACGTACCTTTGCTGTGAAGTTTGATAAAAAAGCGGATATCGAGAAAATCCGTGCAGAGTTAAATAAAACGTTTATCGAGAATAAAGAAGTTTCTTCAATTGAGTTAAAAACTGTTTCTAATGAGTTTAATGTAGAGATTACAACAAACTACAAGTTGAAAGAGGATGGAGCTACTGAGGAGGTAAAAGGTAAGATGCTCGATGCGTTGAAGGTGTTGGAGCCTTCTATGGGTAAAGCGGTTATTATGGGGCAACGAACAGTGAGTGCCTCGGTGTCTAGTGAGTTGTGGAACTCTTCATTCATCTCGATGACCGTTGCCTTAATTGCCATCTTCTTGTATATCTTGTTCCGTTTTGGTTACTGGCAGTATTCAGTTGGTGCTATTGTTGGCTTAATTCACGATGCATTCTTTGTAATATCTGTATTCTCTCTATTGCATGGATGGCTTCCATTCAGTTTAGATGTGAATCAAGCATTTATTGCGGCTATTTTGACGGTAATTGGATATTCGATGAACGATACGGTCATTGTATTCGATAGGATACGTGAAAACCTGCGATCCAGCGGAGATACCGATCATCATTATGAAATCATTAACCGATCGCTAAATACTACTTTGAGTCGTACATTTAACACCTCCATGATTTTATTTATGGTTGTGTTAATCATGTTTATTTTCGGTGGACCGTCTATTAAAGGATTCTTATTTGCATTGTTAGTTGGTGTAATTATCGGTACATATTCTTCGCTATGTGTAGCAACACCAATTCTAATCGATTTCTCCAAGCGGTTGAAAGCATAACTTTTGACTGTTTTAAATTAAAAACCATCCCTCGGGGTGGTTTTTTTTGTTTTATGAATTTCGTATGCTTTTTAAAGGGCAAATGTTCATAAATCATTGATTTTACATGTGTTTCGACTGCCTTTAACTCCTATTTTTGTTAGGATACACAAAACTATGGCAGAAAATCAATATACAGAAGATAACATTCGGTCCTTGGATTGGAAGGAGCACATCCGCTTGCGTCCCGGGATGTACATTGGTAAATTAGGCGATGGCGCAGCTGCAGATGATGGGATTTATATACTTGTAAAAGAGGTTGTCGATAACTGCATCGACGAATTCGTTATGGGTAACGGTAAGCGTGTAGACATCAAAGTAAAGGATGGTAAAGTGTCAGTACGTGATTATGGCCGCGGAATTCCACTGGGAAAAGTAGTTGAAGTGGTTTCAAAAATGAATACCGGTGGTAAATACGATTCTAAGGCCTTTAAGAAATCGGTTGGATTAAATGGGGTAGGGACCAAGGCAGTCAATGCACTGTCGTCTTATTTTAAAGTGTACTCCGTGCGTGACGGACAAATGAAGTCTGCCGAGTTTGCTATGGGGAATCTGATCAGTGAGACAGAATTGGTCGCTACTACCGAGCAAAACGGAACCTATGTAGAGTTTATACCCGATGAGCAAGTCTTTAAGAAGTTCGCCTACAAGACGGCCTATCTGGAGAAAATGATGTGGAACTACTGCTACCTCAATCGAGGCTTAAGCATGTATTACAATGGAGAGAAGTTCCAATCAAAAGATGGTCTGAAAGATTTGTTGGAAAACAATATGGATGGCGATCCCTTGTATCCGATTATTCACTTGGAAGATGAAGACATCGAAGTGGCGTTCACACACGGAAGAACCTATGGAGAGGATTATTATTCGTTTGTGAATGGACAGCATACGACCCAAGGAGGAACGCATCAAAGTGCGTTTCGTGAGTCAGTAGCCAAAGTAATTCGTGATTTTTATAACAAGAACTACGAAGCCTCAGATATTCGTCAATCCATCGTTGCTGCAATTTCCGTTAAGGTGATTGAACCCGTATTTGAATCGCAAACCAAAACAAAATTAGGGTCCGTTGAGATTGAGCCTGGAGGTAAATCCATGCGCGCCTTTGTAAATGATTTCCTAAAAGATAAGTTAGATAATTACTTACATCGCAATCCGGACGTTGCTGAAACGATTGAAAAGAAAATCAAGCAAGCAGAACGCGAACGAAAAGAATTGGCAGGTATTCGGAAAATTGCGCGGGATCGTTCCAAAAAAGCAAGCTTACACAATAAAAAACTTCGGGATTGTAGAATCCATTTAACAGACCTTAAAGACAGTCGTAGAGAAGATACTACCTTGTTTATTACCGAGGGGGATTCCGCAAGTGGTTCCATTACCAAGTCAAGAGACGTGAATACTCAAGCAGTTTTTTCATTGCGTGGAAAACCCTTGAATGTATATGGCCTTACCAAAAAGGTGGTATATGAAAACGAAGAATTTAATTTGGTGCAAGCCGCCTTGGATATTGAGGATGATTTAGATAACCTTCGCTACAACCGCATTGTGATTGCAACCGATGCCGATGTCGATGGAATGCACATACGCATGTTGTTGTTAACCTTCTTTTTGCAGTTCTTCCCAGACTTGGTAAAACGTAACCACGTCTATGTACTCCAAACTCCATTATTTCGTGTGAGGAATAAAAAGAAAACCATTTATTGCTATTCCGACGAGGAACGAAGAAATGCAATTCTTGAGCTTGGAAAAGCGCCTGAAATCACTCGATTTAAAGGACTCGGTGAGATTTCACCAGATGAATTTGTTCACTTCATTGGGGAGGACATACGCTTGGAACCGGTACTCCTAAGTAAAGAAGCATCGATCGACTCAATTCTATCTTATTTCATGGGCAAGAATACCCAGGAACGACAAGATTTTATTATCGAGAATTTACGGGTAGAGAAAGATCAGGCAGCTGATGAAGGAAAAGAAAACACTGAATTAGAAGTCGCATAAGCATGGCAGAAGACGAAATAGAAGATATGACGCCGCAAGGTGAAGACCATAATCCCTTTGAAAATAAAAAGGTAGATGAGAAAATTGTCCCCGTAAGCGGACTCTATGAAAATTGGTTTTTGGATTATGCGAGCTATGTGATTTTAGAGCGCGCCGTTCCGTCTTTGCAAGATGGTTTGAAGCCCGTACAACGTCGAATTCTACACTCCATGCGCGAAATGGAGGATGGACGCTACAATAAAGTGGCCAACATCATTGGAAATACCATGAAATATCACCCCCATGGCGATGCATCGATTGGGGACGCCTTAGTGCAGTTAGGGCAAAAAGATTTGTTAATTGATTGTCAAGGGAACTGGGGTAACACCTTAACTGGAGATGGCGCTGCTGCGGCACGTTACATTGAAGCACGCTTATCCAAGTTTGCCCTGCATGTTGCGTTTAATCCAAAAACAACCACTTGGCTTTCTTCGTATGACGGCAGAAACAAGGAGCCTGAGAATTTACCAATGAAGTTCCCGCTTTTGCTAGCACAAGGAGCAGAAGGGATTGCCGTGGGAATGGCATGTAAGTTTTTACCGCACAATTTCATCGAACTTATCGATAATTCCATAAACCACCTGCGTGGAAAAAAGGTTGAAATCATGCCAGATTTCCCGAACGGAGGAATGGCAGATTTTACCAATTATAACGACGGGTTAAGAGGAGGTAGGGTTCGTGTTCGTGCAAAAATCAAGAAGGTTGATACCAAAACCTTAATTGTGCATGAAATTCCATACGGTACAACGACTACCTCGTTGATTGAATCCGTATTAAAAGCCAATGATAAAGGTAAGATTAAGATTAAAAAGATTGAGGATAATACCTCGTCAGAAGCCGAAATCATCATTCATTTAGCACCGGGTGTTTCTCCGGATAAAACTATTGATGCCTTGTATGCGTTCACAGATTGTGAGGTTTCAATTTCTCCGAATTCTTCCATTATTGACGCCGATACACCGCGTTTCCTTGGGGTTTCTGAAATCCTAAAAATCAATACCGATCATACCGTTCGCCTGTTGAAATTGGAACTTGAAATTCGATTGGATGAATTGGAGCGACAATGGCATTTTTCTACCTTAGAAAAGTTGTTCATTAACCACGAAATGTACATCGACTTTAAATTGTACAGCGACCGTGAAGCCTTGTATGTGTATTTATACGACCGCTTTAAACCGTATAAGAAACAACTGATTCGAGAAATTGTAGATGAAGATTTACATAAACTAACGCAGATTCCGATGATTCGGATTACTCGCTTCGATGGGGCTAAGGCGGATGATGCGTTGTTGAAGATTGAGGAGGAAATGGAGCAGGTGAAACATCACCTCGCTAACTTAATCGATTTTGCGGTTGATTATTATAAAGACCTTAAAAAGCGTTTCGGTGTAGGTAAAGAGCGAAAAACAGAGATTAAGGTATTCGACACCATCAGTGCCACCAAGGTGATTATCGCCAATCGGAAATTGTATGTAGATATCGAGGAAGGATTTATTGGATACGGTTTACGTAAGAATGAACCGGTAAGTGATTGCTCCGAAATTGATGACATCATTTGCTTTTTCTCTTCCGGTAAAATGTTAATCACAAAGGTTTCCGATAAGAAATTTGTGGGTAAGGACTTAGTATATGCTAATGTCTGGAAAAAAGGAGATACACGAACGATTTATCACATGTTCTACCAAGATGGACTTGGCGGTTCAACCATGATGAAACGCTTCTATGTGAATTCAATTACCCGAGATACCGAATATGATTTAACGCGCGGCGTCAAAGGTTCTAAAATGTTGTATTTCTCCGTTCATCCGAACGGTGAGCGAGAGGTGGTGTCCGTGTTATTACGACCAAGACCCCACTTAAAACGCCTTCGATTTGATGTCGATTTAGGGGAGTTATTGATCAAAGGAAGAAACTCCGCTGGAAATCGTGTAACCAAAGAAATTATTCAAAAGATTATCCAAAAAGAAGTGGGAGGGAGCACCTTAGCCGCGAGAAAAATATGGTATGATGATGTGGTTGGTCGACTAAACGATGAAGGTAGAGGTAGATTTCTTGGAGATTTCAAGGGCGACGATCGAATTCTTACCTTGTATAGAAACGGCGAATATCGATTGAGTTCATTTGATCTTTCAAATCACTTTGATGAGGACATGGTTCATCTAGAAAAATGGAATCCGCACCGTCCAATCTCTTGCGTGTATTTTGATGCAGAAAAGGAAATCAACTTTGTTAAACGATTTACGTGCGAAGTGATGTCAGACAAACGAGTTTCGTTTATCAGTGAATCGGAAGGGTCCTACTTGCAAGTAGTTTCAACGGCATATCGTCCTGAAATTCGAGTAGTATTTAATAAGCAACTTAAGGAAACGAAGAATCTTCCTGACCAAGTATTGAATTTAGCCGACTTAATTGATGTTAAAGGCATGAAAGCCCAAGGAAATCAAGTCACAAAAATGAAGGTCAAAGAGATTCTCCTCACCCATGAAATTGCAGAAGGCAAAGAACCATGGCCCGTTGAAGAGGTTCCATTTGAAGTGGAAGGCAATATAGCTTCAACAGAAGATTCAGCAGAAGAAGGAACCGATGGAAGCGTTGAGTGGGACTTCACCAAAAAAGAGGATGACGATCAGCCTACCTTGTTTGATTAGTTTCCAATAAACACCTTTTGAGTTTGCCCTCCTTGACGACCTACAAGGTATAATCCTTGGGGTAATGTAAGGCTGATTTTATTCAATCCAACTGTTGCTGTAGCGTTCATTATTCGAGTTCCTTGAATGTCGTATATACTGAATATTCCAGGGATATTATTCTCAATTACAAAGGATTCGCCATCGTACCACGTATTCCATTGCTCATCCAAGGCCGTTACACCAGCCGGACCACCCAAATCAATTTTGGTAACATAACTGACTACGGTCTGACAGGAGTCGTCATAGATTGCATAGTTCACCAATCCACGTGTGATGTCATCGTATCCATCCAAAATCCCGTTTTCAATAATCGTTGAATCTTGGGAACAAAAACAATTCAAATTGACTTGATAATTCTTGTCTGTGAGGTTTTCTAGGTTATGAACACTGTTATTACAAATGAGGTTGCTGTCGATGCTTGTAGTATTTGGATCATAGCCCAATACTTGAACCCCAATCGCATTGTCTGTAATGGTGTTTTGACTTACCGTACTGGCATCACCAATTTTTACAGCAATGCTGTTATTGGTAAAGGTTGAGTTGGTAATCACACAGGTTGAGCTCCCGTCGATTCCAGTTCCATTCCCATCAAATACACACTGATTTACTGTAATGTTTGAAATTTCGGTCATCCCAAACGTGTTGTTATAAAATTGAGAATTTTGAATTATGCCAGGCGAACCAATAATGTTGTTTTCGTTTCCTGAGAATAGGCAATTGTTCACATTGATGTAGTTTGACCAGGTAAATGAGCAAAAATTATTTAAGAATTGACAATTAGTAGCCGTTAATGAACCGTATAAAATCTGTGCTGCTTGTCCAGCGCCATTGGATTCAAAAATACAGTTGTTGTATACTAGATCGGCGTTTAATTGTAACCCGTATTGGTTGGAACGGAAATAGCATTCATCGAAAATATAACTAACGCCCGGTTGCGAAATATCATTATAGATGCCATACCATGTGTTGTGTAATTCAAAATGATTCATCTGAACGGTTCCGCCTTGACTGCCTTTAATCCGAATTCCTTCCCAATTATAGAAGCCTGTTGTGGTATCCGAACTCGTAAAGACGATGGGTGCGTTACTCGTTCCGTTCGCAATTAAACTCCCACGAACTTCTAAATAAATGAAATTTCCTGTATTGAACGTGTAATCCGCTGACACAATTACTTCAACACCAGGTTCAATTGTTAGGGTTCTGTTCGGAAAAACCACAATGGATCCCGTAACCAAATAGGGGCTACCCGCCAGATTCCATGTCGTGTTATTGTAAATACCTCCAGAAACTGTAGTTTGTGCAATTAAAGCGGCAGAGGCGAGGAATGAAAAAATAAATAAGAGCGTTTTCATAGAATTAAAGTTTAATGAGTTTGATATTCGAAGGAGATTGGTTAATCTGTTGTATTACATAGCACCCTTTTGCAAGGGAACTCACATCAAATACATTATTTCCAAAGGATTGGATGTGTATTTCTTTCCCCTGTAAATCGCTAAGGACAAGATCCGAAATAGCAACCTCCGCCTGAATATGAAGTTGATCAAGCACTGGGTTTTCAACGCGGTATTTCATCTCGGAGTCTTCAATTCCTGCCGTGTTGTTGAATTTTAATACGGTTGTTAATATGGTCGTACACGAAGAATCAAACACTTGGTAGTTAATCAACCCTTTGGTGATGTCATCATAACCATCCAATAAGTACTGCTCGATCCCACTGGAATCCAAATCGCAAAAACAGTTGCTGAGTAAGGAGTAATTTACGTTGGTGTTGTTGTCCACATTAAAATTGATGTTGCCACATATTTCGTTGTTGATTATTATTGGGCCATTGCTTGCACTACTGATATCCGAAATCCGAACTCCTCCCGTGTTGTTATTGATTTCATTATTGGTGAGCTCAGTTAATACCGAAACATTTACAGCCAATTCGTTATAATTGAACGTGTTGTTTTTTATATCACAGACATAAGAACCTTGAATCCCAATGGTGTTATCCAAAAACGTACAGTTCTCAATTCGTCCATTATTTGGACTACTAATGCCAATGTTGTTATTTTGAAAAATACAATCGGCTATGTACATCGAATCAAATACTCCAGCTGAAAATGTTAGAGCTGTATTGTTTTCTATAAACGTACTATTTGTCATAGTGAAGGCAGTACTGTAGGCATTAATTGCGGTTTCATTGTCCTTGAAAAAACAATTATTGATCGTAAAGTACGACCAGCCATAAACTGCACTGGTATTGTTTCTAAATTGACAATTGTTTAAAATGGTTTCGTTACCTACAGTAACGGCTTGTCCACAATGAGAGAACCTACAGTTGGTGTATTGATACAAAGAAAGTGGCGCCTCATAGGCAAACGGAGTTGCCGCATTCGAAATTCTAAAACGATCCGCAGTTAGCAATCCACCCTGAGAAGAAGTGCACACAAACCCTTGCCAGCCGATGTTGGTCGTATCCGTTGTGGTACGAACAGTAATAGGTAATTGATCGGTTCCAACCAAGTTTAAGGTGCCTCTGGTTTCAATGTATATATTTTGAGAATTGGCATTGTTGATTAGAATGGTTACACCCGGTTCAACCGTTAGGGTATTCCCTGGAAAAACAACAATTGATCCATTCACCTGATACGGACTGTTTGCCAAGGTCCACGTGGTGTTTTGGTAAATCCCACCCGAAACGTTGGTTTGTGCATGTAAGAAACCCGTTGTTAAGAAGAATGCAGCAAGAATTATTATTAATTTATTTTTCATATTCTTGTAACAAATTAGATCAGGAATGGTTGGGAGCAACACCTGTTTTTTTAGGTTTTGGGTCGTGTTTTTAACATTGTTTTTCATCGGTTTTTCCAATAAGATTTCAGCCCAAGAATTGAAACATACGCCGTTCATTGCGTATTCCTTTGGCCTACAAAAAATGGATTTTATTCAATATTCGTCTTGATATACAAAGCTGTTTTGCGTGTACTAATTTCTTTGAATTGAATTTAACTGATTCCGTAATGAACTCAGATAGTAGAATTAATAATAGCTATACTCAAGTGTTTTGATGAGTGCAGAGTTACATGAACTCTTTATTATGATCTTCATTAATTTTGACAACCTGATTATTAGGTTTGTTTTTTAAACTAAATTATCCATGGGCATAAAATCCCCAGTGTTTCTTTACATCTTACCAATATTTCATATTGGAATTTGTTATTGTTTTAGAACGGCTTGGAAATATGTAGGTAGCTCTATTTTCTCAGTTTCAATAAAATCTGCATAACCATTACCATAAACCCCATATTTGCCATTTGACCTTGAGCGGAAATAGCCCAAATGATAATTATTGAATATGTAGTAAATACTGTAACGTCCATCGACTAATTGATAAGTTTTATCACCCTTGATAAAACAATTTGATTGCGCTGAAAAGTATTTTTCATTAATTACAGAGGTATCACATAGTGCTTTTGGTTCTATTAAGTATTGTCCCGAAGCAACGTCTTTTTTACTTTCAATGGTATTAACTCCATGGACATAAATATCTTTTTGCTCGATTAGATAACCGTTTTCATACCCTCTCCAGGTACTTACGCCGTGTAATATCCCATTCTTATCACAATTCAATTTTTTGGTAGATTTTTCAATAAGGTCGTTAATTTCTCCTTTAATTACTGTTCCTCTATTGAATGTTAAAGTAATTTTTTTATTTATTTTATATCCTTCGTTGTATCCTTTTACAACAAAATTCCAAAGTCCATCCATTGTGTCTGAAACATATTTACCAGAACCTGTAAAGGTGAATCCATCTGCTAAGGGACAAATCCAAGACATACTAAACTGCCCATCCCACAACCCATTTTTTAAATTGGCTTTCACAGTTAAAGTTGAAGGAGATTTTTCTTTGCCGATATAAGTAAATGGGCCATTAAATACGCGTTCGCCATTTTTAATAATTGAGGTTCGTGTAAGTTTTCCTTGAGTTGTACCCCAGCTGTAGTCCACTGTTGTTGTTTGACTTTTGGCTAAAGAACTTATCGCTATCAAAGAGAAAAGGATTCTGCTTTTCAATTGTAAAAAAATCATATGTTAAATTTTTATTTCCTACTCATTTGGTTTTTCGATTAAACCCTGTTTTTTTTGAGTGGGTATTGGTCTCCACTTTTTATTTCGAAGTTATAAAACTTATCGATAACTAGCTTATACAAGCGATAAACTTTTGTCTTTCGAGCAACTTTTTGATCATTCATCTTCTGAGTGGATTCTTGCCCGTTGAATAAAGGCTTTGGCATTTAATAGGATGGAAGGGTAAAAGATGTCTTGAATAAAAGCATCCAATCCTTCTCTAATCAAACCCATCAAACATGGGTGCTTGAAATGATACATCAAGTATTGTTGTTTCCGTGTTTCCGTGTTTCCGTGTTTCCGTGTTTCCGTGTTGATGGGTTTGTCCCTAAACAAAAGAACAATTAGTTTATTTTTCATACTCTTGTAATAAATTAGATCAGGAATGGTTGGGAGCAACACCTATTTTTCAAGGGTTCGGGTGGTATTTTTAACCATGCTTTTTATCGGATTTTCAAATAAGATTTCAGCCCAAAAAACCATACATACGCCGTTCATTGCGTATTCCTTTGGCTTACAAAAAATGGATTTTATTCATCAATTGTCGGCAGGATTCCAAGGTAAGCACATGCGTCTTGAATTACAACAAGGGTTTGGTCAACGCAACCTGGCTTCGGGCTTGGTGTTCAGTCAAACGGGGCTTCAAAGTGCATATTCCATTCAGCTTGATAAGGCTTCACTTCATCCATTATTTCGCTATTCCTATGGATTCTTAGGTAAACCTTTCGGTTTTCATTATCACCGCGCAGAACTTGGCATGCTTTGCATTGTTAATTGGAGTAGCTTTACGAAGATGCCATTCGACCTGACGTTTTCCAGTGGTTTAGGGAAGGGACTTGAAATTCAAGCGGTAAACAGTAGACACGGGTATTTAGATTATTCAATCAATTTGGGACTTCAATATGCGTTTAATTAGTTTGATGGGGGTAGTGCTCGTACTTTGGGGCTGTTCTAAAGTCAATAATTCAACGACCAAGATTTTTGGTCACGCGGCAACTGGACTCCAAAATCCAAATGCAATTTACCATGATAATTCCTTGAATGCGATCCGCTATGCATCATCATTATCCGGGTGCAGTGGGGTAGAAGTGGATGTTCGGATGGATGCTCAAGGAAAACTATGGTTGTTCCATAACGATTTACTGGATGATGAAACGAATTTATCCGGATCAGTTGAAGAGAAAACTACGGAAGAATTAAAGAGCGCCTACTATAACACATTGAAAAAGGAACCCTTGCTTAAGCTGGATGCGGCAACTACAGTAGAACTTTCAAAAGCGTATACCTTTCTGGATTTAAAAATACCGGGAATATCGAAGGCTCAGGAGTTAAAATCTGCACTGCTTGCCTTGGATTTCGACACCACTAAATTCGCTCTAATAGTGAGTTCATTGTCTTATGTGGATTTTTTTAAATATGATTTCCAGGTTTTTCTTTCGATTAATGATGTGACTGAGTTAACCAGCGAATTGCTTGCCAATGAGCCTAGGCTCCGCGGGATTTGTATTCGAAGTGCACAAATAACCAGGGAAGAAATTAATTTCTTAAAATCCATCAACAAAGAAGTGATTTGTTACGAGGTTCGTTCACCGAAGGGAATAAAAATGGCATTGACTAAAAATCCAACCTATTTGCTTACAGACGACTTGAAGTTAACCCTTGGACTTAGATTTTAAGAATGGTTTTTTCGGATTCGAATATTAATGATTTCCACAAACATAGAAAAAGCGAATCCAAAATAGATATACCCTTTAGGAACCTTATGACCAAAGGATTCAGCTACTAAAAAGACACCAATCATCAAGAGAAAACTTAAGGCAATCGTTTTAATGGTTGGATTTCGCTGTATAAAATCACTAATTACACCCGCGAATTTAATCATCACCAGCATAGAGATCAAGACCGACAGGTATACAATGATGATTGGATTCGCATGCAATTGGTCTTCCATGCCGTTGGTCATACCTATCGCTGAAATAACAGAATCAAAACTAAACACCAAATCTACCATCACAATTTGAGTTACCACGCTGCTAAATGTTAATTCAGTTTTATCCTCTTTCTTTTCGTCTTTAGAAATACTATGGTGCATCTCAATCGTACTTTTATAGATTAAAAATACCCCGCCTACCAAAAGCACTAAATCTTCGTAGTTAAATTGACCAAACCAAGGCTGATAAATCGGTTGAACGAGGTGAACCAAAAGGCTAAGCAAAGCGAGTAATATAAAACGTATTACCAAGGCAAGTGTCAATCCTAAGGTTCTTGCCTTGTTTTTGCTGGTTTTTACTTTCAGCTTGTCTGTTATTATCGAAATAAAAATTATATTGTCAATACCTAAAACGATTTCCAATACGGATAACAATCCAAGGTACATCCATCCTTGTGGTCGTAATAATATTTCAAATATTTCTGTCATCTTACAAAGTTAAAAAAGTCTTTCAATGTGTGTGGCGATTGATTCGCATCGGTCATTATTTCTAAACAATTAACATTCCCGGTGTAGAGCAAGGCGTGCATTGCATCATCAAGATCTCCTACCGCTTGGCATTGTCGATATTTCCATCCGTATTCCTGAGCAATTGTACCTTTTAGTTCATGCGATGCTTCGAAAAAGCGACTGCGTTGCTCGGCATCCTTCGATCCGTCAATAATCCTGAAAATCCCCCCTCCTTGATTATTTATTAGAATTATTTTCATGTTTGGCGCTAAATCCCTTAATCGCAAGGCATTAGAGTCATACAAGAAAGATACATCGCCCGTAAGTAGAATGTTAAGCCCTTGGTCTTTGGAGGCATAACCCAACGCGGTGCTCGTACTGCCATCAATCCCACTGGTACCACGATTTGCAAAATACTGACATCCTTTGATTGGGTCAAATAACTGGCAATAACGGATAACCGAACTGTTGGCCATATGAATCGTGGTTCCTTCAGGAACGAGTTCAAAAAATGCTTGATACACATGGAAATCTGTAAGCAAGTCTGTTTCCGGCAGAAATGAAGGCATGCGGTCCTTGATTTCATAATCCAATTGCTTCCATTTCCCAAAGAAATTCACCGATGCTTTATTGGAAAGTTGCTCATTTAATGCTTGAAAAAACGAAGCGGGTTCACACACCAACGAATGACTGAGTTGTTGATAGGTATCCATTGTAGGAAATGAGATTCCAATGCGAATGTGCAGGTGTAACTTACTTTTTCGCAAGAAGGATTTAATGCGTTTTGAAACTACGGCTCCGCCAAGGCTAATTAGAACTTCCGGCATGAAGTCTTCTTCATTCGTTTTATCAATGCGATTCAATGAACGGTCAATGCACGCATTAAACCGCTCGCACCAAAGATTCGACGTGTTTTCAGTTAAGACAACCACATTACTGTTTGATGCAAATATTTCAAGCGCCTGCAATAAGGCTAAGTCCTCTGAAAGTTGTCCGCACAATACCATCACCTTTTTTCCTTCGATCGCTTTTGCGATTGTATGGATGGCTTCTTTGCTTGGGGAAAAATTTTGAAGTACCGTAATGTTGCGTTCAAAGGCTCTTTCCTTCGAGGCTGTTTGATACAAGGGTTCTGATAGCCCTATATTGATATGGGCAGGACCATAATGTTGGAGTTTGTCAAACAAGATCGCGGTTTCACGTTGATGTTGCCATAGGGTCTGATCGCTTAATGGACCATCTTCCAAGTGAACAACACTGTGAGTGAAATCTTTGAATAAATTCAATTGGCGAATCGTTTGTCCATCGCCTTGATCGGTCCAGGCTTGGGGACGGTCTGCTGAAACTACCAATAAGGGGATGTTTCTATAATATGCTTCGGTTATAGCCGGAAGGTAATTTGCGGGTGCTGACCCCGACGTACAACATAAAACTACCGGTTGATTAAGCCGTTCTGCCATGCCTAAGGCAAAAAATGCAGCAGATCGTTCATCATGTATTACTGTGGTGTGGAAGTATGGGTCAGAATCAACGGTGATTGCGAACGGGGCATTTCTTGATCCAGGCGAAAATACCCAATGAGAAATGTTACGCGCTTTGCATTGGTCTACCACCAATTGTACTACCCATTTATCGCTGCAAATCATACGGTAAAGTTACTAGATTTAAAGGAGGTCGAAGAGTGTTTTACTTTTATTTTCTGTTTCTGTCCATTCCAATTCTGGCACAGATTCATCCGTAATTCCTCCGCCAACAAATGCGAACAGTTCATCATCAATTAATTTAGCGCAGCGCAAATTCACATAACAATGCGTTTGATGTGCCTCAAATACACCGATATATCCAGTATATAATTCACGGCGATGTATTTCTAACGCTTCATACACCTGTTTTGCCATGTTGCGCGGTAAGCCACAAACCGCTGGAGTTGGATGCAATTGCTGGATTAATTGCCCTTCGCGTTCGGAATCAATGTTGAACGTAATGTCTGTTCGTAAATGTTCAACCGGTCCCGCTTGGTGAAGGTATGGACCATCAACGTCAACATTACCAAGGGTTAACCCGTTTATTCCCTCAAGAATAAAATCTGTTACCAATAGTTGTTCTATTTCTTCTTTTTCAGTCCACATTCTGTTTTCATTCGCTTTTTTTGTCCCTGCTAAAGACATGACAAAGCAATGAGAATCAATACGTCTGAGTAAGATTTCTGGGGTGGCACCTATCCATGAACCCAAATTTTCATCCTCAAAATAGTAAACAAAAGCTTGCGGATAAGTCTGCATTAAACGCTCAAAATAGGAAAATCGCTTGCTTTGTTTTAGGGGGCGTTTAATCACTCGAGAATAAACTATTTTTTTTAATTTGCTATTATGAATTCCATCCGTAATGCGATCCAAGGCCATTAGGTATTCGCCTTTTGTGGCCTGATGCGGTGGGTTTTGTGATTGTACAACAAAGGGCCTGGCAGGATTTGTTTTAAAGACATAGCGTTTTTCACCATCTGCGTTGGAAACAACAAATCCACTCGGCGTTTCATCCATGGAAATGGGGTGAAATTGACCGTGGCATGTTACAAGTTCATGTCCTGGAATTCGGTAATAAAGCACCATCCTATTTTTTTATTCGCATGATGGTTAAACGTCCGGTGCAAACTAATTGTTCGGTTGTTTCTTCATGAATATCAACTTGCCAAATGTGTGTGCTTCCCCCCGGATGAATCAGTGTTCCTGTAGCTATTACGTTTCCATTGCGCACCGCCCGAATATGTTCGGCGTTGATGGAAAGACCAACCGGACGTTCTTTTGTTTTGTCAGCCATGAGAAAACTTCCAAAAGAGCCTACGGTTTCTATGAGCGCCGCAGAAGCTCCACCATGTAAAATCCCCATGGGTTGATGCGTTCGTTGATCTAACGGCATTTTGAATTTTAAGTAATTAATCCCCAATTCAACACATTCAATTCCCAGGGCTTCCATAAGGGTATTCTGGTTTAGTGCATTCACTTCTTCAAGGGTAAATTGTGTAAAATCCATGGGGTAAAAATACAATGAAAAGTCCTATTGTGTATTTGGTATGTGTTCTTTACCTACCTTTGTATCGTTCTTTGGTTTCCGTGTACGCGGAATTAAAAAGGAATCCGGTGTAAATCCGGAGCTGTATCTGCAGCTGTAAGCACTGTAAGCGGTTGATAACCACTGTGAAAACGGGAAGGGAACCAGCGTTGGTGTAAGCCAGAAGACTTGCCTTTGAGCAGAGAGAAGACTTCAGAATAAAGTCGGACTCGGTCGTAGGTTGAGTTGCACCTGCTCGAATCCCTCTTTTTTAATCTTCTTGTTTTTAGTGTATAAATTTTTTAAAAACAGAACGAATGAAAAAGGTATTATTAACGATTGGCCTTGGCCTAAGTGTGTCGATGCAAGCACAGAGTTATTTGCATCAAGTATTAATCTTGAATGAGGGGTATTATGATTACAACTCGGCCACTATAGTTACCCCAGTTACCGTGGGTTCCTATAATCCCTCTACGCAAACCTATCAGGAAGTAAGCACGATAAATAACATGCGCTTTGCCTCCGACTTAATCATCGATGGGAATGCATACTATGTGGCTGCAGATTCTAAAATTTTAAAGTATGATTTAAATGCCCATAGTTTAATCGCAGAAGTTAATTGTCCGGGTGTAAGAAACTTAGCTGTGAGTCAAGGTAAATTAATTGCCACTCGAGGGGAATACTTAACTACCTATGACTCATATTTGCATGTATATGATGTGAATTCCTTACAGTTGATTCAAGCCATTGATACCGTGGTTGGACCGAAGTGGGCCGCACAGAATATCGCCGTGGTTGGAGATAAAGCCTATATCGCAGTGAACAACGGCTACGAGTGGGGGAATGAAAAAGGAATCGTAGGCGCACTAGATTTAACAACACTGACTTACGGTAACGAGATTGATTTAGGTCCGGACGGTAAAAATCCTGATAATTTAATGGTGTACAACGGGAAGTTATATACGGTAAATAATAAAGATTGGAGTGGATCTTCTGTATCTGAAATCTCTTTAGGTTCTGGTATAGCGAATACAGTGAATTTGGCGAATGCAGGAACGGGGTGCGGAACTTCTGCGTTACGCGACGACAAATTAGTGTATCAAATTTCCATGGAAACAACCTTGAATGCATTTGATTTGAGTGTAATGAACGTAGCCGGTCCAATTAGTGGTCACCAAGTGAATTACTATGAATTAGCACAAGAGCCAGTTTCAGGGAATTTCTATTGTTCAGAAACGGATTTCTTCTCATTCGGAACGGTACATATTTTCGACGTAACCAATACCGAAATCAGTCAATTTGCTGTAAGTACTTCGCCAGGAACGGTCGTGTTTGATGTACGCCCAAGCGTAGGATTAACTGAAATCAATGAAGGCTTAGCGGTTTATCCAAACCCCGCAAATGATTTGGTAACCGTAGATCACGTGGGAGAAAAGTTGGTTTATGCCCTAGATGGTACCTTACTCTTATCGAGTAATGAGCAAACGCTAAGTATCAGTTCTCTTGCACCGGGAATGTATGTGATTGCGGTGAATGGACAAAAAACAACGATCGTTAAGCAATAAGCGACTCTATTAGCAAAGAAAATTAAAGCGATTTCGGTCGCTTTTTTTGTGACTGAAGAATTTGATAATTGACTCTATCAGATGACCCAATGAACAACGTGCAGTTTGAAGGGGACTGTAACGGATTGTTTACAGAACGTTTACTCCGAAACTAGATGGTGAAGTTATATACATTTCTTGCATTTACATTGTGTCTAATAAGTTGTGGTAATTATCAGAAGATTACTCGCAACGAAAAGGAATTAAATCCATTTACATCAGGACTTACTGATAGCACTAAAGTAGAAGGTTATAATGAATCACAAAGAGCCTTTGCGTGGTATCTAATGTCGTTGCCTCAACAGGAGTTACAAAAATGGCAATCCTATGGTGCTTTTAATAAGGAAGAAAAAGACAACTTTCTGAATAAAATAGACTCAATGCAAAGTGATATTGTACTTCCAGATTCTAATTTTCAAAAGAATAGAAACTAAACTTATCTAAACGGGGAAATCGTTTACCTTTTCTCATGAAACCTTCCAACCTCAGCAATCATGCTGGTGTAGGATTGATACCATTGGGCGATGCCCAAGGCTTTGGCTTCTTCATGGATAGGGTGGGAGGCCCACGCTCGAATCGATTCCATATCCTTCCAATAACTAATAAACATGCCGCGTCCGTCCTGCTTCATGCTCTCATACCCCAAATAACCGGGCATTTTCTTCACGAGTTCAAGCGTTTGTTCATCGTAGGCTTGATATCCGTCAAGGTTATTTGCTAAGTAGTAATTGAAGATCGAAGCATAAAAAGGTGCTTCCGGTGGAGTAGGGGTGTGCCAATGAATCATGAATGCTTATTTCTCATTAAACAAGGTTTTTCTGAGTTCAGGAAAACGATAAAATGCCACGAGAAATAAGACGGTTTGAACCACACAAGGTGCAATAACCGATTGTCCATGTTCCAAATGCGTGGCAATCGCTCCACCCATATAGGCAGACAGGAGTAGGGTGCCCAGAATTCCAGTACGCGGAACAATAAAAAGAATCAAACAAATCAATTCAATCATTCCGATATATAAATATGTAGAGGCATTAATACCAAATTGTTCAGCCATCTTTAATGCTTCCGCGTTGGCTGTGAATTTACCAACGGCGCTGCCTAAAAATGCTAAAGAAATTAATCCAGTGAGGACCCATGCTACAGTTTTGTTTGTTTTCATTGGTATGATTTATCTTGTATAAAGGACAAACTTAGGGATTATTTAACGATTCGGTGAGCAACTCAAGAAATTCAATGCGATAGTTTTCTAACCGAGTAAGGTTATTTCTTTAATGATTGTTTTGCCAATAATGCCATCGGAGAAACTTAACGTCGTCATCTGTTTATTTGAGTGAAAAAAGAATCGGAATAACCATTTTCACGTTCACTTGTTTACCGTAGTTTGTTCCTGGTTTCCAATTTGGCATCTGTTTCACCAAACGAATTGCTTCGCGATTTAACCCATTAATTCCTTTTGCGATGGTAACCTCTTCGATACTTCCTGTTTTCGTAACCACAAATTGCACATAAATCCTTCCTTCGATTCCATTTTCTTTCATTTCATCCGGGTAAATCATATTTTCTTGGAGAAACTTAATCATTTCGGGCATTCCACCTGGAAATTCGGGCATCACTTCCGCATAGGACAGGACTTCTTCCGGATTTGTGGCCACTTCTAATTCTGGCAAAGGTTCATACGTTATTCCCCCAGAAATAGGAGGTTCGGGTTCGGGGATTATGGAGACTTCACCTGTAAGTTCTACTGGACGAATAAAGTGTTGTTTTTTATTTTTTTTTACGCTGTCATTACTGCGTGTATTCTCAACTGAATTATTTTTTTGCTTCGCTACAGGATCAATTGTTTGCCTCTCAATTTTTGGCTTTTCAATTGGTTTAACACCGTTTGAATCGGTCTCGCAGGAATAGAACAAACTTGAGCAAACCACTGCCAATATTAAAAATGCATTAGCACGAAATCTTTGTTGACTGAGAATCGCAATCAATTCTGGAAGATCCTCTTCTTTAATATCAAATTGTTGTTGGTTCATTCTGCCACAAACGGAACCATTCGGGTTTTCAATTAAATAAGTGATAATTTCCGCCCTGCTTTTTTGGGTAAAATCGATCACTGATTTATCGCATTGGTCGCAATGTCTTGCATGAAGTTTAATTTGCATATGCTCCCAGTTTGCAGGACAAGGTTCAACAATAGATACGTTCATACGTTCAATTTTTCAGCAATTATTCAGTCGATATTAAACATAATGAATTTTTGGATGATAACCTTATTATTAGCAAACGCATTTGAGATTGTAAATTGACTTATTCCACAAGTGGAAATGAAAAGCTGGTGTGGATGTAGTTGTAATTGTAATTGATTCGGAAATAGGTATGTTCAGAACGGAGCAAAAGCTTGCTCATTCGATTCCATCGGAATCGCACATGGTTGCTCAAGTGATGTGGTAATTAAGCGACCCCAGCGGGGTCGAACATCTTTTTTTTTACCGCACCCTTCGATACGTCCTTTGGACTACTCAGGGTACGGAAATCTTATAAAAAAAAGCCATCAGAAATGATGGCTTTTTCGCTGAATCCCGTTCGTACGGGACCCCCTATCAACCACCGAAGCTAGCGGAGGTGGAATCAACCACCGAAGCTAGCGGAGGTGGAATCAACCACCGAAGTAAGCGAAGGTGGAATCAACCACCGAAGCAAGCGAAGGTGGAATTAACCACGAAATAAATCGACCCTCTGATTAATCCCGCACATGCGGGACTCTAACCAACGGTGAATTCTACTTTTTTACCGCAAAAAAGTAGCAAAAAGCTCGGTGCAGGGTTTTAACAACGGTGCTCCACTCCTGAAAACTGACCGTATCGGCGATCCTGCGGCTTCCTCACGGTTTACTGAGGTTCCTAACCTCACTCAGTAAAGACCCATTTTTTAGTTCGCTATGCTTGTTGTTAAAACATGCACCAAAGAACTATACGATGTTATTTGATTAATTTGAAGGAATATATATAGACAGTCTAAAATAAAAAAAGCCATCATTTCTGATGGCTTTTACGCTCCCCCTGCTGGACTTGAACCAGCGACCCTCTGATTAACAGTCAGATGCTCTAACCAACTGAGCTAAGGAGGAATGTCCTTTTATGTTGCTACCTTATATTCAGTTGTCCAACTGAGTGCCGACGCTTCCGGTCGGCATCATGACAAGCAGTGCTTCGTCATGACTAAGGAGGAATTTTGTGGAGGCAAAGATAGAAACTTTTCTATATTTTGCAATTCAATTGATTAGAAAATTTTAAAAATCTTCGTCGGATATATTGAAATCGTCATAACCACCTTCATCATCTCCTGAAAAATCGTCATGATCAATCAGGTCTTCTACATCGCCTTCCAAACGTTGTGCAGGACGTAAGATGTTGGTGTCTGATACATTCAATCTAATCTCCGTGCGCACATTGCCGTCTTCTGTAATATAGCCTTTGGCATATGGAGCACCAACCAGTTCAACCATCGTTCCGCGGGTTAAAAAGTCCACAATACGCATATTGCTTCCTTCACGTTTCCAGATGGTGCAATTCACCCACGTGGTTTTTGTTTTGGAGGAACCTGTTTTCTTATCGCGCCAATTCTTATTATGCGCCACTGGAAAGTTGATCGCAATAATACCGCGCTCCATCGGTTTAACAATGGCGTCCTTACCGATGTTTCCAATTAGTCGTGTTTCAAATACTGTAGCCATAGCTTTTCATTTAGCAATAACCACAAAATTAGCTAAATAACTAATTGTCAGTCAAATAAATTGAATTTAGTGCTGGTGACCGTGGGGCCCGTGCGCATGTCCGTGAGAAATCTCATCTTCGGTAGCCTCACGAACTTCAAGGATAGTTCCTTCAAAATGTAAATCTGTTCCTGCCAAAGGATGATTGAAATCCATTTTCACTACATCATCTGTGATTTCAAGAATTCTTCCACGCATTTGATGACCTTGACCGTCACTCATTGGGATTAACGCACCAACTTTAAACATCTCGGTATCAAAATGTCCGTTCTCATCATGAAATACATTGCTAGGAATCATTACGATTTCGTCGTCAGAGGGCAAGCCATATGCATTAGCTGCATGAATCGCGAAATCAAAGGCATCTCCTGTAGTTTTTCCGCTTAGGTTTGCTTCGAAATCTGGAATTAAAGAACCTACTCCATAAAGAAATACCAAAGGATTCGTTTCGTCAGTGATTTCGATTTGTTCTCCGGTTGTATGGTTTGTAAGTTTATACATTAACGAAACCACGGTGTTTGCTGCTATTTGCATTGTTATCTGTGTTTAAGTTGCGTAAATTACGCGGGTTATTTCTTTATAAGTTCTTTTACAAAATTTGGTAAGGCAAAGCTTCCATTGTGTAGTGCTCCATTGTAATATCTTAGTCCATGTGTACTAACGAATGTTTCAATTTCAGCCTCTTTTTGGTGAATTGGACCTTCGATATTCCCTTTCAACCCATATTGGAAACTCCACATTCCCGTAGGGTAGGTAGGAACGAAAAATAAGGATACCGGCGCCTTGTCTGCACCAAAAATATCCTGTAAGGTATGATTCAATTCTCTAAATGCTTTTTCATTGAATTTAGGTGATTCCCCTTGCGCCACTAAAATCCCATTTTCCTTTAGTGCATTGTAACAATTTGTGTAAAAGGATACTGAGAAAAGCCCTTCTGCCGGTCCAACAGGGTCTGAACCATCCACAAGGATGACATCATAAGTTCCCGGTGCCGCGTTTTGAGCGAAGGCAATGCCGTCATCAACCAACAAGGTGAGTTTTGGATCATCAAACGATGCCGCAATGTTCGGTAAATGTTCTTTACAAGCCTCGATTACCGCACCATCAATTTCAACCATTGTTACTTTTTCTACGCCAGGGTGACGCAACACTTCACGAATCGTTCCGCCATCACCACCACCAATTACCAATACATTCTTTGGATTTGGATGCATAAACATGGCAGGATGTGATATCATTTCATGGTAATGGAATTCGTCTTTCTCCGTGGTCATCACCATATCATCTAAGGCCAACATCTTTCCGTATTTGTAAGACTCTAATATCCTTACCCGTTGGAATGGCGATTGGTGATCGTAAAATACATCTCCGGTAAAACGAAGGGATAAGGCTTGATTTTCGTCTTTATCCGTAAACCATACATTTCGCGTGTAAAATCCTGGATTCACCCACTCGTTAGCTTTTTGACGCATGGTGGAGATATCAAAGTCATTTCGAGTAAGCAAGTTCACCGAACCACGCTTCATTTCAATGGCTGAATAGGACTTCGCTTGAAAGCTTTCCTTTAGATAATCAAAGGCAATCCAAGCATTCATTTCTCCGCAAGTAAATACATCAACGGCTGCATACCCGTATTCTGGCCAAGTATGTATCGCTAAGTGACTCTCCTGAATTACCACAACCCCAGAAACACCGTAGGGTGAAAAATGGTGAAAGGTGGAATTTATAACCGTAGCCTCTGCTTTCTTCGCAGCATCTACCATGTCGCGTTCAATTGCAGCCACATCATTCATGATGTGCGGGTCGCAGTTCATAAATTCAACCAAGATGTGATTTCCAAGGGCTGTACTCATTTCTTTTTCAGTTTAATATTTCGACTGCAAAATTAAATGATTAATTTCGGTTCTATGTTAAGAATACAATATAAACCGCGTGCAATACACATGTTTTTTGCGCTTTCATTGATTTTAGTGGCTTTTCAGTGCGATAAACATACGGGTTCTCAGTGCATCAATTCAAAAATTAATGCCTTTCAAAATGAATGTTGTGACCAAGGTGCCTCGGTAGAAGAGTATACCTTTCAGCAAGAACAAGTTTTCGTGTTTAATATGGGAACCTGTGGCGCCGATCTTCCAGCCTATGTGCTTACCTCCAATTGCGATACCCTAGGTTTTTTAGGCGGTATAGCGGGGAATACGACCATCAATGGCGAGAATTTTTCTAATGCTTCCTTGGTGGGTACGGTTTGGAGTAATTAGTTTTTAATCCAAGTGATGGAGTGGTTGTTCACTTCTATCAAATACATTCCGCTTGTTAATCCGTGCACATTCAACGTTGCTTCATTCGTTTCACTGTCCATTTGAAGTAAAACCCTCCCCGATAAATCTATGATTGATATTGCTTCGCGTGCGGTTAATCCGTGAATCGTAAGCCATTCGTGCGCAGGGTTCGGGCTAATCCAAGGTACTTGCATGGAATGAACAGATATTGAGTTTAAGTCAACAACTTCAATTAATGAAGAATCACTGGTTGTACATCCGTTTGCATCCGTGTAACTATAACTTACATAAAATGAACCGGGTCCAGTGAGCGTTGGGTGAAACGAGGTGCCAATAATTCCCGGACCAGAATAAACACCGCCACTCGGTGAACCGGGTGCAACATTAAATGGACCCGATCCCTCCATCACTGTCGTAGTGGTTTCATTATAACTTACCGGGTCAACATCGAATAGATTTACTGTGATGGAATCCATGTTTTGACATCCATTAGAACCCGTTCCGGTAACATAGTACACCCCAGAGCTAAGCGGGACAAACGGTTCATTATTTAATACGCCATTATCCCATTGATAGCTTACCGCAGTGCCTGTTCCTAATAAACTGATTTCTTCGTCGGGGCACGTGGTATAACTTGCGCCCGCATCCACAAACGGTAAGGCTAAGGTGCCCAAGGCGACCGGATTTGATCGGGTGTAACATCCTGCGCTATCCAACCCCTTAACATAATAACTTCCAACAATGGCGGTTGTCATGTTGACACCAACAGTCCCATTACTCCATACGGCATTGTACAAGGTGGAGGGGGAAGAGGCGTGAAGCGTGGCGGTAGATCCTATACATATACCTAGGATTGGATCAATGCTTAACGCGATGTTTTTTGATGTAAGCAACCCTAATGCATCCGCCTTCCCAAAACCATACCCGAAATTAGGCGTTGCGCCTGTGTAGGCATCTACTACCGCGGTGTTACTTAAATCAAGTTTGAATTGTTGGTAGGTACTCAGTGGACATTTTTGCAAATACAGCGCAGCGATTCCTGCCACCACCGGCGAAGCCATGGAGGTACCGCCATTACGGACATGGAATCCACCTACATCAATGGTGGTATTGTTTGCCGTGTTATTCAGATACCAAACCGGTCCTGCCGCCAAGGTAACATCACCTGCTGCAGTAATGTCTGGCTTGGTCGTCCCGTTCCGTGCAGGACCTTTACTGCTGTTTTCACTTAGTTTACCAACAGGAGTCGTTGAGGCCGGCTGATAATACGTATTGTTTTTTGTAATGTGTCCTTTTCTGTTTCTCATGTTGGCAACAGATATTACTTTCTCTGAACAATTCCAGCTGCTCACGATAGTTTGTAAGGAGTCCGGCATGATATAATGCTGAATCGCGGGGAATTGAATTGGTGTTGGAATCGAGGTACTGAAGTTACTTAGCTGAATCCAACTGCCGCCCCAAGCATCATATTTACCTGAACCAGTAGTCATAAAACGGTATCGATAGGCCAATGAATCAATCGTAGTAAAAACCGACATCATATGGAAGTTAGCTCCTACTATTTCACGGTAACTGTCGATGATGGCTATGCGCTGACCGTTTGCATTAAATAAGGTGTCCGTCACTGGGACTTGATTCATGTTGCTCGTTGCATAACGGAATGTGGTGTTTCCTCGGAATGAATAATTCGGTGAAATCTTATCCGCCCCATAGGCGAAGTAGTAGTGCGCATCTGCCGTATCCGACCAAAGGTCAAATACAATTTTATTGGGACCAGCTACGGTCATTCCAGTATTTGGAATATTCCAGAAAAACGTAGTGTCACTGCCAATGCTGTTGTTTCTCACATGGAATTTCCCTTGATTTCCGGCATTTCCTGCGGCGGAAACTACAATTCGTCCGGGGGATAAGTCAAGCAGGGATTCAATCAAATCGGCTGCAGGATCGTTTCCGTCGTGACTGCCTAAATAATCCCCTAAAGAAATATTAATTACTGCTGGTTTACCCAAGGAGTCAGCCACCTTGAAAATGTAGTCACACGCATCTGCTATCGTTAAGGTCCAGTTGGGTAAATTAAAATTGGTTTCAACTACGATGAGGTCTGCTTCGGGTGCAGCTCCTTTGTTTTTAAGATTGGCTCGCGCATTTCCTGCAGCCATTCCAGCGACCGTAGTGCCATGTGCTGTGACGGTTTCCAAGCTGGTGCAGGTCCCCGCATTAATTGACGAGCTATCCCAAACAATTCCGTAATTGTAAGGTTGAGGCGGATTTACCCCATTAACCGAATGGTCCCAATACCGCAATACGCGGGTTTTTCCTGTGGCGGTCTTGAAATCCGGATGATTGAAATCAATTCCTTGATCAATTACACCCATAATAATTCCTTTGCCTGTGTAGGCTGTATCTACACCATTCAATCCTTGATGGACTAAATTGATTTGATGTTTAACCAAGGCGCTATCGGCTAAGGCTTGTGGTCGAGAAAAAGAAAAATAAAGACCCTCTATTTTGCAAAAGCCTGTTGCGTCAAGCAATTGACTTGGTTTGGCGTTGAAGTAAAGGTAAGTTGCAGTGCTTTGTTTTGTGGGTATACCCAGCGATTTTAAAGTTTGTTGGTTATAAATCGTGTTGGAAGCGCTTAGACAAAGTTCTTGATCAGGATGTGCGTTTGCATATTCCTTGAAGGAAAATCCATGAAAATCACGCTGCTGTGCACTCGTAGACCACGAAGTTAATCCAACAATGAAGCAGATTAACATTTTTTTCAAATTGAAATGCCTTTCGAATAGTTTTGAGTTGCCCATGGAAGTAAAAATAACGTATTTTTGGGAATTCGAACATTTAAAATAATTCTGAATCAATGAAAATGCTGAAAAATAATCTTGCGCTTTCCTTTTTGTTTTTAGGTGCGCTATCCTTTGCTCAACCCATCCCAGGAACCCTTAATTGGTACAATGGAACCGGTACTGGAATGTCCACAGAATTGGCATACAAGAAACTATTGAAAAAGAAAAAGGCAACACCGGTTATTGTTGCTGTTATTGACTCCGGTGTGGATTTGGAGCATGAAGATTTACAAGGAAAGATTTGGACAAATGCGAAAGAAATTCCAGGAAACAAAAAAGATGATGACGGAAATGGCTACATTGATGATGTGCATGGGTGGAATTTTCTTGGAAACATTAATGGTAAAAACCAAGAAAAAGCACGCTTGGAAAAAGCACGAATCGTTAAAAAGTACGGTCAAAAATATGAGGATATTGACCCAGAAACCTTAGCGTATGATCCAATACACGAAATGTATGTGAATGCGGAAAGTTCGCTAAACGAAGATGTTTCTCAATATGAGCCATATCGTGACATGATTGGCAAAGGCATGTTCGATAAGGAGACTGAAGATTATTTACGTGATCAATTGGACTTTAATTTAAATCCAAACTACGATGACCGTTCTTTAATTGGAGATAATCCAGATAATTTTAGTGATAATTACTATGGGAACGGCGATGCGGAAGGTCCAGATGCCTTGCATGGCACACACGTGGCTGGAATTATTGGTGCGGTACGAGGAAATAAAAAAGGGGGAGATGGTGTTGCGGATAATGTGTTGATTATGTCTGTACGTGCTGTACCCAACGGTGATGAGCACGATAAAGACGTAGCCAATGCGATTCGATATGCCGTGGATAATGGCGCAAAAGTGATCAATATGTCCTTTGGTAAGAGCTTTTCTCCGTACCATGAAAAAGTACAAGAAGCCATTCAATATGCAGTATCTAAAGATGTTTTGATGATTCACGCGGCAGGAAACGATGCGTCTGACATTGACTACACGGATAATTTTCCTAAAAAACCGGTCTTTGATTACATCGATTCTACCAGTAGAAAACTTTTTCTAAACATTGGAGCAAATACGAAAGAGTCTGGTGATGCCTTAGTGGCTTCATTTTCAAACTTTGGTGCCATGGAAGTAGATGTGTTTGCACCAGGGAATGAAATTTATAATTCGGTCCCTCAAAGTTCATATAAAAACTTACAGGGAACATCCATGGCTGCACCAATGGTAGCTGGAGTGGCTGCTTTATTAAAATCTCGTTTTCCGCAAGCAAGCATGGTGGAAATTAGTGAAGCGATTACACGCACTGTGACAAAATATGACCAACTTACCAGCATTAGCATTACGGGTGGTGTAGTGAACGTGTATAACGCAGCCAAGTATTTGCAGAACTTATATAAATAGGATGCGATTTTCTTTATTGGTGCTGCTTAGTGTCATTAGTATAGCTGTACTTGCTCAAAAAAATCCTTCAGGTAGCGTAGCTAAAATCACACCCGAGGATCGCCTGAATTCCTTAATGGATACCTGGCACAAGAATGCAACCTTAGCTAAGTTCGACGAGTATTTCGCAGCGACCTCTGATAACTTTGTGTTTTATGGTACAGCACCTGCAGAGAAATGGGATAAGGAAGCGTTCAAAACCTTTTGTAAACCTTATTTCGACTCTACCCGAACATGGAGATTTACACCATCCAATCGCGTTTGGAATTTTTCAAAAGACGGAAAAACTGCATGGTTTGATGAAGACCTGCAAACATGGATGTTAGATTGTCGAGGGAGTGGGGTGTGTGAAAAAACAAAGCAAGGCTGGAAATTGGCATATTACAACTTAAGTGTGGTAATTGAAAATGAGAAAATTCAGGAGTTTATTAAACTTCGAAAAGATTAAATGACCCTTTCCGAATTTCGATCAGCGTTGAAAGATACGTTACAAGATTTTTATTCAAACAGTGAATTGGATCAGCTCGCTAAAAGCCTGTTGATGAGTCGCATGAACTTAAATTCTACAGCATATCTGTTAGCTTCAGAAGCTGAGGTGTCCGATGAGGTGTTGGAACAATTAAGGTCTGATGTTCAACGCCTTTCAATGCACGAACCCTTGCAATATGTGCTGGGTAACACATCGTTTTATGGCCTTGAAATTCAATGTAACCCTGCTGCACTTATTCCGCGACCTGAGACTGAAGAATTAGTGGATTGGGTATTAAGCGAAGTTCAATTGCCTTCTTGCGCATTGATTGATTTAGGCACAGGTACCGGTTGCATACCCCTGGCGATAAAAGCTAAACGTCCGTCTTGGCAAGTTTCAGCGATAGATGTGAGTCAAGATGCCTTAGCGCTGGCGCGAACCAATGCCTTAAGCTTGGTCTTGGATGTTCACTTTGAAGCGGCGGATTTATTGACAGACTTTTCGGACCTTGCGATTAAAAACAAATTTAATGTAGTGATATCAAATCCTCCATATATACCCAATGCGGATGCGATGTCTATGTTGCCTAATGTACTAAATCATGAGCCACACCTGGCCTTGTTTGTGCCTGATTCGGACCCCTTGCTTTTTTATCGCCGTATCGTGGCCTTTAGTGAACAGTATTTGGAAAAAGAGGGCTATGTATTCGTTGAAATTCACGAAGGCTTATCTGATGAGACCATTCAGTTGTTTCATCAGGCTGGATTTGCTAACATTGAATTGAGGAAAGATTTGCAGGGAAAACCGCGCATGATTAAGGCACAACGTGTATCTTTATAATGTGAATCCGGAGGAAGCAAAAGCTAGAATTTTATCCTTGTCTGCCGAACTGAATCGGCACAATGATTTGTATTATATTCAGGCTAAACCAGAGATTTCCGATCAAGCGTTTGATTTTCTTTTAAAAGAATTAGAATCTCTTGAAGCTCAATTCCCGGATTTTGCACTACTAAACAGTCCTTCTAAGCGAGTTGGGGGAGATATCACTAAAAAGTTTGAGTCTGTTCGACATGAATTCCCTATGCTTTCTTTGGCGAATACCTATTCCGAAGAGGAGATTCAAGAATGGGCAGGAAGGATAAGCAAAGCTGGAATGGAAGACTTGGAGTTCGTTTGTGAGTTAAAGTACGATGGGGTAGCGATTGGATTGCGCTATGAGATGGGGGAGTTGGTTCGTGCGGTAACGCGTGGAGATGGAGAGCAGGGGGAAGATATTACAGCCAATGTGCGAACCATACGAACAGTTCCATTGAGTTTAAAAGGCGATTTTCCGGATAAATTTGAGATTCGAGGAGAAGTATTTATGCCACTAGCGGCGTTTAATAATTTAAATGAAGCGCGTGACGAAGCCGGAGAGGAACGCTTTGCGAATCCAAGAAATACTGCCGCCGGCACCCTGAAGCTACAGGATTCTGCCGTTGTAGCTACCCGAGGCTTAGATACCTTTCTATATGGCGTATATGGCAACGACTTGTCCTTTCAGTCGCACATGGATGCTGTTAAAGTAGCCGGTTCATGGGGGTTTAAAATTCCTTCTGAGGCGTACGGGTATATTTCAAGTACCAACACCATCGCCGGGGTGATGGATTTTATTCACTATTGGGATGAGCACCGTACTGAATTACCGTTTGAAATCGATGGCATCGTTATTAAAGTGAACTCCTATGAGCATCAGCGCAGGTTAGGCTTTACCGCTAAATCTCCTCGTTGGGCGACAGCCTTTAAATTTAAGGCAAAACAAGTCCAAACACGCTTGCTTTCTGTAGATTATCAAGTGGGAAGAACCGGAGCAATAACGCCTGTGGCGAATTTGGCTCCAATCTCGCTTGGTGGAACTACCGTTAAACGAGCTTCGCTGCATAATGCGGACCAAATCGAAAAGCTAGATCTTCACCTAGAGGACTTGGTGTATGTAGAAAAAGGCGGCGAGATTATCCCCAAAATTGTTGGACTGGACCTCGCTAAGCGCTTGCCGAATGCTATACCAGTAGGGTTTATTACGCACTGTCCAGAATGTCATTCACTTCTAGTTCGTGAGGAGGGGGAGGCACAACATTTTTGTCCAAACCAGGTTTCTTGTCCCCCTCAAGTTATCGGTAGAATTCAGCATTTCGTTTCTCGTAAAGCAATGAATATCGATGGGATCGGTGAAGAAACTGTGGCGCAGTTAGTGAATGAAGGGGTGATTTCAACGCTGGCGGATTTATACGACTTAACACGTGAACCCTTGCTCGAATTGGACCGAATGGCGGATAAATCTGTAGATAATTTACTCGCCGGTATAGAGGCCAGTAAGCAAGTGCCATTTGAACGAGTGCTCTTCGGTTTAGGGATTCGTTTCGTTGGTGAAACAGTCGCGAAAAAATTAGCATATGCCTTTGGTACTATGGATACGCTTCAAATTGCTACATTTGAAGAACTTTTAGCAGTTGATGAAATCGGAGAACGCATTGCGAATTCTTTAATCTCATTCTTTAAGAACCAAGAAAGCTTGCAATTGATTACACGATTAAAGCTTCATGGCTTGAATATGGAGGTAGAAAAACGTGCGCTTGACTCAACAGTGCTCGAAGGTAAAACATTGGTAGTGAGCGGTGTATTTGATTCGTTCTCAAGAGATGAGTTAAAACACTTAATCGATATAAATGGAGGTAAAAATACAGGTTCTGTCTCAGCGAAAACAGATTTTTTAGTAGCTGGTGAGGGCATGGGACCAAGTAAATTGAAAAAAGCGACGGATTTGGGTGTAACCATTTTGTCTGAAGAAGAATTTAAAAACCTGATTGGGTATGGCAAATAATAGCATGTGGGCATCCACAAAATCATTGATGGTTGTAATCAACTATGTAAATGAAATTCAGCTCCGCGACTATCGGCGTGCGCTAGATGCGATTTTAGATAAAAGTCATGTCAAAAAACTAACGATTATTGTAAATGTGCCTAAGGAGGTAGATAAAGCTACCTTGCCGCCACATTTCTTGATTTATTACAACAGTCCCTTGGATTATTCCTTCATGGGTAAGTTGAAGGATGTTCTGCTTATGCGTGAATTGGAAAAGTCCTTTGATTTATTGCTGTGGATGGGTTCTTTGGAACAAAAAGTTTATCCAGAAATGAAAAAAACGCAATTCAAACGTAAAGTTGTGGTGAATGATTCCGATGATTCGTATTTTGATTTACAGCTGCAAACGAAGGAAGAAAGTCCCGTTGATATGTTGAATTTTGTGACAAACACACTCGATAAAATCGAATTATATGACTAATATTTTCAAAGGATCGGGAGTTGCGCTAGTCACTCCGTTTAATCAAGACATGCAAATAGATTTTGACGCCTT
The DNA here is from genome assembly GCA_044347515.1 of Crocinitomicaceae bacterium. Lineage (GTDB taxonomy): Bacteria > Bacteroidota > Bacteroidia > Flavobacteriales_D > Crocinitomicaceae > UBA952. The sequence goes on along the minus strand of JBIKUO010000002.1, from coordinate 72,963 downwards.
GGCGAGTTTGGTTGAATACCAAATCGACAATGGAACAGATTTTTTGGTCGTACAAGGAACCACAGGTGAATCACCAACCTTGTCGAAGTCCGAGAAAATGGATGTCTTGAACGAAGTCATTGAAATCAATGAAGGACGTTGTAAAATCGTTTATGGAGTTGGAGGTAACAATACAGCCGCAGTAGCGGAATCCTTGGCGGATTTACCGAAAGGGGTGGATGGTATTTTATCAGTGTCTCCATATTACAATAAACCCATTCAAAAAGGAATTGTAGCGCATTATAAAATTGTCGCTGATTCAACCGATTTACCGATTATCCTGTATAACGTCCCGGGAAGAACGGGGTCGAATGTTGCTCCGGAAACAACCTTGGAATTAGCCGAAGTTAGAAACATTGTTGCGGTTAAAGAAGCATCTGGCAACATGGAGCAGATCATGCAAATCATTAAATATCGTCCTTCCGGTTTTGGGGTGCTGTCTGGAGATGATAACTTAACCATGCCCTTAATTGCTGCAGGTGCCGATGGTGTAATTTCGGTTGTTGCCAATGCATTTCCTGCCTTGTTTTCTACGATGGTACATGCGTCGATGAACGGGGAGCTTGAGGTTGCACGAGCGGCGCATTATAAGTTATTCGATGTAACTAAAATGTTCTTTGAACAAGGAAATCCAGGTGGGGTTAAGGCCGCCTTGGCGCACATGCAATTAATGGATGAATACATGCGATTACCGCTTTTTCCCGTGTCTGATGAATTAAGAAAACGAATTGAGAAAGAAACTACCGCAATCCTTGGGTAGAACCTTGTGCATCCTTGTACTGATTGCGATTTTCGTCAATTGTTCACATCCTAAAGGGAACTCGGATACTAAGGATCCGCAGCCTCTTGAAAACCCTCCTTCCAATGGCGGAGACTGCATTGGGGTACCGAAGATTAAAAAGGAAGTTGACTTAGTGTCAATTAACCAAACCAACCCAGAAATTTTTGTGAGCCTTGCCTATGCAAGTTCGGATAACTTTATGCACGAAGTTCTTTACCTGAAGTGGAAGGAAGCATATCTTCAAAAACCAGTAGCTTTAATGTTGAATAAAGCCCAAGATCGGCTTACATTCCTGAAGCCAGGCTTACACTTGCTCGTTTATGATGCCGCTCGACCCCTGTCGGTACAACAGCACATGTGGGATGCCTTGGATTCAATTCCCGTTAAAGAACGTGTCAAGTTTGTGAGTTCCCCACGTGGTAAAAGCTTGCATAACCTAGGGTGTGCAGTAGATTTAACCATCTGTGATGCCAAAGGAATTCCGTTGGATATGGGGGCGGGATTCGACGATATGCGTTTAATTGCTTATCCGATGCATGAGGCGAAGTATCTGGCAGAAGGAGCGTTAACGAAAGATCAACTAGCGAATAGAATCTTGCTAAGAAGTGTTATGCGTTATGCCGGTTTTAGTGGAATCCCCACGGAATGGTGGCATTTCAATGCCTATTCAAAAAAGGAAGCGCTCGAGAGGTTTCAGGTCATTGAAACCGAGGAAACGATTACTCAATAAGTTAAATTCAGTACGGTCGTATCGAATGGAGTTGTTGTGACTCCAAGGATTCCTGTATTCGAAGTACCGAACACAGCGTATTCGATCGAGTAAAGGCTGTTGCCGTCATTAATACAGAAAATGGACGTGTCTTGAAAGCCATACAGGTGCGTTATTCCTGAAAAACAACATTCACTGCATCCGTTCTTCCCTTGTTGCCGTATGAATTGTAAGTGGTCGTTGTTCGCGGCGTTGTTGTTGAATATTTTTATTTCTACCCAAGATTTTGCTGCGGTAGTTACATTTCTAATATTGGTTTCTTTTAATTTTAATTGAGAATAGTACACTTCAAGCTCTTGCTCAAAATATTGATTTTTCTTAACGTACAAGGTGTATTTTTCAGTCCGAGTGCGGTCAAAGGTAAAGGCGTATTTTCCATCTTCACCGGTTACGGCACTTGCTACCAACGCATATTGGTTATTCCCGCTGCTAATTCCGTAAAGTTCCACGGTTGCACCTGTCAAGGGTTGATTAAATGATGCATCGGTAATCACGCCTTCTAAGGTAAATGTACCCGCCCCTTTGTTGCAACCAAACAACAACATAAAGGAAAGGCTAAGAAGAAATACGTTTATTAATTTCATGAATTAAAGGTAGAAAATATATTGTCTTTCTTCTCCAACGGAATAAACAAGAAGTCAGAAGTAACCCGTTGCTTTCCATGTTCTTCGATGAGTTTGTTGTCGTACAGCCCACATTGTACATAATCCAATCCCTTGAAAAAATCACAAAACTCGGTAATGTAACGCTCTGAAATTTCGATTTGAACCATCGGACGTAAGCGGTTTAGTTCCATTCCAATGCTCGAAAATACAGTCCATTCGTATCCTTCTATGTCGCACTTTATATAATCTAAATGGGTCAAGTTAGATAAAAATTCTTGGGCTGATTGTACAGGAACTGTGAGGTGTTCAGGGTTCAATTTGGCTTCTTCTTCAGAAATTACATGAGGCAACCCCGTACGTAACACGCCGTGTTGAACAGGCATCACCATGTGTAAAATTCCTTGGCTTGCACCCAGAGCCGCATGAATTAATTTTACCTGGGGATAGGCGGAAAGTATAACCTTTAATCGATTGAAAAACATGGGGATAGGTTCAATCGAGTAAAGTATTCCTTTATTGTTTTTTCGAGCGAATAGCTTGGAGAAATAACCAAGATTTGCCCCAATATCGAGTACAATATCTCCTTCCTTGATTAATTTTTTTGTCGCATAATGATATTTAAACCGTTCATCCGATTTAAGCAATCCAAGGTCAAATAAAATAAAGAACCCACGCTGCATGCATGCCAAGTACAGCGAGGTTGGTAGGATTCGATAAAGGATCTTTTTGATTCGAACTATCATCCCTGCGAAATTACGCCATTTGTGGCTATTTTTATGCAAAAATTATTTCATGATGCGTCGCTTGCTTGTTTTCTTCTGTTTTCTAAATGGACTCCTCCTTGCACAACCAACCTTAGATCTTAAAGAAATTATGAAAGGGCAGGACTTTACCGGATACTGGCCGGAATCTCCCCAATGGAATTTAGACGGTTCAGCGGTTTATTTTCGTTGGAATAAGGACGGTAAAGACGAATCTGAACCCTACCGTTACATCGTCAAATCGGGTGTTCTTTCTCCAATAACAGAACTTGAAATGGCAGCGTATGTAGGGTATGACCAGCGCCAAGCTAATTTTACGAATCAACTATCCTTACTTGAGCACAGCCTGGTACTAACTGATCGAAAAACCCTTAAGTCCACCATTTTATTTCAAACCGATCAATTCATTTCCGACATTAATCGATATTCCGCCTCGGAAGCTACCTTGCGCATAAACGGAGATTTTTATGCCTTGTCCTTTAATGCTTCGGGAATGCAAAAGTTGACTCAATTAACCCGGTATGTTGAACCCAAAAAACCAACATCGAAGGATTCAACGCTATTACAAAAACAGCAAACCGCCTTGTTTGAGTACATCCGCGATCAAAAACCATCGGATAAAAAAAAGGATAAATCTCCGTTTGAGGTCGTTAAAGAAACCGAGCTTCCTGCAGGATTTGGATCGATTTCAGGCCGTTATTTAGATCCCTTACATCGTGTAGTTTTTATACGAACCGAGGAGGCTGGTGAGGAGCAGAACACCCTAGTTCCACAGTTTATTACGGCTTCAGGTTATGTTCGTTCTGTGGAGGCACGCGCAAAGGTCAGTGTAAATGAGCCAAACCAACAGATGTATCTTCATGCATTGGACAAGGATACCATGTTGACCCTTAGTTTTTCTTCGCTTTCTGACATTCGAAAGAAACCAAGTTATATGGATACAGTAGGAGGGATGTTCTTTCAAAAAGATCGCCCCCTCTTTGTGCATGATCCTGTTTTTGCGGTGAATAAACCCCTCGCATTGCTTGATGTTCGCGCGGCGGATAACAAAGACCGATGGATTGTTTCGGTGAACTTATTGAATGGAGAAATCACTGAATTAGAACATCAACACGACGAGGCATGGATTGGAGGGCCAGGCATTAATGAATGGAATATGTCAGCCGGAATCCTTGGGTTTGTGCAGCAAGATGAAGTGATTTATTTTCAATCCGAAGAAAATGGCTTCTCTCAATTGTATGAATTGAATTTGACTACCAAGAAAAAGGAACTCGTATACCCAGGTGGACAAGGATTTGAAATTAGCGAAGTAATACTCAGTAAAGATGGGCAACGTTATTTTATCATTCATAACGCGAACAATCCTAGGGCACTTCAAGGTGCTTGGCTTCATCGCATCCACAGAAAGTTAGTTCCTGTAATTTCCAATATATCCGGAGGGTTTAAAGACTTGACCATTTCACCAAATGAACAACAAGTAGCTTATTTGAACGCTAACGCGAATGCTCCCTGGGAGTTATTTATTGGTAGCATGGATAAGCCCGCAATTCAACTGACCAAGTCACAATCTCCTAAATTCAGTGCCTATCCGTGGAGAACACCTGAATACATCACCTTCAAGGCGAGTGACGGAATCAATGTGTATGCGCGCCTTTATCAACCTGCGGCTGCTAAAAAGAATGGCGCGGCGGTCTTGTTCGTTCACGGTGCGGGGTATTTACAGAATGCGCACGCTTGGTGGAGTCATTATTACCGAGAGTATATGTTTCATAACCTATTAGTAGATCAAGGATATACGGTCTTAGATGTTGATTATCGAGCCAGTGCAGGGTATGGACGAGATTATCGTACCGCGGTGTACCGACATATGGGAGGACGGGATGTGCAAGATTTTATTGATTCTAAAAAATACCTTGCCACCTTAAGCATCGATACCAACAGGGTAGGTATATATGGAGGTTCCTATGGCGGATTTGTCACCTTGATGAGCTTGTTCCAACATCCGGATGCCTTTGCATGCGGCGCAGCCTTGCGTTCGGTTACCGATTGGGCGCATTACAATCACGAATACACCAGCAACATATTAAATTACCCAGAAACGGATCCTAGCGCATACAAAAAGAGTTCACCGATTTATTACGCCGAAGGATTAAATAAACCCTTATTGATGCTGCATGGAATGGTTGATGATAACGTCCAGTTTCAAGACATTGTGCGACTCCAACAACGCCTCATTGAATTAGGGAAAACCAACTGGGAATTAGCGGCTTACCCGGTAGAAGCGCATGGATTTCAAGAAGCGTATTCCTGGTATGATGAGTACCGCAGAATTTATGAATTGTTTCAAAAGAATTTGATTAAAAAGTAAGATGAAAGTTATCGAATTAACAAGCGTGGAAGAGATGATGGGGACCTATGACGTGCTGACTGAATTGTATCCTTCGTTAACCAAAGAAGAATATGCAAATGAATTGGCCTTTATGACCCAACATAATTATACACAGGTAGTTGTAATGGAAAATGAACGTTGTTTGGGTGTCTCAGGCGTATGGATTGGGAATAAATTGTGGTGCGGAAAATACCTTGAAATAGACAACATCATTGTCTCAGAAAAAATAAGAAGTAAGGGGGTAGGGAAGATGATCGTTGATTATCTCGAAGAAAAAGCTAAAACCCTCGGCTGCAATATGATGGCCTTAGATTCTTATACCACAAATTTTAAAGCCCACAAATTCTTCTATAACCAGGGATTTTCACCTAAAGGATTTCATTTCATACATTTGTTAGATAAAGGAAAAATTAGGTAATATGATGCGAATGTTGATTTTTATTGTGACAGGGGCCCTTGCAATACACGCTTATGCCTTAGTCTTACCACCAGATTCGTTGCATCCAAATGAACTTGAACTTCCGTTAATGAAAGGAAATATACCGATTATTAAACACCTGGGATATGCCTTTCAATATTCAGAAAAACATGAACAAGCCTTTTGGGTGGGATATGAGCTAACTAAAAAAGAAACAGAAAAAGCGTTTGAGCGGACGAATGAATTTATTCCGGATCCAAGTGTTTCGACCGGTACTGCTACAGTAGGTGATTATGCGAAATCGGGATACGACCGCGGACATCTAGCGCCTGCAGCGGATATGGGGTGGTCGCAACAAGCCATGACGGAATCATTTTACTTCAGTAATATGAGTCCACAAGTTCCCGGGTTCAATCGTGGGATATGGAAAAACTTGGAAGAGCAGGTCAGAACTTGGGCGAAAGCCTATGACAGCATTTATGTGGTTACTGGTCCTGTATTGAAAGATGGCTTGGTACAACTTGGTCCAAACGGGGTATCGATTCCGAAATACTATTATAAAGTAATCCTTGACAATACAGGAGATGATGCCAAAGCGATAGGGTTTCTGATGCCAAATGAAGCAAGTAAAGAGCCCCTGGAAAAATTTGCAGTATCGGTAGATCAAGTAGAGCAAGAAACAGGAATCGATTTCTTTAATAAACTGCCAGATTCACGAGAAAATGCCTTTGAAAAAGAGGTTTGTATTCCTTGTTGGACTTGGACAATCATTTCATCACCCGCACCGCAGCAAACAAATGCGCAACCGGGAGCAGTACAAACCCAGTGCAATGGGATAACAAAAGCAGGTGCTCGATGTAAGCGAATGACGGGAGATGCCGATGGCTATTGTTACCAGCATAAGCCTTGAGTACTTCTTATCTTGAGTTAAGGTAGCGACTAATTCATATCCAGTATCTTCGAAGAATGAAACGAGCCGATTTTATTCGAATTTCTTTATTGGGTGGAATCGCAACAACCAGTAACATTGGAATGAATACCTTCTTAAATCAATTGAATGATTGGCCAGACCATGGGTTTGAAATGCCAGTAATGTTTGTGGGGCACGGTGCGCCAAATGTGGCTGCAGAACAGAATGAGTATACCAAGGCGTGGGCAACAATGGCGGAAGGAATGCCAAAGCCTAAAGCCATCTTATGCATTTCGGCCCATTGGTTAACGCATGGACAAACGAAAATCTGTTCGGCTGCAACGCCAGAAACACTGTACGACTTCGGTGGAATGGACCCCCGCTTGTATACCATGAAATATCCAGCGCCGGGGGATCCCGCCCTAGCGGATTATCTGCAAGGAGAATTAAAAACCAGTTCACTACAATTAGATGATCAGTGGGGCTTTGATCACGGAACATGGTGTGTACTTTACCACATGTTTCCAAAGGCAGATATTCCGGTACTTCAAATGAGTGTGGACTACAGTAAAAGTGAAGCATTTCATTATCAATTTGGACAAGAGTTAGCAAAACTTCGAAAAAAAGGAATCTTAATTTTAGCGTCAGGAAATATCGTTCACAACCTCGGTCAAGCGATTTTTAACGAGCATGCACGTTATGAATGGGCGGAACAATATGATGCGCAAGCGAAACAGTGGTTGGAACAACGAAATGATAGCCTGTTCATAAACCGAATAACGCAGGGGAGCTTGGCAAAACTTGCCATACCGACACCCGATCATTATTATCCACTCTTGTATACGCTGGGAATGAAAGATGCGAAGGATGAGCTTTTGTTTTTTAATGAAAAAGTAAATTACGGGTCCGTTTCAATGCGTTCTATGGTTTATGGGAAATTATAGCCATTTGTAACCTCCTTGTATATTGTCCGTAAGATGCCATCGTTACAAAATTTTAACCATGGCACAATATCAACAAAGTCTTAGAAGTAAAGTAGTACGCGAAGCCAAATTGAAACTTTCCGTACACCGTGAGCAAGGAACCAAGTCGACGATGTCGATTTTTGAAGTGGCCAACTTGATGGATCAAATTAAGAGAGAAAATGACGCTTCAGAAAAGGAGCAATCGATTTTCTTTTCGATGAGTTTGAATTAAGCTGGTTTTTATTGCCCAACGGGGGAATTAACCTCAGTGTAAAGACAGCCTGAACATAACGGTTTGCGTGTAGGCGCATACCCGGAGGGTTGCGCTTACACGACGTTAGGCAATGTTGTTGAATATTTTTTTTGATAAGTCAATATAAAATTCCAAGGGTTGATTACCAAATAATAAATTCATTATGAAAGTATTTTCATCACGAGATATTGAAGGATTGATATTGGAAGGCTGTTTAATTTCTGTATATATTTTATGAAATAAGCCGTTAAATTCAATTTTAAATATTGTGTCTACTTCACTTCTTATGGTATTAATTTCTGAATTATGAAAATTAACATCAGAGATAAAATTCATAATCGGGCTCCCATACAAATTTGCATTAAAATGCCATAAAGGAGTCCTTTTTAAACTTGCTTTAAAAGGATACTGACCAGTTGCCGCAACATAAAATATAATCCCTAAAGCTATTAAATCAGCAGTATCAGGGTAATTATTGAAACATAATTCATTTGCGAAAACATCCTCTGTTTTCATTGAAAACACATCAAGAGTTCTATTATTCAAACATGAAGGAGGAAGTAAAGGATAGTAATATGGAGTTGATAAAATTATTTTATTGAAAACGCCTGAGAATCTTCTCTCAAGTGTAATTTCAATTCCTGGATCAATGATGTGTAAATATTTGAATGTTTTATCTACTAAAATGTTATCGGGCTTTAAATCGCCATGAGGAAATCTGCTTAATCCTAATAATAAACCAGGCACAATACTGTACCAGATTCTTTTATTTTCATTATAACTAATTTCACTCATATTGAAAGCATCATGATATTCTAAAACTATTCCTTTCCCATTCGAATTAACAATATTTGTTACGCCATAACTTTTAATTCTAAAATCATTTTCAACAATTTGATATCTCTTTTCTAGTTCAGTTAAATAAATTGAAGAATAATTTTCAATATTTATGTCTGACCAAAGTTTTTCACCACTTTCATAAATTGAATTACGTATGTGAAACATCCATTCGCTCCCCCCCCCACTATAGTGTTTAACGAAATTCTTATTAAGTGTAAAGCGAGGTTCTGAAAACGGCACTTTTAACGAGTATTTATTATCTAAACTCAAATAAATATTACTTGTGTTACCGACAAAAAACGGGATGTTATGAAAATCAACCCTACCTATTTTGTCATTTTCAATTCTCATGTTATTTTAAATTTTACCTAACGGTTTGCAAACAGGCGAAGGCGGCATACAGGAGTGTACGTTTAGCCGCTTGCGCTTGTTTGTTGTTATAGGTATTAATTACAATTATTATACTGCAGCATTTGATCAACGGTATAGCCTGACATTTTATAATATGGACTTTGGGATTTCAGTTTTTTGAATTGCTCACATGATTCATAGACTCTTTTACGAATCGATAAAAAATTACCATACCAAAAAAGAGCATCCAAATTTTGTCCATTTAATGAAAGACAACTTTTATAATCTTGCTCAGCTTCATAGTCTTTTTTTAACCATGCGTTCGCAATAGCTTTTTCTAGATACCATTGATGAGTAAAATTTGTTTTGTCATAGACACTTGCTTTTTCAATTGCATAACCTAAATATTGTACCGCAAGAGAGTAATCTTTCGCTTCGTTTTCTACTTTCCCGATGACATAGTTTGTGAATGAAATATTTGGTTCGATTTGGTATGCTCTGTAAGCATAGGTTTTTGCAAGTGAAATTTCACCAATAATAGAGTATACTAATGCTGCTTGCCCCCAAGGATGATAATAATTTGTGTCAAGAGAAATTGAAATATCAAAACATTCAAGTGCAGAATTTAGTATTTCCTTATTAAGTGATCCTCTGCCTATTTGATGAAATGAATTACCTAAACGAAACCATGCCGTTGCGTCCGCAGGATAATCTTGAATATGTGCTATGAAATACTCGGCTGCTGTATTAAAGTCTAAGCTTTCGTATGCAACCATACCTTTTATGAAATTTTCATCATTTTTAATATTTTCATAGAAAGAGATAAGCGATAAGTTTAAATTTCTAGTTAATTTGTTGACTAAAGCAGTCGGAATTACCTTGTTTAAATTGGCATGTCGATCTTTAACGTCTTCGGAAAAAGTCCCAGCAGTTATTCCAAGCAGTTTCCCTGAATTATCAAAAAGCCCTCCACCACTACTGCCATGTGTAAAAGGTGTGGAGGTTTGAATTATTTTTTCTCCATTTTCTTCTCTTAGACTAGATATTATACCAGTTGTAACCGTACTCTCTCCTTGAATTTTGAAGCCGTTAGGATAACCAACAGCAAATACCTCAACACCTTTTTGGGGTAAAATATTATTTAGAATTGCAGAAGTTGTAACCTGATTGCCGATATCTAATTTGAATTTTATTAAATCATTCTGTTTGGAATAATCTAATATTTTCGTGATTTCAAATTTCTTTCCGCTTGCAGTTATTGCAATAGCTTTTTTTGCTCCAATTAGAACATGATAATTTGAAATACAAATTCCATTATTTGAAATAATTACTCCGGACCCTTGTGATTCATATTCGTTTTTCGAATCTATTGTGTAAATTTTTATAACTGATGGATCGACTTTTTTGATTAATTGGGGTAGCTTCGCTTGTAGCTGGGCATTTGATGTTAAAACAAATAAAATGCACACTTTAAAAAGAATAATTCTCATCATAAAATAATTTTTAGTTGATCAATTACCTATAACTTACTTATAACATCACCAAAAGCAATTCAAGCAATCAACCATGTGTTGTATTGGTTTACTTTTGGTAACTTTCATAAAATTAGAAAAACAATTCAAAAAATTTATAAAAGGCCGAATGAATTTAGCGCAAGTTTTTAATTCGCTTTATCTGTTCTATTCGCAAAACACCGAACATAAAAAATCACTCCGCAATGATCCCCGAGCCAATCAGCTCATCGTTCTGATACCAGGCCGCAAACTGACCGGGCGTAATTCCTCGCTGAGGTTTTTCGAATAATATATACAAGACTCCTTCTTTTTGAATTAAGGTTCCTTCTTGCAATGCTTGACGGTAACGAATCCGAATGGAACAAGTCATCCCTTTTTCCAACGATTCCTCTGTAATGGGTTGAATCCAATTGATTTCTTTCGAACTTAGTTTGAGTGCTCGTCGATATAATCCAGGGTGTTCATCGGTCTGACCTGAATAAATCACATTCGTATGCGTATCGGTTGCCAGTACAAAACTTGGTTCTGGTCGGCCGCCGATATGCAAGCCTTTGCGTTGTCCGATGGTGTAATAATGCGCGCCTTGGTGCGTTGCAACTTGCTTACCCATGGAGCCTTCGTAGCTAAAGGGCCTTGCTAATTCCACGACAAGCGCTAAATCATGCGGTATTGTTTGATAGCTTTTGTATTGCGGAAGCGTGTTGGGAATTTCTATAATCGGTCCCGGTATAGCAGCTAATTGTTGTTGTAGAAAGGTGGGTAGACTGATTTTCCCCACAAAGCACAAACCCTGAGAGTCTTTTTTCTCTGCGGTGAGCAATCCTTGTTCGCTTGCTATTTCTCGCACTTGAGCCTTGGTTAAGTCGCCAATAGGGAAGAGGGCACGTTGAAGTTGCTCCTGACTTACTTGACATAGGAAATAACTCTGGTCTTTGTTCCCGTCGAGCCCACTTAATAACCCATGAGTTCCATCTTCATGAATGAGCTTACGGCAATAGTGTCCGGTGGCTACATAGTCAGCGCCAAGGGCAAGGGCTTCCTTTAAAAACACATCGAATTTTATCTCTCGGTTGCAGAGTACATCGGGATTAGGGGTTCTTCCAGCTTCGTATTCGCGGAACATGTAGTCTACGATGCGATCTTTGTATTGCGCACTTAAATCTACCACTTGAAAGGGAATGCCAAGGTGTTGCGCTACAAGTAAGGCGTCGTTCGCATCATCAATCCACGGACAGTCGTTGGACAGGGTAACCGTTTCATCGTGCCAATTGCGCATGAACATGCCAATGACCTCGTAGCCTTGCTGAATTAAAAGGTACGCAGCCACACTGGAATCCACCCCACCAGAAAGACCAACAACCACGCGTTTCATGGGGTAAAGGTAGAAAAATAATATCGATAGCTTTTAATTGATTTCAAGGGATTACCTTGTTGGTTCTCACGTTAGAGCGCCTCTACACATTTCATCCCATCAATCGCTGCTGACACAATTCCCCCCGCATATCCTGCTCCCTCTGCACAGGGATAAAGATTTTCAATCTCTACATGTTGAAAGGTTCCTCTGTTTCGAGGTATTAAAATAGGGGAGGAGGTCCGTGATTCAGGCGCATGCACGACGGCATCATTGGTTAGAAAACCCGGCATTTTCTTGTCAAAGGCCTTAAATGCCTTCTGTAATCGTTTGGATACAAGGGGCGGTAATATTTCGTCCAGACGGACACTTTCTATTCCCGGTGTATAACTAGAACGTGGGAAATCTTTTGATGTTCGTCCCTCAACAAAGTCCAGTAAACGCTGTGCAGGAACTTTTTGATTATTCCCAGTTGCGTCGTGGCATAATTGTTCAACTTCTTGTTGGAATCTTAAGCAAACAAACGGATCCTCAGGGTTTTCAAAATCTGTTGGATCAATGGCAACCACAATTCCTGAATTCGAATAGGGGTTGTTGCGTTTAGACGGTGACCATCCATTGGTTACTACTTCGCCATTTGCCGTTGCACAAGGGGCAATAATACCGCCCGGACACATGCAAAAGGAGTAAACACCGCGTCCATCGATTTGCTCTACTAAACTGTAAGAAGCCGGTGCCAGATATTCGTCGTTTAATCGCCCATGATATTGCATTTGGTCGATTAAGGCTTGTGTGTGTTCTACACGTACCCCCAAGGCAAAGGGTTTTGCTGAAATTTTTATTCCCGCTTCATGCAACAAATAAAATATATCTCTTGCAGAATGACCCGTTGCTAATATCACGTGCTTTACGGGAATCTGTTCCCCTTGGTTGATCTCCAAGTGACTGATTTTGTTTTTAGTTTTTGTTATCCCCGTTAATTTAGATTCAAAGTGAATCTCGCCACCCTGTTCAATAATGAAGTTCCGAATATTCTCAATGATTTTAGGCAGTTTATTCGTTCCAATGTGCGGATGCGCTTCGACTAAAATATCTTCGTCCGCCCCGAAATATACCAAGAGTTCGAGTACTAATTCTACCTCACCACGCTTTTTCGATCTCGTATACAATTTGCCGTCAGAATAGGTTCCTGCACCGCCTTCTCCAAAACAATAATTAGATTCTTCATTAATTGTTTGTTCGCGGGCAATACGGGCTAAATCTCTCCGTCGCGCTTTGACATCCTTTCCGCGTTCAAAAACGACGGGTTTTAGACCACGCAGTAAGGCTTTTAATGCAGCAAATAATCCTGCTGGACCAGCCCCAACGATATGAACTTCGGGTGAATGATGTACCCTATGAAATGCGAAGGTTCGAATGCGGTCGGGTAGCGGAGTATTAGAACATTCAAAGGTGGCATTGATTTTAATTTGACGAGCACGCGCATCAATGCTTCGCTTTTTCCAACGTATGTACTCATACGTTTTTCCCGTTTGTTTTTCAATGATTCGCTTGAGTGCGCTCCAATCTTTCGCTTCTTCTGGGGTACAAACAAAGGTAACCTGTTCCATTATCCTTCAAAAATAAAGGAAACAAACCATCCGCGATTATATAAGGTTTGTATCGGTGCTGCAATGTAGGTGTTGTCTTTAATGAACGCATTACTGAATCCATGGGTGAATTTCAACTCTACACCAAATTTAAAGTAGGGGGCAAAGAATTCCAGTCCACCTCCGATTTGACCTTGCCAATCGTATCGTTTAATTTTAATAAATGGGTCTATGTAATTCTGAGAGGCTTTTTCCTGAGACTGCAAATCAATGGAATACTGTCCGCCAATTAAACAGTATGCTGCGAAATTATTTAGGCGTTTTGTCCTAAACTGCAACATTAATGGGAAGTCTAAGTTCGTTGAGTTTACACGCTCATCCTCAATTCGATAGCCCAATTTAGCGGTAGTGTCTTCGAAGGTGTATTTAATAGAGCGTTCTAAGAATGAAATGGTTGGTACAAAGCGTAATCGAATCATGGGCGTTCCCAAGCGCATGGTGGTTAAAATTCCCAGTTGTCCACCGGGTTGCCCATCGTTTTGAACATTCAAAATCTTAAATTGCTCGTATGCGTTTTGAACCGGATATAAAGTGAAATCCGACGAATTAAATCCGAGCATAAAGCCAAAATGAAATAACCTGCGATCGAAGTTTTTATAACGCTCTTGCTTGAACTTTTGTCCAAACAAAACCATGGGTATAAAAAACGCAATGAAAATGAATTTTGATGACATCGGTTAAGAAACGCAAAAGTACCGGATAAGTTGCATCATTTAATACCTGAATAAATAGTAGCAATACCACCACTTACCAAGGTTGCATCCACCTGTTTATAGCCCAGTTTACTTAAAATATCGGTAAAGGCTTTACCCTCTGGAAATGCGGCAACACTTTCAGGAAGATAGGCGTATGCTTTTTCATCTTTCGAAATGCGCTTTCCAAAGAAGGGAATGATAAATCTGGAGTAAAACCCAAATGCTTGTTTAATCGGAAAACGTTTTGGTTTAGAAAATTCTAAGATCACAATTTTACCTCCACTTCGAGTTACCCGAAGCATTTCAGTAAGCCCCTTTTCTAAATTTTCATAGTTTCTAACGCCAAATCCCACCGTAACAGCATCAAAATAACCGTCCTCAAACGGCATATTTTCAGAATCTCCCAGTTGCATGTCAATGATATGACTGACATTTTTTGCCTTCATTTTGTTTTTTCCAACGTCAAGCATCCCTGAAGAGATGTCCATTCCTATGATTTGAGTTGGATTTAGTTTCAACAAGGCAATCGCAAAATCTCCAGTTCCAGTGGCTAAGTCTAAGATGCGTTTAGGTTGAATTTCACGCAATTTGTTAACTGCTTTTCTGCGCCATATGTGATCAATTCCTAAGGATAAAAAATGATTTAAAAAATCGTAACGTGCTGAAATGTTGTTAAACATCTGAGCGACCTCTTCTTTTTTAGATTTATCAGTATTATACGGTTTTACAGTCTCGCTCATGGGTGTACTAATTTTTGGGCTTCATTCAATAGCGCTACTTTATCAACACTTACAACGCCAGAGTGTTCGCACACTAAACCACCGGATAAATTAGCTATTGCAGCGATTTCAGTAGGGGATAATCCGGCAATTAAACACAAGGTGGCAACCGCAATTACCGTATCACCGGCGCCACTTACATCGGTGATTTCCCTTAAATGCGCAGGAATGATTTCCCATGTGGTACCATTCTCTACAAAGACCCCATGTTCAGAAAGTGTAATAAGCGTTAATTCGTGATTGAGTTTATCGCGCAATTGTTTTGCTCCATGGACTATTGAATCAGGTTGGTTAACGACATCGATGTTTACATCAATTCCTTCTTTGATTTCCTTGAGGTTTGGCTTGAATAAATTCACGCCTCGATAACTTAGAAAATTATCTTTCTTCGGGTCTACGGTAGTCTTTACTCCCTTTTCCTTCGCATAGGCGATAAGTTCGGTAATGACGCGATGAGTAAGTACCCCTTTGTTATAATCTTCAAAGATTAAGGCATCAATTCCCAAATCAATTCGACGTTTTGTAGCCTGAATTAAGGCGTCTTCCAGGGGTTCGCTTAAGTCGCATGTATCTTCTTGGTCTATGCGTAATACATGCTGTGTTCCCGATAAAACCCTTGTTTTTACTGTAGTTTTTCTATCTTCCGATTGAATGATTTCTTGATTTTGAATCGTTGCTTCTGACAAGAGGTGCTGAAATTTCGTTGCAGCGGTATCGGTTCCAATGACAGAACAAAGGTAAACCTCGGCGCCCAGTGCTTTTAAATTCAGTGCTACATTCGCTGCGCCTCCTAAGCGATGCTCTTCTTTGTCAAGCAGTAATACAGGAACCGGAGCCTCCGGGCTCATGCGGTGAACTTTACCCATGACATAGGAATCTATCATTACGTCGCCAACAATGGCAACCTTCATGTCATTAAATGAATTGAAAATAGCCTCTAAATTCATCGGCTTAATTTGGCTAAGGCTGCAGTTAAACGTTCCATTGCTTTCATTAGCTGTTCTTCTGATGCAGCATAACTTATACGGATGCAATTTGGCGCTCCGAATCCTTTGCCGTCTACCAACGCAATGTTGCCTTCACGCAATAAATACATGCACAAGTCATCGCCATCTTGTATTACTTGGTCTCCATCTTTAGTTCCAAAATAAGCGGATACATCTGGAAACAAATAAAAAGCACCGGTTGGCACATTACATTTTACTCCTGGGATTTTATTTAAATAGGAAAGCACTAAGTCTCGTCGTTTGTGAAACGTTTCTACCATTTCTTTCAATACGCTTGGATCGGCATCCATCGCTGCAATTGCTGCGCGCTGGGTTATAGAGCTGGTCCCTGATGTAAATTGTCCTTGTATTTTATTGCACGCATCTGCAATTTGTTTACTCGCGCCAATATACCCGAGTCGCCAACCCGTCATTGCCCATGCTTTAGATACGCCATTTACCGTAACCACCTGGTCGAATATTTCTGAAAATTGGGCTAAGCTTGCGTGTTCACCTTCAAATCGAATATGTTCATAAATCTCATCCGATAAGGCAATAATGTTGGGGTGCTTCACTAAGACGTCGGCCAATCCTCGCAATTCTTCCTTCGTATATACTGAACCCGTTGGGTTACATGGCGAAGAGAAAATAAACAACTTTGTTTTTGAGGTGATTGCTGATTCGAATTGCGCAGCATTAATTTTAAAATCTTGGTCAATTCCTGCATGAATTACCACAGGAATACCGCCTGCCATTTTTACGATTTCTATGTAGGAAACCCAATATGGGGCTGGTATTATTACTTCATCCCCTGGATTAATCAAACTCAATACGACATTCGCAATCGACTGTTTTGCACCAGTAGAAACTACAATTTGTTCCTTTGGATAGTTCAGGCCATTATCACGCATGAATTTGTGAGAAATCCGTTCTCTAAGGTCATCATAACCTGATACAGGAGTATAAGTCGTGAAATTTTGTTCAAGTCCTACTACCGCTGCGTCCTTAATGAATTGCGGGGTATAAAAATCTGGTTCTCCTAAGGACAATGAAATGATGTCTTTTCCTTGTGCTTTTAATTCGCGACTTAATCGTGCCATAGCCAGCGTAGCCGACTCTTCCATGGCGTTTAAACGTTCAGATAGTTCAATCATACCGCAAAGTTACGAATTATGATCGTATCCGTTAATCCAATAAATCAGGCCTTCTGGATTTTGTGCGTTCAAGTGCTTGTTCTTCCCTCCAACGATCAATTTCCTGTGAATTTCCGCTAAGTAATACATCGGGGACACTCCAACCGTTGTAAACTGGTGGTCTTGTATATACAGGAGGAGAGAGTAATTGGTCCTGAAAACTGTCGGTTAAGGCCGAGGTTTCGTCGTTTAATACCCCTGGAATTAATCTAACGATAGAATCAACTAATACTGCTGCAGCAAGTTCTCCGCCAGATAGCACATACGACCCAATAGAAATTTCTTTGGTGATGTAGTGCTGTCTAATTCGGTCATCTACGCCTTTGTAATGTCCGCACAAGATCATTAGGTTTCCTTTTATTGAAAGCTGATTTGAAATACCTTGTTCTAAGAGTTCGCCGTCAGGAGTCATATAGATGATTTCATCATAGCTGCGCTCCGCTTTTAGTTGATCTATGCATGCTGCGATCGGTTCAATACGCATTACCATTCCAGCGCCGCCTCCGTATTGATAATCGTCCACATTCTTATGCTTATCTGTTGAATAATCCCTGATGTTATGTAAATGTATGGATACATGACCTTTTTCTTGGGCACGTTTAAGGATAGAATCCGAAAATGGACCATCAAAAAGTTTGGGCAAGATGGTAAGGATATCAATTCGCATGTTCAAAGGTAGGAAATACCCGTCAATTCGTTTGCATGTGCTACCTTTACCTTATGATGAGAGTTGTTTTTTCTTTGCTTATCATAATAAGCACAGGGTTGAGTTTGTGGGCACAATCAAAATGGACCGGAAATACATCCCCGGATTATTATCGCCTAATTGATGAGCTTAAACGAATGGATAAAGAAAGTCCATTGGTCAGTTTATACAATATGGGACCGTCGGATGTGCCGGGTTTACCAATCTATGTGTGTGTATTAAACGGTACAGGAGATTCATCGACTACCTTCCTGAAAGCAAGGAAAGGGACTACCTTACTTTTTAATAATGCAATTCATCCGGGTGAACCGGATGGTATTAATGCGTGCTTGATTTATACGGAAAACTATATGCGTTTGGATAGTATAAATCCGAATGACCCGGTTGTGGCTTTTATTCCCGCGTACAATGTCGGTGGTATGTTAACCCGAAGCGCTACGAGTAGGGCGAACCAGAACGGACCTGAGCTTTATGGGTTTCGTGGGAATTCCCAAAACCTGGATCTAAATCGCGACTTCACCAAAATGGATAGCGAAAACGCACATACGTTTGCTAAGATTTTCCATGCCTTGAATCCGGATGTGTTTGTAGATAATCACGTATCCAATGGAGCAGACTATCAATATACCTTGACGTATATCTCATCGTTACGTGAGCGAATCGCACCTTCATTAAGAAAACTTATCTATGGTACGATGCTGCCACAATTAACGCAGGCATTAAAAAAGTCGAAGTGGGATTTGTTTCCTTATGTGGAATCGGTAAAAGAAACGCCTGACTCAGGGATCTATCAATTTAATGATCTTCCACGTTACGCAATGGGATACGCTTCCTTGTTTAATGTGATCTCTTTTACGGTAGAAACGCATATGCTCAAGCCCTTTCCAAATCGGGTTAAAGCGACGCATGACTTTATGAATGAATTGGTGAAATGGACTGTTGAACATGCCCCACAAATTGAATTGGCTCGAGAAAAAGCGCATGAGTGGGAGGGGAGTCAGCGGTATTTTAGATTCAATTATTCCCGGACTTCTGCAGCGGATTCTATACAATTTAAAGGATTTACCGCGGTTCAAGATACAAACGATATCACTGGGCTTTCTCATTTGACCTATGATCGTAACTTGCCTTATCAAAAGTCGATTCCCTTCTATCGAACCTATGTTCCCTTAGATTCTGTTGAAATCCCTCAGTTCTACATTATTCGTGGACAAGAGCATCGGATAATTGAACAACTTAAAGCGAACAATATCTTGTTCGAAGTATTGAATCAAGAGAAAACACTAAGTGTGAAGGCTCAATTTGTCCGGTCGTTTGATGCAATTTCTAAGCCGTATGAAGGACATTATTTACATCCCAATAAGGCGATTGAAAAAGTTTCCATGAACATGAATTTTCGTCCGGGAGATGTACTTATTCCAACCAATCAAAACGGATCTTTATTTCTGCATGCCGTATTGCAACCCATGTGTGAAGACTCTTATTTTACATGGAATTATTTTGATTCTTACCTTCAAGAAAAAGAGTACTTTTCGAATTACGTATTTGTGGAAAAATTGCGAAGTATTTTACAGGCTAATCCTGAATTACGTCAAGCCTACGAAGCTAAAAAGGCGGCAGATAGGGAATTTGCCAATTCAGAGTGGCAACAACTTTATTATATCTATCAGCATAGTGCCTACTTTGAACCAAGTTACATGCTGTTACCTGTGTATGAATTAAAATGATTCTCGGTTGGTATGAATGTACCTGAGGATATTTAACTCACCTTCGGATAAGGTTTTTCCGCGACGCGACATCATGCTTTCTATGCCTTCCAATGCCTTGTCAAATCGATATGGGAATAGACGAGTTGGTTCACCAAAACTGAAAGAAGGAATGTGCTTTTTAAAGAATCCTGGACCGTAAACATTACACCCTACACCAAGTGCGGTCCCTGTATTAAACATCGTGTTAATCCCACATTTTGAATGATCTCCCATGTGCAAACCAACAAATTGTTCTCCAGAGGAGGTTGTTTTACCGGTTTCATAGTCATGCACATCTACAATGCCGTAATTATTCATGAGATTGGAAGCATTGGTATCAGCTCCAATATTGCACCAAGAACTAATGTAACCGTTACCAAGAAATCCGTCGTGTGATTTATTGGAATACGATTCAAAGATGACATTATTTATTTCACCACCTACCTTACAGTGCGGACCTATGGTTGTGGCACCATAAATTTTTGCACCCATCTTTATTTGTGCGTTTTCACAAAGCGCGAAAGGCCCACGAATCAATGAACCCTCCATGATCTCGGAATTTGCACCGATGTATATGGGGCCGCTTGTTACGGTTAAGGTTGCGGCTTGAACTATCGCCCCTTCCTCAATAAAAAGTAAGTCTGGATTTCCAATGAGCGTGCATGTAGATGGAAGCGCTTGAGATTTCTTGTGGGAAGTCATTAAGTCAAAATCCAATGCAAGTACCTGTCCATTCAATTTAAATAAATCCCATCGATTGATTACCCGAATTATTGGTGTTCCTGTGTATGTTACTTCTTTATTAGCTTCCCCATACGTTGCAAGGATTACCCCGTTGTCGCTTAGGTATTCATTGGGATTTAAAACGTTCAACGCACGAATGAAATCAGGCGAAGGAATTATGCTTGCATTTACATCAATGGCTTTATCCAATGCAGGGAAATGCGCTTCTAAATAGGGTGCAGTAAGGAATCCGACCTGTATTTCAGGACTCAGCAGCTTATACCGTTCCACGTTTGTTAGAATTCCACATCTTAATAACGCACAGGGTTTAGTCAGTGAATGAGGTGCTAACTTAAGGTGGAATGAACGATCATTCAGATTAATGCGTAGCGACATGATGAGTTTTTTTACTGAAAATGAATAATAGGATAAACGTAATCGTTCCGTTCAAGATTAAAAGTTCATTCCCGATTTGATAAGTACCTAAGAGCGAAGTTGCATAGGTTTTTATAATATAGCAGAGTAGGGGAGCAACTAGGCTTATAACGGCTATTTTCGGGTGGATAAATTGTCTTTTTGTGAGGATTCCAAATGCAAATAATCCCAAAAGTGGACCGTACGTATATCCTGCGATATCAAAAATTAGGTCAACAATACTTTTATTATCTAACCATTTGAATAAAAAGACAAGAATCATAAATAACAAGGCAAAACTTAAATGAATCCATCGTTTGACGCGCTTCTTTTTTTCTTCCTCAAAGTTGTTACGATTGAAGCCAAGGACATCAATGCAAAAAGATGAAGTGAGTGCGGTTATTGCTCCATCAACGGAAGGAAATAGTGCAGAGATTAAGCCCACAATAAAAATTACAAAAACTCCGAATGGAAGGTAGTTTTGAACGACGTAAGGAAATAAATCATCCGGCGCTACTTTTATTCCTAGCTGTCCAATGTATAAGGAAAGTACACCTCCAAGTAATAAAAACATGGCATTAACAGCAAGCAGGGTGATACTAAAAACCAACATGTTTTTTTGAGCATCCTTCAATGATTTAACACTGATGTTTTTTTGCATCATTTCTTGATCTAATCCAGTCATGGCGATTGTAATAAATGCGCCACCAATAATATGTTTTAAGAAGTAATCACCTTTTAGCCAATTGGTTTCCCATAAGCCCATAAGCTTGTTTGAATTCATATTGTTGATAATATCGTTCCAGCCTAAGTTTAATTTACTTTGAATGGAAAAGATACAAACTACTAATGCCAATAGCATAAAGGTGGTTTGAAGCGTATCGGTCCAAACAATTGTTTTAACCCCTCCTTTAAGGGTATAGGCAACTATCATAAGGATAATAGTTAGCGTACTTAACCAAAACGGAATTCCAAGTTTATCAAAGATGAACAGTTGCAGCACATTAATAACCAGGTAAAGTCTAACCGTGGCCCCAAGCGTTCGTGAAAGAATAAAATATCCAGCGCCCCATTGATACGCATTAAGTCCTAATCGATGTTCGAGATAGGTGTATATTGAGGTAAGCTTCAAGCGATAGTATATGGGTAAAAGAACGTATGCAACCACAAAATAACCAATGAAAAAGCCAATAACCAACTGATAATAATGCCAACCGCTTGAAAGTACCTTCCCGGGTACGGATACAAAGGTTACTCCTGACAATGAGGTTCCAATCATTCCGAATGCCACAAGATACCAAGCACTTTTTTTATCTCCTGAAAAAAAGCTGGAGGTAGTCGCATTTCTTGAAGTGAACCATGAGATAGCGAGTAATACTATAAAGTAAAGGAATAATACTCCAATTAGGATGTAATCTTTCATGAGGTAAAAATAGTGTTTTCATCGATATTGTTTCCGATGTAACTTAATTCTGTGTGCACACGTTCTCTTGTACCATTAAAGAAAAAGTATATTTGCCAAAACGTTTGACCTATGAATAACATTTATGCCCTAGTTATTGTCGCTGTTGTATTTGCAATTGCCTTAGTAATCATTGTACAACATTTTCTAAAGAAATTGAATTTTAATGAGTCTTTGATGCTTCAGGGAGAATTGAAAAAGCAACGTCAAGATTTTTTCCTTGCTCATCGCATGGAGGCGTATCAACGGGTTATTCTGTATATGGAACGAATTAACCCTTCGTCAATTGTCCTGCGGATGAACCAGCCGAATATGAATGCACTTGTTTTGCAGACCTTGGTTTTGAAATCGATTCGTGAGGAATACGACCACAACGTGGCGCAACAGATGTTCATTTCATCAAACGCTTGGAATATATTTAAAAACGCAAAAGAAGAAACAGTTAAACTAATTAATGTAGCAGCTTCTCAATTAGGTAGTGAAGCTTCAGCTAATGATCTTGCAACAGCAGTTATTACCTTATCTGCTGAAATAAATCCGTTGCCTTCCGAAATAGCGATAAATGCATTGAAAGCTGAGTTTCAACAATTGTTCTAGGAGGATTCTCCAGTCCAAGATATTTGATAAAAAAAAAGGCAGAAGTAATTCTGCCTTTTTTAATGGATGGGTTGTTTCGTTTATCGAACTACGTGGATAAATCCGTGTTTCTCGTAGTTTTCGAAGATTAACTTGTACGAATAAACTCCGTCTTCTAAATCATTACCGTTCGCGTCTTGTCCTCGGAAGAACGCAGTGTTTTGTCCTTGCTCAAACACCAAGTTACCCCAGCGATTGAAGATGTATAAGGTGAACTCATCACAGGTCATGAAATATGATTTTAAATCCAAGAAGTCATTAGAACCATCCTCATTGGCGGATATAACATTTGGAAAGTCGAAATCGTTAAAACTCATCGTGTAGGTAATGGTTGCATCAATTTGTGATGTATCAGAAATACAACCATATTCTGATGTAACGAATGCTGTGTAAATTCCCATACCGCTTTCGTCTAATGGGAACGTCACATCGAAGAGTGTAGAGTTAAAATTGTTAGGACCTGACCATGCAATCGTTGAATTTGCTTCCGCTGTTGCGCTGAGGAAGAACGGATCACCAGGACATTCAGGAATATTAAAACTTAATACTGGCGGTTCAGGTGTGGCCATGATGTACATGTCAAAGGTAGTATCCACTTCGCAACCGAAATCAGATGTAACGGTATACGTGAACTGATAAACACCTGGATTAGCAATTACGGTATTTAAGTTGACCGTTGTGTCCTCTAGAACACCGTTAATATCCCACGTGTATGAAATGGGCTCATTTGTAGAAATGTTTGGAAAACTATTTACAACAAATGGAACATCTTCACATTGAATGGTATCAGCAAGGTAAGAATAGGTTGGATAATCGTGCACGAAGAACGAAAAACTAATCGTATCATCACATTGAACTGCAGCAGAGAAAGAATCGATGGCCACTAAAGAAATGTTATGAATTCCCGGGGTATTGAAAATGTAAGATAAATCAACGGACGTATCCAAAAGCTGATTGTTATAAAGCCATTCAAACGTTGTTGAATTTGATAATCCTGTGGTTGTATTATCGAATTGAACTGCTTGGTCTATACAAGATTCTGTGATAGAGAAATTTGCCGTTGGATTATTAAATACGGTAAAGCTCTGTGATATGGTATCTGAACATCCGTTTTCGGTCATCGCTACCAATTCCACGAGGTAATTATTTGGTCCGTTGAAATTGACAGTAACCGTGTCACCAACCAGTGTATCGTTATTGACATACCAATAATTTGTAATTGTATCGCCTCCTAACAGGGAGCTTGATGCTTCAAATACCGCCACTTGCCCAAGACAAACATCATCAAATCCAAAAGAAGCTACAGGGTTTTCAAAAACTTCTACTACTGTATTTACCGTATCAATACAGTTTGCTGTATTCGTAACTATCATTTCTACAGTGTAGGAGCCAGGACCGGGAAAGACGTGATTAAACGTGGTATCATTTGAAGTATACCCATCTGATGCACTCCAGGAAATCGAGTCAGGTGCCGCATTTGTATATGACGTGTTATTTAATAGAACCGTCGCATAGCCATTACATACATTACTATCTACAATATCACCAATTACCTCCGCAGGTAAAACTGCTGTGGTAAGTGTTGCAACGCAACCGTTAGCAGAGGTGATTTGGCAATTAACCGTATCAACTCCTTGAATATTTACTGTGGCCACTTGTCCAGTGGCTAATTGTTGACCGTTAGCTGCATTTGACCAAACATAGTTTGCAAAACCATTTGGTGCAGTTAAAGTTGCTGTATTATTGGCTCCATTTTGACAATAAAAAGCTGATAATTCTAAGGAAGTACATGAAGCGTTCACATAAGCATATCCCCAATGTCCTCCTAATGAACAATCTCCAGTAGCTACGTCCAGGGTAATAGTTTGACCCATATAGGCCGTTACATCAACGCCAAAGGTCGTCCAATCTTTCCAACGGTAAGAACCGCAGTTTTGAAATCCAGGTACACCATTCGCTGCAGCAACTTGATAGAAGGTACAAGGTAATGGGTTCCCTGCGGCATCATAAAGTTGCGCTTCAAAACGAGGTTGTGCTGCAACCCCATGTCCTGGATCTTCTAACACCACCGCATACTTCACGATAATCATATTTGATTGAGGTGTAATTGTAAAGTTATATTGTAAACGTGAGGCTTGCGCTCCCGTTCCTGTAAAGTCACCAACCATGGCAGAAAAATTCTCACCCGGAGGAACAATTGATAGTGTTGCACATGCAGCTACCATTGGATCGTTTCCAGGACCAACCATGATTTGATGTTGATTAGTAAAACCTTGATTGGGCGTATTGATTCCACAACAAGACCCGTAAAATCCAGTCCAATTGGTAAACGAGTTGTCTTCAAAATCAGCATTAAAACAAGCTGCAGGTTGAGCAAACGATAAGAATGAAACACTAATTAAAATAGAGCTTAGAAGTAATTTGAACGAGTTCATAGGTGCTTTTTATATGGTTTAGCGGTCTATTGACGCACGAATTTAAGGTAAAATTGCATGGTGATAAAAAAAAACGTGATTTTTTTCTGAGGCATCTATTGAACTTATTGTTCGGTTAGATTAAAATAAATCGCCAATAAAACCTAAAATTTGAATAGACCGAATAAAAAGATGATAATAATTTCAAACTGTTACTATTTTTGAGGCTACCGTTTCTAAATAAATTAAATACCATGCGAAATATTATAATTGCTGCCATTACGTGCTTTTCGTTCATTTACAATGCACAAATTGACCCTCAAAGTGTATCGACCAGCTATAAGTTTCAAGAGATTATACAGCACATAGAGCGCAATTACGTGGACCCTGTAAATGCAAAGAAATTAACAGAGACTGCCATTGTAGCCATGCTTGAAGAGTTAGATCCCCATTCCACCTACATCCCTGCTGAAGAAGCTCAAGAAGCGCAATCCCAGATTAATGGAAGTTTTGTTGGAATAGGTATTCGGTTTCAAATCGTTAAAGATACCTTAATGGTGGTTGCTACCATTCCAGGTGGACCAAGTGAAAAGTTAGGTTTATTAGCGGGGGATCAAATTGTAGCTGTTGATGGGAATTCCATAGCGGGTATTGGTTTGAAAAACAATGAGGTCCGTACGAAATTAATGGGGGAGCTAGGCTCTAAGGTACAAGTTAAAGTACTTCGCAAAAAGCGTGATGAATTAAGCTTTAACATTACACGAGATAAAATTCCAATTTATTCCGTGGATGCCGCGTATATGATTGATAAAGAAATAGGGTATATTAAACTCAATAGCTTTTCACGAACTACCGTTGAGGAAATTCAACTAGCGCTCAAAGATTTAAAATCAAAAGGAATGAAAAACCTCATTTTCGATTTACAAGGAAATGGGGGTGGGCTCCTTGATGCGGCAAGGGGCGTTGCGGATGAATTTATCTCGGGAAATAAATTATTGGTTTATTCCATAGGGCGTGCACAGCCACGTAGTAATTTGAATGCGAGTAAAAAAGGACTGTGGGAAGAGGGCGGCTTGATCGTATTAACCGATGAGTATACCGCCTCAGCGAGTGAAATTGTTTCTGGTGCAATTCAAGATTGGGATCGTGGGTTAGTGGTAGGTAGAAGGACCTTTGGTAAAGGCCTAGTTCAACGTCCAACGCCATTGGCCGACGGTAGTGAATTAAGATTAACCATAGCGCGATATTTTACGCCCACAGGACGATTTATTCAAAAGCCATATCAAGATGTGGAGACCTACCGCAAAGACCTTACGCAACGCTATTTAAATGGAGAATTTCAGCATGCAGACTCTATTAAATTGCCGGATTCTTTGAAGTTCTACACCATGATTAAAAATCGCTTGGTATATGGTGGCGGTGGCATTATGCCTGATGTTTTTGTGGCTTTAGATACTGCGGATATAACAGACTATTACAGCAGTTTAATTCGTGGGGGGCATGTCAATTCATACAGTTTAGAATATGTGAATACGAACCGCGAACAATTGAAGAAAAAGTACCCGGATGTTAAAACATTCATCGCGAATTTTAACACAGACGCTTCATTGATGGAAGGCTTTTTTAACTATGTTTCTAAGGAAGATCCTAAATTAACGTTCGACCAACAGGCTTATGACATCAGTGGAAAGGCGATACGCATTCGGATTAAATCAAATATCGCACAAGACCTTTTTGGGTATAGCGAATCGTATCAAATCTTTAACGAGTTGAATGAAGTTGTTCAAAAAGCAACCATGCTATACAAGGATAAATCCTATCAAGGATATGATCTGGCAGACTAATTGGGAATTAATTGTCATAAAAAAGGCCGCATACGCGGCCTTTTTTATTTGAAATAGAATTTATCCTCTTCGTCGCTCCAATAATATCATCATCATTAATTTAGACGTTAATAAAAATTATTACCAGATCTTGGATACTTTTTCTTTGGGATTGCGCATCTTTTTTCCTTCGGTAATTTGAAAGGCCTCAAAAAACTCAGGACAATTTTTCAAGGGTCCATTTACACGGTACATGCCTGGAGAATGTGGGTCAGTGGCCAAACGGTTTTTCATTTCTGCATCAGTATACTTAATCTTCCATAATTGACCGTAAGCAATAAAAAAGCGTTGCGCTGGCGTAAATCCTTCACGCACTTCATTCATTTTAAATTCATCGGTTAATTTGTACGCGTAATAAGCCATCGTGAGTCCACCCAAATCTGCAATGTTCTCTCCCATGGTTAGTTCAGCGTTGACGCAATTTCCTTCCATCGGGCAAAAACCAGCAAAGGTTTCTCCCAAAAGTGCAGTTCGCTGCTCAAACGCCTTTCTGTCTTCTTCTGTCCACCAGTTGGTGAAACTTCCATCCGCTGCGAATTTAGAACCCATGTCATCAAATCCATGTGTAAATTCATGTCCGATAACCATTCCGATACGCCCGTAATTCACTGCATCTTCAGATTCGACATCAAAAAATGGGGGTTGCATAATTCCTGCCGGGAAGGCAATTTCATTTAAGAGCGGGTGGTAATACGCATTAACCATGTGTGCAGGCATGCCCCATTTTTCTTTATCCACGGGTTTATTCAGTTCAGATAGGTTTTTCTGATTAGAATAACGAGCCATCAATTTTATATTACCAATATAGTCTTCTGGGTTAAACGAAAGGGATGAGTAATCTTCCCATCGTTCAGGGAAACCTAGTTTTCGACCAATGGAATCCAATTTGTTACGGGCCTCCTTCTTTGTTGCTGGAGTCATCCAATCGAGTTTTTCAATTCGTTCTCTAAAAACCACGAGTAGGTTATCTACCAATTCATTTACCCGTTTTTGCGCAGCTGCTGAATAGTATTTCCCTACAAATGCTTTGCCGAGTAATTCACCGATTTCTAAATTCGTTATTTCATCGATGGCATATTCATTCAGTGGTTTCTGTTCTTTTTTTCCTTTTAAGGTCTTGCCATAAAAGTCAAAGTTTTGATCCACAAAGGCTTGATTTAGATGACCAGCATAGTGATTCAATACATTCCATTGCAGGTAATACTTCCAAGTTTGTAGAGATTCCGTTTCAATACACGCCGCCAAGGTTGTAATAAAATCAGGATTAGATACAATAATACTATCCGGTGTTTGTGCCCCGATTTTAGATAAGTAATAGCGGAAGTCAAAGGTTCCGAAGGACTTGATTACGCTGCTAAAAGAAAGTTTGTTGTAGGTGAGCTCGGGAATTCTCATTTTAGCTGGCGTTAGCATGGCCTCTGCTAATTTTGTTTCGAATTTTACAATACTCAATGCTGCCTCTAACGCTTTTTCATCGCTATTTCCAGCCATAATAAAGATCTTCGCAATATGTGTTTGATATGCATTTAGGATGTCCTTTTTGTTCGCTTCGGTGTAATAATCACGGTTAGGTAAACCGATTCCACCTTGACCTAAATAACTTATATTTTTATCCACTTCCTTTAAGTCTTGACCTACTCCGTAGCCAAATGCACTTCCGATTCCATCGCTGTGATGGCTGGCGATGATTTCTACAAGCAAATCTTTACGGTTTAATTCGTCAATTAACGATAGTTCGGATTGGATAGCTGAAATCCCAAGTGCATCGCGTTGTCCCATGTTCACAACACTCGAATAATATGCTCCTAGTATTTGATTTTGGGTGCCAACTTCACCGGGTAGAGCCGCACATTCTTCAAGTATTTTTGTGAGTTTTTCATTATTAGACTTCTCCAATTCATTAAAACTTCCCCAACGTGATTCGGTGGAAGGTATGACCGTATTTTTTACCCATGTCCCATTACAAAACATAAAAAAGTCTTCGCTAGGATTTAAGGAATTATCCATTAACTCCGTGGATACAGTTTTGTAGCTATTGCCTAGTGGATTTTCACTGAGTTTAGTGCTCGCGCAACTTGCGATTAATAGGATATTTGCAAAATAAAAGATAGGTTTTTTCATAAAGCTAAATTAGGATTATAAATCATTTCTATGTGTGGTATACCGTCTTCTAAATAAGATTTTCCGGTAAATGTAAACCGATGTGTTTGATAAAATTGTTCGAGATGAGCCTGCGCTGAAATACGAATTGGAACCTTTCCAGCCATTGATTCAATCGCATCCATGCAGTAATTCATGAGCTTGTGTCCTTCACCTGTTCCTCGGTGGGATTGAGCTACAATTACCCGCCCTATTGCATATTCTGGATAAACAACACCTGGAGTGAGTATTCGAGCATAGGAAACCAGGTTGTTTGAGTCGTCCATTCCAAGCAAATGTATTGCCTGTTGGTCAAGGTTGTCAAGGTCTTGGTAAACACATTGTTGTTCTACTACAAA
Source organism: Crocinitomicaceae bacterium (assembly GCA_044347515.1). Classification (GTDB taxonomy): domain Bacteria; phylum Bacteroidota; class Bacteroidia; order Flavobacteriales_D; family Crocinitomicaceae; genus UBA952. The sequence continues at coordinate 43,231 of JBIKUO010000002.1, read as the reverse complement.
AACTTCACTTCGCAAGGCTAACAACTGATAGAGCTGAGTAAGGGATAATTCATCAAATCGATGGGTAAATCTTTGGATCATCCTCAAATTTAGCTAGATTTTTACTTGAGCAGCACTTTTCGTATTACATTTGCCATAGATGAATCAAAATCAAATAATTCTTGTAGTTTTTTCCGTCGTTGTAACGCTGTTATTAGCGTTCGATATACGCTCACTCTTTAAGTTTAAAGAACATGAGGTCTCCACGAAGAATTCAATACGTTGGACAGCTATTTGGATCTTGACGGCTATGGCATTTAGCGGGTTTGTCTTTTATGAAAAAGGCTTTGAAAAATTTTCGCAATTTCAATCGGCCTATTGGATTGAACAGTCCTTATCTGTTGATAATCTCTTTGTGTTTTTAATGGTATTCAAATATTTCAAAGTAACAGGAAAGTCTCAACATAAGATCTTACTCTGGGGTATTTTGGGAGCAATGGCGCTTCGTGCGATCTTTATTTTTGCTGGGACTTGGTTAATCAAGATTACCTATCTCCCGGCATTTTGGAAATTTACCTTAGGTCCAGATCAGATAGGAGGGGAAGGGTTTCATCGGATCAATTTGATCATGACTATTTTTGGAATCATGCTTTTGTATGGGGGAATTAAGGCATTGTTTTCCACTGAAGATGATGAGAGTCAAGATTTTAATAATTCGTTTGGTGCCCGATTTGTTCGAAAGTACTTCCGCGTTTTGACTAAAGATTCATCCGATTCTTTTTGGATTAAACGAAATGGTAAAGTATTCTTTACACGCTTATTCATGGTGCTTTTTATTGTAGAAACAACCGACTTGATTTTTGCGATTGATTCTATTCCAGCTATTTTTTCAATTGCTCCAGATGATCCACTCATTCTATATACTTCTAACATCTTCGCAATCTTCGGTTTACGTTCGATGTATTTCTTATTGGCAAATTCAATGGATAAATTCGAGAAATTGAAATATGGTATTTCTGTAATTCTCGCCTTTATTGGGTTTAAAATGCTGATTGCACCCATGTATCACATAGAAACCATCGTTTCGTTAGGTGTAATACTTGGTACCTTGCTTGTTTCGGTTGTTATTTCTGTTCGGACAGCCGATTAAAATAAGGTGCATGCACCTTCTTCAGAATCAGTTACTTGACGTCTAAATACACCAAATAACTCACGGCCTAAGCCAACCTGATCAGTACACTCTTTGGTCACTGTGGCACGTAGCTCAAAATCTGACTCATGACAAATTAGGGTGCCTTCAACACAGTTCAATGTAAGTAAATCACCGGTTTTGATTTTTCCAATGGAACCTCCTTTGTTTGCTTCAGGACTCATGTGAATGGCTGCAGGAACTTTTCCCGAGGCTCCACTCATCCGTCCGTCGGTGACCAATGCCACGCGAAATCCCTTCTTTTGTAAAATGGTTAGGGTAGGAGTTAATTGATGTAATTCTGGCATGCCCTTGTGTGCAGGACCCTGAAACGGTAAAACAGCAATGAAATCTTTATTCAGTTCATTATTTTTGAACGCTGTAATTAATTCGTGCTGTTCGTTGAATACAATGGCGGGCGCTTCAATGACGAGATGTTCATCAGCAACGGCTGCCGTTTTAACAACACTTCGTCCGATATTTCCTTTGATGATTTTAATGCCACCATCCTTAGAAAAAGGATTACTTGCATCTCGAATAATTGAATCATTAAGCGATTCCTTGGCTCCGTCTCTCCACGCTAACGTCTTGCTTGCAATATAGGGTTCTTGTGTATACTTTGTTAGTCCGTTTCCAAGTATAGTAGTAACATCTTCATGTAGCAATCCATGCGCAAGTAAGGTGTGAATTACAAATCCCATTCCGCCAGAGGCATGGAAGTGATTCACGTCAGCAGCACCATTCGGATACATCCGAGTAATTAATGGAATCACTGCCGAAAGATCCGACATGTCGTCCCAATTAATAATAATTCCAGCCGCTCTAGCCATGGCAATTAAATGGATGGTATGATTCGTTGAACCACCCGTAGCTAACAGTCCAATAATGCCGTTAACTATAGTTTTTTCGGTCACTATATCCATTAAGAGATTTGTACCCTTGCGTGCATTTTCAGCTGCTACACGCACAGACTCTTCGGTAAGTAAATCACGTAATTCTGTGCCTGGATTTACAAAACTTGATCCTGGTAATTGAAGGCCCATAATCTCCATGAGCATTTGGTTGCTATTTGCTGTACCGTAAAAGGTACATGTTCCTGGGGAGTGGTATGAATCTGATTCTCCTTTTAATAATTCGGCTCGTCCTATTTTTCCTTCGGCAAATAACTGACGAATGTTTGATTTTTCCTCATTCGAAATTCCACTCGGCATTGGTCCGCCAGGTACAAATACTACCGGCAAATGTCCAAAGCGAAGACTTCCCATAAGTAAGCCAGGAACAATTTTGTCACAAATTCCAAGACATAGCACCGCATCAAACACATTGTGCGACAATCCAACAATGGTTGACATCGCAACCACATCCCTTGAAAAAAGCGAAAGATCCATTCCGTCTTGACCTTGGGTTACCCCATCACACATCGCAGGAACTGCTCCGGCTACTTGCGCAACCGCATGATGAGCAGTAGCATAGGCGCGAATTTGCTTCGGATAATCTTCATACACCTTGTGCGCCGAAAGCATATCGTTGTAGGAAGTTACAATTCCTATGTTTTTCAGTTCATTTTCAGCTAATGCATCTTTTTCATGGGCACTGCATCCAGCATAGGCATGGGCTAAATTACCGCAGCTCATGGCTGAACGAGCCACTCCATTAATTCGAGCCTGTTGCATTTGATTCATGTACGCGCTTCGAGATTCGGCGCTTCGGGCGATAATTCTTGCAGTTATTGCTTCAATGGTAGAATTCAATTTCATGGGGCGTAATATATTTCTGTCAGGTTATCGACAATATAGGAAATTGGAGTTCCTTCTGTTGATGATGCCTTAAGTTTGTCTAATTTATCGTTACCTGTTATTAGTAAAATACGGTGTTCAATGGATTCAATGAATGCTAAATTAGTGGAAATACGTTTTGTTGGATGACTTGGGGCATTTGTTCCCAAGCAGCCATATTCTTTTGCTAGTAAACCTTCTACAGAAGGCTTATCGTTTGGGAATAATGAGGCAAAGTGCCCGTCACCTCCCATTCCTAGTAAAATAACATCACCGTGGATAAATTTGAGATATGTTTTATGGCATTGCGCGATGCTTTGCGCGTAATCTTGCGGATTCTGCACCATGGGTTCGAGGCTGAAATTTGCTTGGTTTTTAAATATGTTCCGAATGATACCCTCGTTGGATGCAGGATCTTGAACAGGAACAAAGCGGTCGTCAACCAAGCCAAATTCAATCATAGAAAAATCTAAACTTGAATCGGATAGCTTTTCGTAAACGGGCATAGGTGTGCCTCCGCCAGACAATAACACTTTGGCGATTCCTTTGCTTTCTTGCGCCTTGATTATTAATTCTGAAATCCGTTGGGCAAGGCTTCTAAATGCTTCCTCTCTCGAAGCAAATGAAATTAGTCTTTCCATGACTTTGTTATCCATGTTGCACCTTTTTCAAGAATTAAATCGCCGGGACCCCAGGTACCTGCTTCGTAAAGTACATTCGGTTGATTGCTAAGTTTCCAGCTGTCGGTTACCGTTTCTATCCACTGCCATGCAGCTTGTAATTCATCTTGACGCATGAATAAGGTTTGATTTCCACGGATAACGTCCATAAGCAATCGTTCATACGCTTCCGGTAAACGCTCTTTAAAAGAATCCATGTAGTCAAGTTTCAATGCAATAGGCTTATAGCGATATCCGCCAGGACCCGGAACCTTGGTCATTTGAACCAGTTCAATGCGCTCTTCAGGTTGTAGTCGAATAATTAGCTTGTTGTTGTTGAGTTTTTCTTTTGAAGGGAAGATGTTATGTGCGATTTCTTTGAAATTAATTACTATCTCTGAATAACGCTTTTTCATTCGTTTCCCAGTCCGTAAGTAGAACGGTACATTCTTCCATCGGAAATTATCAATGTAGGTTTTTATTGCAACAAAGGTTTCCGTTTTTGAATTGTATTTCCCAATGTCCTCCAAATAAGAGCTCACCTGATCTCCTTGCACATTACCACGCGTATATTGACCTTTTACGGTATCCGTGAGAGCGGCTTGCTTCGTCATTGGTCGTAACGCTTTGAGCACCTTGAGTTTTTCATTTCGAACCTCGTCGGCTTCGATGATGTGAGGCGGCTCCATAGCAACAAGACAAAGTAATTGTAACAAGTGATTTTGCACCATATCAAGCAACGCCCCACTCTTGTCGTAATAATCAGCTCGCTGTTCAACACCTAAACTTTCAGATACAGTAATTTGAATGTTGTCAATACTGATGGAGTCCCATGTACGTTGGAAGAGGTTGTTCGCAAAGCGCAATACCATAAGATTTTGAACGGTTTCCTTTCCTAAATAATGATCAATTCGATACACTTGATGCTCATCAAATGCTCGCGTAATTTCTTCATTGATTTGTTTTGAGGACTCCAGGCTATTTCCTAAGGGTTTTTCTAATACTACTTTGCTTCGTTCGTTGATTAAACCGCAAGCTTTTAATGTTTGCGAAATAGGTCCAAATGCTGCCGATGGGGTAGAGAAATAGAATATGTGATCATATTCGTTGTGACTCGTTAAAAAAGTTGCCAGTTCAGCATAGGATTCAACATCGGGATTTTCAGCTTTAATCCAAGCGATTTTTGAGTTAAATGCCTCCCATTGCGCATCCGTAGCAGGCTGATCATCAGTAGTCAATAAAAATTGTCGGACCTTGGTGTCAAGTGTGGTTCGATCAACCTCTTTTCTTATAATTCCAACCACATTGAATTGGTCTTCAATCTGCCCATCCAACATGCGATGAAAGATGGCAGGATATATTTTTCTGAATGCTAAGTCTCCGTCACCACCAAAAACGATTACATTGAATTTGCTGAATTTTTCCGTGTCTTGTTGTTTTTTACCCATAGTTATTTTTCGGTATGTGTCAAAAATACACTAAGTATGAATTAAAAGCAACAGTTTACCTTGATTTCATTCACTAAAGAATGTTAAAAACCTGAATTTATTCATCGTATTCACTTGAACCGTTCTTGTCAATGCCTGTGAATTCTTTTTCAATGTATTACCTTTGAGCCTATGAAAATATGGTTGGGGTTTTTATTCGTTGTTTTTTCGCTTTCAGTAATGGCTCAACGCATTCAAGGTGAAGGGATTGTATTGGGGAGATTGGTTGATCAGAATGCAAAGAAAGCTTTAGAATATGTTAAGATAAAAGTGTTACTAGCCAAAGATAGTTCGCTCGTTTCCGGACAGTTCACCGACAGTGAGGGGAAATTTAATATTGAAAATCTACCGTTTGCGCCCTTAATTCTACAAGCTACTTTTGCCGGGTATGACACCTTGTGGATTAACCAAATTATACCAACCAAGGAGCTTCGGGTGGTGAATCTTGGTGAATATAACTTAACGGTTAATAATCAGCGCATCGTTGATGAGATCATCGTTCAAGGAAAACAAGACATTCTAAGAAGCGGTATCGATAAAAAGGTTTATAATGTCGCTCAAGACTTGACCTTGCGAGGAGGTACAGCGAATGATGTGTTAAAGAATTTACCCTCCATTGATTTAGATCAAGACGGGAGAATCCTTTTACGTGGCGAAGGTTCAGTTAACATCCTTATTGATGGGAAACCGAGTTCACTCACAGGTTCAAATGGAAAAACCTTATTAGATGCCTTGCCGGCGGGTTCAATTGAACGGATAGAAATTGTTACTAATCCGTCTGCGAAATATGATCCAGATGGCAGCTCAGGGATAATTAACATTGTGCTAAAAAAGAACAAGCTTAAAGGGTTCAATGGGTTAATTACCGCCAACCTTGGTAGCGGAAATCTTAAGGGTGGAAACGTAGCTGATGAGAGTATCTCACTGAGTTATCGCAACGCTTCATTTAACGCGTTTACTTCCTATAATGGGCGCTACCTGGATGGTTACCGAAATAACTTCTTATATAGTCGTCAAACCTTAGCTAACGATTCCGTAGTTATTCTAGATCAAAACAGGCTCGGAACCGATTTAAATGCAGGACATACAGCGCGCATGGGATTTGATTGGACCTTGAAACACAATCGAAGCATCGCTTTTTCTTCTACGGCTTCTATGGGACAAAGAGACCGTACCGGTGATTTGTGGAATACGCGTTACAGCGAAGATGCTTTAGGTAATCTATATGCTACCAGTTTATGGCGCAGAGTTTCATATGATCCGAGTGATCAAAAGAATATAGATTTTAATTTGAATTTCCGACAAAACTTTAAAAGCAATCGGGGCTATTTAACGGCTGACGCAACACATTCCATCGGAACAGATATGATTCAAGGATTTTATGATCAAACACAATACTCCTTGGATACCGTGGAATTGAGTATGGTTGCACCATTGAGTCAACGTTTGTCAAATAAAGAATCTTCGCGTGTTACAACACTACAAACGGATGGCGTGTATTTGTGGCCAGACCAATCAATTCGAACAGAATTTGGTGCGAAGGGCATCGTGCGTCATCAGGTGGTTGATACATATTCCGAAACAATGGATTCCGTTTCAAATCTCTTTTTAGAGGATACGCTTTCTAATTTCTTGTACAATTACGACGAACAAATTTTTAGTGGCTACGGAATTATTGCGCATCAATACAAGAAATTTAAATATCAAGCAGGAGTGAGATTGGAACAAGCATTTCAAATCCCAAACCTGGTTTCGGACACCTTGCGGATTGTCAATGAATATTTTAATTTTTTCCCTTCCGCGCACATTCGTTACACGATTAAGCAGGGGTCGGAACTTGGTTTAAGTTACAGTAGACGCATAACGCGGGCTTCCAGTTCGGATTTGAATCCGTTTACGTCCTATGCGGATCCGTTAAATCTACAGCGTGGGAATCCTTATTTACAACCGGAGTTTATTGATTCATACGATTTTAGTTACAGCAGAGAGGCTAAAAAGTTGAATTTCTCAGCCAGTGTTTTTTATCGCCGAACCACAGATATGATTTCAAGGGTGAGACAATTCAGTGAAAACAATGCCTCAGTGCAGACCTTTATCAATTTAAATACTTCGCACAGTGTGGGAACTGAATTCGTTGTGAGTTATAAGCCAACTACTTGGTTTCGTTCAACTTTATCATCGAATGTGAATTTTATAAAATATATAACTGACGTATCAAGTTGGAATCGTTCAGGATTTAACGGGAATGTTAAATTGAATTCTTCAGCAGATTTTTGGAAAAAAACAGCTACGGTTCAGCTTAATGTAAATTATGTTGCACCTCGTGTAACAATTCTAGGAACCGCTCAACGAAGAGGTGCAATAGATGTAGCCTTTGATAAACGCTTAGGTGATCATTGGACCCTAGGGTGTAAGGTTACGGATGTGCTTAATCGACAAGGGTTTTACGCCTATTTACGCCAACCAACCATCAGTCAAGATATTGAGTTTAAGTGGTTAACACGTAGATTTTATATTAATGTGACGTATAAATTTGGTAAACTTGAAATGACTAAACCAAAGTCAGGGCAAGATTCCGGTCCGTCAGATATGTAGTGTTATGAGTAAAAAAAATAGTAATCGCGTAAATGTGGTTTATTCCACCAATCCCAATTTTAATTATCAAGAAGCTTCGGATGAGCAAGTAGATACTTTGGCTCCAGCCCAACAGCGCTTGTATGTTTCTATTGACCGAAAACAGCGTGCAGGAAAGGAGGTTACCCTTATAGAAGGTTTTGTAGGTTCTGATGAGGATTTAAAAGAACTCGGTAAATTGCTCAAGTCAAAATGTGGAGTAGGTGGTTCGGCTAAAGATGGCGAAATCCTTATTCAAGGAAAGTTAAAGCAAAAGGTTTACGACATCCTTATTGCCACTGGATATTCTCAAACAAAACAGAAAGGCGGAAACTAAAAAAAGGCCCGAAGGCCTTTTAAAAAATTAATCAAAGGGTGATGATTTATAACTTCGTAACCTTTAGGTTTCTGGTCGAATTTCCAATGTTTAAGGATAGAATGTACTGTCCATTCATCAAGGTTTGTAGGGATATGGTTTCCATGTTATTCCCTTTTCCTTGCATCATTGCTCTACCGTTTAAATCGTAAACGGTGTAATTAAATGCATCACGCGCTTCAATGATTATCGCATCCGTTGTTGGATTCGGGAACACCTTAAATAAATCAGAAGCCTCATCAATTCCTTCAATCCAAGTATTTACATTATATGTCGTGTTTGTAATAATTGGCGCATTCCAATCAAAATAGATATATGCAGTATTTGTGATTTCACTCATATTTACATTTCCTACGTTTTCTCTAATTCTATAGGTAAATTGTCCGTGGCTTAACGGTTCATTGGATGTAGAATCTGGCAACCAAATGCCATTGTATTCAAAATGCATAATTCCGTTACCCATGTTTACCAATTCAACCGCATGGCTGCTACTAACTAAGGTAAAGGTAGATAAGTCTAAATCCGAGTCTAGTGTATCTACTACGACAATATTCTGTGCTGGTGCTGTTCCTGTATTTTGGAAGCGAATTGTATAGGTAAGAATGTCATCGACACCTGTTTCAATTTCTGTAGCCCCAAATAAGCCATTGTTATAAATTTCAGGTCGAGCTACGTTTTTATCATTTGGATCATAGCTGTTTCCTAGAATTTGTAATAAACTTCCGTTGTTGTTTTGAGCGTTACAATCTTGGATGTTTCCGGTAGGTGTAATTGTACTGGTGAAGTAGTGGTTCGCGCCGTTAATCAATCCACCAGGAATTGAGAATAATATAACATCGTTGTTAGAGAAACTGCTTAACGCGCTATTTAAATTCCAAGTAATGGTATTTCCAACAATACTATACCCTGGGGTGTTAATCGATGCTGTATTAACGGTGACTCCTGCAGGAAAGGTTAATGTAAGCGTGAACGGTCCAGGCGAAGAAGGTCCATAATTGCCCCAATTCAAGCGGATGTGTGCTGTGGTGTTTTGGTAATAACCAATCCAAGGAGTAACAGTTGTCCAAAGGTCGGCGCACGTGTTTCCTCCATTTCCACCGCAGTTTACAGGCAACATGCCTGCTGCTTGATTAACAATAAGGGTTACGAAATTGAAATTCACACTGTAGCCCAGATAGTTTAAATAATTTGATGGAATAGAAGCTAGAACATATTGCCCATTTCCAAATTGACCACAATAGGTGAAGTACCCGAGTGAGTCCGTGTATACCGTAACGGTATTTGCATTTGCCCCTTGCGTATTAGATAAAACAACAGGCGCAAAAGTCATTGGAAGTTCATTATTATCCATGATTCCGTTGTTGTTTGCATCGCAGAAAACAAAACCAGAATAACATGTTGGATTACCAGGATTTTGACCGCATTGAATTGGGAATGAAGCTGTAGCTGATACTGCACCGGCCATACAAATTATGTTTGAGATCGTGTCAACAAGATTTGCTGCGCTGTAACCGTGTTGAGTTAACCAGTTGTTATTTAGTGATACAGTCGCAATGCCACCAAGAAGACCTAAATAATTCGTGCTGTAGGTACCTTGTTGGTTGGTGTAAACAATGGTAGAACCAGCGCCGTAATTAATTGTAATTGGTGCATTCACTATTGGAATATCTCCATTGCTAAATTGACCGTTATTGTCTTGATCGCAGTAAACTTGTCCGCCAACACACATGGTTGCCGTTTGATTTCCTCCGTTACCACAATTCAGGGTGATAATCATGGTTTGAGCTCCTGAACCTGCAGCTAATGATGGCGGACCTTGTATGTTGTCAATGGTGTAATTATTCGCGGCAAGCCATGCCGGGTCAATCCCTAAGGTGTATAGCCCGGGTTCAATACCCGTAAATAAATAATAGTTATTTTGCGTAATCCCCGTATAACTTTGACTAGAACCTGTAATAACTAATGGTATTCCAGAATTATTTAATGTAGAGTCAATCACTCCATCATTGTTGCAATCCACTTGAATTAAAGAATATACAGGAAGCGAACATGAGCCTAAGTTTAGAACTACCGTGTCAACAGCGCTCGTTTGATTCGCCCAGTTTGTTACGTATGTAATTAGGGTATATGTTCCAGGGCCAGGATATGTATGCGCAGGAGGCGGGTTTAATCCGATTACTGTGCCGGTGCTTGAAACACCACCATTGTAGGAATTACTTGTTCCATCCCCCCAACTAATGTTGAATTGAAATTGAGAAGAAACAAAGTTGTTTCCGCTTAGTACGAAGGGTAGCGTATGAGTGGATTGTGCATTATTTGCCGCTGATTGAGCATAGTAAGCAACCGTAACCGCAGTGTCGCATCGCGTAGTGACTGTATTGGGCATCAAATTGAGTCCCGTAAGCGCGTAGCCTGTTTGGGCGTTAAGTTGTAGTGCGCACAACGCAACAACTAGTAAGGGTAGTATTTTTTTCATGATATAAATTTAACAATTTTTTAGACGTCACAAGTTAAGCATTAGTTGCTTGCCGAAGGTAGCCCACTTATTTTTAGTATTTTCGCTTAAAATCACCAATGGATCGTTCTAAATTAGTGGAGTTCGGAAACTTAGAGTTGCTTGCGAAACAGGTTGTAGAAGGATTTATTACGGGTATGCACAAGAGTCCACTCCATGGATTTTCCGTAGAATTTGCAGAGCACCGAATTTACAATCAAGGAGAATCTACAAGACATATTGATTGGAAACTTTATGGCCGAACTGACCGCTTATACACGAAGAAGTATGAAGAGGAAACAAATTTGCGTTGTCAAATGGTTATTGATTGTTCGCCCTCCATGTATTTTCCTGCAGACAAACGTGAGAATAAGCTAACTTTTGCGATTTATGCTGCTGTCAGTTTAATGGAACTGCTAAAACGTCAGCGTGATGCCTATGGCATAAGTTTATTTCACGAATCCCTAATGCTTCATACTGCCGCAAAATCTTCGCCAATGCATCAGCGATTTGTATATGCTGAATTGGAAAAGTTTTTTGACACCTATTCACCAACTAAGAACTCAGATACACACATCTCAAAAGCACTGAATGAAGTTGCTCAAAGTATACCAAAGCGTGGAATGGTCATTGTTTTTACGGATTTGTGGTCCTCCGGTGAAAATGAAGAAGATTTCATGAATGCCTTGAGTCATTTGAAACATGAACGACATGAGGTGGTTATTTTTCACTTGTATAGCCGAACAATTGAGCAAGAATTTTCCCTAGATAACCGGCCATATATCTTGGTTGATATGGAAACAGGTGAAGAATTGCGTATGTTGCCGAATGAATTTAAGAGTCAATACATCGCCCGTTATGAAAAAGGAATCAGTGCATTAAAGTTAAAATGCGGCGATTTGGCTGTCGATTTTGTTCCATTGGCGATTGAAGATGGATATAATGAGGTGCTTACCCGATATTTGTTGAAAAGGCAATCTATGTTATGATATTCACCGCTTACCTTTTGTTAACTTTGTGTCATTATGCGTGTTGAAGAAATTATTGCCCCAGTAGAAAAAGAACTCGCAGAGTTTGAGCAGTTTTTTTCATCAACAATGAAGTCTGATGTTCCCTTGCTCGATAAAGTGACGCATTATCTTGTCAAGCGAAAAGGGAAACAGATTCGTCCCTTATTTGTCTTTTTATCCTGCAAAATGTTTAGTGAAACAAATGCTAAATCATTTGACGCGGCTGCTTTGGTTGAATTATTACACACTGCAACCTTGGTCCATGATGATGTCGTGGATGATGCTAATGAACGTCGGGGCTATTTTTCTGTAAATGCCCTTTGGAAGAATAAAATTGCAGTGTTGGTAGGCGACTACATGTTATCTAGAATACTCCTTTTATCCATAGAAAAACAAAACACGGATTTACTGGCAATCATTGCCCGGTCAGTTCGTGAGATGTCTGAAGGTGAATTACTTCAAATTGAAAAAGCTAGAAAACTTGATATCACCGAGGATGTTTATTTTGAGGTAATTCGTAAGAAAACAGCCTCCTTGATTGCAACCTGTTGTGAGGCAGGCTACCTTGCATCAGGTGGAACAACACATCGTGAGGTGATGCGGCTATTTGGAGAAAAAGTGGGCCTGTCATTTCAACTAAAAGATGATATTTTTGATTTCGGAAGTGCCGCTGAAATTGGAAAACCCACGGGGAATGACATTCGAGAGCAAAAGATGACACTCCCTATCATTTACACCCTGAATAATGCCCCTGCAGCTGAAGCTACTGAATTAAGAAACATCATCAAGAATCACAACGATAGTGAATCACACATCAGAAAAGCCATTGATTTGGTTAAACGAAATAAGGGAATTGAATATGCGGAGCAACGGATGCGTTCCTTGGGGAATGAGGCTAAAGCTTTACTAGATGAATTCCCTGATAATCAAGCTAAAATGGCCTTGCTTGGCCTTGTAGAATATACCATGAATCGAACAAAATGAGACTAATTATCCCTGTATTTATTGCGTTAATTTTTGCTTCTTGTACGACTAAGAATGCAACTAAAAAACAAGTTAAATCTGAAAATTTAATTGAAGTTAAACACGGCGTATACTCCGAATGGTATCCCGGCAAAAAACAATTGAAATTTCATGGTTCCATAGACAAAAAAGGCAATCGAGACGGGAAATGGGTGTTTTATTCAGAAAACGGAAATGAACAATCCATTACCGTATACAATAAAGGGGTGCGCGAAGGATTTAGTTTGGTGAAATATCCAAACGGGGCCATGCACTACCGTGGAGAATACCGCAATGATCAAATGGTTGGTGTTTGGACAACCTACGATGAAAAAGGTAAAGTAATTAGCGAAAAAGACTACGGGTTGCCGGATGAGTAGAATTCCTGAACATATTGTAGATCAAATTATTCAAACGGCTAGAATCGAAGAGGTTATTGGTGAGTTTGTGCAATTGAAACGCGCGGGAAGCAACCTGAAAGGATTAAGTCCTTTTACCTCTGAAAAAACACCCTCTTTTGTGGTGTCTCCAGCAAAACAAATTTATAAGTGCTTTTCTACCAGTAAAGGGGGGAACGTGGTTAGTTTCATAATGGAAAAGGAACATTTTTCATATCCGGAAGCACTTCGTTGGTTAGCAGATAAATATAACATTGAACTTCCGAAGGAGGAAGAGCTTTCGGCGGAACAGTTAGCTGCCGCCAATGAAAAGGATAGTTTATTTATAATAAATGAATTTGCGAAGAATCATTTCATGGAAACGCTTCATGAAACCGATGAAGGTAAAAGCATTGGACTCTCTTATTTTACTGAGCGGGGATTTCATCCCGATATTATTACAAGATTTCAATTAGGATATTGCAAGAATACTGGATCCGATTTAACTAAAGCGGCCTTAGATAAAGGATTCAAGTTTGAATACTTGGACAAGGTGGGCTTAAGTAAGGAAAAGGATGGCCGGCAATTTGATTTTTTCAAAGGAAGGGTAATCTTTCCAATTCATAGCATTTCCGGACGTGTGCTTGGCTTTGGGGGTAGAACCTTAATGTCCGATAAAAAAGTCGCAAAATATTTTAATTCTCCCGAAAGTCCCGTTTACAATAAAAGTGAAATTCTGTATGGACTTTATTTTGCAAAAGGTGAAATTGTCAAAAAGGACGAATGTTTGCTTTGCGAAGGATACACGGATGTAATTAGTATGCACCAAGCCGGAATTCAGCATGCGGTTTCAAGCTCAGGGACTTCCTTAACCAGGGAACAAATCCGTCTCGTTTCTCGATACACTAAGAACATTACGATACTTTACGACGGAGATGCTGCAGGAATAAAAGCGTCGTTCCGAGGTATAGATTTGATTTTAGAAGAAGGGCTTAATGTTAAGGTTGTTTTATTCCCAGAAGGGGAGGACCCTGATTCCTTTGCTAAGAAAAGTACTACGGATGAATTGAATGAGTTTTTAGAATCGCATCGACAAGATTTTATATCGTTTAAAGCAGGGTTGCTTTTGAAAGGAACGGAAAATGATCCGCTTCAAAAAGCAAAGCTGATAAAGGATATTGTGTACTCAATCTCGTTGATTCCCGATTCTATTACTCGAACCATTTTTGCAAAACAAATCGCTTCCTCATATCAGTTAGCCGAGGAAATGATTATTCAGGAGGTTACCAAACATCGTGCAGGTAAATTTGCTGAAGAGGTAGATGAACCTTGGGTTAAAGATGCTATAACTGTAAAACCGCAAACGCCTAAGCATGCTATTCAAGAGGTTCCGAAAGATGAAGCCTTGGTTGAAAAAGAGCTCATTCGTTTGATGCTTAAATTTGGAAATAAAGAAGTCGTCCTCGATCCTAACGGTGATAAAATTCCTGTTAGTGTCAATGAACTAGTTATTCAAGAATTAAATTCAGACGACTTAAGCTTCAAACATTCCGTTTGTTATGATATTTTTGGTGAAATCGCAGACGGCGTTGCTGAAGGTATTTTGTACACCTACAAGTATTTTTTGAAATCAAGTAAGCCTGAGATTTTACAGTTAACCACGCAATTAATTGGTTTTGAGGATGAATTAAGTCCAAAATGGGCTTCTCATTATAGGATTTATACAAAACAAGAAGATAGCGATTTGTTAGGTACGGTTCTCTATGCGATTTATAATTTTAAGCAATATAAGATAACCGAACATATTAAAAGTTTGCGCGTTCAAATGGCGTCCGAAACGCTGAGCGAGCAAGAACAGTTAGAGCTCCTTGCGGAACAAATGGCTTACGAAAAGATAAAACAAACGTTCTCAGAAAAACTGGGAAGAATAATTATTAAATGATGTTAAGTACTACCTTATTTAAAATTGGGCCGTTCAATATCTGTATTTGGAATTTAGTGTTTCTCTCCATCATATTCTTAACGGCATTTGTGCTTCGACGCATACTTTCTAGATTTCTCAAAAAACAATTTAAAAGTAATAACATTCACCTTGAAGGAAGAAGAGAAACCTATTTTAAATTATTTACTCAAAGTGTATATTTAATTGCCTTGTACTTTGGTGTATTAAGTTTTAGATTCAATAATCGGGATATTACCTTTGAGGAGTTCATTAACTATAATTTAGTCCACATAGGTACATTGAAAATAACACTATACAATGTGATTCTAGTGGCAGTGATTTTTTTGTCTGCTAAAATCGCTTCAAGTGTTTATAAATTATATATCGGTAAAAAACATCGCCTCAAAACATCTTATGATCCGGGGGTAGAGTATGTATATGTGCAGATTGCTCGTTATATAATCTATACGGTGGCAGTATTGCTGTCTTTTAATGTTCTTGGATTAAACATTACCTTAATATTGTCAGGTTCTGTTGGACTTTTGGTTGGTATTGGTTTGGGCTTGCAGGATGTTTTTAAAGATACCATCGCAGGTATTGTGTTACTCTTAGAGGGGAACATCAAAGTAGGTGATATCGTGGAAATCGATGCTAAAACTCAAGCTAATTCTCATAAAGGTGCCTACAATTTTGTTGCTCGTATTATTAAAATCAGCTTCAGAACTACTCAGATTCAAACGAAAGAAGGAAATGTACTCATTATTCCGAATACACATTTAACACAACAGCAAGTAGAAAATTGGAGCCATAGCTCGTCCTTGTCTATGTTCACCATTCACGCCTTGGTAGAATATGGAAGCAATACGGTCTTAGCTACGGAATTATTAAAAACTGCCGCCCTTGGCCATCCGATTGTAAGCAGAGAAGAACCTGTGATTGTTCGAATGTCGAATTTCTCTGAAAATGGTATCGAAATGGAGCTCGTTTTTTGGGCAGAAAATAGCTGGGATATAGGAAATTATAAGTCAGAAATCCGCTTCGAAATAGACCGGTTATTTAGAGAACACGAGGTGCGTTTTGCCTACCCAACGCGTACAATAATCAATAGAGCTTAGTCTAAACAGCGTTTGTAAAGGTGAATGGTGTTTTCGATTCCGTAATAAAGCGCATCTGATATTAACGCGTGTCCAATCGAAACCTCATCTAATCTTGGCATTTGTTGCTTAAAATACTTCAAATTTTCAAGGCTTAAGTCGTGACCTGCATTGATTTCTAGTCCACAATCCACCGCAAAAGCACAGGCATCCACGTAGGGTTTTATGCAGTCCGGTTTTAAAGAGAGTTGCGCTGCATACGGACCTGTATAGAATTCAATGCGATCTGCGCCAAGTTTAGCTGCCAGCTCAATTTGCTCGTGATTTGTTTCCATAAACAAGGAGCATCGAATTCCCAAGCTTTTAATTTCATCGATCCATCGGATGAGTGCTGTTTCATTCGCTTTTACATCCCATCCCGCGTTAGAGGTTAGTACAGTTGGACCATCAGGCACTAGCGTTGCTTGTGCTGGCTTCGTTTTTTTGAGTAAATCGAAATATCGGGCATCGGGGTATCCCTCAATGTTAAATTCAGTGCTTATAACCTCAGAAATTTCTATGGTGTCTTTATACGTAATGTGACGCTCGTCGGGCCGTGGATGTACCGTGATGCCATCCGCGCCAAAGGTCTGACAATCAATGGCAAATTGAACAACATTCGGAGTTTGGCCCCCTCGTGCATTGCGGATTGTGGCAATTTTATTAATGTTTACGCTGAGCTTCGTCACGTGATTTTTGTTCAAAATTACAAACTCTATGCGGAATTCCATACCTTAGCAACCGGTTATGCGCGCGCTAGAAATCCTTTCTGAAGAAATTCCTCCCTTATTGCATACAGATTCGGGTGAAAAAGTCATGCTGTGGATGGATGAATTCAAGGTCAGCCACTTGCCAGTTTTAAAAAATGGCAATTTTGTTGGCGTGGTATCTGAATCTGCTGTTCTTGATCACTTAAATCTTGAATCGGACTTAGATCATTTATTCGACCATTTACCAAGACCTTTTGTCAATCAAAATGCGCATTTGTACGACATTCTGCTTAAAATGTCTTCCGAGAAACTCTCCGTACTTCCGGTATTAAACGATAATGAAGAATATTTGGGATGTATTTCGGTTTACGGCATCATGTCGGTGCTCTCGGATTTTGGAAGTTTGAAAGAACATGGTGGAATCTTAGTGCTTGAAATGAATCAATCGGATTACAGCTTAGCGCAAATAGCACAAATCGTTGAAAGTAATAATGCAAAGATTTTAAGCTCTTACATTACTTCCAATGAAGAATCTACCAATACCGAAGTTACCTTAAAAATAAACACCTCGAATTTGTCGTCCATCATTCGAACCTTTGAGCGTTATGATTATCAGGTTAAAGCCGCTTTTCAAGATAAGGATGCGGAAGAGGATTTACGCAATCGATTCGATGCCCTTATGAACTTTATGAAATTCTAAATGAAACATGTAGCGATTTTTGGGATGAGATTTACGCGGCACAGCTTGGATTATGTTAACCAAGTACATGCCGAATGTCAAAAACGTGGATGGAATGTGGTCATGGAGGATGATATGCTGAATCACCTGAAATCAAAATATGACTTTTCCTTGCCTTGTACAACCTATGCTTCCGATCAAGATTTTAAAAAAGGGATCGACTATATGATTTGTCTTGGAGGGGACGGCTCATTCCTCCGAGCGGTACGTTTCGTTCGAGATTCTGGTGTTCCGATTCTTGGGATTAATACCGGTCGGTTAGGGTTCTTGTCAAACATCTCAAAAGAGGCCATTGGTGAAACGTTTCAACTGTTGGAAGACAAGAAATACGAATTTCAGAAAAGATCCTTGATCCGGGTAAGAACCCAAGATGAGTTGTTTGGTTTAGAGAACTTCGCCTTAAATGAATTGACGATTTCAAAAAAAGATACTTCTTCCATGATTACCGTGCATGCAAAATTGGATGGTAAATACCTGAATTCTTATTGGGCGGATGGTTTGATTGTTTCTACCCCAACCGGTTCTACCGGTTACAACTTAAGTTGCGGAGGTCCAATCATCACACCTGGATGTCAAGTACACATCATTACTCCAATTGCTGCACATAATTTAAATGTACGCCCAGTGGTTGTTCCAGACCATATGCCGATCGATTTAACCCTAGAGAGTCGTGACCGAACATGCCTTGTGAGTTTAGATGGAGTCACAAAAAATATTAAACAAGGAGAAGAAATCCGTGTGACCAAGGCAGAGTTTCTAATTAATGTGATTAAATTTGAACATACGAACTTCTTAGATACCATTCGCAATAAAATGTATTGGGGAGTTGATAATCGAAATTAACTTATGAAAAAAATGATTGTTTTAACAGGTGCTGTCCTGTTCGCTTTTACAGCCCTTGCGCAAAAGAAAGCAAAGAAAGTAGTTCTTAAAAATGAAATTGATTCCGTTTCTTATTTGATGGGAGTTAACATCGGAAGCAGCCTAGGCAAAGAAATGAGCGAGGCTAATTTTGAATTGATAATTCAGGGATTTAGAGATGCTGTCGCTAAAGGGCGTTTGGTTTGTCAAGACAGTACTGATATGATTTTGTCCATGTACTTTCAAGAAAAGGCCATGATTAAACAGGCCGAAGAAGACAAGAAGAGTGAAGTGTACAAAGTGGCTGGCGAAAAGTTTCTTGCGGACAATGGTAAAAAACAAGGAGTAGTTACCACCGCATCGGGTTTGCAATATCAAGTGATAAAAGAAGGAGATGGAGTTCATCCAACGGCAGAATCTACGGTAAAGGTACATTATCACGGTACTACGATTGAAGGCATAGTATTTGATAGTTCGGTAGAACGAGGTGAACCGATTGAGTTTCCTTTGAATCAGGTAATTCCAGGATGGACAGAAGGTGTTCAGTTAATGTCGAAAGGAGCGAAATATAAGTTTTTTATTCCTCAAGAATTAGCCTACGGATCTTCTTCTCCAACACCAGTTATTACTCCGTATTCTTGTTTAGTATTTGAAGTTGAATTATTAAGTTTTGAATAACATGAAGCGTATATTTTTATTAGCAGCATTAGCCTGGACCGCATTGGTTCAAGCACAAACTCCAAAATTGACGGATGGACTTTATGTAAAGTTCAATACCACAAAAGGTGATATCATTTGTCAATTGTACTATGAAAAAGTTCCAATGACTGTTGGGAATTTTGTTGGCTTAGCGGAAGGAAACTTCAGGGTGGATACCACGTTAATTTGGAAACCATTTTTCAATGGCTTGAAGTTTCATCGGGTGATTGCTGATTTCATGATTCAAGGTGGTGATCCCCAAGGAAATGGAATGGGTGGACCAGGTTACAAGTTTTTCGATGAAATTGATACGTCACTTAAGCATTTATCTCCAGGTATTTTATCAATGGCCAATTCAGGTCCCAATACCAACGGGAGTCAGTTTTTCATTACACATAAAGCAACTCCTTGGTTAGATGGAAAACATACCGTTTTTGGTAAAGTGGTTCAAGGTCAAGATGTGGTGAACGCAATTGCTCAAAATGATGTAATGAACAGTGTAACAATTATTCGAGTGGGTAAGGCTGCACAAGCTTTTAATGGTCAAGCTTCATTTGATGCAAAATACCTGAAATTAATAGAAGCGGAAAAAGCAAAACAAGCTGCTTATGCTAAAATTGCAGCAATGAACGATGTAGATTACAATGCAGATTTCAAAAAGCGTGTGTCCGCCAAAGATAAAAGTGTAGGATTAACTCAAACAGCCAGTGGCTTGATTTATGTGATTCAAAACCCAGGTGAAGCCTATAAAGGAGAAATGGGCGCTAAGATGTCTTTGCATTACAGAGGAACGTTCTTCGCTACCGGAGAGAAATTTGATGCATCCTACGACCGAAATGTACCAATGGATTTCAATTATCAAGTTCAACGGATGATTCCTGGCTTTGAAGAAGGATTAAAACTTATTGGTAAAGGAGGAAAAGCTACATTGTACATTCCGTATCGTTTAGCATATGGCGCACAGGGGAATCCGAGAATTCCGGCCTATTCAGACCTTGTGTTTGAAATTGAAATGGTTAACTTAGAGGCACCACAAAAAACACCGGTAATCGAAGAGCATCATGACCATGACGGGCATGACCACAAGCATTAACGAAGTATAGTAACTTTTATAAGAATAAGCATCCTTCCAATGAAGGGTGCTTTTTTATTGATAAGCGTTGCTTAAAATGCGGGTATTTTTGTACTAACGCGTGTACACATAGTACAAGATGTTCGCACCCATTTTCAAGGCTTGTTGACGTTTATCGTCGGGGTCATTATGTACACGCTGATCTTCCCAACCATCACTCAAGTCTGTTTCATACGTATACAACAGGACCAAACGTTCTTCATGAAAAATTCCAAAAGCCTGTGGTCGTTTACCGTCATGTTCATGAATTTTTGGTAATCCGTTCAGTTTGAATTTTACTGAGAAAATTTCATGCGTCGAAGGAAGTTCTTGTAAATCATGTTCTGGAAAAATTTTCTTGATTTCGGATCGAACATATTCATCCATGCCATAATTGTCATCTATGTGTAGAAAACCGCCACCTAAAAGATAGGTCCTTAAGTTAGAAACTTCAGCGCGTGAAAAAACTACATTTCCGTGACCAGTCATGTGTACAAACGGATACAAAAAAATGTCTTTACTCCCCGCATCTACATATGGAACCTCTTTTGCGATTTGTGTTCCAATATTCTGATTGCAAAATTGAACCAGGTTGGGTAGGGCCGTAGGGTTCGCGTAATAATCTCCCCCTCCGTTGTATTTTAATACCGCTAGCTTATAACTGCTTTGCGTTTGACCAAGCATTAAATAGCTTATCAGAATTAGGGAAAGTGTAATGGTTGTCCTCATGGCTTCAACAAAAATAGGATTTTCCTGAAAGGGTAACATCGCTATTAACATTTTTAATGGAATTGTGTAAAAATTACCTTGCATCAAATGAAACTTCGTGCCTGTTTTTAAGCTAATTTTGTCCACAATTTATACAGTCGCAAGCTTAAATTGTAAACATGCCAAAAGACACCTCCATTTCATCTGTTTTAATTATCGGTTCTGGTCCAATTGTGATTGGTCAGGCCTGTGAATTTGATTACTCTGGATCTCAAGCTGCTCGCTCATTGCGTGAGGAGGGAATTGAGGTAACCCTCATAAATTCTAATCCAGCAACCATCATGACCGATAAGGTTGTTGCAGATAACGTGTACCTCTTACCCTTAGAAACGGAAAGTATAGTTGAAATACTTTCAAAACATAAAATTGATGCAGTCTTGCCGACCATGGGGGGACAAACAGCCTTGAATCTATGTATTGCTTGCGACGAACTCGGAATATGGGAGCAACACGGTGTGAGAATTATTGGCGTGGATATTAAAGCCATAGAAATTACAGAAAACAGGGAGGCGTTTCGCGACTTGATGACCGAGATAGGTATACCAATGGCGCCACAAAAAACAGCAAAATCTTTTCTTGAAGGGAAAGAGATTGCTCAGGAATTTGGATTCCCTTTATGTATCCGTCCGAGTTACACCTTAGGTGGTTCAGGGGCTTCAATCCTCTATAAACCAGATCAATTTGATAACCTACTAGAACGTGGATTGGAATTATCTCCGATTCATGAGGTGATGATCGATAAAGCCTTGATCGGGTGGAAAGAGTATGAGTTAGAATTGTTGCGTGATGCCAACGATAATGTGGTCATTATTTGTTCTATCGAGAATTTTGACCCAATGGGTATCCATACCGGTGACTCAATTACTGTGGCTCCGGCAATGACCTTATCAGATACAACGTTTCAGAAAATGCGCGACATGGCCATTAAAATGATGCGTTCTATCGGTAATTTTGCTGGGGGATGTAACGTGCAATTTGCGGTATCACCGGATGAAAAGGAGGATATTATTGCCATTGAAATAAATCCTCGCGTTTCGCGCTCTTCGGCATTAGCCTCCAAAGCAACGGGTTATCCCATTGCTAAAATCGCTTCTAAATTGGCTATTGGCTATCATTTGGATGAACTTCAAAATCAAATTACCAAGACAACCTCCGCCTTATTTGAACCAACCTTAGACTACGTAATCGTAAAAATCCCGCGTTGGAACTTTAATAAATTCCCAGGGACTAATCGTGAATTAGGCTTACAAATGAAGTCGGTTGGTGAGGTTATGGGCATTGGACGATCCTTTCAAGAAGCACTACAAAAGGCTTGTCAATCCCTGGAAATTAATAGAAATGGTCTTGGAGCTGACGGAAAGGAGTTGACTAACCAGAATGAAATATTAAATAGCTTAGAAAAACCAAGTTGGAATCGGTTGTTTCACATTTACGATGCCATAAAATTGGGGATTCCTTTTAAAACCATTGTTGAGAAAACTAAAATCGATATCTGGTTCTTAAGACAAATTGAGGATCTTATCAAATTGGAACGCAAAATTGAGAAACATTCCATTGAAAATATCCCAACGGATTTATTGTTCGAAGCCAAGCAAAAAGGGTATGCGGATCGCCAAGTAGCTCACTTGCTTCGTTGCCTGGAATCAGAGGTGTATTCAAAACGTACAGAACTTGGAATTCAACGGGTCTATAAATTAGTTGATACCTGTGCCGCCGAATTTGAAGCACAAACGCCATATTATTATTCAACCTTTGAGTTTGAAAATGAAAGTGTGGTTAGTGATCGTAAAAAAGTGGTGGTTTTAGGTTCTGGACCTAACCGCATCGGACAAGGAATAGAATTTGACTATTCGTGTGTGCATGGGGTATTGGCTGCGCGTGAATGTGGTTATGAAACGATCATGATTAACTGTAATCCAGAGACCGTTTCTACCGATTTTGATACCGCGGATAAACTCTATTTTGAACCGGTATTTTGGGAGCATATTTACGACATTATTCAGCATGAGAAACCTGAAGGGGTGATTGTTCAGCTCGGTGGACAAACGGCGCTTAAATTAGCTGAGAAATTACAACGATACGGAGTTAAAATTTTAGGAACGAGCTTTGATGCCTTGGATTTAGCAGAGGATAGGGGACGATTCTCGAAATTGTTAGAACAACATAACATTCCGTTTCCTCAATATGGTGTGGTAGAAAGTGCAGAACAGGCACTTGAGTTGGCAGATGAGTTAGGATTTCCATTGTTAGTTCGTCCAAGTTACGTGTTGGGTGGACAGAAAATGAAAATTGTCATTAACAAAGAAGAGCTTGAACACCATGTCGTGGATATTATCAACGAAATGGGGAGTAATCAGATTTTATTAGACCATTTCTTGGGGGGGGCGATTGAAGCAGAGGCAGATGCGATTTGCGATGGAGAAGATGTTTATATTATTGGAATCATGCAGCACATTGAGCCTGCGGGGATTCACTCCGGAGATTCCTATGCGGTGTTGCCTCCGTATAATTTAGGCGATTTTGTGATGACTCAAATTGAGGACATTACACGGAAAATAGCGGTAGAATTACGCACGGTTGGGTTGATTAATATTCAATTTGCAATCAAAGACGATAAAGTATATGTGATTGAAGCCAATCCGCGCGCTTCGAGAACGGTTCCGTTTATTGCTAAAGCCTACGATGAACCGTATGTGAATTACGCTACGAAGGTCATGCTCGGAGAGAAGAAAGTTAAGGATTTCAACTTCAATCCGCGAAAAGAGGGGTATGCGATTAAAATTCCAGTATTCTCATATGAGAAATTCCCCGATGTGAAGAAAGAACTTGGACCTGAAATGAAGTCTACAGGTGAAGCGATTCGTTTTATAAAAGACCTGAAAGATCCGTTCTTTACTAAGGTGTATTCCAAGCGGAATATGCACCTTTCTAGATAGCATGGGAATTGTAAAGAAAGATGCTTTACGAACTACACTAATCTCTTACATAGGATTGGTTCTTGGGTATATCAACAAGGCCTTTCTGTTTATCTTATTTCTAACGACAGTTGAAATCGGTTTGGTTAACCTGTTGACCACCACGGGATTATTGTTTGCTCAATTGAGTAATCTTGGGAGCATCTATGTCACTTGGCGTTTTTTTCCATTTTTTCGAAACGAAGCAAAAAAGCACTATGGGTTTCTATTGTTTAATGTACTTATCGTATGCTTTGGTATCTTGCTTTGTTCGGTATTGTTTTGGTTGTTTAAAGCCGAAATCGGAGCCTATTTTCATGATAAATCCCCTTTATTCAATCGCTATGCTTGGTGGGTGATTCCAGTTGGTGTAGGCAATGTGCTGTTCATGCTATTTGAGAACCACATGCGGGGGATGTTTAAGAATATTCTGCCGGTTTTTTTACAAGACATAGGTCTTCGAGTGTTAACAACGATTCTGCTTGTAGTATATGCATTAGATTACATTTCATTTGAAGTATTTTTAACGGTGCTAATGCTAAGCAATATGTTACCTGCATTAGTTTTAATGGGGTATTTGATTTATCATCAAGAATTACACTATTCATTAAAACACATTACCATTCCAAAACGA
Source organism: Crocinitomicaceae bacterium (assembly GCA_044347515.1). Classification (GTDB taxonomy): domain Bacteria; phylum Bacteroidota; class Bacteroidia; order Flavobacteriales_D; family Crocinitomicaceae; genus UBA952. The sequence goes on along the minus strand of JBIKUO010000002.1, from coordinate 18,719 downwards.
TTTCGAAAAATTATCCTTTCATTCAGCCTTTTTTCGTACGTAAATACCTTAGCCACAATGGTCGTAGTGACGATGGATGCAGTGATGATCGGTGGAATGATTGGGCTCGCGGCTACAGGGATTTACACCACTATGGTTCAAGTGACCAGCGCCATGCTAATACCCTTTCGTGCGATGACGCGTGTAAGCTCACCCATTGTAGCTAAACTTTGGAAGGAAAAAAACATGAAGGGGCTTCAGGAAATCTATCAAAAGTCGAGCGGTGCAGGGTTGTTTATTGGTTTATTGTCCTTTTTGGGCTTATGGTTGCCGGTTCATGAGTTGTTTTCCTTTTTGAAACCGGAATTCAGTGCAGGAATTCCTGTCTTGTTTTTCTTATTATTGGGTAGGGTAGTGGATATGTATTGCGGACTCAACGGAATCATTTTTGCTACTTCAAGAAAATACAAGTATGATTTACTCTTTACCGTATTTCTGTGTGTGGGAATATATGTCCTGAATCGCTTATTAATTCCACGATATGGAATAGCTGGTGTTGGATTTGCTACTGGATTTATCTTTGTGTTTTACAATGTAGCCCGTTCCGTTTATATTTATTGGGCTTATCGACTGAATCCATTTCATTGGGGACATACAAAGCCCTTAATGGTATTTTTAGGCGTACTGGGAATTTATTACGTAAGCGTCTATTTTTTCCCATTTTATTCTGAATCCACAACGATTTATAAGCTTTTGCGTATAGGCTGCATAGAAGCGTTAGTTCTTGGTGGATTTGTATTCCCTGTTCTACGCTTTAATTTGGAGCCAGAGACTGCGGGATATGCACGTAGTTTTATTCAGACGGTTAAGAAAAAATATTTTAAGTTGTAATTTTATAATACATGAAAAAAGGAATTTATACCCTGATACTTGTAGTTTTTGCATGGCTTCAAGGTAGTTATACAGCACAGGATATGGAAATTGACGATTCCTTTGTCTTTGAGTTAGGGCTACCGAATGGCTTTGTTAATGCCCCGTTTAAAAACATAATGCAAGGAGTGGTATATGTTTCACCAATGTATCAATACACCTTGAGGTCTGGTTTAATGTTTGGAGCTGGGGTGCATTATTCTTATTTTAATATCAATCAGTTTAGGATCAATCAGAAAATAAGCGGAGGAATGCACAACGGGGCGGCTTTTATAAAGCTAGGTCATGAAAAGTTTTGGACGCCAAGTTTAGCAACGGATATTGGTGTAAAAGCAGGATTTGCCCAAACAGCCTTTGTAACAGATACCCTGAAAAGTATGGGCATCACCTATAATTCTAAACAATCAGCATATATAGAACCGAACATAGGAATTTGTTTAGCAGCCGATGTGAATGCATCGTTTCGCTTGACTATTGGGTACGCCTTTTATGGCTTTGGCTATAAACCCTGGGATATCGGTATTAATTCTGATTTAGGATATTCCGCCAGTGAATTAAACAAGGTGTCATCCTACCTCATTGTTGGATTTGGTTATTCTCGATACTTCAACGGCAAGAAAAGTACTAATTCGGGTTGGGACGAGGAGTAAAGTATGCATAAATAATTTCAATGTTCATGCGTATTAAACAAGGGAATTTACAGTAAAAATCAAAAGTAGGACAATACCAGTTAAACTGAATAAAGAGGCAACGATTAATCCCACTGTTGCCAATAATCGCTGTTTTTTAGTGCGTGCGGTTTTTAGATTGGAAATTGAAATCCACAGGGCAATAAACATAATTAAAAAGGCAATCAGTCCGAGAAGCAATCCAAAAAGTATCACTCCTAATTCACTTGAAAACAGGAATAATAAAGCGCAAATTAGAAAAAGAATGAGTCCCGACATACTTAGGATAAATCCAGCCGTATGATTTGATTTTTTTCGTTTTTTAGTCGTGGTTTTAACAGGAATTGATGATTCAGTTTTAATTAATGGGATTGATTCAAATTTCAAAGGTTTTGACAATGACTTATGCGCCACATAAGGTATTGAATCGAAATTGAATTCATCCGTTTCAATGGTGATATCAATCTGCTCAGTTTTTACCTGTTGTGCACTGTAAATTGAATGCTTATATGAATTGGGATCACTATTTTGATCTGCGATTTTATTCTCCGAAGATCGTTTGTTACTTACAATGTGGATTCCTCCATTAATTAGATTTCGCTCCAATCGGCATGAAAGCAAGGAAATGAATAACAAGCCGAAAACGATTAATTTCATAGTTCACTTTTTGTACCTCACTAAGTTAAGAAAAGTACGAATTCCTCCTCATCTTATTTTTGTACCACTAAGCGTATCGATTCACTTTGACATTCATCAAAACTTGCTCTTAATAAATAGGTTCCATTAGCAAGATCTGATACGTTTATTTCAGCCGTAGGTCCTATCTCTTGAAGTAATACTTGATTTCCTTGCATGTCAAATACATATAGTTTGCCTTCCATCGACCTATTGTTTTGTATTTCAATACTAACATAGTTTGCTGTTGGATTTGGATAAACTTTAGAAATGGCTAGTTGTGGTTTGGATTTTTTTCGAGTAAAATAAAAGATAATTCCACCAGTAACTAACAGCGCGGCTATGCCAATACCGCTATTTCGTATCAAGTTTTCTTGAGCTTCTTCTTCTGCCTCTGCTTTTTCTGCTTCTGCTTTAGCTGCTTCTTCGCGTTGTTGAGCTTCTAAATTCTTTTGCTTAATATATGCTATCGCTGTTGAGTCAATTGTGAAATGCTCGATTTCACTTACTACGTGTTGCCCTTCTTTAAGAAATGAGATTTCCAAAGAGCGATCCCATGAGCCGTTGGATAGGTTAGGTGACAGGTAGACCAAATCATAAAAAGATTGAAGTTTTTCGCTTATTTTTTCATAAATGGTATGAAGTGATTTAGCTGAATTCGCATAGAAAAACTGTCCGCCTGTTTCTGTGGCAATTTGACTTAGCATTGCTCGGTTCACATCACCTAATCCAACAACGTAGACTGGGATATCCATTTGTTTTGCTTCATTTATAGTTTTGACTAAGCTCGCGTAGGAAGAGTTGTCGTTTCCGTCCGTTAGGGCCACAATGACGTTCATGCCTTCCGCACCGTTAAGTTGTTTCAAACCGGCTATGATTGCATCATAAAATGCAGTGGTTCCTTCGGTTTTCATGCTACGAATATTTCGCTTGATCTTTCCAACGTTGTTTGTAAGTCCTAAGGTGCGGTCAACTTTTGAAGAGAATCCTACGACACTAATGTTGTCTTTTTTGAAATTAAAAGATTCCACAAATTCAAGAAGTGCCGATTTTGCTAAGGTTATAGGTTTAACATAGCCTTGTGGGAATTCGATTAATCCTTGTGCATCTATCGGTAAATCGAACATATCATATCCTAAGCGCTGTAATTGTACTTCATCGTAATCCATCGATCCTGAATGGTCGAACACGATGCCAATATTAATGGGTTTTTGTTTGGAGAGTTCTCGAATGGAAATAACTTGACATTCCTCTTCATTCTCGAGAACGGTTATATCTTTTTTGCTCAATCCAAACACTGGATTGCCATTCTTTTTCTCAGCCCTGAAAACCACGGATATATGAGGGAAATCATCTTGATAAACCCCGAGAATACTCAGTTTTGCACTGTCTTTGGTGCTGATGTTGCCTTGAATTTTTTTTGATTGGCTTAAACCAATAAGCGGAATAAAGAGAACAAGGTGCAGGAAATTTTTCATAAAATTAGTTTTGAAAGCAAAGCTACTTTCTAACCACTTTTATGCCATTTCGTTACAAGGTTGCAGAACGCAATAGATGTAAGTAATTACGTCTGAATCGCTCCAACATTATACCGTTTGGTAGGTTTAGCATGATTCGCCATGGATATGCCCAAGGAAATCACTTTTCTTGTTTCGATGGGGTCAATGATGGCATCTACCCACAAACGGCTTGCTGCATAATATGGTGAGATTTGCTCGTCGTATCGAGATTTTATTTTTGTATACAACTCGTTTTCCCACTCCGTTGTGATTTCTTCACCCTTGGCTTTTAAACCAGCAACTTCAATTTGTAATAAGGTCTTGGCTGCTGCTGCACCGCTCATTACGGCAATCTCCGCCGTAGGCCAAGCCACGATCAATCTTGGGTCATAGGCTTTTCCACACATCGCATAGTTCCCAGCACCGTAAGAATTACCCATAACTACCGTGAATTTAGGAACCACACTGTTCGACATGGCATTCACTAATTTAGCACCGTCTTTGATGATTCCACCATGCTCGCTCTTGGATCCTACCATAAACCCAGTTACATCTTGTAGGAATACCAATGGAATCGATTTTTGGTTGCAGTTCATGATAAACCGTGCTGCTTTATCTGCCGAGTCTGAGTAGATAACGCCTCCCATCTGCATTTCTCCCTTGGCTGATTTTACAATTTCACGGTTATTCGCCACGATGCCAACACTCCAACCGTCGATTCGTGCATAAGCACAAAGTATGGTTTTGCCATAACCCTCCTTATATTCAGTGAATGTGGATCCGTCCACCAAACTCTTGAGTATTTCACGTGTATTGTATGGTTTTGATCGTTCATCAGGCATTATTCCATAAAGCGCTTCGGCAGGCTCCAACGGCGCCTCGGCAGCAATTCGGTCGTAACCGGCATGTTCTGTATGTCCGATGCGCGACATTAAATCACGTATGGTAGCAAGGCATTCTTGGTCGGATTCTACATTGTAGTCACAAACTCCTGATATTTCTGTTTGTGTGGTAGCCCCACCCAAGGTTTCGTTGTCTATGCTTTCGCCAATCGCCGCCTTTACTAAGTATGATCCTGCTAAGAAAATGGTGCCTGTTTTATTGACTATCAAACTCTCATCCGACATGATTGGTAAGTATGCACCACCGGCAACACAACTACCCATAACTGCCGCAATTTGCACGATTCCTTCTGAACTCATTACCGCATTATTTCGGAATATTCGTCCGAAATGCTCCTTATCAGGAAATATCTCATCTTGCATAGGTAAGTACACACCGGCTGAATCAACAAGATATATGATGGGTAAGCGATTCTCCATAGCAATTTCTTGCGCTCGAAGGTTCTTTTTTCCGGTAATTGGAAACCATGCGCCTGCTTTTACGGTCGCATCATTCGCTACAACGATACATTGCCTGCCAGCAACATAACCAATCACCACCACTACGCCTGCACCTGGACAACCGCCATGCTCCTTATACATACCATATCCTGCGATTGCTCCGATTTCTACACGATCAGTATTAGGGTCGAGCAGTAAGTCAATACGCTCTCGGGCGGTAAGTTTACCTGCTTCATGCAGTTTGTCGATGCGCTTTTTTCCTCCTCCAAGGTAGATTTTCTGGAGTTCTTGTTCCAAATTTCTAATGCGAAGGCGCATACGGTCTTCGTTAAAATTGAATTCCAATTCCTTGTTTGAAATGGCCATGAGCGTTTTTTTAACAAAGATACGGATTGGGAATCAAAGTTCGAATTCATTACCTTTACGGCATGTGGAATACTATAAAAGCGTTAGCCAACTTAAAGGCGTATTTAGTGATTTTTGGTGTGTTATTGGCAGGTTTTGTTGCCCAAGCGTACCTAAAAAATGTACCGTCTGGCTTGTTTGAATCACTTCGATTCGTCTTAATTACCTTGCTTTTTGTGATCTCTTTCGTTCGGAAAAAGATGTCACTTTGGATTTTTAGTGCCATGGTATTAGGAATTGAGGTTGGGATGGATTTTCCCGCGTTCGCCATGGAAATGGAACGTCTTGCAAAAATTTTCCTTCGCTTAATTAAGACCTTGGTTGCTCCCTTAATTTTCGCAACCTTAGTGGTTGGCATTGCCGGACATAGTAACCTGAAGCAAGTTGGGCGGATGGGTTTAAAAAGTATCATATACTTTGAGATCGTTACTACCTTGGCCTTGTTTATTGGTTTAATGGCAATCAATATCACACAGGCCGGTAAAGGGGTTCAGGTAGAAGTCAATGAAAAAGTAAAAGAAAAAAGCACCGAATTATTAGCTCAACGATCGGAACATAAAGATCACATTGTTGAGATTTTTCCGGAGAATATCGCCAAATCGATCGCAGAAAATTCAGTACTTCAAATCGTTGTTTTCTCCGTGATTTTTGCCATTGGTCTAGGTATGGTAAAAAATGAGCAACACAAACTAACCATGCTTCGGATGAATGAAAGTTTAGCTGAGGTCATGTTTAAGTTTACAGATATTGTCATGTACTTAGCGCCTTTAGCTGTTTTCGGCGCCTTGGCTTCTACGGTCGCTAAATCGGGTGTTGATGTGCTAATGTCACTCATGAAATTAGTGGGTACCCTTTATGTTTCTTTGGTGGTGTTTGTACTCCTCGTGTTGTTACCGATTGCCTTACTCGCTAAAATTCCAATTCGAAAATTCTTAACAGCAGTATCCGAGCCTGTTTCTTTGGCTTTCGCCACTGCGAGCAGTGAAGCTGCCTTACCAAAGGCGATGGAGAATTTGGAGCAATTTGGTATACCTAAGCATATTGTTGGATTCGTTATCCCTACCGGATATAGTTTTAATTTGGATGGCACCACCTTGTATTTATCCCTGGCTTCTGTATTTATAGCGCAAATGTCAGGAATCAATTTAAGCATTGGGGAGCAAATTTCTATCTGCCTCGTGTTAATGTTAACGAGTAAAGGTGTTGCAGGAGTCCGAGGTGCTTCGTTCGTTATTTTAGCCGGAACAGTTGCCTCCATGGGCTTGGATCCAGAGAAGGCGAGTGTTATTTTAGGAATCGATGCTGTGATGGATATGGCTCGAACCTCTGTAAATGTATTGGGGAATTGCCTTGCTACTGCTGTGATAGCACGTTCAGAAGGAGAATTAGAACACATAAACGCATGAGAAAATTAATAGCTTTATTTTTATTGGTAAGTTTTAATGCGTTGGCACAGCCGTGTATTGATTCAACCTTGATTGATTCCATGGCAATTTGTCCTGCGGTATACAATCCAGTGTGCGGATGTGATGGGGTGACTTATCCTAATGACTGTATTGCTACCACCTCCGGTGGGGTAATGTCATGGACACCTGGTCCTTGCAATCAAAATAATTGCATCGACCCTTCTCAAATTGATGTTTCCGTATTATGTCCAACCGTTGTTGATCCAGTTTGTGGGTGCGATAGCATGACTTATAACAATTCCTGCGAGGCCTTCTATTACGGAGGTGTTACCTCATGGACTCCAGGGCCGTGTGAACCTGTGGAATTAGATACCTGTATGGAAGTTCCGTCGGGGGTAGATTTTGGCGCATGTGCCATGGCACTCGGGGTGATTCGTCAAAACGACTCGTGCTTTGCGGTTTCCGGATGTAGTATGATCGGTAGCAATGGAGTTGATTATAGTGGATATTTCTTTAATAGTTTGTACGCCTGCAACAGTCTTTGTATGAACGACACGGTAGTAACCTTGGAATGTATTGATTCGAATTTAATTAATTTGAATGTGCTTTGTCCAGGAATCATCGAACCGGTATGTGGTTGTGATTCGGTTACCTATCAAAATTCTTGCATTGCAATAAATTACTACGGAGTTTCTAGTTACCAATCGGGAGAATGCCAGGGGGCAGGAATTAATCAGACAGACTTAAGAGAAGTGGTGCTGTTTCCAAATCCAACGAGTGATAAAATATACATAAAAGGAAGTCAGTTGAGTATGCTAACGGGGTGTCAGATATTTTCGGTAGATGGAAGAAAAATTCATGAGGCCGACTTTACCCAAGCGATTGATGTTTCCAAGCTAAATGCAGGGAAATATTTACTTCGTTTGAAGTTATCGTCAGGTCAGGTGATGATTCAGTCTTTTATTAAGGAGTAATCGCTCCGCATAGCGCATAAAAAAAGGGAACCCAAAGGCTCCCTTTATTTTAAAGTAATCTTTTCTTAGTTTACTTTTCCGCTTAATTCAGCACCAGCTTTAAAGCGAACTGATTTCTTAGCAGCAATTTTGATAACTGCACCAGTTTTAGGGTTTCTTCCGTTTCTTTCTTTACGATCTGAAACTGAAAAAGAACCGAATCCTACTAAAGAGATACGGTCTCCTGATTTCAATGCTCCAGTTGAAACATCAACAAACGCATCAAGCGCTCTTTTTGCATCAGCTTTTGACAAATTAGCAGCAGCTGCCATTGCGTCGATTAATTCTGCTTTGTTCATAATTAATTTTTTTAAAAGGTTAATAAAAACGTTTAACGGGACAAATATATCTGAATATCTTTCCCATAAACCTGTAGCCCTTGAAAAATCTAATAAAATGTTGAAAAAACCATATTTTTGTTGAAAACGTAGCAATAAACCTGAACTGTTTTCTTGTTTTGTTGTTCCAAACCTTGGTATGAAAGAAGAAGTAATTGTTATTGGAAGCGGGGTAGGAGGCTTAGCATCTGCAATCCGACTTGCTAAATTAGGCAACAAGGTTACTGTTTTTGAAAAGAATTCTTTCATTGGAGGTAAGGTGCATACGCGTGAATTCAACGGCTATCGATATGACATGGGGCCCTCGGTTTTTACCGAACCTGAATTAATTCGTGAGTTGATTGCCTTAGGGATCGATCAAGAGCCTTTTGAATATCATGCCTTACCCGAATCATTTCGTTATTTTTTCTCAGATGGTACTAGTTCTATCTTACCCACCGGGATGGAGGCCACGATGAATGTATTGGTGTCGGATTTCAATGAAAATCCCAAAAAGGTTCACACCTATTTGAACCGCTTGAAAAAGAACTATGACGTGTTGAAGCCAGTTTTTATTGAAACAACCTTACATCGTTTTTCTCATTTACTTAACAAAAACCTGATTCCTGCGATTTTAAATATTCCTCGCTATGGTTTATTGATTAGCATGAATGGATTTTCAAAACGATTTTTCAAAAATCCAAAATCCATACAGCTTATGAATCGATTCGCTACTTATAACGGTAGTGATCCATTTAAAACACCGGGCTTATTAAGTATTATTGGACATTTGGAATTTAATGAAGGCATCTATTTTCCGAAAGGAGGGATGGTTTCAATTACCCAAAGTTTAGCACGTACGGCACGTTCCCTCGGCGTAGATTTCCGGATGGATACTCCGGTTCAATCCATAAAAGTTGAAAATGGTCGTATTGTAGGCGTTTATGCCTTAGATACTTTTCATCCCGCATCGATCGTTGTTAGCAATGCCGATGCTCATTTTACCTATGAGCAATTAATGCCTCAGGTTAAGCGTCCTTCTAAAATTTTAAGGCAAGAGTTGTCTTCCTCTGGAGTCGTTTTCTATTGGGGGATAAAAAAGGAATTCAAGGAACTAGGAGTCCATAATATATTTTTTACGGAAGATTACAAGAAGGAATTTAAGGCAATCTTTGATTCTAAAACCTTAATTGATGACCCTACCATTTATGTTCACATAAGTTCTAAAGCTGAATCCTCAGATGCCCCTTCGGGTTGTGAGAATTGGTTTGTTATGGTGAATGCTCCAATCAACATTGGTCAGGACTGGGCTGCATTGGTGGAACAGCTTCGTGATAATATCATTAACAAATTAAATCATGTCTTAGGTGTAGATATCGCTCCTTTCATTGAAACGGAATATATTAATGATCCTGTAAAGCTTGAAACGGTTTATAACGGAAAAGGAGGATCCATTTATGGAAATAGTTCTAATTCCGCGTTGGCGGCGTTCTATCGGCATCCGAATCATGCGCCTACTGTCAAGGGGATGTATTTTGCGGGAGTAACCGTACATCCAGGTGGAGGAATTCCATTGGCAATAAATGGTGCAAAAATTGTTGAACGCATGGTTCGAGAAGATTTTAATGCAAAGATTAATTAAATGTCTTGAACCCTTTGATGATTTTAGGATCTTCTAACACACTCAAATCAAAATAAATTAGCTTGCTTTTTTTCTTCCCATGTTTTGTGTAGGTTATTTCCACAACCGATAATTCCCCTTTTTCGATTACATTGTGGTATACGTATTTACCATCCGGAGACCTCAACAAACGCAGATAGATTTCCATGTTATCTGTACTTCCAACATGAATTGGATTGCGTTTTTTTGTACCGTAGCTACGCATCGAACTTTCTTTAGTTAGGAAAAGGAGCGGGTGTTTAATAAATCCAGGGTATGATGTATCCCTACATGCCGCTAATTTCGCTGCAGGTACAGGATACCCTTTGGCTTGCGCATTCTGATAATCGGTGCATGCAAAATCAAATAGACCCTTGAGTTCATATAGATATGCCCGGTAGTAATAGGCTCCGGCATATTCCCGCTCAATTTGAATGGCCTGTGTTAAATCAACAATTGCCCCGTCATAATTCGCGACATACATTTTTGTAAGCCCTCGGTTATACCAAACCCTTCCATAGGCTGGATTAAGTCCAATGCAAGTACCAAAGTCATTGAGTGCATCTTCGTATTCACCGATCATATTTTTCGCCATTCCTCTATTGTACCAAGCATAGGCATCTAAGGGCAATACTTCAATGGCTTTAGTAAATGAGGTGATTGCGCCAAGGTAATCGCCTTGTTTTGCCTTATCAATCCCCTCTTGATGATTCTTTTCAAGCGCACGTTCTTGGGCGAATATCGCTGTACTTGATACAATAAAAATAACGTAGAGGATAAATTGTTTCATTCGTTCAGGGTAATACCAATATAAACAGGCGATCGTTGGATGAAATTCTTGCGAAAAAGTTCCATTCCTACCTTGTCAACAAAAGATCCAGCATCCAATAGGTTATTGAATGCAGAAAACTCCATGGAATATCCAGGACTATTGAACGCATATTGTAAGGCGATTCCCGCATCAAAGAGGGTAGCGTGTTTTACGCCGAGTAGTTTAGCGAGCTGACTGATTTCGCGAACGTCAAGTAATCCGCCATTTCCGGAGGCAATACACACGATGCTGCCATCTGCTTTTTCTCCAACTAAGTTGCGATATGTGCGTTGACGCCACTTTGCAAAGGAATTATCCAAAATGTACTGAAATATTATTCCATCTTTCATTGTGGATGGATGCGCTTGACATGAATATTGTGGGATATTGGAATAATTATCAAACACGGAACGAGGACCTGCATGAGGTACGCCATCGATTACTTTGAAATACCCCGAGGAACTGCTCTTTGTTTGGTATTGCTTGCTGCAGTAGATTACTTCGCCCAGGGCACGGTTTAACGGATCGTAAAAACTCGCGTTGATTAGAAAACTACTTTCTTTTCGAGTGTTTGCCTCTTTAACAGTGAGCGGAGCAAATCCATTATTAGGATCTGCAACTAAGTAAAATGTATTCGTTGGCTTAAAGGTAAAGACATTCACTTTTTGAGAAACCACGAGGTTTAGTGCACGACCAAGGATTCCCTTCTGATTGCGTTTAATGTCAATGCGTTGTACAACTACCGAAGGATTTGAATACACTTCATTCACATCGATCCGGTGAGCATTATGAATTAAGACCCACTGTCCATCTTGTTTAATCTCTAAGGTATTAGTTCGCGTTAAAAAATAATAGTAGTTGGTTTCGGTTCGTAAAATGCTACATGTAAACCCTGCTCCAATAAACAATATAACTAACAGGCTATTTTTAAGGATTCCTAAGCCATTGGAAGCATGTCCTGTAAGTTTTCGAATACCTAATCTGCCGCCAAAAAACAAACCCATCAAACAAAGTAAAGGCACTAACCCATTGTGGAATATTATGAGTATCATACACAAGGTAAACAAGCTAAGTATCGCCAAGTAATGAATGATATTTAATCCAGGTTTTGCCATCCCCCCAAAACTACTAATTTTATGGCGCATGAAACAAACGATTATTACGATTTTATTGATTTGTATAATTCAAGATGGATTATTATTTGGACAAGGATTTAACTTGGCGTTTGGCTCATGTCTTCACCAGGAAAAAGAGCTTGTGTTATTGAATAAGGCTGCGTCTATGTCGCCCAATGCATTTGTCTTTCTTGGTGATAATATCTATGCAGATACCTATGATTCAATGCGAATTAATAAGGCATATCAAGCCTTAGCATGCAATCCTAATTTTCAAGCACTAAAGCGCAGCGCGCCCATTTATGCAACCTGGGATGATCACGATTACGGGATGGACGATGTGGGTAAATACTACCCATTGAAAGAGGCGTCTAAACGCATGTTTACGTCATTTTTTCAACCGCCAAATCTAACACAGGTATTAAGTCATCAAGGAATTTATCAATCGTACCTTTTTAGGTACAAGGGAAAAAAGATTCAGTTGATCTTATTGGATACGAGAACCTTTAGAAGTTCATTGAAACGAATTAATGTGCAAAGCGAAGAAAACGACACCTATTATCCTTATGAACGCTTGTATCTTCCATGTTTCAAAGCGGATTCAACCATGTTAGGAGAAGAACAATGGAGTTGGTTAGCGGAACAATTAAAGGTAAAATCTGCGGTAACGATTATTGCGTCCTCTACCCAATTTGCTACAGAATATAATGGCTACGAAACGTGGGCTAATTTTCCACTCGAACAAGAACGTATGGTCCAGTTAATTGAATCCACACGAAAAGAGCACGTGGTCTTTATTTCGGGTGATGTACATTATGCCGAATTATCTAAATCTTGTAGCTCTTCATATCCACTATACGATTTAACGAGCAGTGGGATTTCTGAATCTTGGGCATTCGCAGCACCCAATGTTCATCGAGAGGAAGGTCCGGTTATGGAGAATAATTTTGGCGTTTTACGGATTCAACCGTGGCGCAATACTTTAACTTTTTTAATAAATACTGAAAAAGGGGTTCGCCTTCAACGCATCGTTTCTTTAGATGAGTTAGAATTCAAGTAATCTAAAAATGGATGGCAAATCGGGAATGAATGTATTGCCTTTTTTACGGTACCTTGTACTGCATCGGGTAACACTGGACCTAAATCGTGAACTTCTTTTTCATCACCTGAACGGTACCATTCTATTTTTGCGGGCGTCAGGTTGGTTCGGAGCAAAAAATGAAATTTTGAATTTATTATGGATAGCCCCGTATTAAAACTTGCGATTTGATTATTGTTTAAGGTGATGATATTTCGGTCTTTAGGTATTTTCTTGAGTAAACTATGCCCAGTTAACCGTTCCGTATAGGGTTTCCATTGATTTGATTGTTTAATATTCCATAAATCAAGTAAAGTGGGTACAAGATCTATGTTCGATGTAATGTTTTTCTGATTATTTCGGAGTGCGACCCGTTGTGCTTGCGTGAGTAAGGTGGGCGGGATGTATGCAAATAATGGTATGGCAATCGTTTCATAATAGTTGCTCTCAACATGGCCAATGTTGTGATGTTCCATCAAAGATTCCCCGTGATCACTGGTAAGTAGTATAACGGTATTCTTAAGTTTGTTTGTTCGTTCCAAATAATCGAAGAGTTTCCCTAGGATGGCATCCTGATACCTTACCGCATTGTTGTATGCGTCTTGATAGCGACCATTCCAGCGCTCATAGTCTGTTGGAACACGGTAAGGGTAATGGGTGGTGTTAAGTTGGATCACCCCTGTAAACGGTTTGTCTTTAAAGGAATTGATTGTTTTTATCGCTTTGTTTATGGTTAATTCATCTCGAATTCCCAAATCATTATAATAAGGCAGACCTGAATTGTCATGATTCCACCAAATATCTAAGGAGTCATGTTTATAGAAGTCTGCAAACCGATACCATTCGAGGGTATGTGAGCTTAAAAAGAATCGCTTGTAATCATACTGTTTGGCATAATCCCAAATTAAAGGTTGGGAATACAACAATGCGGAGTCTTGGTATGGTCCTATACCGCTTAAGGTGGCAGGAACAGCTAACATGGTGGTTGTAGAGACCGTAAACGGCTTCTCAAATAAATAAGTTGATCCAGGATGAGACGCTTTAAATTCTTGAAGTTTAGGTGTTGTGTTTTTTGGATTGCCATATACACTGAGACTCCGTTTTCGTAAAGATTCACAAACAATAACCAATACATTGAATGTTGCGGGTTGTTTTCGATCGATTTGAATAGCCACTTTTCTTATTCCTAGGCCTTTTCCTTTGAACGAGGTATGGTCGTCCCAAGTAAATAGATGGCGCTGTACGCATGCACAGAAATTCACATCAACCAAGGCGCATTGATCATACTTTTTGTGCGTTGCAACCAATCCTTCAAATAGAAGGATGGGAAAAATAGATAACAACAGGATTTTCGTAGTGATGACCGTAGGAATATGCCTGGTAATAAGCCTTCGTGCTCCCCAGGTGACTAACGCTACGGTTACTAATATTCCAAGCAGCTCTTTCCATCCGCTCACATCGCGAATTATCATAAAGGCACTCTTGGGTTCCGTTTTAAAATAGAGTAGGGTGTAATAGTTAGGGAACAGGTCGTTTATGTTTTTAAACGCTAAGCTTGTCCCAACAACAAAAAAAGTAAGTAAAAAGTAAAAAGAACCAAGCGTATAATAAAGCCAATTACTCGCTACGACTCGTTTTAAAATAAGAAGCCAAATCGTATGGAACAGTATGGATACAACAACAGATGCTAAGTAAAAATAGAAATGTTTTGCATGGAAATAGCTCATACGATCCCATCTAAAATATAAGTCTAATAGAACAATTAGGATGGGGAAGAATAATAATTTAACGACAGCACTTAGTTTCACTAAGCGAAGTTAACTAAATATTAAGCGATTTTAACGCAGTGATTAACTACTTAAAACAAGGTTGCTGTAGCAAAGCCTAAACTGAAACCAATTTGTTTGTTTTTTGCTTGCCATTCTAAATATTTAAGTTCCGATTGAATATAGTTTAATTCTCGCATATTGATTAAGAACAAAGAGCTCTCCCCATTTTCAAACATGTTCCGTTCCGCTTCAAGCAGTTGTTTAGAGTCTTTTGCAGCACGTTGATAAATGGCTAATTGCTCAATGCTATTGCTTAACTCTATTTTGGCGTTGTTTATTTTCATGGTCAGCTGAGCCTTCAGTTGTGCGAGATTAAGTTGAGTTTCTTCAATTTTTAAATTAGCTAATTTTAAATCACCTCGCTCTTTGCGGAGAAACAAGGGCATTTCAATAGAAAATCCCCATTTATAATCGTTAATATCTAGGTCGCTAAATGGATTATAATTAACGGGTTCGTTCAGGATGTTATAGTTTACTTGAACGGAAGGTTTTAAACGATCAGCTTTTAACCTTCGGTCAATTTCAAGCATATCTACCTTGAATTCAGTAATCATTAAATATGGATGGTTGTTTATAATGGAGTCACTTTGAAATGGGATCATTGCCGAAGCAATCCAGTTTGTTCGAGCGATGGGCCTTGCCGTTTCTCCTAGCATCAAAGGCTCTTGTTGTTCAGACCATAAGTAGGTGGATTGTATATTACATTTTTCTCGGTAATTCGCTTCTGCATCGCGCAATAAACTTAGGCGTTGTTGCACTTGAAGTCCGGCCTCAACGGTGTCAATATATGCTCGGTCCCCGAGAATCGCTGTTTCCTTTACTGCATTAAACCGTTGCAATGCAACATCATAAGCTTCTTGTAGTAATTTTGTAGAATGGAAAGCGAGATACCAATCCCAATAGGCATAACCGGTTTCATAGATCAATTTGTTTACTTGTAGGCGCCGTTCCTCTTCACTCGATTGCTGATTGATTTTTGCACTCCAAAGGTCTGCACGTCGTTGGTCAATCAAGAGTCCCTGACCTAAATTTGCCCCAATGCCACCGTAAAATAAACCACCGGAAGGCGTTTTGGCTTGCGGATCTAAGTAAGAGCCTCTGTTGCTTTCTACGCCTGTTTTTACAGTCACACCATACCATGTAGGATATTTAATTCCATAGTCGCCTACGGAGTAATATTGCTTCCCATCAAAATATTTTTGATTCAAAGTACCTTCAATTTTAGGGTCAAATCCTCCTTTAGCTTTTAATACATATGCGGCACCATATTTCGGTTGAATATCACTGATTTTAATTAATGGATGATTTTGCTTAACCAAGGTAAGGAATGCGTCTTCAGTCAGAGGTTTTTGCGCATATAAGGTCGCCCAAATTGAACCGATTATTAGAATGAATAGTTGCTTCATTTCTTTTTTGATGATTTTATTCCTTTTGAATCTTTTTCGACATAGAAATCTGGTGGAAATCCGTTGATATTACGCCATAATTCATACCCGATAGCTACATCTTGAAGGAGCAACATGGAGTTTACTCCGCCACCAACACGTAATGCCTTAGGCCAAGGATGGTCTTTTTTATCTGGTGCAATAAGTACCCTGAACATTCCATTATCTGAGCTAAAGTTGTCTATTGCGAATACAGTTCCACCATAGGTACCATAGCTATTGTTTGGCCAACCCGAAAATACAATGGCTGGCCAACCGTCAAATTGCATTCTGACGTGCTGACCTTTACGGACTAAAGGGTAATCCATTGGACGAATATACATTTCTACCGCAAGGTCATAATTTAAAGGCATGATGGTAGCCAATTCTTGTCCTGCTTTTATAGTTTCCCCAATACCACTGCTTAAGATTTTGGTAACGTATCCATCTTGTGGTGCCAAAATAAGATAGTTTCCACTTCGAATTGAATACCCTGCGGCTTGGCTTTGCAGTTTGGTCACATCAACCTCCGCATCATACATGCTCGTCATGGCCGACATCTTATCCGATTCTGCTTTTGCGATTTCATCGCGATATTTTGCTTCAGTTGAACGGACTTCAACTTTTGCGTCGATGAGGTCGTTTCTACTTTGAAGTAGTTTCTGTTGCGCTGAAATCATGGAGGCTTGTGCCCGCTGCATCGCCATTCGGCGTGTTTCAACCTCGGTTTGTGATTTTAAATCACGTTCATAAAGTTTCTCAAAACGATGGTATTGGTCTTTCGCAATATCGTAATTCGTTTCTGCTGCTTGAAATTCGATGCTGTCAGCAGTGATTTTTAAACGGGCTTGACGGTACTTAATCTTAGCCTGTTGTAACTTAAGCTTGGATGATTCAATGAGTGCATCTATGCGTTGGTCTAACGCGATAACTTTTTGTTCATAGGAAATAACGCTTAACTCTTTGTTTTTAATTTGGTTTTGCGTCCGATCCACAAGTTTTGGGTCAAAATAACCATCCTTTACCTCGGAAATAATCACTATGGTATCGCCTTTTTTTACAAAATCTCCATCTTTAACAAACCAGGTTTCAATTCTACCAGCAATGATTGAATTAATAGTTTGAGGGCGTTGCTCTGGTCTAAGTGTCGTTATTTTTCCATTGGATCGTATATTTTGTGTCCATGGTAAAAACATGATTAACAGTACTACAGACCCGATTATATAAAGTGTACGCTTAAGTTTTGGATTGGATGATTCTTTCTTAACATTTTGATAAGAAATAAATTGTTGCTCATCAATTCTATTACGATTATTTGGAGAAATATTCAACATACTATACGATATTAATGAGTGATTAATCCTTGGTTAATGATTATGGTTTGGGTTGCGCGCTTTACAACCAATTCATCGTCTGATTGAATGAGTATGGTTGCATTTTCGGGGGAAAAGATCACGTTAAGAATTTCTTCCCGCTCATCCAATTTAATGTCTTGTAGCGGTTCTTCGAGTAATATTAATTTTGGTGAACCTACAAGGGCCCGAGCAATTAGGATTTTTCGAATACAATCTTTGGCTAAAAAATGTCCTTCCGGATTTAACAAGGTATCATAACCTTCTTTTAAATGTTGAATTTGTTTCGATAATAAGAGCCGATCGCAAAGGGTTTGAACTTCTCCAAAACTTACATAATCTCTACCGAGGGTAATATTCTCAAGCACAGTAGCATGTACCAATAAATCTTGTGTTAACATGTTTCCAATTCGATTTCGAAGATAAGTTCGATTGAGATTGCCCAGTGGGATGTTGTTGATGGATAAACTCCCTTCTTTTGGGTTATAAATGCCAGCGATTAATCCAAAAATTAAATTCGTGGAAACGGTATTGTCTGTCCGAAAAACAGTTCGCTCATTGGGTTTAATCCTAAAGGTAGCTCCTTCAAGTAGCGTCTGACTCGTCAGGTCGTTTTCGTAGCGAAGGTTGTGGATATCAATTTCGAATCCAAGTTCACTGTGTGGAATGTCCATTCCTTCTTTGTCTTCAAGGGGCAAGTCTGTAACCTGACCAATCTTTTCAATGGCGGTGAAGAGGTCGTACACTGTTTCAAGACTCACGATGAGTTTTTCTACTGAACTTAAGATTAGAAGTATTATGATTTCGGCAGCTACGAATTGACCAATATTCATGGTTTGGTTAATTACTAATACCCCGCCAATTACTAACAAGGCCATTGCTATAATGGCTTTAAATCCAATGAGGTATAGGTATTGTTGTTTTAAAATTTTGAAATGTTCATTTCTGCTGCTTAAATATTCCACTAAGTATTGATCGGTGCGATACATTAAATAGGAGGGGGTACCGGCCATTTTAAAACTAAATCGAGTATATGCAATTTGCTGGAGCCAATGCGCAATTTTGTATTTATAATTCGATTCCCTCAAGCTCGAGCGAAATCCGCGTTCAGCGGTTATTCGAAACACAATGACAAGCAATAAGATTAATGCCAAGCCGAAGAAAATAAAAAAGCTGTGGTAAAATGAAAGCAAAACCAACCCAAAAATAATCTGC
>JBIKUO010000063.1:0-3530 GCA_044347515.1 Crocinitomicaceae bacterium | reverse complement strand
ATGTATGCTGTTTATCACGGGCCTCAGGGAATCAAACGAATTGCAACACATATTCATGAATTAGCGTGTAACACAGCCTCAGGCTTATTAGCGAAAGGGCACACGCTGCATTCGACACAACTTTTTGACACGGTATGTATTACAAATGTGGATAGTGCAAGTATTTTGAAAACTGCTGTGAATAAAGGGATGAATTTATTCGCCCCTGATGCGAACACCGTTCAAATTACATTTGGAGAACCACATACATCCGCGGATGTTGATGCAATCTTAGCCATGTTTGAAACGAAAGGAAGCGGCATCTCAGCAGAAGTCGGTATTCCAAGTGCATTGGTACGAGAAGGTGAAATATTAACACATCCTGTGTTCAGCGCACATCATTCTGAGTCAAAAATGATGCGCTACTTAAAATCACTTGAGAATAAAGATTTATCGCTAGTGCATAGTATGATTCCTTTGGGTTCTTGTACCATGAAATTGAATGCGGCAAGTGAACTAATTCCAATCACTAACCCGAATTTCGCAAACATGCACCCGTTTGCACCGAAAGATCAGGCCGCAGGGTATCACGAGTTTATGGCAGAATTAGCCAAAGATTTGTGTGAATGTACCGGATTTGCCGGAGTCTCATTACAACCAAATTCTGGTGCCCAAGGTGAATATGCAGGTCTTATGGTCATTAAAGCCTTCCACGAAGCAAATGGTGACTTCCAACGTAAAAAAATCATCATTCCGTCCAGTGCGCATGGAACCAATCCTGCGTCAGCGGTTATGGCGGGCTTTGAAGTAGTGGTAACCGGATGTGATGAGCATGGAAACATTGATATTACGGAATTGAAAACAGTAGCTGAGCAACTCGGAGACGATTTAGCAGGAATCATGGTTACCTATCCATCAACGCACGGGGTATACGAGGAAGGCATTCGAGAAATTACAGCAATCATTCATGCCCAGGGAGGTCAAGTGTACATGGACGGGGCCAACATGAATGCGCAAGTAGGGCTTACGAATCCTGGGAATATCGGGGCAGATGTTTGCCACTTAAACTTGCACAAAACCTTTGCTATTCCGCATGGCGGTGGTGGCCCAGGGATGGGACCGATTGGTGTTGCAGCCCATTTAGTGCCGTTCTTACCAAGTAATCCATTGCATACCACGGGTGGAGATCAGGCGATTCACGCCATATCTGCTGCGCCATACGGTAGCGCATTGATCTTGTTGATTTCATACGGGTACATCAAAATGTTAGGATTCAAAGGACTCCGTGAATCGACCGAATTGGCGATAGTTAATGCCAACTACATCGCTGCTTGCTTAAAGGAACATTATCCAATCTTATATACCGGAGCGCACGGAACAGTTGCTCACGAGTTAATTCTTGACTGTAGAGAATTCAAAAAGAATGCGGATGTAGAAGTTGCCGATATGGCCAAACGACTAATTGACTTTAATTTTCATGCCCCTACCGTTTCATTCCCGGTGGCTGGAACCTTAATGATTGAACCTACTGAATCTGAAGATAAAGCAGAACTTGATCGCTTTATTGAGGCCATGATTAAGATTAGACAAGAAATTGCTGATATCGAAGCAGGTAAATATCCAAAAGATAACAACCTACTCAAAAATGCGCCACACACAGCAGATTGCATTATTAATCGAACCTGGGAATATCCATATACACCAGCGGAAGCGGCTTATCCACTCCCCTATTTAATGAAAAATAAGTATTGGGTACCTGTTCGTCGCGTAGATAATGCGTATGGCGATCGGAATTTAGTTTGTGCTTGTCCGAGCATTGAATCCTACATGACCGCTTAATGAATATTGATATACTCGCCTTTGGCGCGCACCCTGATGACGTAGAAATTTCCTGCGGGGGAACCTTATTGCGCTATGCGGACGAGGGTAAGCAGATTGCTATCGTTGACCTGACACAAGGAGAGTTAGGTACGCGTGGAAGCGGAGCCATACGCATGGAAGAAAGCAGGGCTGCATCACAATTGTTAGGTCTTGTTGACCGGGTAAATCTGAGAATGGCTGATGGATTTTTTGAAGAAAATGAAGACCATTTACATCAAATCATTCGTGAAATCCGCCACTTTAGACCCCAGCTTATCCTTGCGAATTCGATTACAGATCGTCATCCCGATCACGGGCGAGCGGCTGCCTTGGTTGCACGAGCGGCATTTTTATCGGGTTTGCCTAAAATTAATACAATGCGTAACGGAATCGCTCAAGAAGCATACCGTGCCCCTATGCTGCTTCACTACATTCAGGACATGTATATTGAACCAGATATTGCATTAGATGTTAGTGACTATGCGGAAGAAAAAATTAAGTTGGTACAATGTTTCTCGACTCAGTTCTTCGATCCAAATTCTACGGAACCGGAAACCCCCATTTCGAATGCACACTTTTTCGAATTTATGAAGGGAAGGATGATGCAATATGGAAGACCTATTGGTGTGACATATGCGGAAGGATTTACGATCAACCGAACGCTTGGGGTAAACGACTTATTTAACCTGCGTTAGTACATTAACAAGGCCCCGGCAATCCCTGCAATTACGCTAGAAAGTTTCAAGAGATTAAACTTGTGGTTTTCTGAAGTTTCAAAAATGATAGTGGTTGAAATGTGTAAGAACATTCCGATTACGACGCCCAATACCACTGGGACGCTAATTCCTGTTTGTTCGATAGGGACTTTTAATCCAATAAGTAATCCCAGGGGTGTCATAATGCCGAAGAGCATTAAAACCAACCAAGCCATCCCTCTTTTCAACGAAGTGCTCAAGAGCAAGGTCATAAGCGCGATTGCTACTGGAATCTGATGAAAAACAATTCCCCAAAACAACGAGAGTTTGTGGTCGTGATTATGCAAGTGGTGTAAATGATCCACATCATTTCCCAAGGGAATTCCTTCAATAATAGAGTGAATAGAAAGCGAAATAAAGAGTGCCCAAGGCATGGATTGTCCTTTATGCACATGGATGTGCCCGTGCTCGATTCCTCCGGAGAAATACTCCATGATGAGCTGAATTAAAAATCCAATAAGAATGTAAATCCCAATGTTGGCGGTTTCGCCGGCGTAGAGTTCGGGAAGTAAGTGTTCAAATACGATTGCAAGAAGAAATCCACCACTAAAAGCTAGGGCTAACTTAATAAATTGAGACTTGTTATTTGCTTGTAAAAAATGCACAAAACCACCTCCTGCAGCAACTACAGCAATCAAGACCAAAACCATTAATAGAGGGCTCATTTTTTTTGTGCAATTATAATTAAGCGAGGGGATGTTGACGGATCAAACGCATCCAACTCATAGTTGCCAAAGGTATGCAGAATATGAAAGTGCTCGTTTAACAGTTCTTGAAAATCAGCCAGACCAAGCAATTGAACTTGTTCAGTGTAATGGAAATCTTTTCCTTCATCCGTAAACTCGATGTGCTTAATTACTTTACCCGCTGTTATTTCCCGCCGAATCTTAAAGGTAAGCGCATCGCGCTGCACCACCTCAGCAGAAACTAAGGTGT
>JBIKUO010000041.1:0-13375 GCA_044347515.1 Crocinitomicaceae bacterium | reverse complement strand
ATATGCCTAAAAAGTGCCAAAACATTGACCCTAATCGAAGGGATAAATGATTTGTTTCGCTGTATCGACCTGTAAATGAGTTCTTTACCATGACCAATAAATAGATTAAGGCTCCCAAGACATGTAAGAGGTGAGCAAACGAGATTACATATAGAAATGCACTCGCATTATCCGAAGTTTCTCGGGCGTTAATTTGTGCACTTTCACTTAGAATTCGTCCGTTAATCCAGAAATTCCCGTTTTTATAACTGAGTTTTTTGCCTTTTAAATACACATTAAAATCTTTACCATATTGACCTTTCATCATAAAGTGTCCACGCCCTAATACTACATTCATCGACACTTTACAAAGCCGTATTTCATCGGTGTGCGACATTAATATGGAATCAGAGATATAAAAATTACCCTTCTTGATTACCAAGGGTTGATTGTTTATAAACAGGGTGTATTTCGAGGAATAAACGGCATTCAATGGCTTGTCTTGCTGACTGAAAATCACTTGTTCCGGCAAGGCAAAATGTTTCATATACGCTTGAAAATCGAGGAACTCTTCCTTCGTCATGGCACGATTCCCAATGCTAAAATTGTTGCCATCTACAAGGATTGGTTTTCCATTTACAGTGGCTGTTATTGTATCACCATATCTTCCATCATTTACCAAGATTTCTGGATAGGTCCAGAAAATCGAAGGGTTATAAATGCCTCGAGTAATGAGTTGATTATACCCTTTAAATTGGAAGGTGACAAAAAGCAATCCAAACACCAAGGTCAACGCCATGTGTAATTTCAGTAAGGATGACTTGCCTTGCTTTATTGCGCGAATGGCCAAAATAAAAAACAAGGAACTACAACCAATAAATAAGGTGCTTAAATAAAATCCGCTAGGCATAGGGTATTTCAACCAAAATCCACCGCCCATATTTACGTAATAGGCCGAGGTTAGTCCCGCGAAGAACATGACAACGGCAAAAATGCCAACATAAACCAAGTTTTTTTTCATTTTTTCCCTGATTTCAGGGCTAAGTTCTTTAGAATAATCCATGACTTAATAAATTTTGAATTATAGAATCCATTTTGGTAAAAACATACGCAAATTGTATGATTGGTAGATAAACAAACGAAGCGAACATTAGTTTTTTCGCATCGCGATCATCGCAAGAAATATACAGTCTATATGAAAGAAAATAGAACCAAACCCCAAAACAACCGACAATTAATAGAGAAATATTATTGGTTATTCCCAGCAACCAAGGAATGAGGCTAATTGGGATTAATACAATCGAATACAGTGAAATTAGGTAGGCGGAGTGTTTTGATTTTCCGGACTTAGAAGGCAATAAAAAATATCCCGCACGCTGATAATCTTCATGAGTAACCCACGCAATCGCCCAAAAATGAGGAAATTGCCACATGAACTGAATAAAAAACAGCAATCCAGGGATAAAACCAAATGCTCCAGTGTGCGCAATGGCTCCTAACATTGGAGGAATTGCCCCCGGGAACGCACCCATAAATACGGCCCAAGAACTTTTACCTTTAAGCGGGGTATATATAAATGCGTAAGAAATAAATGCGCCAAGTCCTAAAAATAAACTGTTCTGATTAATTGAACACAACAAGACGGCACCACTGATCAAACAAGCAATCGATATCAATACCCCATTTCTAACGCTAATCGTCCCTGTTACTAAGGGTCTGCTTTTGGTTCGATTCATCAAGGCATCTTGCTTCATCTCAAGCAGTTGGTTTACCCCGTTTGAGGCAGCCGTGATTAAAAATCCCCCCAAGAGTAATTTGACGATAATGGAAGTATTCCCGCCGCCAACAAATAGATATCCAGATAAGGCAGAAATCACCACCAAAAAAGAGAGGCGAAACTTTGTGAATTGGATAAAAGGGTTAATACGTTTCAATGCGATTTTTTCTGCTTGCAAAATTACAAAATATAATGTGCACTTCTATTAGGCATTGAACATTCATCACTTCTTCTTGTTATGGTTTATTATTCCTAATTTTGTGTGAATGAGTAATCCATACACCCCGGGTCCCTTTCTTTCAAAGATTCAATTCCCATCTGATTTAAGATCTCAATTTTCGAGAGCCGATCTTCCACAAGTATCCGAAGAATTAAGGCAATATATCGTTGATGTAATTTCTGAAATCGGTAACAGTCATTTTGGAGCAAGTCTTGGCGTGGTGGAGCTAACCGTTGCACTACACTATGTTTTTAATACTCCGGAAGATCAACTGGTGTGGGATGTGGGGCACCAAGCGTATGGACATAAAATTTTAACGGGAAGAAGAGACCGGTTTCATACCAATCGATTGAAAGGTGGGATTTCTGGTTTTCCTAAGCGGTCGGAAAGCGAATACGACACCTTTGGTGTGGGACATTCATCTACGTCCATTTCGGCAGCCTTGGGGATGGCCGTAGCCAATCGATTTCATGGGTTTAAAGACCGACATCACATTGCTGTAATTGGCGATGGCGCAATGACCGCCGGCTTAGCATTTGAAGGATTAAATCATGCAGGATTCGAGAAAGACGCGAATTTATTGGTGATTTTAAATGACAATTGCATGTCGATTGATCCGAATGTAGGCGCGCTTAAAGAATATCTGACGGATATTACTACCTCTCATACATATAATAAAGTTAAAGATGAGGTGTGGAATTGGTTAGGGGTTATTTCGAAATTCGGACCCGATGCGCAAAAAGTTGCATCTAAGGTTTCTCACGCCCTCAAAAGCACCTTACTCAATCAATCCAATTTATTTGAGTCCTTAAATTTTAGATATTTTGGACCTGTTGATGGTCATGATGTGGAAGGATTAGTTAAAGTGTTAGAAGATTTAAAAGATATTCCTGGACCAAAAATTTTACACTGTTTAACCAAGAAGGGTGCTGGATATAAATTTTCCGAAGAGGGAAATCCTACCAAGTGGCATGCTCCGGGCGTGTTTAATAAAGATACCGGTGAAATTGTTAAAGTTGTTCCGATTGGACCTGAAGCACCAAAGTATCAAGATGTATTTGGACATACCATCGTAGAATTGGCGGAACGCAATCAAAAAATAATGGGGATTACTCCTGCGATGCCAAGTGGATGTTCTTTAAATATCATGATGAAGGCGATGCCGGATCGTGCATTTGATGTGGGTATTGCGGAACAACACGCGGTTACTTTCAGTGCTGGATTGGCTACGCAAGGATTGGTTCCTTTTTGTAATATATATTCTTCCTTCATGCAACGAGCGTTTGACCAAGTGTTGCATGATGTGGCTTTACAAAATTTAAATGTTGTGTTTTGTCTAGACCGTGGTGGCTTAGTTGGAGCGGATGGCGCAACACACCATGGGGCATATGACCTAGCTTATATGCGTTGTATTCCAAATATGGTGGTTTCAGCCCCAATGAATGAGCAAGAATTACGTAACCTAATGTATACGGCTCAACTTGAAAATAAAGGACCATTTACCATCAGATACCCAAGAGGTAACGGTGTTATGACTGATTGGAAAACTCCGCTTGAAGAGATACCAGTTGGTAAAGGCAGAAAAGTTTCAGCAGGAGAAGGCGTTGCAATTTTAACCATCGGTCACCCTGGGAATTTTGCCCAAGAGGCAATAAAAACATTAACTAAAGGTGGAATTACCCCAGCTCATTATGATTTGCGCTTTGTTAAGCCGCTTGATGAGATGCTATTACATGAAGTTTTTACCAAATTCGACAAAGTTATAACGGTAGAGGATGGTTGCTTGATGGGAGGATTTGGTTCAGCCGTATTAGAGTTTATGGCGGATCGTGGTTACAAAGCAGAAGTAGTTCGTTTAGGAATTCCTGATGATTATATTCACCATGGAACCCAAGAAGAACTTTGGGCGGCGTGTGGATTTGATGCTGCTTCAATCGCTGCTGCAGTTGAACGCTTACTTATGGTTGAAAATACAAAAACAGCTGCCTCTCAGGCCGGTTAATCAAATTTAATTGTATTTTGGTCGAAATTTTGACCATGAAAAAAACCAATTTTAGCGCCTTTGGAGCCCTGATAATCATATTCTTCTTTTGGGGTTTTGTAGCTTCCAGTAATGATATATTAATTCCTGTTTTTAAGAAGGCCTTGAATTTAAAACAAGACAAGGCACAGTTGATTTCAGTGGCATTTTACATTGCGTATACTGTAGGTTCTTTGCTTTATTTTGCTGTTTCGGCTTTTATGAAGAAGGATTTACTTAAGGTTCTAGGTTATCGTAACGGGCTCGCTTTAGGCTTGGTAATTTCAGCATTAGGGACCTTATTGTTTATCCCTGCTGCAAATGAATCTTCGTTTCCCCTTTTACTTGGTGGATTGTTTACCGTGGGGATTGGATTTGCGCTTCAACAAATTGCGGCTAACCCCTTAGCAATAAACATGGGCGACCCATCTACAGGTAATTTACGATTAAGCTTGGCAGGAGGGATTAATAATGTGGGTACAACCATCGGACCCGTATTGGTTTCCTTTGCGATTTTTGGAATGGCTGGCACAGGCTCCACGAACTTAGAGCTTTCAGCCGTTAAGATACCCTATTTAATACTCGGTGCAACATTCATTTTAGCTGCTATATTTTTTAAATTTTCAAGTGTTCCAGATCAGATTGAAGAAGAAGGAGCTGCTTCTTCTGAGGGTGTATCCATTATCGCCGTGGCGAAAAAACCACAAGTGATTTTAGCCATGATTGCGATATTTTTATACGTTGGAGTTGAAGTTTCCACCGCGAGTAACTTACCTGAATTTATGAAATTGAAATTGGGTAAGGCTGAGCATGAAATCACCCCCTTTGTGTCTTTATTTTGGGGAAGTTTGATGATTGGTCGTTGGGCCTCTGCGGCAGGCGCTTTTAATGTTGGGGCAGACATTAAACAACGACTTTCAATCTTGTTGCCGTTTCTCGCGTTTTCAATTTTTATGTTAGCGAATTATATTGCAGGGCATAATGTTTCTCAATTCTATCCTTATTTGTTTTTGGTGATAGTTCTTATGGTAGCAGAGGCATTTACAGGCGGTAACCCCGTACGACAGTTGATTGTATATTCAATGTTGGGTGCAGGTGCGCTATTGGTTGGTATTTTTGCAAGCGGCATGGTCAGTGTATTTGCATTTATTTCCGTAGGACTGTTTTGCTCCACCCTTTGGCCGTGTATCTTTACCTTAGGCATCGCAGGTCTGAATGAAAAAACAAATGCGGCGTCTAGCCTAATGATTATGATGATTATGGGTGGTGGATTTGTGTCGCAATGGCAAGCATCCTTAGGAACAAGTAAATCCATAGGAATCCAAAATTCATATTGGATTGGTGTGCTTTGTTTTGTATACCTAGCTTTTTTCGCATGGACGGTAAGTCGAATGTTAAAAAAACAAGGAATCACTCAATTGGACGCTTCTGAAACAGCACATTAATAGGTTCTATGTATAAAATAGATTTTTCCGATTTTTTTAGTTCTGCATTTTCTGTAGACTGTTTGATTTTTGGATATTCAGAGGGAAAAATAAAAACACTTCTTATAAAACGATCCGTCGACCCGTATAAAGACTATTGGGCCATTCCTGGCGATCTTGTTTATCCGGATGAAGATTTACCTAATGCTGCTGAACGAATACTTCGTGAACTAACCGGACTTTCAACCATTCAAATGCACCAAGCCCATACGTTTGGTAGCCCCTCTCGGCATCCGCAAGGCAGGGTTATTACGATCGCCTATTTCGCCTTAGTTAGAATTGAAGATTTTTCAATCCGAGCTTCTTCGTGGGCAAACGAAGTAAAATGGGAACCTGTAATGGAGGTTAATGACCTAGCATTTGATCACAACGAAATCCTACACGCAACCTTTGACCGCCTTAAAAAACAACTCTCCATTGAGCCCATCTGTTTTCAGTTACTCCCTGATAAATTTACCTTAAATGAATTCCAACAACTCTTCGAATATGTAAATGGAATCCCTTTCGATAAAGCAAACTTTAGAAAGAAAATAAAAGGAATCCCGTTGGTAAAGCATACTGAAAAACAAACCAATGTTAAGCATAGACCTGCTAATCTCTTTTCCTTTGACGCGGAAAATGAACTTGAAAGACTTGAACAAAGCGCTTGGATTTTCAAAATGTAACGGATTTATTTAGATATTGTAAAAAATACAATAATATACTTATATTTACCATTCAATTGATATCAAAACAGTTGAACAGTTAGTTTTTACTTAGTGCGTGGGGAGGCAACTCCCCACAAAGTAATTTTAAAAGAAAACAATGAGAATAGGATTTTTACTTTTTGTCTTGGCATGTACTACCATAGGATTCGCTCAAATGAGGGTCGTTTCTGGAAAAGTAGTTAATGACGTAAACGAACCCTTAGGATTTGCGAAAATTTCTTCAAAATCACCTAAAGGAAATGCCTTAACAGCGAATGACGGATTCTTTTCAATTCAATTGAAAGATACCGTAAGTGCGACATTAACAATCTCAATTTATGGATATCAAACCCAAGAAGTGGTTGTTGGTCCCGGAGACCAGAACTTAACGCTTGTTATGAAGCCAGAGTTTTCTGATAAAAAGGAAATCACAGTCATTGGATACGGCGAGGCAAAAAACAAAACCATTACCGGCGCAACATCGAAAGTTGATGGAGAAGACATAGAAAAAATGAACATGGCGCGCATGGATCAAGCCTTACAGGGGCAGATGGCTGGTGTGAATATTTCTACAAATTCTGGTTCTCCAGGGGGTAGTGCGAACATTCGGATTAGAGGTCTTGGCACCTTTGGGGACAACGACCCGTTGATTTTAGTAGATGGGATTGTATATGATTCTCAAGGATTAAATGCACTAAATCCATCTGACATTAAATCGATTACGGTGCTAAAAGATGCCATGGCAGGTATTTATGGCGTTCGTGCCGCAAATGGAGTGGTACTTATTGAGACCAAGAATGGCTCCATAAACCGTAAACCAACCATTGAATATAATGGGTACTTTGGTTTACAAGAAACCTCCAAAAAACTTGACTTATTACATGCGGATGAATACGCAGTCATTAAAAATGAAATGTTCGCAATGGGCGGTCAAGCTATGCCTTTTGATAATGTAAATGTTGGAAAAGGAACAGATTGGCAAGATCAAGTATTTACGCGTTCACCGGTACAAAGTCATAACATATCCTTGAACGGAGGAACCTTAAATACCCGATACTCTATTGGCTTGGGTTATTTTAATCAGGACGGTATAGTTGGTGGGTCAAAATCCCATTTTGACCGGTATAATGCACGCCTAAATTTTTCAACCGATCTTTCCGATAAACTCAAATTGAATTCTGTGCTTTTGTTTTCAACTGAAGGAAGAAATACCCTTCCTGAAAATGGGATTGGTTCCGTCTTATATAATGCCATTAATGCGTTCCCAACCGAACCGGTAATTTCTCCGATGGGGAACTATTCATACATGGAAGAAGTCAGCGACATCATTAATCCAGTGGCTCAAATCATGAACACCTACAACTGGAATCAAGCACAAAAATTTGTGGGTAAGGAAGAGTTTGTCTACAAACCGCTTTCTTTTTTAACAGTAACAAATCGCTTCAATTATAATGTTTCTTTGGTGGATTCTAAGGTGTTCTCCCCGTTAGTATGGTATGGAGATGGAAAATATGCCAATACTGCGCTAAATGCGCAATTAGAATCACCTACGGTTGAACTTACTCCAGGTTTTGAAATCGACCGAGGAGCAGCGATTTATGAAGAACGAAACACCTTTAGTGATTTATCCTACGAAGGATTCGCAAATTATGATCAAATATTTAAAACGGATCATCAAGTGAAAGCAACGGCAGGGGTTACCATTTTTCAACGGGATGGAAAATCACTCAATGGCGTAGCTTATGGCGTTCCAAACAATGATGTAAATTATGCAGATATTTCTGCCAATACTACACAGGGAGGGTATTTAAATAATACCGGATCTTGGGAATTCACTGAGCGTTTGGTTTCTGTATTTATGCGCGCTGAATATGGATTCAAAGAAAAGTACTTGGTTTCCATGGTGGTGCGTAGAGATGGCTCTAGTAAATTCGGACCAAATAGCCGCTTTGGAACCTTTCCGTCCATGTCTGCAGGATGGTTAATTTCAGAAGAGAAATTTTTCAAATTCAAACCAATCGATCTATGTAAGTTGAGAGTAAGCTACGGGATTTCTGGAAATGATCAGATTCCAAATTTCGCATACCGAGCATTGCTCAATGGCGAAGGAGTTTATGTATTTGATGATGTCATTACCCAAGGTGTGGCCATTGGACGTCCGGCTAATCCTGATTTGAAATGGGAAACTACCCGTCAATTAAATATAGGTCTTGACCTTTCCTTTTGGAAGAAACTTTCTTTTACTACCAATTACTTTATTAAAAACACGTATGATCTTTTGTTCCAACCTGATGTTTCTGCATTAATGGGCTCCTATGGACCAGGAGGTTATCCTCCGGTAATTAATGCAGGAAATGTATCCAATAAAGGATGGGAACTTGAATTAGGATACCGCTCAGACCGAACCAAAGATTTCTTATATGAGGCAAATTGGAATTTTACAGCAGTGAACAATGAAGTTACGGCGGTTCCAACAGGCGTTGATTATTTGCCTGGAGCAGCATTCAGTGTAGGTGGCGATGTAGCGACACGTTTTCAGAAAGGATATGAAATTGGATATTTCTTTGGATACCAAACCGCAGGTGTCTTTCAATCTCAAGAGGAAATTGATAATGCAGCTGTTGTTCAAGAGGGCGCCAAGCCAGGTGATTTGATTTTTGTTGATCAAGACGGGGATGGGGTTATTAGCTTTACAGATGATAACGATAAAACGTATTTAGGTTCTGCAATTCCTGATTTCACCATGGGCTTTAATCTATCAGGAAGCTATAAAGGATTTGATATTTCTGCCAATTTTTATGCGTCCATTGGCAATGAAATCATCCGGAATTATGAGCGTCAACAACCGTATGCGAATCAAATGAGCTATGTTATCGATCGCTGGGTTGGTTCTGAGAGTTCGTTTGATGTTCCACGTCAAACTACCGAACCTACGCGTAACAATGTATTTTCTTCTTTTTATGTGGAAGATGGGTCCTTCTTACGTTTACGAAACCTACAAGTAGGATATGCGTTTTCTAAAGATTGGTTACGTAAAATCAAAATGGAACAACTTCGTGTATATGTTGCGGCGAACAACTTGTTAACGCTCACAAGATATATGGGGTATGATCCAGATTTAGGTTCGACGAGTGCCTTGTCTGCTGGGGTGGATTATGGATTATATCCACAGGCTAAAACAGTAATGGTTGGTTTACAATTTAAATTTTAATCGATGAAAAATATTAAACGCTTATTGATTGTTGGTTTAGTATTGGCAGGAATTTTTTCATGTAAAAAGTTCCTCTCAGTTGACCCACCGTATACCCAAGATGCGGAAAATTATTTTAAAACGCCAGAAGATTATGACCGAGCCTTAGTTGGTGCGTATGATTTACTGCAAACTTCCTTCATGTCACTTTGGATCGGAGAAATAGCTTCTGATAATGCAATTGCAGGGGGAGAAAGCGCAAACGACTCGCAAGGACTTCATCAAATCGACGCCATGACTCATGGGGGAGTTAATAACGATTTACGCAGTGTGTTCCGTTGGAACTATGTCGGTATTTCTAGAGCGAACTACATTTTAGAAAATAAAGACAATATTGATTTCCCGGAGAAAGCTCATATTTTGGCTGAAGCAAAATTCTTGAGGGCCTATTATTATTTCGAACTCGTGAAGTTTTTCGGTGATGTTCCGTTGGTAATCGATAAGCGACTTGGTATTGAAGAGGTCCGTTCGATTGATCGATCACCGAAAGCGGATGTATATGCGCAGATTGAAAAAGATTTAAAAGAGGCCTATCCGGTATTAAATGCGGTTGCTGGTCAAAAAGGAAGAGCGACAAAAGGAGCTGCTCAAGCCCTATTAGGAAAGGTGTATTTATATCAAAGCAAATGGACTGAGGCAGACGATATGTTTGACGACGTAATTGGCAGTGGACTTTACAGCCTTCATCCGGTATACATAGAGTTGTTTGATGTTGCGCACGAAAACAATACGGAAACTGTTTTTGATATTCAGTACTCTGGGTTAGAAGGTGGTGGTTATGGGTGTTTGGTTTGCTTAGAAGGTAATGCCGCTCCCGGATTTCAAGGCATTCGTCAATATAATGGTCCAGTATATGGCGATGGAAACAGCTACAACTTACCAACGCAAGAATTGTATAATTTCTTCCCAGCTGGAGATCCACGCCGGGCGGCTACAATTTTAGATATTGAAGCGTTTATCGCGGCACAGCCAAATCCAAGTGCGATTACATACGCGATTGGTGCAGGAGGCCATACCGGTTACTATAACAACAAGTACATAAAGAGACAGGGAGAAATTGGATTACCAGATAATGATTTAACAAGTCCTGTGAATTATCGAGTGATTCGCTATGCAGATGTATTATTAATGTCGGCAGAAGCAAATTATCACTTAGGCAATACGTCCGTCGCTCAAACGTATGTGAATCAAATCCGCTCGCGCGTTTCAATCCCAGGAGTTTCAGTAAATTCGTTGGACAAGATTTACAATGAGCGTCGTTTTGAATTATCAGGAGAGGGGCATCGCTTTTTTGATTTGGTAAGAACTGGTAAAGCAGCCACAGCAATTCCAGGATTCATAACTGGGAAACATGAAGTATTCCCTATTCCACAGGTAGAAATAGATTTAGCGGGTGGGCGTTGGCCTCAAAACCCAGGATATTAATAGCATCGATCATGAAAAATAACATCATCATTTTATTACTTGCTTTTACTGCCTTATCGGCTTGTAAAAAAGTTCGTCCAACCTTAGGCGATCCACCAAGTCAAACGGATGCTGCTTTTACAGCTGTTCCTTCTGATTCTAATGCCAATATTATTGTGCTTTCAGCGAGCAACCCAAATTTGGTTTGTCGTTGGGATTTTGGAAACGGTATGAAGGGTGAGGGGGCTGTTGTTTCGGCAACGTATCCGTATGCGGGAACTTATACCATCACACTAACGGTGTTTAATAAAGGCGGCAGCCGTTCATCTACCGAACAAGTGGTAATTGCTCAAACCGATCTTTCGCTCTTAGATAATCCGTTTTATAATAAACTAACCGGGGGAGCAAATGGTCCGGGGTATAAAACATGGGTTGTTGACTCCGTACTAAGCGGACACCTTGGCGTCGGTCCGGATCCAGAAAGTCCCCTCGGGGCGACACCGGAATGGTGGGCAGCCGGGGCGAATGAAAAACCAGGTTGTGGATTATATAATGACAAATACGTATTTCATCTGAATGCATTTAAGTTCGATATGATTACCAATGGGGATGTTTATGTGCACAATTCCATTGCTGCAAGTTTCCCTGGATCATTTATGAACCTTGCTGATTTTACTGCACCCTATCCAAATCAAATGGATCATTCTTGGAATTTAGTGGAAGGACCTGAAAACACCATAACCATTTCCAATGGAGCATTTATAGGATTTTACACGGGCGTTAATACATATCGTATTTTGGAGTTGACAGACTCAACGATGTACTTACAATATGGGCATCATTTGGGCGGATTAAACTGGTACCTTAGATTAAAAACTGAATAATAATATCATGAAAAACTTATTTATGCTACTTTCTATTTTATTGATTTTGGCTGCTTGTCAAAAGGATAATTATATACCAAAAGATATTGTTTTACCTTCTAATTTACAGGTAACATTGGATATCAATTCAGCAACCGTTGATGTTACAGCCCATGCGGATTCAGCGAATTTCTACATTTTTACTTTTTATGAGAATGGGGATTCTACCATGATTAAATCCAATGCGGGAGTGGCAACGCATACCTATTCTACCTCTGGTGAATATTCGGTAAAAACAGTAGCATACACTACCGCGGAACATTTTATTACGGAAACTGATGCGTTTGAAATCAATCTAAATATGGGTGGAACAGGTGCTCCAACCAGTGGACCAACTAGTCCAATTAGTTACAACGGGTATACCTTGGTATGGCATGATGAGTTTAATGGTGCTACGCTGTCAAACGATTGGGTGTATGATATTGGCACCGGAAATGGAGGATGGGGAAATAATGAACTTCAATATTATACCAATCAGAATGCTACCGTGTCTGGCGGTGTACTTCAAATCACAGCAAAACAAGAAGCTATGGGTGGACAAAACTACACCTCAAGCCGTATAAAAACACAAGGAGTCCAATCTTGGAAATATGGGCGGATCGACATCCGGGCAGCATTACCGAAAGGACAAGGGATTTGGCCTGCATTGTGGATGTTGGGAGATAACATCACTTCTGTAAGTTGGCCTGCCTGTGGTGAAATCGACATCATGGAAATGATTGGTGGGGCTGGTAACAATGATAAAACGGTTCACGGAACGGCTCATTGGAGCGATAATGGCTCACATGCCCAATATGGGGATAGTTACACCTTAAATTCAGGGATCTTTGCGGATGAATTTCACGTGTTCTCCATCGTGTGGAATGCGAACAGTATTACCTGGTTAGTAGATAACACCGTGTATAATACCATGAGTACCACCCCAGCACAATTGACTGAATTTCAAGAAAAGTTCTTTTTGATTTTCAATGTAGCGGTTGGTGGTAATTGGCCGGGAAGTCCGGATGCAACTACACAGCTTCCACAAACGATGTATGTGGATTATGTGCGTGTTTTTCAATAGTAAAGTCATGAGAAAGTTCTTGTTTTTTGCGTGCTTTGGCGCCTTAGTATCCTGTGGAGTTACAAGAAATGGAAATAGTGAAAAAGGATTAGACTTAACAACAGAAGAGAAGGTTGGGCAAACATGTCAAATTACCTTGGATGCTGTTGCACAAACAGATGCGCAAGGCAGAACCTTGGTTCCACTTAAATTAGATACCAATAAGCTCACAGAAGCACTTGTTAAATACAAAGTGGGTTCAATACTCAATGTGAGTTGGCATACGCTAACACGAGCGCAATGGCAAGAAATTACACAAACCATTCACTCTTATTATACTTCAGGTAGAATTAAGGTGCCGGTACTTTATGGCATAGATGCAATCCACGGAGTGAATTATACCCAAGGGGCAACTTTGTTTCCTCAGGAAATAGGCTTAGCTGCTACATGGAATCCAACGCTAGCAGAAGAATTTGGTCGAATTACGGCCTATGAAACTAGAGCTTCAGGCATTCCTTGGAATTTTTCTCCGGTTTTAGATTTAGGAAGAAACCCCCTCTGGTCTAGAACCTTTGAAACACTGGGAGAAG
>JBIKUO010000022.1:0-42333 GCA_044347515.1 Crocinitomicaceae bacterium | reverse complement strand
ACGCTTTCCTTAGGTCTTTCTTTATTCGAGGTTTTCGAAGGGTGGATAGTGAATAAGGTACTTACTTCCCGATACAAAACCTACTAAATATAGTCCCTAAAATATCGGTATCCATTTCGATTTCCCCAGTGATGTTGCCCAAGGAGCGCATGGCAGATCGGATATCCATCGCCACCAGGTCTGCCGGGAGCTGATGGCTTAAGCCGTTCAAGGCAGCGAATAAGGCGGTTTGTGTTTGCTCCAGCGCTTCCACATGCCGAACATTAGACACAATCGTTTCTTGGTTCACATCAAAATCTTGTTTTATGCGTTCACTCATGGCATGGGTTAAAGCATTGATTCCCGCACCGGTTACGGCGCTAATCGCATAATCAACCGGTAGGCTTACTGCATGCAGGTCCGTTTTATTCGCTACCCAAATGATTTCTTTTTCCGGATACCTTTTCCGTAGGTCATCCACCCACACGCGGTCTGCCTCCAATTGGATCGCATTGCTCGCATCACTCAAGGCGAGTACTACCCGAGTCCGAGTTATTTTCTCTTGAGAACGGGCAATGCCCATGGCTTCTATAGTTTCTGAGGTTTCTCGGATGCCCGCGGTGTCCATTAAGCGGAAGCTTATGCCGTCTATGTTCAGCGTTTCTTCAATCACATCGCGCGTAGTCCCCGCGATTTCACTAACAATGGCACGTTCCTCGCCCAATAAATAATTCAACAAGGAACTTTTCCCGGCATTGGGTGCTCCAACAATCGCTACCGGAACGCCTTCTTTCATGGCATTGCCAAGGGCGAAACTCTTGATTAAACGCTTGACTTTAGCTAAAACCTGTTGTACCAAATCAATCAATGCGCTTCGATCGGCGAAGGCCACATCTTCTTCACCAAAATCCAATTCCAATTCAATGAGGCTGGCAAATTCAATCAGCTTTTCACGTAGGGCACTCAATTCGTGTGAGAAGGTCCCTCTCAATTGATTCAAAGCCATCGCATGTGCTTGCTGACTTTGAGATGCGATGAGATCGGCCACTGCTTCTGCTTGGGATAGGTCTAATTTTCCGTTAATAAACGCGCGTTGCGTGAATTCCCCCGGCGTGGCAAGACGAGCACCTTGTCCTACTAAGGATTGTATGATACTTTGTTGTATATATGACGAACCGTGGCAATGGATTTCGATGGTTTCTTCACCCGTGAAACTCTTCCCGTGCGCAAAGTAGGTAATTAATACTTCATCGATGGGGGTTTGGTCCAAGGCCGTTACCTTGGATTTAAAATCCTGGGTAACGGCCTTGAATAAGGCGAAATGTACGGTGTGGCTTGCAATAGAACCTAAGTCCTTGCGTACATGAATTTGTGTAATCGCTTTTGCCATAGGGCCAGAAAGCCGAATTACCGATAAGGCACCCGTTCCTCCCGTAGCTAAGGCAACAATCGTATCTTGATTCATAGTACAAAGGTACGAACTTCTATGGGTTTACCCACGGCGTTAAGGCCTCTTCCCAATGAATCGATTCGTCCGTAAAATAGGTGGATTCGATTCCGTGTTGTTGTAAAAATTCTTGCGTACTCGTACCCTTAGCAATCACCTTAGCCCCGCCTGGAATGGTGTTTTGCAGTAGAAAGGCTTCTGCGTTGCTCGGGCTGGTAAAAATGTAAACTGCACAGGACTCAATAACCCTGGGGTTCAGTATCGTTTTATAAACCGTAATGCATTCAATTTGTGCAGGGGGAAATGCGGATGAAATGCTTCCCAAGCTGCGAGACGAAACGGGAAACAATACCCGCCGTTCGCCCACCCATTGTTTGAAATCCAAGGCAGTTTGTGTTGGATTACTTGGTGAATTCCCGCACCAGTCGATGGGATGTGTACTATGCTTAGCCGTTCCCGATGATACACAGGCCACCTTTGTTGCTGGAAGAACAAACTGTTGACCAAAGGCGTAGGCTCTGGGGCTACTGAAAAACACAATGTCATACGGTTGAGTCGGGACGCCATCTACCGCTGAAAAGGAAAGTAAGGAGTGTTGTATCAGCTGAAACCCTAGGGAAATGGATGCGGTGACTAGGGGGTGATTCGCTTCTAATTCAGAAGAAATAAACACCTTCATTACAAGGCATGTAAGGTTTCAATAATAGAGGGAACTGGATTTTGATCCCCTTCTAACGGAAACTTTATGAGCACAGCGGCTTCCTGTTTAGATTTTGCATAAGAAACGTGTACGACTTCGCCATCATTGTATACCCCAAGCGGTAATTGGCACCCCCCCTCCATGTTTCGAAGCACTTCGCGTTCTATGTGAATGCAATGTTCGCTTGGTGCATAATTTAATTTTCTAACCCACTCATAGGTTTGGGTATCTGCTGCGCGCACTTGGAGGCCAAGTACGCCTTGGGCCGGTGCTGGAACGAATTCTTTGGGGTTTAAGGTAAGGGTAACTAAATCGCTTGTGTCTAGGTTTAATCGAGACACTCCCGCTTTGGCTAATAAAATAGCATCGTATTGTCCGCTACGTAGTTTTTCAATGCGGGTAGGAACATTGCCTCGTAACTCAACGATTTCTAAATCAGACCGGAAGTTACGCAGTATACTTTGTCTACGAGCCGAACTGGTTCCGATTCGAGCACCTGCTTTTAATTCGAAGGTTTCTGAAGGATCGTGTGATTCCGCGCGCATCAGAAGGAGTTCACTTGGGTCTTCTCGCTCAGATACCGCGGCAATTACTAATCCGGGAGGTGGGGTAGTTTCTAAGTCTTTATGCGAATGAACGGCTAAGTCTACGTCACCGCTGAGTAAGGCGGATTCTATTTCTTTTGTAAAGAACCCTTTTCCTTCGAGTTTATCAAAACTTAAATCCTGAATACGGTCCCCTTGGGTTTGTATGATTTGAATACTTACCGCACATCCGAGGGATTCCAACCTTGCTTTCACATGATTGGCTTGCCAAAGGGCTAAATCGCTTCCGCGTGTTCCGATCCGAATTTGTGGCTTATCCATGGTTAACAAGAATTTCTTTTGCCAATTTCATGGGGCCTGCGATATATTTTTTCTCTACATAACCGAGTACTTTTTCAAGTACTTCTCTTGATTGCGCGTCTAAGGAATTAATTTCATCTTTAAAGATTTCGTTTACTGCATCTGCCTTAATACGTTTGATTTCTTCTGGTACTGCCCGCATGGCTAATTCTACGTGTCTAACTTGCAGCACTTGCTCAAATTCTTTTCGCGCTTTATCAAGGATCAGTTCCACATGCGCTAATTCTTTGGAACGTTCTTGCAGGTTTTCGTGCGAAATCTGTTGTAAGCGGCTTACAGAGATGTGTTTAACGGGGTGCTTAGCAATTATTTCTGGATCTAAATCTTGAGGAATTGCAATATCAATGACAGTTTTCGGGCGTTGGTCTCCTTGCAGCAGCTGCTCGTATAGCGCCGGGGTGATCACATGATGGTCGGCACCTGTACAGCTGATAATCACATCGAATCCACCTTGGTAAAGATGTAATTCTTGGAGCGGGTGGGCCAAGCCACCTAACTCATTCGCAAGGGTACTTGCTTTTTCAAGGGTCCGATTGAATATGGCAAAGTTCTTAAACCCATGTTTTTTTAGAAAACGTCCCATGGTGGTATTCGTAACTCCGGCACCGATTACTAAAAATCGAGCATCCAAGGGAATTTGTAGTCTTTTGAGTTGGTGATAAGCAAGCGAAACTACAGAAACTGGTTTTGTAGAAATGGAAGTTCTTGTATATACTTTTTTTGCCGTTTCAACCACGTGACGGTTTATGATTCGAAGTAAGTCTCCCGTGAGTCCAATGGATGCGCAATGCTCGTACGCTTGACGAACTTGGGTAATAATTTCTCGTTCACCGATGATCATAGAATCGATGGAGGATGCCACGGACATGGCATGGTCCACAGCATTCATCCCTTGATAATGTTCGAGTTTTATTACAAATGCGGTGAGGTCTTCTTCGCTAAGGGATGGATAAATTGTCCTTAAAAACTGGTGCATGAATTCGGTGTCAACCACCCCCTTATATACAAAGCTGAATTCTACCCGGTTGCACGTAGAAAGCATAAGCAATTCTTCGAGTTCAACGTCTTGTTTTACCGGATTTAATCGAGTGTATTGTTCGTCCAAAGCAACATGAAGTAGACCGATTTTAGTCACTTCAAAATTCCGATGCGTAAACGCGATGGTATGTAAATACTTCAACACCTCTTTCGCCATAACTCGTTTCTAGTGTGGCAAAATTCACGATTAACTATATGTTAATTGTCATGAAATTGTCATGAAATAATAATTTAGAAACAATCCAAATTATTAGGCATTATCTTGCGTATCCTGACACAGTTCCACCAAGAGTTTGTCGCTGGATTTTGGATGTAGAAAGGCAATCAGTTTATGGTCAGCCCCTGGTTTAGGGCTTTGATGAATTAATTCAAATCCTGAAGCAATTAATCGCTCGATTTCAGCTTGTATATTGTCTGTTTCAAAGGCCACGTGATGAAATCCTTTGCCTTTTGTGGCAAGAAATTTCGCGATGGGTGAATCCGGGTTTGTTGCTTCGAGTAATTCAATTTTATTGGGACCAACCTGAAAAAAGGCGGTCATCACACCCTCTGAACCAACTGTTTCTTTTTTATAGCATGGGGTATTGAGCAGCGCCTCATATAAAGGAATGCTTTCGGCCAAGCTATCCACGGCAATTCCAAGGTGTTCAATTCGCAGCAGCATCAGTATTTAATGAATTTTTCCGATTTGTTATCGTAGTTAATATTGTATATCCCATTGAGTAAATCCGTACAATCAACGGTGTGAACGAATCCTTTTTTAAGCAGATTTCCGTACGCATCATACAGCTCATATTTGGTTTTGGTAAGGACGCCTTCGGCTTTAAAGTACAAGTTGGACTTTACCTTTGATGGCGATTTTTTAATGGATTTAGTGGTAGAGGTGAACCCAACCGATTTTGAATGACGTTTTACACCGGTATTGTCAATTTGGGCTACTCGAACTTTATTGTAACCGCTTGTTGGTATAATTTCGATGGCGTATTGATTGGATGATTTTGATCCTTTTCCAAGTACTTCTGCGGCAACGACCCATCGGCCCCATTTATATTGTTCAACCAAATAGGTTAGTTTCCCAGATTCATTTTTTGTACTCCAAGAAATTTTACCTTGAGCATTCGCGGTGATGGATACCACGTCAAAGGTGCTAAAGGGAAGCAATACTTCAGGGTTTACAAACGAAGGCGTACAACCTTCCCCATGTTCCAGTTCAATGAACACCTCGTCTCCTTTTTTTAGACTAAATAAGGTGAGGTCAATTTCAAAATAATCTGTTTGTATCGACGCGGGGAGCACATTTCCATTCACCAATACGTTGTGGATGCAATAGCCATATCCATCATTTTTAATGGGATTGGAAACAAAGAGATTCATGCCTTCATAGTATCCACTAACGGAAAGAATTTGGCTGTTTCCGTAAAACGAAAAAAGTAAAAAAAGAACAACCGTGTGAATTTTCTTTAAAATCATACATACAATATTAAAACCTTCCGCTTGATTTACCAACCATTGCCATAAAAATGTAATTTTGAACTATGGATTGGATACAAACAAATTTAGGCATTATTAAGGCCCTACACATCATATTTATGGTGAGTTGGTTTGCGGGTTTATTTTACATGGTACGTTTATTTATATACCATGTAGAAGCGAATGGAAAAGAGGAGCCTGAGAAGTCAATTTTAGCCAATCAATTTTCAATCATGGAGCGCCGATTGTGGTGGGTGATTTCAACCCCGGCTATGATTTTAACCGTACTTTTTGGGGTATTAATGATTGTTGGTTCCCCTGATTATTTGAAACAAGTATACATGCACTTAAAAATTGCATTTGTGGGCTTATTGCTGGTGTATCATTTCATTTGTCAAAAAATATATTTCGACCTTAAAGCCGATCGATTTTTGTGGGGCTCTGGGGCCTTGCGGGTTTGGAATGAAGTGGCAACCTTACTCTTGGTGATCATTGTGTTTATCATCGTTTTAAAAGATTCGCTGAATTGGGTTTATGCCACCATTGGCTTTTTCGCAGTTGCCCTTTTATTGATGCTTGCCATTAAAATGTACCAAGCAATTCGAAAAAAGGAAGAGCAAGACAAAATTTCCGAAGAAAAAGAAAATAAATAAGTGTACTTAACAGAAAAGAATTTGTACCTTTGCGCCAATTTTTCAGGCCAATTTTAAAATGAGTCGAACTACCATTATACGTTTTTTAAGCATTGTAACATTCCTAGTATTGGTTTCATTCGCAGGCAATGCGACGAAGGAAAAGAAATTTGATGTTACAGAAACCATAATGCACCATATTGGTGATGCACACGAATGGCATTTATGGGGTGAGGGGCACAGTGGAACTTCAATTTATTTACCCGTTATTATCTATGACAAGGAATTGAAAATTTTTAGTTCAAGTCATTTTTATCATGGTAGAATCATGCCAGTAGCAGATTCATTGAAGCCTACAGAGTATTTATTGGGTGAGGGTGATGCCAAAGAGTATGCCTTATTTCATGAAAAAATATATAAAGTAAAAGACGGGGCCTTACAATTCCATGGTGGGCATCCACACAATGCCATGCCGATTGACATCTCAATTACTAAAAACGTTTTATCCTTGTTTATTGGTGCATTCATCTTATTGCTTGTTATGTTAAGCACGTCCTTATATTACAAGAAAAATGGCGCAGTAGCACCTAAAGGAATAGCAAAGTTTATTGAGCCTTTAATCGTTTACGTGCGGGATGAAATTGTAAAGCCAAACATCCATGGTGCCAAGCATACGCGATACATTGGGTTTATTACGACGGTGTTCTTTTTTATTTTGGTGAACAATTTACTTGGAATGATCCCTGTATTTCCAGGTGGAGCCAATTTGACCGGGAATATTTCAGTGACTTTGTTTTTAGCGGTTTGTACCTTGTTAGTTACCGTGTTTAGTGGAAACAAAAATTATTGGAAGCACATTTTTGCAACACCCGGGGTTCCGTGGGCTTTATTGCCGATTATGATTCCAATTGAATTGGTTGGGATTTTTACCAAGCCTTTTGCCTTGATGATTCGTTTGTTCGCGAATATGACCGCAGGACACATCATTGTCTTGTCGCTTATTTCAATTATTTTCATAAATAAGTCTGAAGCTTGGGGCTTATTGTCTGTTCCCATGGCCTTATTCATCTCAGTATTAGAGATTTTAGTAGCATTTTTACAAGCGTATTTGTTTGCATCTTTATCGGCCTTGTTTATCGGAGCAGCGGTTGAAGAGGATCATCATTAATTTAGTAACCTTTTAATTTATATACAATGGCAGTATTTGGTAGTGTAGCAGCAATTGGCGCGGGATTAGCCGTGTTAGGCGCTGGAATGGGAATTGGCCGTATCGGCGGTTCTGCAGTAGAAGGGATTGCACGCAATCCTGAAGCTTCTGGAAAAATTCAAACCGCGATGATTATCGCAGCAGCCTTGATCGAAGGTGTTGCACTTTTCGGTGTGGTTGTGGGTATGCTTGGAAAAAGCTAAAGTTTAATTATTGTCCCCGCGATTGGCGGGGACAATTAATTTACATGTTAAAAGGTAAAAAAAAATTTAAAAAATGGATTTAGTAACACCCAGCTACGGATTAATATTTTGGACAGGAATTACCTTCTGTTTGCTATTGTTAATTCTAGCTAAATTTGTTTGGAAGCCTGTATTAAATGCAGTTAATGCACGCAGTCAAAAGATTGATGAGGCCTTATTAGAGGCAGAAAAGGCAAGACAAGAAATGAAGACCCTTCATGCAGAGAATGAGCGAATCTTGAAAGAAGCAAGAGCTGAGCGCGATGCAATTCTTAAAGAGGCAAAAGAGGCCGGGGCAAAAATGATTGAAGAGGCGCGCGATAAGTCTAAAGTAGAAGGAGCTAAATTAATCGAAGCAGCAAAAGCGGCTATTGGAAGTGAACGTAACGCAGCAATTGCGGATATGAAAGCACAAATTGCTTCCTTTTCTGTTGACATCGCAGAGGCTATCGTTAAAGAGTCATTGGCTTCTGATGAAAAGCAAAAAGCACTAGCCAGTAAAATGGTAGAAGATATCAAATTGAATTAATCATGGCATCAACAAAATCAGCTGCACGATACGCGAAAGCTTTATTGGACC
Organism: Crocinitomicaceae bacterium; assembly: GCA_044347515.1. Lineage (GTDB taxonomy): Bacteria > Bacteroidota > Bacteroidia > Flavobacteriales_D > Crocinitomicaceae > UBA952. The sequence goes on along the minus strand of JBIKUO010000022.1, from coordinate 34,133 downwards.
TTACCCTTGAAAACGGTTCGGTTGAGGCTGTGGAAAAAGATTTAATTCGTTTTGTACATGTAGTAAAGGAGTCAAATGATTTTAGAATTTTTCTCAATTCACCTGTGGTTCGAGATGATAAGAAAATTGCTATTTATCAAAAGGTATTTGAAGGGTTTAACCCGCTTACCATGCAATTCTTTATATTGGTTACAAAGAATGGAAGAGAACAATTGCTACCGGAAATTGCCGCGCAATTTGAACGTCAACTGATGAAAAATCGCGGCATTGTGTCGGGATCTATTGTTAGTGCTACGCCATTAACAGAAAAAACAAAACAAGAAATTTTGGATCGCATTGCTCCGGCATTCGAAGGGTCCTTACAGCTATCTGAATCCGTTGATCCATCGTTACTTGGTGGTTTCGTGATTCGAATAGAAGATAAACAGATCGATGCATCTGTTGCAAATAAATTAAAAGAGTTAAGACAAGAATTAGTAAAATAAAGAACATTTAATTAATCAAAATGGCAGATTTAAAACCAGCAGAAATTTCGGCAATTTTAAGAGAACAATTGTCAGGTGTAAAAACTGAAGCTGAATTGCAAGAAGTAGGTACCGTATTACAAGTAGGAGACGGTATTGCACGGATTTTTGGACTCAATGGCGTTCAATACGGGGAGTTAATTGAATTCGACGGGGGAATGCGAGGAATTGCACTAAACTTAGAGGAAGATAACGTTGGAGCGGTATTATTAGGTCGTTCTTCAGCGGTAAAAGAAGGCGATACAGTAAAACGTCTTGGACGAATCGCTTCGGTTCAAGTTGGTGATGGAATGGTTGGAAGGGTTGTTGATACCTTAGGAAATCCAATCGATGGAAAAGGACCAATTGCAGGTGAATTGTTTGAAATGCCAATCGAGCGTAAAGCTCCGGGAGTAATCTTCCGTCAGCCAGTAAATGAGCCGCTACAAACCGGAATTAAAGCAATTGATGCCATGATTCCAATCGGACGAGGACAACGGGAGTTAATTATCGGTGACCGTCAAACGGGTAAAACTACCGTAGCGATTGACACCATCATTAATCAAAGAGAGTTTTACGACCGAGGGGAGCCTGTGTTCTGTATCTATGTTGCCATAGGTCAAAAAGGTTCTACAGTAGCTGGAATTGTTAAGAAATTAGAAGATGCAGGTGCGATGGCCTATACGGTTGTTGTAGCCGCAAATGCATCTGATCCTGCGCCAATGCAGTTTTATGCACCAATGACAGGAGCAGCAATCGGTGAATATTTTAGAGATTTAGGTAAGCCAGCCTTGATTGTTTATGATGATTTGTCTAAACAAGCGGTTGCTTATCGTGAAGTATCCCTTCTACTTCGTCGTCCTCCAGGTCGTGAAGCATACCCAGGGGATGTATTCTACTTACACTCAAGACTTTTAGAGCGTGCAGCAAAAGTTATTAAAGACGATACCATTGCCGCTCAAATGAACGATCTTCCTGAATCTTTGAAAGGAAAAGTAAAAGGAGGAGGTTCATTAACCGCATTACCAATCATTGAAACGCAAGCGGGTGACGTTTCGGCTTATATCCCAACCAATGTAATCTCCATTACAGACGGACAGATTTTCTTGGAATCCGATTTGTTTAATGCAGGGGTTCGTCCAGCGATTAACGTGGGTATTTCTGTATCACGGGTTGGAGGTTCTGCTCAAATCAAATCCATGAAAAAAGTGGCAGGTACCTTGAAATTAGACCAGGCGCAATACCGTGAATTGGAGGCGTTTTCTAAGTTCGGTTCGGATCTAGACGCGGCAACTAAAGCCGTACTAGACAAAGGAGCAAGAAACGTAGAGATTTTGAAACAACGCGAAGGAGATCCGTTCCCAGTAGAAAAGCAAATTGCTATTATTTACATTGGAACCAAAGGATTAATGCAAAATGTTCCTGTAGCTAAAGTTAAAGAGTTCGAAATCGATTTCTTAACCTTTGTTGAAAGTCATCATCCAGAGGTATTAGCAGCGCTTAAGGCGGGTCAATTCAACGATGAATTAACCGACGTTTTAACTAAATGTGCTAAAGACATCGCAGGAAAATACTAATTACAAGTTTGAATTGCTATGCCAAATCTAAAGGAAATACGTAATCGAATTAGCTCAGTATCTTCAACGATGCAGATCACTTCTGCTATGAAGATGGTTTCTGCAGCGAAATTGAAGCGTGCGCAAGATGCTATTACGCGCTTACGTCCCTATGCATCAAAATTGCGGTACATCCTAGAAAATGTTAGTAGCTCCTTGGATTTATCTGAGAATATGTATGCTGAAAATCGTGGCCAAGAGCGGGTTTTAATTGTTGCAATTACATCCAATCGTGGCCTTTGTGGAGGATTTAATAGCAACATTATTAAGCGTGTGAATTCCTTAATCAAGAATGAGTTTGCACAAAGCAGCGTATCTGTAGTGTGTTTAGGGAAGAAAATTAAAGATGTAGTAAAGAAAACAGATGCATATTTTGTAAATGATACCCTTGCTCCCTTAGAAGATATCATGGCGAATCCAGCCTTCGATCGTACCGCTCAAATCGGTGAAGAATTAATGAGACTGTTTCGTGCTAAAGAGGTAGATAAAATTGTATTGGTTTATAATCGATTCTTGAACGCCGCAAATCAGTCAATTGAAGTGGAAGATTTTCTACCAATTATACCAGGAGTTGGTATGGAATCTGGACCAAGTGATTACATTTTTGAGCCGAATAAGGAAGATATAGTTTCAGAATTGATTCCAAAGTCATTAAAGACTCAACTTTTTAAAGCCTTGTTAGACTCTGTCGCTGCTGAACACGGTGCGCGGATGACCGCTATGCATAAAGCCACAGATAATGCCTCAGATTTGAAGCGTTCGCTTACCTTGAGCTATAATAAAGCTCGACAAGCAGCGATTACCAATGAGATTTTAGAGATTGTTGGTGGTGCTGAAGCATTGAATGCGTAACTTTACTCAAAAGGCCTAGTCCATGAGTGATACCATTAAAGTTCTTATTGTTGATGACCACAAGCTAATCAGTGAAGCGTGGTCAAGCTTGTTAAAAGATGCGCCACAGATTGTGGTATGCGGTACAGCAGATTCTGAAGAAACTGCGTTTGATCAAGCATTTATTCATAAACCAGACATTGTCTTAATGGACATCAATTTGGGAAGCGGATCAGGCTTAACCGCTGCGTCTAAGATTTTAGACTCTATTCCCAAAACACGTGTGATTGGCTTATCACTTCACGACGACATTACCTATGTAAAAAAGTTTCTTTCCCTAGGAGCTAAGGGTTATTTAACTAAAAACACCAATAAAAGTGAGTTAATCAATGCGATACATTCCGTGTCGAGAGGGGAATTGTTCATTGCTACGGAAATCAAAGACCGCTATTTTGCGTCGCTTTTAAACGTAGATGAGAGTGAGAAGAAGGAATTAACGATGAAGGAAATCGAAATCGTTAAACTCATCGCACAGGGACTAACCTCCAAAGAAATTGGCGATAAATTGTTTGTTTCGCATCGAACCATCGAAACACACCGACATAATATTTTAAAGAAATTGGATTTACCCAATGCAGCACAATTGAGCAGTTGGGCAAAAGATAAAGGCTACGTATAAGCTTATCCAATCGTAGGGCCACCCTCGAACCCACGTTCACTAACCAAGGCACTCAAGTTTCCTTCACTATCTTCGGCCATTAAGAGCATTCCCATAGATTCTACCCCGCGAATTTTTCGAGGGGCTAAGTTCATTAATACTACCACAGATTTCCCGGTAATCTCATCCGGCGTATAATGTTGCGCAATTCCTGAAACAATGGTTCGCTCATCGATTCCAGTATCTACCGTTAATACGAGTAGTTTATCGGCATTTTCCATTTTACGAGCGCTTAGCACTTTGCCTAAGCGGATATCCATTTTTGTAAAATCATCAAATTGTATCAATTCTTTCATGGCGGGGTACGGGCTACTGGGGGTGGTTGTTTGTGTTAATTTAGCTTTTTCTTCAGTTACTAATTCATCGCTGATTTTCTCAAATAAGATCTCCGCAGGATTTAGTGTATGTCCTGCAGGGATTAACGGTAGCTTGGTGTTCCATTCATCCGAAGCTACGTTGAGCATCTGATAGATCTTGTGTGAAGTCTGTGGCAGAAAGACCTGAGCCATTCGTGCCAATTCTCGAGTGATTTGAAGCGAGGTATTCAGGATCGTAGGAACGCGATCAGGGGCTGTTTTTACTTTTTTCCATGGTTCTTCATCAGCAAGGTACTTGTTCCCAAGGCGCGCAATGTTCATCATTTCCTGTTGCGCCTCACGGATTTTGTACCCATACATTAACGTTGAAATGCGTTCTTCAATAGCCTGTAATTTTTCAAATAATGCGTGCTCAACCGAAGTTAATTCGCCGGCTTCAGGTACGCTACCTTCGTAATATTTATGCGTAAGAACTATCGTTCGATTGACAAAGTTCCCTAGAATATCTGCCAATTCAGAATTCACCCGAACTTGATAATCCGCCCATGTAAACTCCGAATCTTTGTTCTCTGGAGCGATTGAGGTGAGCACATACTTTAATTCGTCAATTTTATTGGGATAGGCATCCAAGTATTCATGCAACCATACCGCCCAATTGCGCGAAGTAGAGAATTTATCTCCCTCTAGGTTCAGAAATTCGTATGCTGGTACGTTATCAGGAAGGATTAAGTCACCATGCGCCTTGAGCAAAATTGGAAAAATTATCGCGTGAAATACAATGTTATCTTTTCCAATGAAGTGAACTAATTTTCGGCCTTCAGCCTCAGTTTTTCCCCAGTAGGTTCGCCAATCTTTTCCGTGTTGATCAGCCCATGCTTGTGTTGCCGAAATGTATCCAATGGGAGCATCTAACCAAACGTAAAGCACTTTACCTTCTGCGTTTGGTAGGGGCACTGGTACGCCCCAATCTAAATCACGCGTCATGGCCCGGGGTTTTAATCCCGCATTAATCCACGACATGCACTGACCGATAACTTGGTTTTTCCAAGCGGCAGGATTATGTTGTTGCACACCATCTAATTTCCCTTGTTGTATCCATTCCGTTAACCATTCCTCGTGTTCGTTCATCGGTAAATACCAATGAGACGTTTCTTTTAAAATGGGTGTTGAACCAGAAAGCGTAGAAATCGGATTGATGAGGTCGGTTGGACTTAAATCAGAACCACATTTTTCACATTGGTCGCCATAGGCGGCAGGATGCTGGCATTTCGGACAGGTTCCAGTAATGTATCGATCGGCAAGAAATTGATGAAAAGATTCATCATAGTACTGCATGGAAGTTTCCTGTGTAAAAGCGTTTTTTTCGTGTAAGGTTTTGAAAAAATCAGAGGAGACCTTGTGGTGAAGTGGACTGCTTGTGCGGTGATAAATATCAAACGAAATCCCAAAGCGTTGAAATGCATCTTGAATTTGGTGATGGTATTTATCGACGATTTCTTGAGGGCTTATGCCTTCTTTCTTTGCTCGAAGGGTAATGGCTGCACCGTGTTCATCACTACCGCAAATGAATAAAACATCGTCTTTTTTTAAACGCAAAAAGCGAACAAAAAGATCTGCAGGTAAATATACCCCAGCCACGTGTCCTAAATGAAGGGGTCCGTTGGCATAGGGAAGTGCAGCGGTAACGGTGAAAGCCTGTTTCTTCATATTGCAAAGATACCCAAAGGAGGACATAAAAAAAGGGGCCGAAGCCCCTTTCCCATAAAAACTATAGTTGATTATTTCTTAACTACGTTAAATTGTGCAGTTTTTCCGTTTTCAAGCGTAACGTTGAAAATGTACATTCCATTTGTTAATCCTTCCAATGAATAGTTAGAAGTACCATTCACTAAATTGATTGCACGAGTAGAAACGATTTTACCTGCAATATCAGTTACAACTACTTGAGCAGCACCTTCACCGTCAATGGTTAAATCGATGTTGTTTGCAGTTGGGTTTGGATAAGCCATACCATTAACTGTAGTAGCTTCATCTAATCCAATGCTGTTTGCATCAATAACGCGAAGAACAAGGGCGTTAGGAACATCAGCACCAAATCCAGCAGCGAAATATGAGCCATCACTTTCAATTGGCGACATTGGTTGTGCATAGTAATTGTAGTTCCATGTGTGGTCTCTTGAACTTTCAAATCCTAAATAAACCTCAAGATTTACGGTTTGAGCACATGCTAAATAACGCACATTATCTTCTAAGACAACAGCTTGATCAAAGGCACCATACACTAAATCACCTTGAAGATCACTTGGAAAGTAGTAGTAACCACCTGCAACTTGAGTAAGGGTGTTGAATCCAAAGTTCGCATCGTTCAAGTCAACAAAGTTGTCTTCCCATTTGTACAAGGTAAGGGCAATTTCTTCACCATCTAAGGTTACATTCGATGCAGCCAAAGTTGTTGCTGAGAAATGAAGACCAGTAGCAGCGATTCGACTTGCATTAGCATCTTTCAACACGGTACAAATTGAATATGTTGCATTATTTGTACTTGGTCGGTAATGCGCAGTAGGCACAGCATTTCCTGTCGCAACATCAACGTTAGCAAAGGTGTATAATGAATCTTGGATTACGAAATCATAACTCGCTGTATTGTCAGATGGATCATCATCCGCGGTACCATTGGCTAATGAAATGGTATACGTTAAGGTGTAGCGACCCATTGGGTAAGATGCCAAAGAGAATTGTGGCAATGCATTAGCTTGTGTAGGATCTACATCTACACTATCAGCCGCATTGATATTCAATCCGTTAACTGTATTGTTGTAAACTACGCTACCAGAAGGGTTAGTAACGGTAGCATTCAAAGAAACATTTGTTTGATTTTGGTTACCAAAATTGTAGATACGTGTACCTAAGTCAAAGTTGAATTCAGCACCATTTTGAGCCAAAAACGACACAACACCACCTTGTTTTGGGATAAGGGTAGTTGAGGCAGTCAATCCTGCGTCGTTTGGATTTAACCCGATTTTATTCCCAAGGAACATTACTACTGGTCCGTTTGCCATTTCTTGAATGATGTTCATTCCGTCTGTGAAGTCAATCATAACAACAGGAATTGTAACATTGGCACCATCTACACCAGGCCCCATGTTAATCCACTCCCCTGGGTTACGGTTAACAACAATTACTCCCACAGCACCAGCATTTTGTGCGTTAAACGCTTTAGTTCCAAACTCACACGTGTTTCTGAAAACTACCGCAATTTTACCGGTTAGGTCATTAGTAAGCGGATTACATCCTTCTTGCGAAATGGGATTCCCTTGAGGATTCGTACCAGGAGTACCATCTTCAACAAGCATTAGGGTATCTTCAACCCATGTATTAGGGATTAAAAAATCAGGAGTACCCCAACCCCCAGCAGGATCTGACCAAGTAAAGGTATAATTCCCGGCAATTGCTGCTGGAGAAATTCCCTTACAAATTACTTGAGAAGATGCATAAGCAACGAAAAAGAGCGCGCTTACGGAAAGTAACAGTTTTTTCATAGGTATAACAATTTAAAATTTACGTCGTGAATGTAGTAAATATTCCGAATGTAAACAAACTGTTAAGTTGAAAAATCCTACTTGATGAAGTAAATAATAGCGTAAATAAGTGCGGCTAATGCACCACTCACCGGAATCGTTAATATCCAAGCCCATAACAGGTTGATGGTTACACCCCAACGAACAGCACTTAAACGACGCGTGGCCCCAACACCAATGATTGATCCAGTAATCGTATGCGTAGTAGAAACAGGAATTCCAAAGTTAGAAACGGTAAAGAGTGTTAGGGCACCCGCCGTCTCTGCACATACACCTTCTAAAGGCGTTACTTTCGTAATGCGAGACCCCATGGTTTTTACAATTTTCCAACCTCCCATTAAGGTTCCTAAACCAATCATAAGATAGCATCCAAAAGCAATCCAAAACGGCATCGTGTCCGAATGTACTTTGGTTTTAATTTTATACCCGCTCTTTAGTTCTCCATTTGGATTTACAACACTGCTAAAGATGCCAGCAAAGGCATACATTGGGTTGAGTTTTTTATCCTTGAAAATTACTTCCTTCGTTTTAGCATCACAAAGGGATTTTCCGTTTAAATAGACCTCCAATTTCGTGAGTGACGTATCAATGGCTTCAAAGGTGGGTAGTCCCTTCGTTCCCTCGGCAACTAACTTCCCTTTTTTATCATACAAAACCGTACCTTGTGCATCAACAATTTCTTTATGGTTAAGGTAATACAAGTTGGAATCGATCACCGCATATTCCGGTTTAAATTTTTCTAATTTACCTTCTTCGTTGTGGTATTCTACTTGCACCAATTCTGTGATTGCGAATTGTTTACCAATTAAATCTTCCTTACCTTCTTTTCTGGCCATATTTCCATAAACCAAGAGTGCCGCACAAATGATACCCATGACTTTTTGAGAATCTGCGCCCCCATGACCAAGTGAGAATGCTGCAGAGGATAAAAGTTGAAGTTTTTTATGCATTCCTGCTTCACGCAGTGCAGAAGGTCTGTTTCTAAAAATAAGATACTGGTAGGTGTATACGAGAATGAACACGAGTATCATCCCTGCAACGATATACAACATGATGGGTTTAACATCTAAATACTCGATCATATACAACATAGCAACGACCGTGATCGCAGTTAAACCAAGTATAACGAGCATTTTATACCAAAAATTTCTAGCAATGGTAACAACAGTAATGAGGTATGATATGATCCCGCCAATAATTGGTGCAAGAAAAATAAAGAATACAACGGTTAAGATTTCTTTTCCGGCAATCACACCAAACCCTGCCCATAGCGATCCTTTGGCAATGGCTACGTGAGTAACAGCTGCTCCTGCGAATCCTCCAATTAAGGTGTGGGATGAGGAAGATGGTATTCCTAGCCACCAGGTTAGTAAATTCCAAGCGGTTGCGGCTAACAATCCCGCAAGGATTACCCACAAATCAATGGCTGTATTATCTACTGTTTTTGCGACCGTATTTCCAACGCTCATGTCAAATACCCAAAATGCTAAGATATTAAAGAATGCTGCCCAGATTACCGCTTGAAAAGGGGTTAATACCTTTGTGGACACCACCGTTGCAATCGAATTGGCAGCATCATGAAACCCATTTACTAAATCGAATAGTAAGGCGATACCAATAACAACTAAGAGTAAAATAAACATGATTAGTACGTATTTATATTATGCGAATTTCACAACAATGGATTCTATAACATTTCCAGCATCCTCACATTTATCTGTAGCCGTTTCCAATACCATATATAATTCGCGACGCTTAATCAATTCTTTAGCGTCCACATCAGATTCAAATAAACGCTCAATGCTCATATCAAAAATGTTATCGGCGTTATTTTCAACACTGTTAATTTTAATTATGCATTCAATAATTTTTTGCGTGTTTTTTAGGTTACGGAGTTCCATCACAGCTTGCTTCAACGCAACAACAGCCTCTCTAATTGCTTCTGCACTTTTTTGAATCCCTTGATCTTGTAGCGGATCAATTTTGTAGAAGTTTATTTTTTTACCCGCAGCAAAAATATAGTCTGCCACATCATCCAAAGCACTGGCAAGGCTGTGAATATCTTCGCGGTCAAATGGGGTAATAAAGTTACGTCCCAGTTCCACAAAAATAGTGTGTGTAATGTCATCGTTTTGATGTTCAATGTCATGCATTTCCTTGATCAATACTTCTCGTTTGTTATAATCTGGTTCATGTACCACCTGAACCAATTTCTCTGAAATTAATTGAAGGTTGTCACTTGCCTTTTCAAACAACTCATAAAACACTTTATCTTTTGGTAAGAAATAACTTAAAAAACCTGCCATAATTCAATTTTTTTTGTCAAATGTATTAAGCTCTGCTGAAAATATATCTGTTAGGTACCAATGTTAACTTAATGGTAACATACTCTAAGGGCAGTTTACCTTTTGAGTTCAATGTAAAATAAGTTTAATCTAACCGGCAGGCCCTTCTATTAAACGCCGTAATGTTAAGTTAATGTTAATAGTATTAAGATTGAGTTAAAGATATGATAAGCGAAAATTAAATTAATGTTAAGCATGTAGCTTTGCCGAAAAAATATCAAAATGAAAGTATTATATTTTATGGTTTTCTTGCTTTTAGCAATCAGGGTTTCAGCCCAAACAACCAAAGACTCAATCCAAAAATCAGAAAAGTGGTATGATAAAATTCAGATTCGCGGGTACGCTCAAGTTAGATACAACGGCTTACTTCAGACAAATGAAGACCTAGAATGTGAACAATGTGATAAAAGTTGGGGAGGGGATAACGATTTTTTTATCCGTCGGATGCGACTAATTTTTTATGGTCAGCTTTCTTCTAGGGTTTATTTTTATGTTCAGCCAGATTTTGCTAGTTCATCAAGTGCAACAGCACTACATTTCGGTCAATTGCGTGATGCGTATTTTGACGTGGGTATTGACGAAAAAAGTCAATTTCGTTTTCGCATAGGACAATCAAAAGTTCCATATGGGTTTGAGAACATGCAGTCTTCTCAAAATCGATTACCTCTTGACCGAGCGGATGCATTAAATTCAGCGGTATCCAATGAACGGGATTTGGGTTTGTTTTTATACTGGGCACCAACCAATAAACGAAAGTTATTCTCAAGTCTTGTTAGTTCGGGCTTGAAGGGTTCCGGTGATTATGGTGTTTTTGGCGTTGGGGTTTATAATGGGCAAACCGCAAACCGCCCTGAATTAAATGCTAACAAACATATTGTTACACGGTTTAGCTATCCATTTGAAGTTAAGAAACAAATCATGGAGTTAGGAGTGCAGGCATATACAGGTAAAGTCACATTAGTTTCTACTTCATCAGGTGTTAATTATGCTGAAGATAAACTGTATGACGATCAACGCGTGGCGGGCACCTTTGTTCTTTATCCAAAACCGTTCGGAATATTAGCGGAGTACACCGTAGGAAGAGGGCCTCAATTCGATAAAACCTTGGACTCTATTACTACCCAACGCTTACATGGTGGATATGTGACTGCTTCGTATAAATTGGATTTTAAAAATAATACGCTAATTCCTTTTGTACGTTACCAAGTATATCATGGTGGGAAGAAACATGAATTGGATGCGCGTAGTTATGATGTACAGGATTTAGAGATTGGAGCTGAATGGCAAATGACAAAGTATTTTGAATTGGTGGTGATGTATACCATGTCATCTAGACGATTCGAAGATTTTGTGAACCAGGACAATTACCAACGAGGAAATTTACTTCGAATTCAAGCACAAGTCAACTTTTAAGTTAGATTGGTATAAAAGCAAAAAAGGGGCCTTGGCCCCTTTTCTAATTAGACGATTTTTTTACTTCGCTGCCTCAAATTTCGCTGCAACCAATTCCCAGTTAATTACATTGAAAAATGCTTCGATGTAATCTGGACGTCTGTTTTGATAATGCAAATAGTACGCATGTTCCCAAACATCTAAGGCAAGAATTGGCGTGCCTTGACATCCTTCACCCATCAAGGGATTGTCTTGATTTGGAGTTGAACATACTTCGAGTTTTCCGTTACTCATGCACAACCAGGCCCACCCTGAACCAAAGCGCGTTACCGCGGCTTTTGTAAACGTGTCTTTGAATCCTTCAAACGAACCAAAGGCCTCATCGATTGCAGTGGCTAATGCACCACTTGGGTTACCGCCACCGGTAGGGCTCATGATTTCCCAAAACAAATTGTGGTTCCAAAATCCACCGCCGTTGTTACGCACCGCTGGTTTATCCATACAATTGGATAGGATCTCTTCGATTGTCGCATGCTCCATATCGGTTCCAGCAATCGCATTGTTTAAGTTGGTTGTATATGCTTGATGATGTTTTGAATGGTGGATTTCCATAGTACGCGCATCAATGTGCGGTTCAAGGGCATCATAGGCGTAGGGTAATTTAGGTAGTTCAAATGCCATGAGTTTACGTTTTAATGATTTATACAAAGGTACAAATATATGTACCGTTTTGTTTACCAAATCTACAAAAGTCCTTTCGCTTTGAGGGTAAGATATTTATTAATTACAGCGGTAGACAATTCCTCCGGTTTTGTTAGAATCGTTTGAATCCCCATGGCATTTAATTGTTTCGCCATTTTCTCCTTTTCAATTAACATCTTACTCGCTAAGATTCCTTGATAAAATTGACGTTGGTTATTCGGACTTAAGGTTGAAAACTGTTCAAGCTCCTCGTTCTTGAACATGACCACAACCAACAAGTTTCTTTTTTTTAACTGAAGCAAATAAGGAAGTGAACGCTGTAAGGTAAACGGGTTCTCGAAATTGGTGAATAATAAAAGCAAGGAGCGGGTTCTTACTTTATCATTCACATGCTGTTGCAGGAGTTCGAAGTTTGAATCCTGAAAGGTGGTTTTTTGTGCATAAAGCACTTCTAATATTTTCTTTAATTGAATGCGCTTATTTGACGCACTCAGCGTTGCTCCAAGTTTATCCGAAAAGGTAAACAGTCCGATTTTATCACTCTTGTGCAAACAAATGTTGGACAATACCAAGGTTGAGTTAATGGCGTAATCTAGCATACTTAGGCCCATAGATTCCATTTGCATAATTCGGCCCTTGTCAATAATACAATATACATTCTGTGATTTCTCCTCCTGGTACTGGTTAACCATCAGTTCATTTTTCCTGCTAGTCGCTTTCCAATTGATGCTTTTTATTTCATCACCTGGAACGTAATTCCGAATTTGCTCAAACTCTCTTGACATGCCAATTTTTCGTACACGCTTAATCCCGGATTGAATTTTGTTTTGCTGAAAAAGCATTTGCTCGTAACGCTTCATTTGCAAGATCGATGGGTAAACATGAATCGGTGTAGCATGTGAAATTATACTCCGGCGCTCTATCAACCCGAAAATCGACTTTGTGAAAATGTAGGTATCCGAGAACCCATAAACTCCGCGTTTTTTTGGGATGTAATCATAAGTAATCTCAAGACTTTCTAAGGGATTTAATGAGGCATTATAGTGCATCGTTCGTTCTTGCATGTCCACGGGATACCCTTCGTTTACCGTAAACCAAACCTTGGTTTTTCCTACGTTAGACAAGGTTAATTTAATTGGATTTAGATCGCCTAAACTTAGTTTTTCTTGATATTGTTTCACATAACGTACCGGTTTTACCACCACAAACAAGAAAAGTAAATCACAGATAAATAGCAGCCCGATGCCATAAAATGATATAGCGGATAACCAAATTATTTGGTGTGAAACATATCCCATCGCCGTGATGATGATGGCAATACCAAACAATAAGAAAAACCGATTACTCAGGCTAATTTGACGCATCTAACTTATCTTGGTATTTCGATTTCTGCAAGTATTTGACGAATTACTTCTTCTGTGGTGATTCCTTCCATCTCAGCTTCAGGAGTCAAGATAATACGGTGTGTAAGTACCGGCAGCGCAATGTATTGAATATCCTCTGGCGTTATGAAATCCCTACCACGCAATGCAGCCAGCGCTTTCCCTGCCCTTAACATCGAGAGCGACGCGCGCGGTGAGGCCCCTAAATAGAGTTTGGCGTGACTTCTTGTTCGGTGCGTTATGGAAGCAATGTAGTTGATTAAGCTCGCTTCAACAACCATTTCTTGCATCAATGTATGTACGCGCTTAATGTCTTCACTCGAAAACAATGGCGTAATACGGTCCATGTCTATTGGCCCATTGGCCGCCTTATATCGGGTTAAAATATGTGCCTCCTCTTCTAAACTTGGATAGTCCATTTTAATCTTAAAAATAAACCGGTCCAATTGAGCTTCTGGAAGGCTATAGGTACCTTCTTGTTCAATAGGGTTTTGGGTTGCGATTACTAAAAATGGAAACTCCATTGGGTATTGAACGCCATCAAAAGTAATTTGACGTTCTTCCATCACTTCAAACAAGGCAGCTTGTGTTTTAGCAGGCGCACGGTTTATCTCATCGATTAAAACGATGTTCGAGAATATCGGTCCTTTATTAAAAATGAATCGCCCTTCTTTCATATTAAAAACACTGGTTCCAATGACGTCAGACGGCATTAAATCAGGGGTGAATTGGATTCTTGAAAAGTCTACCTTCATCAATCGAGCGATTAATTTTGCACTTAAGGTTTTTGCTACCCCAGGAACTCCTTCAAGTAATACATGCCCATTGGCAAAGACCCCTGCTAAAATAAGTTCAACAATATGCTCTTGTCCGATCACATGCTTGCCGATTTCAGCGCGCAGTTCGTTAACTTTTTGTGCAACCCATAATAATTCCGAATTGTTTCGTTCGAAACTTAGTTTATCCGTTGGTTGTTGTTCTTCCATGATGTTTTTGTTTTATATAAGTGACTAATTCTGAATAAGCAAACCGAGAAGTATCCCACCGTTGAATGCTGAGGCTACGGTGCGCTTTCGTGCTGTAAAATTCAAGTTCATTGTGCTGTTCATTGTAGCTGATTATGCAAGGAATTCGTTGTCCGAGTAATGGCAAATAATAAGTGGTTTCTGAATCTTCGATGCGGATTAACGGTGTTCGGAACCTCAAAATTCCAAGGCCGATGAGTATGCCGCCAATAACGGCAATGCCCGGACCTATAGGATTGGAATGCGCAGCACTGTAAAACCCAAAGAACACAAAGATTACTCCAATCATAAATACAAAGAAACTAATGGTGGCGTTGCGATTGACAACTATTGGGAATTGTTTGGGGTTTTCTAAAGTTTTTATAATTCCTGCCTTGGATAAGAAACTGTGTGTATTTCTTGCTGTTAAATACACATGCGCCATGTCAACCTGATCGCTCGGAGCACTAATCAAGCTCAATGTCTCTTGAATTATTTGGTTCTCTAAGCCAGTCTTTTCCTTCAAGATACGAAGTTTATCCTCATTGGATAATTTGCTTAAATCGGTGTAGAATGCGCGGAGAATTGCGTGGAAGAATTGTTGTTTGACCAGATTAAACGCGACCGAAGGGGACTCGTGCGACTGATAAATCGATGAAATTGTTTGTATATAGGTGGCGGTTAACTTACTTGGTGCATCCGGAAGTGGAATAATGGCTCGTTTTCGTTTACCTGCAAAAAACGCGAATAAAATTAATCCGATTAATAAGGCAAATGTGGCATGTTTTAAGGCGGGATGTTCATTAATCAGCTTAAGTAACGAATCTTTATCTTCTTGGACTAAATCCTCCCAATTGTATTCTGTTTGCCATTTTAATGTAGCATAACTAAGAAATAATACCCGATCATAGTGTTGAAGCTTGCTTATCAGGAATTCCGCGTGCGCTTCTCCGGCAGGACTTAACAATTGGTAATTTACAATAGCCTTCGGGTAAAAGCCCATTAATACCTGTCCTTTTCCGACCGGAAACGTTGTTTCAACCACTAAGCCATTATTGCTGCTGAGTACTGGTTTATTACAGGGTTGCATTCCGAAGGTTCTAGCCGAAATCGTATCAGCTTGATAGAGGTGATATAAGTTATAGGCTTTATTGCGGGTTTTTAATGGAATTACCCGATCATAGGCATAACTAATGTTTCCCGCTAGATTTAGGCTGTCATAAACCCATTGATATGTTTTATTCGCAAATAACATTAACCCATCTCCTTGTTTAACTCGGGTTATGATGTTCTGAAATTGGGAAGGCTTTAGCGTGACAGTATCTCCGATCATCACATAGAGTGTGCGTTGATTCCTGCTTAACAAGGTATCTAATCTATTTTCATTCGATACGTGTTGAATCTTAGATTTGGTCACGGACTTTTGCAACAGCATGTTAAAATAATACAAGCCATAGGGGTCTTTACTATCAAACTCATATTTGGTATACCAATCTGAACTTTTATATCCAGAAGCAGTTCCGTCGCCCTGTCCTTGGATTAAAAATATTAACCCTCCTCCCAGGATGAAGACCACAGCAATTCCAATAAAAAGCAAGCGTTTATTCATGTGCTTTTAAGGTGTTAAGGAAGCTTTTCAATGTAGGTTCAACTTCATTGAATCGGGAGTTATCAATTTCATATTCACCATACCAAATCACATCAAATACATGAATACAGGATTGAAATTCGGATCGGAAATTCGGGTTTTTTAACCCAATGAGGTATTCATGGTTGGTTTTTTCACGTGTCCATTTAATTTGATTAAGCCGAATTAATTCTTTTAAAATAAGGGTGAAATAAATTCGTACCGCTTCTCTGTATTTTTCCTTAGAAATGGCTCGCTCTAAGCGTTTTTCTAGATCAGAAACAGGAACAATTTCAGGATTCCAATACTCATCATATCGCTTATAATTAAGTGAGGATTTACCTGAATTTTTCACAATCAAATAAAAGATGATGAATAATCCCAATGCTACGACAATAAAAAGTAAAACATTTAAAACCCATGATGGCATCGTCCCGGGCTTTGCGATGTCTGGCTCGTCAAAATCCGGTCCATCGATGCTCGGCATTTCTGGAAGTTCCGGTTCTTTTAGTAAGTTCTTCTCTCGAATTTGTTTTTTGGCTAAATGCTGTTGATATTTTTCGTGATAATGCGCTAAAATACTGTCAGAATACGCTTGTTTATTTTCAATTACATAGTCATCGGTATTGTCGGATGATTGAATAATTCCTCCTGGACTGTTATTCCATTCTTTTCTTAAATGATCGTTGCCTTGCTTGGGATAGCTCGTGTTTTTCAACTCCTGCTTTAAGGGGTTTTGCGCAAGGCTAAAACCAACGCTAAGGGATATAAGTAAATTCAACAGGGAAGCTCTCATTGGTCTTGAATTTCTATATATTCTTTTAATCGACTGCGCTCACCATAATGCATTCCCTCTTTTTTTAGGTTAACGGCTTCTCGTTTTTCAAGCATAGAAAAATAGGATAAGGAAAGCAATACAAACCAAAAAACTAGGGTAAATAGCAAAACTACGAGGTAAACGACCTCCCTAAATAAATTAGTCCAATACACACTGTTTAATCCGGCATTATCAAGAAATGGAGTTGTTCCATTAACGATGAGGTCTAAAAGATCAGGCACTTCATTTTGAATACTATATACCCCGGAAATTGGCTGACAAATAGCTGTAACAGTAAGAATCCCCATACTCATCAATCCAACTAAGGTAAAATAGGATTTTGCGCTGTATCGCAGTCCTTTTTTGATTCCTTGAGAAATCGCTTGTTCTGGATATGCTATGGAAACAGGGAGATAAAGCAGAAACGGATAGGCTAGAAGCGTGGGTAATAAGATATACCACGGAAAAACAAAAATCGGGAACAGCAAGAGTATAAACATAACAAACACCCGCAGAAACATGTGCCGAGCATAGCGTGTCCACGCCAAGGAACATAATCCTGCTTTGATTAATAAACAGTGATAAGTCACTAAAAAGATAAAGGATATGAGTGCAACCCAAAGCAGGCAGATCAGTATGTCTACAGATGTACTGAAAGCGTATCCGAGCATAAACGAAAGGTGACTGGCCCAATCAAACCAGTAAACAAAGGTTAAATCCTCAGGGAAAAGCAAGGCACGAAAAAGGATTAAGCCAAGTCCAATTGGCATTACAACCTTCAAAATGGGTTTCATGGTGGTTCCTAAGGTTTGAAAATACAATACAATGCCTTGCCGATAAACTTGCCAAACAGACCGAACGCTTAATAAATCAATGGTTTCTGGATGCGGTTGTTTAAAATTGGTTTCTTCAAATAAACGCGTTGGATAACGTTGGGCTTGATATATAGGAAGAAAAATATATAAAAATCCAATTAAAAAGAATGAACCAAGAATAATGGTCCATTTTGAGGCATCCGGTAAGGTATCGTAATTTCGGGTAACATAACTTTCTAAGTATCCTGCGAGCACGATAAATGGCAAAATGCTCAACATGATTTTAGCACCACGTGCAAAACTTGCTTTAAAGGCCTGTATTCGCGAAAAACTCCCTGGAAACAGCCATCCAGAACCTGCGGTAATCCCAGCGCCTGCAGCGAGTGCGATGCTTGAAATTTCAAATGCGCCATGGATCCAAATCCCTAAGAAACTCGTGATTAAAAGGCCCTTTTTTAAAAACATATGTTGGAATGCCCCAAGCATGACCCCATTGCCGAAAAGGAAAAACTGCGTGCCAAGCGTGAAGAATATTCCTGCAAAAAACGTTAGGATTGAAACCATCAGGTTGTTCCCCGTGATTTGAATGAACATCATAAAGGAACTGCTTCCTTCATAAACACCCAAGGGATTTCCTTTTTCGATGTTTTCCATGGTCATTTCTACGTATCCTTCACCCAATACCGTAGCCGTAAATTCCGGGTATACACTGCTCGATATCCAACCAAGGGCGATGTAGGCCAAAAAGCTAAGCAAGGCGAATCCCATATAGTTTTTCGACCGATATAATTCCAAGGGGAGCTCAATCGTCCAAAAGTCTACCACGTTTTTAAATGAAAACTTTTGATATTTATTTACCCCAATAAAGACCCGTTGTGCAAGTTGATTGAGATAAACCCTGATGGTTCTTCGTTTATAATACGTTTGTGCAAATCCCAAGTCATCCGTAATATCTAAATACAAATTACTTAAAGCTTCCGGGTCGCTCGAAAGATCCTTTTGCATCGATTCGAATCGTTGCCATTTTTCTTTATTTTTCCCGATAAACTTAGATTCTTTCAAAGCGCCCTAAAGGTACACTTTTACACTTAAATGTTACCTTTAATGCATGCAAGATTTCTTAAAAAAGGGCATCTAAGGAGTTACATGCCGAATATTGAGCTACTGAGTACAAAAAGACCTGTTATCGTTTTTGAAAACACTCGCCGATAAATCCTTTTTATTTAATCCTGCGTATCGGTATACCAACAAAAATTAAAAAAATGTTTAATAAATCTTAACAAAGATTAAACAAAAATCGGTTCTCCTTGTTTTACAGATAATTACAACTTGGAGGATCCCGAAAATCCATAGTCAGAGTAGGGGAAATTAATACTTTTTTTTATGTTATTATCAACAATTACGCCGATAGCGCAAGACAATTACGTAGCGTTTACGTTTTTTATCGGCACCATGGCCATGATGGCCGCATCTGTATTTTTCTTTTTTGAGTTAAACAACGTACCTCAAAAATGGAGAACCTCCGTTTTAGTTTCAGGACTAATAACGTTCATTGCAGCAGTACATTACTACTACATGAGAAGTTATAATCTTGAGACGACTGAATCACCTACATTCTTTCGATATGTAGATTGGATTTTAACCGTTCCGTTAATGTGCGTTGAGTTTTACCTAATCACCAAGAAAGCAGGTGCTAAAATCGGCTTACTTTGGAAATTAATCTTTGCATCGGTGGTTATGTTAATCACTGGTTATTTTGGTGAAACAATGGATCGTGCACACAGTGTACTTTGGGGGGTTCTTTCTGGTGCAGCTTATTTCTATATCGCTTACCTTATCTGGTTTGGTGAAGTGGCAAAACTATCGAACACTGCAGGTCCAGCAGTAGCAAAGGCTACACGTATTTTGGCTTGGTTTGTATTGGTAGGTTGGGCAATTTATCCATTAGGATACATTCTTGGAACTCCAGGTGGATTGTTTGGAATGAAATTGGTTTCAAACCCCAAAGATGCAGCAGTAGCCATGGATATCGTTTATAACATTGCTGATGCGGTTAACAAAATTGGTTTTGGATTAGTCATTTACACATTGGCAAAGTCTGATTCAAATCAATAGTTTCATAATAGTTAGGTTTAGTTAAGGGGGAGCAATCCCCCTTTTCTTTTTTAGGCACCATTGCGCACGTATTCTTACCTTTAGGCAACTAAGACCTTGTATACTAAACCTTTATTATGAAAAAATCGACCTTTTTATTTCTTTTTCTACTCGCCTTTGGTGCAAGGGCGCAATTAAACCCTGCAAACTGGTTAATTAATACCGACGGTACCACCGGGCGCCATTATGTTCAAGGAAATCTCACCCCAATTGTTGATGCTGATTTCGCCAATATTCTACCATGGCCTTCTTTGATGTAAGTACTTTATATGCAGGAACATATTTCATTAGCTACACGGACGCTAACGGCAAACAAAGCAAAGCGGTAATTATTAACTAATTCGTTCATACCCTGCCGTGCTTTTCGTAATTTTACGGCATGCAAGAACGTCCACTTTCCGATTGGTTGCCCTTATCACTCAAAGAAGCTGAAAAGCGTGGGTGGGATGCCTTTGATGTTATTTTAATTTCTGGTGATGCCTACGTTGACCATCCTTCTTTTGGAACAGCGGTAATTGGTCGCATCATTGAAGACGAAGGGTTTCGTATTGGTATCATTGCTCAACCGAACTGGCGAGACGATTTGCGTGATTTCAAAAAACTTGGCAAACCAAAATATTTCTTTGGGGTGACTGCCGGTTGTATGGATTCCATGGTGAATCATTACACCGCAGGTAAACGCTTGCGTTCTACGGATGCCTACACCCCAGGCGGCGTAGCCGGATTTCGTCCGGATTATGCGAGTACCGTGTATTCGAATATCTTAAAAGAACTTTTTCCGGATGTACCCGTGTTGTTGGGAGGGATTGAAGCCTCTTTGCGGCGGGTAACGCATTACGACTATTGGGCGGATAAGCTCTTTCCATCCATTTTAGTAGACAGTAAAGCAGATGCCTTAGTCTATGGCATGGGGGAACAACCCTTACGTACGTTCCTTAAGCTTTTGAAAAAAGGAGTTCCCTTCGAACAAATTCGCACCTTGCCACAAATTGCCTATGTGCATAACAAGGAGGAAGACGTATTAAAAAATAAACACTGGGAAACGGTTTCTTTGGCAAGCCATGAAGAATGTTTGAAAGACAAGGTGGCCTATGCCGCCAATTTTAAAATCGTGGAGGTAGAATCCAATAAACTTAGTGCCAATCGTATTTTGCAAGAAGTAGGGGATCAACGCCTGGTGGTGAATCCGCCATATCCCACCATGACTGAAAACGAAATCGATGCTTCGTTTGAATTGCCCTACACGCGCTTACCCCATCCAAAGTATAAGAAGCGTGGGACAATCCCCGCCTATGAAATGATCAAGTTTTCCTTGAACATTCACCGCGGATGTTTTGGGGGCTGCAGTTTTTGTACAATTTCCGCGCACCAAGGCAAATTCATTGCCTCGCGCAGTGAGGGTTCAATTATGAAGGAATTAGAGGAAATTGCGGCTCATCCTGATTTTAAAGGGTATTTATCGGATGTGGGCGGACCTTCGGCCAACATGTATAAAATGAAAGGCAAAGACGAAAGCATTTGTGCCCGTTGTGTAGCTCCAAGTTGTATCCATCCTGTGATTTGCAATAACCTGGATACCTCGCACAAACCCATGACCGAGTTGTATCGTAAGATTGATTCCCATCCGAAAATCAAGAAAGCCTTTGTGGGTTCTGGAATCCGCTATGACTTATTAGTGGATGATTTTAACAAGAACAACGAAGACGGAAATCACGACGAATACTTGGAGCAAGTCGTAACACGTCACGTGAGTGGACGCTTGAAAGTAGCGCCTGAACATACCGCCGACAATACCTTGCGCATGATGCGGAAGCCCTCCTTTAAGTATTTCCACCAGTTCAAGGATAAATACGAGGCCATTTCTGCCAAGCATAACTTAAATCAACCCTTAATCCCATATTTCATCTCCTCGCATCCGGGGTGTGAGGAAACGGACATGGCCGAATTAGCGGCCGAAACCAAGGACATGGGCTTTAAATTGGAGCAAGTGCAGGATTTTACCCCTACACCCATGACCGTGGCTGAGGTAATTTATTATACCGGCTTACATCCGTACACCTTAAAACCTGTATTTACCGCAAAATCACCGGAAGAGAAAAAGAACCAGAATCGTTATTTTTTCTGGTACAAGCGCGAAAACCAAGAATGGATTTCAAGCCGATTAAAACGTGCTGGTCGCGCGGATTTAAGTCAGAAATTAGTGGAACGCCCGCAAGAAAAACAACTTCCTCCTTGGTTAGCGAAGCGCAGGGGGCGGTAGTGCAGAAAAAGCGCTGAATGCCTTTGGTTCATTGAAAGCGGCCCTTCGACAGGCTCAGGGACCGCTAAAACTGAATAAAATTAGGGGAGGTGCGCTCCCTGAGCCTGTCGAAGGGCGCACCCCTAGAAAATCGAGAATTACTTCAACGTTCAGTTTTCAGGAGTGTAGCGCCAACCATTAAACCCGCACCCGGGAAGCAATCTGATAATAAAAATTCCTCAAAGTAAAATAATTACTTATCTTTGGCGTTACTAACGCAAAGCGTTATTAATGATCAAAAGTTTTGGCGATAAAGAATGTGAAAAAATTTGGAACGGTAACCCTTCAAGAAAATTGCCCGTTGAAATTCAAGAGGTAGCGCGAAGAAAATTAAGAATGATAAACAACGCACAAGATATTGTTGATCTTCGCATTCCACCATCTAACCGACTGGAAAAACTAAAAGGTGATTTGCATGAATACTTCAGTATTCGGATTAACAATCAATGGCGAATCATCTTTAAGTGGGTCAGCAATGATGCATATGAAACAAAAATTGTAGATTACCATTAACTAGGTAGATATGGAAAAGCTAAAAAATATACATCCGGGTGAAATCTTGTTAGAGGAATTCTTAATTCCGATGCAGATTTCTGCCTATCGATTGGCAAAGGAAACGTTCCTTCCTCAAACCCGTATTTCGGAGATAATCAAGGGTAAGCGAAGAATTACAGCAGATACTGCCATTCGATTTGCAAAGTTCTTCAACACCAGTGCAAAATTTTGGATGGGTCTTCAAGATGACTATGATTTGGAAGAAGAACGAAATCAAAAAAATCAAGAGTTTAATAATATAAAACCAGTCGTTCGGAAAGCGGTGTAAGAATAATCCCTACTCCAAGGATGGATGCTGATATCTCTGTTCCACGGGATTTCAAATCCCGTGGAACAGAATGATTACGCGTTTACTAAGGTTGAGGCTTTTCTTACCACGCCATCCCATAAGTGAATTCGCATGCGCAAAGCCTCCTCGGCTACTTGGGTTGCTTCTTCCCATTTGGTGGAGTCCCCTTCGCACACTTCGTCCATTAATTTCAAGGAAAGTGGACCATGGTCTTCGCCGTCTACTTCAATGTGGCGTTCTAAATAAAACAGAAAATCATTTAGGGTTGACGGATGATTAGCCTTTAATTCTTTCACCATTTCAATAAACATTTCCGGAATTAAATCCTCACGCCCAAAGGTAAATACAGAGGCGATTTCATGGATTTTTCCGCGCTGAATGATCGAAAAAGTAAAGCGAACAAAAGCCTTCGTTTCCGGATTAATTGCACACGCATCTAAGGCTTCTTCTATAGGTATTTGGTTTGAAATCAATTCAATGAATCGCCCCATTTCTTGGGTGTTCGCTCCCATGGATTGCATCGCCTGTAAATACATCTCAAAATGGCTCATGGTCTTTCCACTTGCATCAAAATCACTCTCTTCGCCCACCACAATTTCATTGATAAATCGACGTGTTTCTTTATTTTTTGTAGGCATCCAAGGCACTTGCACGCAGGTAAGGTGCTGTTGTAAACTTTTGAGTAAACTCATAAAATCCCATACGGCAAAGACATGTTCTTCCGTAAAGGCCTTCAATTCTTCTTCCGTAGCAATTTGCCGGTATACTGGGTGGTCAATTAACTGGGCACGCAAGGGTGCAATTCGATCTTGTAAGTGATCAATGTTCATTGGGGAGTAAATTAATTCCTAATTCGGTTAATTGAGTAGGTTCTAGCATGGACGGCGCGTCGATCATTGTATCTCTGCCGCTGTTGTTTTTGGGGAAGGCAATGAAATCACGAATGGATTCTTCACCCGACATGGTCGCTACTAAACGATCTAAGCCAAAGGCGAGTCCACCATGCGGCGGCGCTCCGTATTCAAAGGCACCCATCAAGAAGCCGAATTGTTCTTGCGCTTGCTCCGGAGTAAATCCTAACAAAGCGAACATCTTTTCTTGTAAGGTGCGGTCATGAATTCGAATGGATCCTCCACCTAATTCTACACCATTCATAGCCAAGTCATAAGCATTCGCACGAATGGCTCCTGGATTAGAATCCATGAGCCCAATGTCTTCGGGTTTCGGTGATGTAAACGGGTGATGCATCGCAAAATACCTTCCTGACGCTTCGTCTTTTTCTAACAAGGGGAAATCCAATACCCAAACCGGACAAAATTCGCCTGTGTTTCGAAGTCCTTGTTGTTGCGCTACATGAAGACGAAGTTCATTCATTTGTTTTTGTGTTTTGGCTAATTCCCCACTCAATACCAATAACAAATCACCGGCGTTTATGTTGTGTGCAGTGGCCAAGGTTTGAAAGTCCGCTTCGTTATAGAATTTATCTACCGAAGATTTGATGCTACCGTCTGCATTGTATTTTACATACACTAAGCCTTTGGCACCAATTTGTGGCCGCTTAACCCATTCTGTGAGTTCATCCAGTTGCTTGCGGGTGTATTCTGCTGCGCCTTCTACCACAATACCGATAACCGTTTCTGCCTGATCAAAGATGGCAAAGCCTTTGCCTTGAAGCGCGTGCAAGTAATTGAATTTCATTCCGAAGCGCAAGTCCGGTTTATCTGATCCGTACATATGAATGGCTTCGTCATAAGTCATTCGAGGGAAGGGCTCGGTAAACTCGATGCCTTTTACCGCCGCAAACAGGTATTTAATTAAGCCTTCGAAAACCTGTAAAATGTCTTCTTGTTCCACAAAGGCCATCTCG
The DNA here is from genome assembly GCA_044347515.1 of Crocinitomicaceae bacterium. Lineage (GTDB taxonomy): Bacteria > Bacteroidota > Bacteroidia > Flavobacteriales_D > Crocinitomicaceae > UBA952. The sequence goes on along the minus strand of JBIKUO010000022.1, from coordinate 9,322 downwards.
CAATCGATTTGCGTGAATTCCGGTTGACGGTCTGCACGTAAATCCTCATCGCGAAAACATTTCACGATTTGGTAGTAGCGATCCAGTCCGGAAACCATGAGCAATTGCTTGAAGGTTTGCGGGGACTGGGGAAGGGCATAAAACTGACCGGGATTCATACGGCTAGGCACCACAAAATCGCGGGCGCCTTCCGGGGTAGATTTAATTAACACCGGCGTTTCCACATCCATAAAACCGAGTTGATCAAGGTACTTTCGTGTTTCAAGCGCTACCTTATTGCGAAGAATGAGTTTTTGCTGAACTGGCGTGCGTCGCAAGTCTAAATAACGATATTGCATTCGTAGTTCATCGCCCCCGTCCGTTTGATCTTCAATGGTAAATGGAGGAGTTTTGGATGCATTGAGCACGCGAAACGAAGACACTTCGATTTCAATATGCCCGGTGGCTAAGTGTTGATTTTTACTGGAGCGTTCAATCACGGTTCCAACCGCCTGAATGACAAATTCTCGTCCAAGTTTTCGGGCCTCTAGACAAAGGGCTTGATCCTTTTCTAGATTGAATGCCAACTGGGTGATGCCATACCGGTCTCTCAGGTCGATGAAGGTCATCCCTCCTAAATCCCTTGATTTTTGCACCCATCCACTGAGTGTTACTTCTTTTCCTATGTGCTCGGCTCTTAATTCACCGCAGGTATGCGTTCGAAACATTATTTTTTTTTCTGCAAAGTTAAAAATAAGTTAGGATGATTTTTTGCTGAAATTGAATTGAATGTTCGAGGGCTATATGTGTTTGATAAACAAGAAGTTATTAATTGTAATTGCGGGAGGCTTACCTGATTTATTTCGGTAACTTAAAGTTATTAAACAATTCACGTATGATTTTAGCAAATACAGACGGCATTTCGTCATTCTTCATGATTTTTGTGGGTTTAATTGTGATTTTTGGAATTGCCTTTGCGGTAAGTAAAAAATCTAAATAAGTACTAAAACCGTATTATTTCCATCAGTTTTGAGCGGTGATCCAAACGAATGACGGAACTTAAGGTCTGGTTTTCCGCCTGATAAATAATTTGTATTTCTTTGCTAAGTTGGCCATTGGTATAAAACTTTATCGCCTCAACTTCTTGATTGGATTGGTAGCTTATTACTAATTCTTCCAAGCGTTCACCATCTCGTGTTTTTTTATGGGTAAGTTTCGAATTCTCATCATACGTATACCAGGTTGTGACGGTATCTTGGCTCAAATAATCTATGGATTCTTCACGGGTCAGGTTGTTTAATACGTCATAAGTTCTTCGAATGTTTTTATAAGGATTTCCTCCCTGATATGAAATGGTGGTCAGGTGATCAGTTCCTAGGATTTCATCCACATACGAAAGGGAATTGGTTTGAATTTCTTCTCCAGTCGATAGGAGTCCTATGCGTTCTTCGGTATTACTAAGCTTATCGTTTGAATAGGTAAAGAATTGAATGGAGTAATCTTTTTTTCTAAGGGCCTTTATTTCAGTTAATCGAGCATTCGAATATTGAAAATGGTAGCATATAGAATCAATGAATGCAAGATGTGGGCGGTACGAAAGCATGGAAGTTGTTTGTCCCAACGAATCAAATTGATACCGAACAAACCCTCTTGTTTTTAGGATCATTTCTCCTGGGAGTTTGGTATAGATTGTCCCGTACAATTCGTTTAATTGCGCGTTTTTAATGTATTGGGAATTCAGAAATGGAAGGTTGTCAAACGCATGAGTAGGCTCATTAATCAACTGACTGAATACCAAAGAGGTACTTATTAAATAAGAAACAATCGCTATGCTAATGCACCTAATAAGGAAGACCAACTGCAATGCGTGTTTAAAAAGGCAGGTAATAAGTCAATAGCGATTCGTTCTTGAACCATGGTATCTCGATTTCGTATGGTTACTGTATTTGACTCGAGGGTTTCGTGGTCTACGGTAATTGCAAACGGAGTTCCAATGGCATCTTGACGGCGGTAGCGCTTTCCAATAGAATCTTTTTCGTCGTATTGAATGGTGTAATCTAATTGCAACATACGCATGATTTCTTGCGCTTTTTCTGGCAACCCGTCTTTTTTAATCAGGGGTAGTACCGCAATTTTATAGGGCGCCAAGGCCGCTGGAATTTTTAACACGGTACGTTCACTGCCGTCCTCAAGTTTTTCCTCGGTATACGAAGCACTTAACACAGAAAGGAACATTCGGTCCAATCCAACGGATGTTTCAATAACAAATGGAACATAACTTTCATTCGTAGACGGATCGAAATACTGTAGTTTTTTCCCTGAATGGATTTCATGTTGTTTAAGATCGAAATCCGTTCGTGAGTGAATCCCTTCAAGTTCCTTAAATCCCATTGGGAAATTAAATTCGATGTCACAGGCCGCATTGGCATAGTGCGCCAATTTAATGTGGTCATGGAACCGGTAGTTTTTCTCCCCTAAACCTAGGTTTAAATGCCATTTTTTTCTTGCTTCTTTCCAGTGTTCATACCAGCTAAGTTCTTCACCCGGTTTAACAAAGAATTGCATTTCCATCTGTTCGAATTCACGCATCCTAAAAATAAATTGGCGTGCTACGATTTCATTACGGAAAGCCTTCCCAATCTGTGCAATGCCAAACGGGATCTTCATTCTTCCTGATTTTTGAACATTCAAAAAGTTCACGAAAATTCCTTGTGCCGTTTCTGGTCGCAAATAAATGGTGGAAGATTCTCCCGCAACAGAACCCAGCGAGGTAGAGAACATTAAATTGAATTGACGAACTTCTGTCCAGTTTTTAGATCCAGAAATCGGACAAACGATTTCAAGGTCAAGGATGAGTTGGCGTAGGTCCTCTAAGTTACTTTCATTAAGCGCGGTTTTCATGCGCTCTTGCACTTGGGTTTGTTTTTCCTTAATACGCAGCACGTTGGGGTTCGTGGCAATAAATTGTGTTTTATCGAAACTGTCTCCAAAACGTTTCTCCCCTTTTTCTACCTCTTTTTGAATTTTCTGGGTTTGCTTTTCAAGGTATTCTTCAAGCAGCACATCTGCACGGTAGCGTTTTTTTGAATCCTTATTATCAATTAACGGATCATTAAATGCATCGACATGTCCGGATGCTTTCCATGTGGTTGGATGCATAAAGATGGCGGAATCAATACCAACGATGTTGCTATTTAATTGCGTCATAGCTTTCCACCAATACGTTTTGATGTTATTTTTCAATTCAGCACCAAGTTGCCCGTAATCATACGTAGCGGCTAAGCCGTCATATATTTCCGAAGAGGGGAAAACATACCCATACTCTTTACAATGCGAAATGATTTCTTTCAGTAAATCCTTTTGTTCCATAATGCAAAGATAAGTTCATTATATGCAGTGGATATTAATCGGGTTCAACTTTATTTACATACAATTGTCAAGTAAGGGGAATTAATTAGTTTTGAACATGAAATTTTATCTAGATAAAGATTGGTTTATCGATACCACCGAGTTTATAGATCTTTCTATTGGTGTTTCCACGCATGGGGTACGCGCATGGTATTTGAATAGTCCACGCATTTCGCCCGTAATGGAAAATGGATTTGTTGGCAGTGTGGAACTGGGAGGCGCTGTGAATTTCAGGGATATTTATTTTAATCCGCATGGTCATGGAACGCATACTGAATCACATGGACATATTTCCAAGGAGGTTTTCCCGGTATCGTCGTGTTTTAATCAATTTTTTTTTGAAGCCCAGTTAATAACGATAAGCCCGAAAGTTATTGGGGAAGATAGGGTAATTACCGCGGAGCAATTGCGCAATATTAGTCCGTGTGACGCCTTGGTAATTCGCACAGAGCCCAATGACCTATCAAAAGGTACAACGAATTATTCCGATACCAATCCAACCTATATGGATGTTGCTTGTGTACAGAAATTAAACGAATGCGGCATTAAACACCTGTTAGTGGACATACCTTCAGTAGATAAGGAAATTGATGGTGGAATCTTGGCGTTTCATCATGCGTTTTGGAATGTTCCCCAAAATCCGGTGCGCGATCGTACGATTACCGAATTAATTTATGTTCCATCCGATGTAGAAGATGGGTCATACATTTTGGAGTTACAAGTATCGAATTTTGAGAATGATGCGGCACCCAGCAGGCCGTTATTGTATAAAAAAAGAAAGGAAGCCTAAGCTTCCCTTCTATCGTAGTAGGCATAATGCCTGAGTGGTTTTTTAAAAAAAACAGGGGCTTCTGTAACTAAATCGAGTGCGAAAAAACTTTTGACTAGAAACTTTTCTGCCTCTCCAAGCAGTAACTCAATTTAAGAAGCCACCTGTATCTCTCCTTATTTCTTCAACCAATTTAATTGAAAGATTCTAGTGTCTTTTGTTAAATGACTATTCGGTAGGTGTATTTGACTATATCTAAGGTTTTGTTGAATATTAATATGCCTACGTAGTTCTACGTAGGCTGTTTTATGTAACAAATGGTATTTTCTTCCGTAAACGCCTTTAATTGTTGCAATTGCGTGGAATCAACCCCACCTTTGAACTGTAATAACCAAAACTACAAGCCATGAAAACACTTATTTTAACCTTAGTCTTAGCCTTTACAGCTACAACCTTTGTAAGAGCAAACCAAGAAATTCCAGTGAAGTTAGAGGATGATAAAGTGCAAGTGGTGTGTAATGCATCTACCGGAAATGCAACCATTATTTGGAGTGATGCTCGGATTGAATTTATTGAAATTGTGGCATCGAATGGACAATTTATGCCTACTATACCTGTATCCGATGCAAAATCATTGCATATGAATGATTTAATGAATGGAACATATACCTTGGTTTTTAAGTCTTCTACCGAAGAGTTATACACGAAAGTCATTGAGGTTAATCGATAATCATACTTGGAAAAGAACCTGTTCTTTCCTTATTTCAGAAATCCCTAAACTGTTTTAGGGATTTTTTGTTTTAAGTACTTGCAACCTATACCTCTTTTGTGGTATTTTTGCAGTCACTATTTAAAATTAATCTAAATAAGATGATAACCGTTACAGATCAGGCCAAGAAGCAAGCCCTTCGCTTGATGGAAGATGAAGGGAAGGATGGATTTTTTATTCGCGTTGGGGTTTCCGGTGGAGGCTGTTCAGGACTTATGTATCAATTAACCTTTGATAATCAAGAATCTGAACAAGATGCTGCATTCGAGAATAATGGGGTTAAAGTGGTCGTAGACCGCAAAAGTTACCTATATCTGATCGGTACTACCCTAGATTTTTCCGGCGGATTGAATGGTAAAGGCTTTGTGTTTAATAATCCAAATGCTGACCGTACCTGTGGATGCGGTGAGTCTTTTTCCGTATAATCATGGCAGGGTATACTGAAAACGAATTAGCTAAAGATCTAGCAGATAAAGAATACCAATATGGCTTTATCTCCGATATTGATTCAGATGTTGTTCCAGCGGGATTAACCGAACAAATCATTCATCTCATTTCATCGAAAAAAAACGAGCCTTCTTGGTTGTTGGATTATCGCTTGAAAGCGTTTGAAGTTTGGAAAACCATGAAGGAACCCGATTGGGCTCATGTAAATTATAAAAAACCAGATTTTCAAGCCATCTCCTATTACGCCGCGCCAAAACAAACTAAGAAGTATGAATCGTGGGATGATGTTGATCCGGAAATGAAAGAAACCATGTCTAAACTTGGGATTTCATTGGAAGAGCAGCAACGCCTAACCGGTGTAGCGGTAGATTTTGTAATGGATTCTGTATCTGTGGGTACCTCGTTTAAAGCGAAACTCGCTGAGTTAGGTATTATTTTTTGTTCCTTTTCAGAAGCGGTTCAAGAACATCCCGACCTCGTCAAACAATATTTAGGAACCGTGGTTCCAATCACTGATAATTTTTATGCCGCACTGAATTCAGCCGTTTTCTCGGATGGGTCTTTTTGTTATATACCAAAAGGCGTTCGCTGTCCCATGGAATTGTCTACCTATTTTCGAATCAACGCCGGAGGAACCGGACAATTTGAGCGCACCTTGGTGATTGCAGACGAGTCATCCTATGTGTCCTATTTAGAAGGGTGTACGGCCCCTCAACGGGATGAAAACCAATTGCATGCCGCAGTAGTAGAATTAATTGCATTGAATAATGCAGAAATTAAATATTCAACCGTTCAAAATTGGTATCCGGGAGATAAGGAGGGTAAAGGTGGGGTCTTTAATTTTGTTACGAAACGGGGTCTTTGTGAAGCGCACGCGAAAATTTCTTGGACTCAAGTAGAAACCGGCTCTGCCGTTACGTGGAAATATCCATCGTGTATCCTTAAAGGGGATTATTCTGTTGGGGAGTTTTTTTCCGTAGCGGTAACGAATAATTTTCAACAAGCGGATACGGGCACAAAAATGATCCACCTTGGAAAACATACGAAAAGTACCATTATTTCAAAAGGTATTTCAGCAGGCCATTCCCAGAATTCGTATCGTGGTCTTGTTCAGATACACAAGCAAGCGGATCATGCCCGGAATTTCTCCCAATGTGATTCCTTATTGATGGGCAGCATCTGCGGTGCACATACCTTTCCATATATCGAATGTAAAAATGCTTCAGCGCAAATTGAACATGAGGCAACCACCTCAAAAATTGGAGAGGACCAATTGTTCTATTGTCAGCAACGAGGGATTTCGGAAGAAAAAGCCATTAGCTTAATCGTCAATGGATATTGTAAAGAAGTCCTCAATCAATTGCCAATGGAGTTTGCTGTTGAGGCACAAAAATTATTGAGTATTAGTTTAGAAGGAAGTGTTGGATAGAATTTTGAAGATAAACTTATGTTAAAAATAACCGATTTACATGTGTCCATTAATGGGACAGAAATTTTAAAAGGCTTAACCCTTGAAATAAAAGCCGGGGAGGTTCATGCGATTATGGGACCAAACGGAGCAGGAAAAAGCACCTTGGCAAGCGTTCTTGCAGGCAAAGAAGATTATGAAGTAACGTCAGGCACCATAACCTTTGAAGACCAAGATTTATTAGAGATGTCAATTGAGGACCGCGCGCGCGAAGGGGTGTTTCTAGCGTTTCAATATCCGGTAGAAATTCCAGGTGTTTCGAATGTGAATTTTTTGAAAACAGCCATCAATGAAATTCGTGAACATAAAGGCTTACCCGCGCTTTCAGCTAAAGACTTTTTAACCTTAGTTAAAGAAAAATCAGCCTTGGTAGCACTTGATGCATCCTTGGCTTCTCGTGCAGTGAACGAAGGATTTTCTGGCGGTGAGAAAAAGCGCAATGAGATTTTTCAAATGGCTATGCTTGAACCTAAATTAGCGGTACTAGATGAAACCGATTCAGGCTTGGATATTGATGCGCTTCGCATTGTGGCCGGAGGGGTAAATGCCTTGAAATCCAAGGAAAACGCTACCCTTGTTATTACACACTATCAGCGCCTACTGGATTATATTATTCCCGATTTCGTTCACGTGTTGTACGATGGGAAAATTGTGAAAACTGGAGGAAAAGAATTAGCCTTAGAATTAGAGGAAAAAGGATACGATTGGATTAAAACAGCGGAGTAATGAGTGGTACATTAATCGACTTTTGTAAGCAACTTGAGCCAACCCAATTAAACCTGCCAGCCGCATTATTGCAAGCAGCCAAGGACGGGGTTGAATTCCAACATCATTTTCCAACCACCCGAGATGAGGCTTGGAAATATACGCGGCTCGGCCGAGTGGCGGCACTGAAATTAAGCCCCGTAAAAATTAATCAAAGCGCAGACCCACTTCCCAGTTCTGATTCGATTGATATTATTTTTGAAAACGGAACGTGGCATTGTTCAGAACCTAGCGCTGGATTACATATATATTTTTCTGGTGACCTCGATTCCACCGCATGGAATGCCTGCACGATCCAGGGGCATGTACAGCACATCAATGCATTAACCGCTCAAGGTGGAGTAGCGATACGCATTGATGCAAACACTAAGCTTATCAAGCCCATACGAATCATCCACCGTCTTCAAGGTGAACATACCGGCTTGATTTTACATCATCAACTCGTTTTGGGTAATCACGCCAGTGCTCAATTGGAGGTGTTCTTTGAGGGAACAAGCGAAGAATCCTACGCGAATGTCCTGTTTGATTTCTTTATTGGCCCAGGGGCTGATCTGCATACAGACATGTTACAACAAACCAAGGGAACACATTACGGATTTCACACGCAACGGATCTACCAACAAAAAGACAGTACGTTTGCGTTACAAACCCTGACAGCGAAAACCCATTTTACGCGGAATGAGATCGAGGTATTTTCACAAGAAGAAGGCACCCACACCCAACTATACGGCGCATTCATTGGTCGTGAAAACAACCACATTGACAACCACACCTATGTGCATCATATGGCCCCTAATTGTACCTCAGATGAGAATTATAAGGGCGTACTCTCGGATAAGGCGACAGGCGTATTCAATGGCAAAGTGAAGGTGTATCAAGACGCACAGAAAATCAATGCATACCAATCCAATAAAAACATTCTGTTATCGGATTTAGCCACCATCAATGCGAAACCGGAACTAGAAATTTATGCGGATGATGTTAAATGTTCTCACGGCTCTACCACCGGACAACTGGATCAACAAGCCTTATTTTTCTTGAGGGCTCGGGGAATTAGTGAAACAAAAGCTACCGATATGCTCATCAAGGGATTTATGGCTGAAATCGTAGGTGCTGTTAAGTCTAGTCACATTCAAGAGGCCTTGCATACCTTGTTAGATTAAGTTCAGATTACTTACCTTCGTAAGAAATCTACGCTATGAAAATTTTATTGATCAGTTGTTGCTTCCTTTGGAGTTCCCTGTGTTTTAGTCAACACGATAAAGCTTTTGTGATTTATAATGCCAAAGGGAAGGCGGTAACGTACAAAAACCTCAAATCAAAAAGTTTAGCAGGAAATTTGGTGCTTTTTGGTGAATATCATGATAATCCAATCGTGCATTGGTTGCAGTTGGAATTAACGCAGGATGCATTCGATCAACACGGGGCGAACTTGATGTTGGGTTTTGAAATGTTTGAGCAAGATCAACAAGCCGTATTAACCCGTTACGTGCAGGGCGCATTTCCCGAAAAGAGCTTGAAAGATTCCTTGCGCCTGTGGCCTAATTATGAAACTGATTATGCGCCACTCATTGAATTCGCTAAAAGCAATAAGCTTCCATGCATCGCGGATAATATTCAACGTAAATATGCCAGCCTTATGTTTAAGAAAGGACGCACTGCCTTTGACACCCTTTCCCCCGCCGTACGTAATCAAATGGCCGACCCCTTCTTTGAA
>JBIKUO010000062.1:0-3854 GCA_044347515.1 Crocinitomicaceae bacterium | reverse complement strand
AATCGGGTATCTAAAATTTCTGCGCACCAATTTGATGCCTTTGATTCGCCGAACTATCCGTTGTTAGGGGTTGCGGGGGTTGAAATTGAAATTCACACGAATGAGTTACTTGAGCACCCGAAGACCAACACCGCATATTTTAAGCAGCTCGACGCTCGTGTGGGATTAATTAAACTATATCCCGGCATTAATCTCAGTGCCTACCAATCGGTATTTAACCCAGAAGTACACCGTGCCGTGGTCATTGAAGCCTTTGGTTCAGGGAATACCCCAAATCACGACGCCTTTGCCAAGGTATTATCTGCGTATGTGGAACAGGGTGGAATTCTTGTTACGATTTCCCAATGCACGAGCGGAAGTATCCAACCTGGAAAATACGCGTCCGGACATTTATTGGCCGAATTAGGCGCTTGGAACGGTACAGACCTTACTACTGAAGCCGCGCTGACTAAATTAATGTGGTATTTAGGAACTTCAACCAATCCCCATCAAGCCGGTTTTTGTAGGGTAATCGCTGGAGAAAGCGCTTAGCCTAGGCCTAGTTTGTGTTTTTTGTTGCTGAATAGTCCTCGTAATCTTCTGTCAGTTCTTGATTCACCTGCGCTGTAACTGAAATTGGAATATAGTCCACCTCAACATTGGTTTTGTCCAGTCCGAAATCTTCCGCAGGCTTTAACCCGGTAGACTTAACGAAGCGATAGGCTTTAACACACAAAATTTGAAACGCGGTAAGCGCATTATCCGTGGATACTCTAGAATTCAATACAATGAATTTGAAGTCGACTTGGCCCACCCGGTCTTTAATGCATTCAAAGACACTTTCATTGGTGAGTTCGCCTTTCTCGACCATCGTACAATGAATTTTACGCATCATATATTCAATGCGGTGTTCTTCTTTAAATCCTAATTGTAAGGAGACGTAATAGCAAGAACCGTCAATTACTTCGTGTACGGAATAGTGTACACCCCACGGTTCATTCAGGATGTCTAAATGAAGAAACCAAATCACGCCAGCTTTGCGTGGGCGCTTCATGAACAGGGAATGATATACCGTTAAATCCAGTTTGTCATGGGAATTACTCCGCGTTGGAAACACTAAGTTAGTTGCCTCATACGGGATTGTCTGATCTTTTTTCACCGCTTCTAATAGGGGTGTAACCGCGGTCATCGGTAGGTATTCGGTAATATTTCTTCGCAATTCTCGCGCCTTGTAGTAAAGAAATAATAAAGAGAAAAACGCACTTGCTAAAATCAAAGTAAACCAACCACCAGATACTATTTTACCAAGATTCGAAAGTAAAAAGACGCCTTCTATTAAAATAAAAACGGTAAATATTAAGACATAAAAACCACGAGCCCTTGGGTTTTTTAACATTAACAAAAATCCTAAAAGCATGGATGTCATCACCATATCTATAGTTATGGCTAGACCATAGGTATGCTCCATTGCACTCGATTTTCTAAAAATGGCAATTACCATTAAACACCCGAGCATCAACACCCAATTAATAAAGGGAATGTAAATCTGTCCTTGGTGATCGGAGGGAAACTTCACTTTAAGGTTGGTCCAAAGTTTTAGTTTGATGGCCTCATTCATCAGGGTGAAAACCCCCGTGATTAGGGCCTGGGACGCAATAATGGTAGCCGCCGTAGCAATAATTACCGCAAAAATTAATTGGTTTTTTGGTACCATGCTATAGAATACGGTTGCTCCTTTAGCCAAGGTAAAGCCTTCAGAAGTACATAGGGCTGCTTGACCCAAATAATGAAACACTAATACGGCAGAAATCACCGCCCAACTGATGCGAATGTTTCCTTTACCGCAGTGGCCTAGATCGGAGTACAGTGCCTCTGCTCCGGTGGTGCAAAGAAATACGGCGCCCAAGGCAGCAAACCCTCCGGGAACAGTAGTTACAAAATGAAAAGCTTCGTAGGGATTAAATGCAGCTAAGACTGCTGGGTTTTTATAAATATTTATAGCCCCCAAATAAGCAAGGTATGAGAACCAAATGACCATAATTGGACCAAAGGCCTTTCCAATGGCAGATGTGCCAAACTGTTGAATTGTAAACAAGGCAATGATGATTCCAACGACAATGGGGATCACGGGCACATCGGGATTAATGTTATTAATGCCTTCCACAGCAGAGGAAATGGAAATGGCGGGAGTAATGAACCCGTCCGCCAGCAAGGTAGCACAGCCGATGAGTGCTGGAATAACCACCCAACGAACATTTCGTTCTTTCAGTAAGGCAAAGAGGGCAAAAATTCCTCCTTCGCCGTTGTTATCTGCATTGAGCGCAAAATAAATGTACTTGATCGTGGCGAGCAGAATCAAGGTCCATATCACACAGGATAATCCACCTACCACAAAATCTCTACTTAAATGGGCTCCTTGTCCGGTTATGGCTTGAAAAACATAGAGTGGTGAAGTACCAATGTCACCGAAAACAATTCCAATGGTAATAAGGACACCGGCAAACGAGATTTTATGATAAGAACCAGACATGAGAAAAATTTTGCTAATTTATGTGAAATCGCGCTTAACCAAACTGAAAATCACGAAATTATTTTACGTCGGGAACCGGCGTTTTGTTACACCGAAAAAATGGAATACCTTTGTGCCTGCATTGGAGAGGTGTCCGAGTGGTTGAAGGAGCACGCCTGGAAAGTGTGTATACGCCAAAAGTGTATCGAGGGTTCGAATCCCTCTCTCTCCGCCAAAACCATTGAAAAGCCTAGCATCGCTAGGTTTTTTTATTTAAGGACAGAGCCAAGCTTGCTTGGGTGAATGGCCAGAAATAAAAAAGAAAAACCACGAAGTGGTAGCTTTTCAATGGTTTTGAAGCATACCTCCCCCAGGGTTCATACGTTCAACGTCGCTTCGCTATGTTGAACTAAACCTTGGCGTATACTCCCGAATACCAAGCTTTTGTCAGCAATGTAAAATAAAAAAGGTGAAGTTGCGCAGCAACTGGCTTTTCAATGGTTTTGAAGCACACCCCCTGGGTTCACGAGTTCAACATCGCAGCGCTAAGATGAACATTGCGTAAGCGAGTAATCCCTAAAATCATGGCAATCAATTACCCTGGGTGCGGGTTTAAACCCACACCCAGAATAAACCCGCAACACATGCGACCCCCACGGGGTCGTACATTTATTTTATACAATCATAATATATCATAGGTTTCCGCTGGAATCCTAGATTGCTTTGAAGCTCAACCCCGATACCAAGGATTTTAAATCCTTGGTATCGGTAGTGGCATTATTTAACCAGCGTACGCAGAAAAAGCACCTCACTCTCGAGCTGTTGAATACGCAATTCGTACTGCTCAAGTAATTTGTCTGGCATGGAATAGCTTGAAGACCCCATGGTGCTGTTGTCACCTTCCTGGGTGCAGTTATTGAATATGTTCTTGTGGTCAAACCCCAAGATTTCCATGGGTTCAATGCCCAAAACCCGTGAGATTTCATTTAAACGGTTAATGGTTAATTGAGTTTCTCCGGCCTCAATTTTAGAATAGGCCCGCGTACTCAAACCCAATTCCGTGGCCATATATTCTTGTGTGTAATTCTTTAACTCACGCAGTTGTTTTAACTTCTTTTCTGGGTTTTCTATCATTGAAACAGGTATTAATAGTTCAAAGATAGAAAAAATTGTTCTTAATCCCTGGGTGTGGGTTAAACCCGCACCCAGGGAGCTCATCCCCTCTGACGGAGTCTAATTCTTCACGGGTAGTAATGGAAGGAATGAGTAGTCCGTTCTGTTCTTCTTCATTAAGGGGTGTTTGCCCATCTATGTAATCACTGTTTAATCCCATAAATACTTAGGCATTTCAAATTTGATTTCTACT
>JBIKUO010000061.1:0-3893 GCA_044347515.1 Crocinitomicaceae bacterium | reverse complement strand
GGTAAAATCACTGTTTTATGCTAACCTAGCACATTCCTTTTATTGCTAATTTTGTCAAAACTTCTTGCATGCGAATCTTTAATAACGTCCTTGAGACCATTGGGAATACCCCGCTTATCAAAATAAACAAACTGACCAAGGATATCCCAGGTCTGATTTTAGCGAAAGTGGAAACTACCAATCCAGGCAATTCTGTAAAGGATCGTATGGCAGTTAAAATGATCGAAGATGCCGAGAAAGCTGGGATTTTAAAGCCAGGAGGAACAGTAATTGAAGGTACCTCTGGGAATACGGGTATGGGCTTAGCCTTGGCTTGTATCATTAAAGGATATAAGCTAATTTGTGTATTGAACGATAAGCAATCCAAGGAAAAAATGGATATCCTTCGGGCAGTAGGCGCTGAGGTGGTGGTATGTCCTACGGCCGTTGAACCAACTGATCCACGTTCATATTATTCCGTTTCACGACGTTTAGCTCAGGAAATCCCGAACTCTTGGTATGTGAATCAATACGATAATTTATCTAATCGTACCGCGCATTACGAGCAAACGGGACCCGAGATTTGGGAACAAACCGACGGAAAAATTACCCATTTTATTGTTGGAGTAGGAACAGGAGGAACCATTTCAGGGGTAGGTAAATATTTGAAAGAAAAGAATCCCAACATTAAGATTTGGGGAATCGACACCTATGGCTCGGTGTTTAAGAAGTATAAAGAAACGGGAATATTTGACGAAAATGAAATCTATCCCTACATCACCGAAGGGATCGGAGAAGATATTTTACCAGCCAATGTGGATTTTGATGTCATCGATCATTTTGAAAAAGTGACCGACAAAGATGCGGCGGTTTATACCCGAAGATTGGCAAGAGAGGAAGGGATTTTCGTAGGGAATTCTGCAGGAGCTGCCATCAAAGGTTTGCTACAGATGGGAGAACAACTGACCAAAGACGATGTAGTGGTGGTGTTGTTTCACGACCACGGTAGCCGCTATGTAGGGAAAATGTTCAACGACGATTGGATGCGGGAGCGCGGATTTTTAGAAGAGGAAATGCTAACCGCTGGTGATTTGGTAGCCAAACATAAAGACAAGCCCTTAGTAACCGTTTATGCGGAGGAATTGGTTTCTCACGCCATCGCAAAAATGCGCACCTATGGGATTTCGCAAATTCCAGTATTAAAGGATGGGAAAATTGTGGGTTCTATTGAAGACAGTCACATGTATCAAGTGTTGGTTGATGATCCATCACTCCGAGATGCTCCAATTTCATCCATTATGAGGGCTGCATTTCCAGTGGTTAACCACAACACCCCAGTGGAAGAACTTTGCAAATTGATTAACAAAGATACGCCCGCTGTTTTGGTTGAATTAGCCGACGGTAAGTCGCATATTGTAACGCGATACGACATCATTTCAGCGATGGCCTAATGCCTGAATGTAGCGATCAATTGGGTGACTTCGTTTCGATTCCTAGGAATCCACAACGGATTATTTCATTGGTTCCTTCCATTACTGAATTCCTATACGCTTTAGGGCTAGGCGATCGGGTAGTGGCCATCACTAAGTTCTGTATTTATCCCGACGAATGGTACGTATCAAAACCTCGGATTGGGGGAACGAAAACGCCTGATATTGATAAAATTAGGGCACTCAAGCCGGATTTAATTATTGGGAATAAAGAAGAAAACCGACAAGAAGACATTGCGGCATTGGGTGAATTTGCCCCAGTTTGGATGAGCGATGTGAATTCCATTCAAGACATGTATTCCATGTTGACCTCACTGGGCGAAATCTTAGAGTTGGAGGAAGAATCATTGGGATGGATTACCCGGTGGAAGACCTATTTTGATGAAAATAAAACCAAAGGTCAAGGCAAAAAGGCGCTTTATTTTATCTGGAAAGCTCCGGAGATGGTCGTGGGAAAGGACACCTACATCGATGCGTATATGCAAGCGATTGGTTACGCGAATTGTGTTGAAATGGGGCGATACCCTATGCTGAGCGATCTGGAAGAGCTCAATCCTGACGTGGTTTTGTTGAGTACGGAACCCTTTCCATTCAAGGAAACGGATTTGGGGTATTTTCAAGAACGCTTTCCATCCGCACAGATAATGCTCGTTTCCGGGGAAGAATTTTCATGGTATGGGGTCCGAAATGTTATCTAAGCAACCCATACTTTTTTATGATGGCGATTGTCCCTTGTGCAATCGGGTAGTGACCTTTATCTTAACCCATGAGAAAGATTCCAAGATCTTATTTTCGGCCTTGGATACAGCAGCAGCTAACGAATTTCTTAGTAAGCATCCGTTATATAAAAGGGAAGAGGATACCGTATATTTTTTCGATGGAAATCAACTGTACAGTAAATCCACGGCGGTCTTGAAGCTGTTGCCTTTTTTAAAGGGATACTTGTTCGTACTGCGCTTGGGATGGCTTTTTCCTCGTGGGCTGCGCGATTCCGTTTATGACTTTGTCGCCAAGCGAAGGCAACGGATTGTTAAGGAATGTATAGTTGATGTTCGCTTGGCGGGACGCACTTTGTTTTGAGTGGATTATAATTCTTCTGAACTCGTGAGCAATTTGATCATTATTGTCTAATTATAACCAAACCCACTCCGGAGTTGGTTTTTCTTCCTCAGGCAAAATCCAGCCAACAAGAATCCTCCCCTCACTATTACTTTTTGATTTAACATATTCACGAACACTTGCTAAGTCATTCATGGAATTGAATCCAAAAGTAAGAAATATACCATATTTGAAAAACTCACTTCCTTTTGATTTGTCTGACATATGATAAATTCTTTCGATGTCTTCTATGATTTTTTCTTCCGTGCTGAATTGTTTAAGTTCAATAATTAATGCGTTTCCTTGGTATTCATCCTGTTCAAAATCTGTAGGTTCAATTTTGTTATCGTTATATTTTTTGTAGATTTCATAGACTTCTTTATCATCAATTGGCTTTTCTTCAGTTAGGAATCCATTTTTATCATATTTTGAACATTTACAGAAAGAATTTAATGTAGTATTAAAATAAATGGAAATGTCTTTTTTTTCATTTACCTTAAATGTGAATATTTTATTTTCAAACAACATTCGACGAAAATATTTTTTGTAAAATACTCCTGTTTCCTTAAAATTGTATCTTTCCGCTGTTGACCTAATTAAAGCAATATCCGCTTTGTAAGTTTTTTTGACAGTATTTCTATTGGGTGAATAAGGATACTGAAAAACAATTTTATAACTTTGAGAAGTTTCATTTGGGAAAGATGCAATTTCCAATTTGGATAGTTCACTATTCAAATTATGAGCAACAATGTAACGCAGATTTTCTTCGCAATAATAACTTTTTTTAACTACCTTAAAGTCCTTTGCTGCTTTATTTAAAGAATTTATACTGATGGTTTTGAGTATTTCTTTGGTTATTGTTTTCATTATAATTTTTATTTAAAAATAATAATAAAAATTACTCAACAAATATTAATTCTATCGATCTGATAATTGTGAAAATCTAAATAAAACTCATCATTATACGACCCCTATCGGGTTCAAACATTTTCTTGTTAAGCTACAATATAAATACATGTGATTCCTATGGAATCAGCCGGGTAATAAATTAGAATTTGCTGTTTTTATTTCCTAGCAAGTGGAGCGGCCTAAGACTTGGGGACCATTTCCTTTACTTTTTTACACCACCCTTCGTTGTCTTCTTACTTCCCTCCTCGAGGAGGGAATGAGGGAGGTGACATATAATGCATGTATTATGTGACGAAATCATCCCCTCAGTCGAAATCTTTAGACCTTTGTATTCCTTTAAACTTGTCTAAACGCTTATTGCAGTCCTAACTGCCGCTCAATCCCGTCTATAAAGGCATGAATCACTTTAATGTGAAT
>JBIKUO010000021.1:0-48175 GCA_044347515.1 Crocinitomicaceae bacterium | reverse complement strand
AAACATAGGCGCAATGAAATATTGAACCGGTTTGAATGGAAGACCGAAATTATGTACCGCTACGCCAAGCATCGTACGATCAGAATGATTAAAGGCCATCATCGGGGTCCAAAACACATTGGTTTTGTTGGCTTCATGATCACCAAACATAAATTCAAGGGTTAGCGGTTCATGCTTTTTAAATAAGGACTTATTGACTAATATCCGATTGTTTGATCGATTTAATTCTGGGATATTTCGATTCGGGTCGATGGCAAATTCATTGATTGCAGGATTACCTTTGAAAATTAAGGTTGAGCGTTTATCGGTAGGGTTTGTCCATTGTGTTTCTAAAATCACACCTGCTTTATCTAGGGAAGAAACACCGATCGGACCTGCCACACTGCCTTTATTCTTAACCTTTACCGTAAAGGTATTCAAGGGTTCAACGCGCTGAGCTTTTTTGATTTTATAATCAATAATGTTCGTTGTTTGAATTAAATCCCCAAATAACCAATCCAGTTTACGACCGGACACGCCTTCTACCACGCGTTGCATATCCTCAGGGTATGGATGTTTAAACTGATATAGATTATAGTAGCGATGCATGCATTGATCATAGAGTTCATCACCTAAATAATTTCTTAAATACTGAAAAATCAACCCTGTTTTCTGATACATAATGGCCCCGTAATTTGCAGAAGAGAAATCCGCTGAATGCGTTTCAATGGGTTGGTCTGCATCAACAACTGCCAAAAAGCGGTAAAAAATATCTCCCATGTCGTGGTGATCAAGGTCATTCAAATGCAGCTTACCCCCGAGCACCATGTCGGATAGGTCTTGGTTATCTGGATATTTAGTAGCGACATAGCGCATTTCATTGGCGGTATTCATTCCTTCATCCATCCAACCGTGTTGACGCTCATTGGATCCTAGAATTCCATAAAACCAATTGTGACCGACCTCGTGTACAATCACTACCTCCAGTTCTCGTGCAGAGCTTGCATTTCCAATTACCGTTATCATTGGATATTCCATACCCCCACCCGCACTAATCGTTCCATCAACCGCGGTAACAGCCGAATATGGATAATCTCCATTCCATTTTGAATAGTAATAGGTACCGTCATTAATATA
This sequence comes from Crocinitomicaceae bacterium, assembly GCA_044347515.1. Taxonomy (GTDB): domain Bacteria; phylum Bacteroidota; class Bacteroidia; order Flavobacteriales_D; family Crocinitomicaceae; genus UBA952. The sequence continues at coordinate 47,059 of JBIKUO010000021.1, read as the reverse complement.
TTCAATCGCATTTTGCCAATTTAAGGCGTTGGCCGGAGTAAACAGGGCCCATGTGGTAACGTTTCGACCCGATTCAGGTAACTTCACCGATCCTTTTAAAACCTTGTATCGTTTGTCCGCAAACCACGCAAAATCATGCACCTTATCCTGTACATAGCGAAGTGTTTTCCATTCGGAAGCAGAAGGTGGAAATGAATCCCTTAAATTTCCGGATGGCAGGGCTATAATTTCAGAGATTCGAGTTTTTGTATCCTGCGCTAAAGAATCTAAAAAGGAAGCCTCTGTTGAATTCTGAAGCTCTCCGGTAGCACCAACTACATAGTTCTTCGGTACGGTGATAGACACATCAAATGAACCGTATTCAGAATAAAACTCTCCTTGATTTAAGTAAGGGATTGGATGCCATCCTTTGTGATCGAATACTGCAGGTTTCGGATACCATTGGGTAATTTGATAGGATTGTCCGATGTGACCCAACCGAGAAATAGAACCCGAAGGGATTTTAACCATAAACGGTGTAGTTAGCGTAAGCTGTTTTCCAGGGGCTAAGGGTTGTGCTAATTTGATTAGTACGATATCTTCATGATCCGGATGAAAAGACCAAGATACGGTACTGCCATTAATTTTAAAATCTAACGCAGAAATACCACCTAATTTGGCGGTATCGATCGTGGATAATTTCTTACCTTCTCCTTCCAACTGTTCGGCCAATGCACTCTTTCCATTTTTATAGGCATTCGGCCATACGTGAATGTACAAGGAATCCAAGGTACTCGGAGAATTGTTGAGATAATCAAAGGCTATTTCCCCGTAAAGCCGGTGAGTTTTGTCGTCCAACTTGACTTCAATCCGATAATCAACCTGTTGTTGCCAGTATTGCGCGTTCGCATTTCCAATCAACGCGATAAGTAAAAAGAAAAGTATATTTTTTAGCATAAAAAGGGTTTAATCCATGACGAATTGATCCATCAGGAGTTACAATTTGATATAAAATTAGTGAATTCCTAACGGGTTTCATAAAACAAAAAAAGCCGTCTTACGACGGCTTTGATTAAAGTCAAGTAAAATCAACTTATTTCACCATTAATTTTGAAACGATTTGTTGTTGATTTTGACGTAATGTTACGAAATATGTTCCGGGTGCCCATGAGCGACTAGATACCGAGGTACCATTCACTATGTTCTTTAAGGAAAGCACCAGTTTGCCGGTTACATCGCAAATTGTTAACTCAAATTGCTCATTATTCGACACTGTAATGGTTATATCGCCTTCAGAAGGATTTGGAGTTAATGCCATGGAAAGAACTGATACATCTGTTAAACCCGCATAATTATCAAATCCATCACAGTTTTCATCGATGCCATTATCCAACACTTCGGTTGCACCAGGATACACTTGGTCGTTGTCATCATCGCAATCTCCTGTTTCTAAAGAATATCCTAATCCAAGGCTATCGCAAGAAACCAAAGAAACATTTGAACCAAAACCATCTTCGTCAAGGTCTTCGTAATAGGTAATTGATGGTAAGCCCTCATCGGTATTTCCGTCGCAGTTATTATCTAATTCATCACAGATTTCTGTTGCACCTGGATAAATTTGATCATTTGCATCATCACAATCACCACCTACCGTTACAGTATTTGCCGGTTGAGCGCACGTTTCAACACCCGTAGCCTCATCCCCAAATCCATCGCCATCCGCATCCACATAGTACATTTCTAACAAATTCAATTGAGCGTTGGTATCATCGCAATCGTCTCCATTCAATACTGTCCCTGGAGGAGTTAGGCATGACGTAGTAAAGTTATTTGGATCTCCATAACCGTCTTGATCGCTATCTAAGTACCAAATCGTGTTGGGGTTGATTTGTGCATTTGAATCATCACAATCTGTATTGTTTGTGGAATACCCAGCAGGTAAGGTACAAGAAAGTAAGGTATTGGCAGCATCACCAAACCCATCACCGTCAGTATCCGCATAAAACGTTTGCGGTTGCACTGAATTAATGAAGCCCCAAAGGCTCACATTGTCATTTCTCCACGTCGCTCCAGCGGTTGAAATTCCGGTTATGTAAAATCTAAACGTAACTTGATTTAAGTTAGCGAACGCTGCACCTAAGGTCACTGTATCATTTAAAATAACATTCGTAGTAATTGAATCAGAAGCAATATCGTTTGCAAAATTATCTACACTTGAACGTAAATGCCATGTTGGAATGGTATTTACATTACTAACCTTATGAGTAAACGCAAGTTTAGTTAAGGATAGACCAAAACAAGAATCCGCTTGAACAGAAAACTCGTTATAGTTATTCAAATTGATTGTACCCGTGGTGTTCCATGTATTGTTGTTAAATACATTAGCAGCAGCCGTACAAGTTCCGCCAACATTAGTATAAATGGAGAAGCTTGCGTTTGCTGGCTGTGTGGTAACCGTATTTGCTAATACAGGACATCCAGAAGCTTGAGTAAACTCATATAGACCGAGTTGGGCAGCTACAATTGGTGCATCTAAACCACTGCAATCCTCATCAATTCCATTCCCTGGAATGTCTTGTGCACCCGGATTAATGGCACTATTCTGATCGTTACAATCGGTGCTATTCAGAACATACCCTTGAGGAGCGCTGCACGCAGAAAGGGTGACTGAAAGATTGCCATACGTATCTCCATCTGAATCCTGAAAATAGGTCAGGAAAATCAAGCCTTCATCAATTGATGCATCACAATCATTATCAAGGTTATCACACGTTTCTGTGTTCCCTGGATACATAACAGCGCTGTTGTCGTTACAATCTCCGGTAGTTAATACATAGTTCGGTCCAGGTGATGTTATCCCTACAACGAACGTATTTCCACCAACTCCGTCTCCGTCATTATCTAAATAGTAGTTTATTGGGGTAAATCCTTCATCTACTGAATTATTACAGTTATCATCAATGCCGTTGAAAATTTCAACCGCTCCAGGATTAACCGCCGCGGAGGCATCATTACAATCCGTACTGTTAGCAACGTAACCTGCCGGCTGACCACAATTTTGCATTGAAGTTGCTACGTTTCCATACCCATCGCCATCGGCATCGGCATACCAAGTAGTTACGACATTCGCTAGCGCATTGTTATCATTACAATCGGTATTATTTGCAACATATCCATTCGGTTGTGCACATGCTGTTTGTGTAATGGCCAGATTTCCAAACCCATCACCATCTGCATCTGCATACCAAACAGTATTCGGGTTGATTGCGGCATTGTTATCATTACAGTCTTGATTGTTTAACACCAATCCTGCCATGGGCATACAAGCTTGTATCGCTGCGTTTGGATTACCAAAAGAATCACCATCTAAGTCTTGATAATAGGTGGTTGGTGCTGCACAAGGCGTTACATCGTTCCAAGTTGTACCCACTCGAATTTCATCGAATTGAACAAATGGTGCGTTTGCTGTGGTTGCAGGCTGACGAAGCATTAATCTTCCTATTCCAGCTACTGATAAATCGGTACCTCCAAGGGCAGAAGCTGATGATGCTGGTTCTGAACCACCGAATTGCGCGGTATTTAACCAAATGGATGAAACATCATTGGCGCTTCCTGCAATAATTTCATAAGATAAAACAATAAAATGTGAGGTTAGCGTATCTAGATCGGCAGGCAAATAACTAACCGCAGAATTACTTCTGTTGGAAATACCAATATTAAATTTTCCGGCAGTGGCACTTTTCTTCAACCACAAACAGGCGCCAAAAGCAGAGGTTGAATTGTTTTCCAATAACGTTAGTACGTAGGTTCCAGTAGTATTCATTAGTCCGAGCGACGCAACGTTCATGACAAACGAAGCATAAACCTCACCGCTTGTTTGTTGCGTGAATGCACGGTAATTATCTACTCCCGCTCCATCAAATGCTACTTTCTCTCCCTGTGAGGCCGCTAAGCCAGGATACGACAAACTGTTGGCAACTACAAAAATTGAATCTCCAGTATTGGCATTTTTCCATACCGCGTTTGACTGCAGGAATAAGCCATTTACGTTGCTCGGTGTATAGGTAAACGGTTCGTAAAATAAAGGCTGCGCGTTTAAATTAAGAACAACCAGGGTTAAATAAACAAATAAAAATTTCTTCATGATATTTTTTTAACAAATGTACACTAGTATAATTAATAACATATAAACTACGATAAAAAAGGGGAGAAAAAATCTCCCCCTTTTAGCAATTAATTATTCTCTGGTTTCGGAAGTAAAACCTTACGTGATAACTTCCATTTTTTAGTTTTTGGATCTTTACCCATCACTTTGAAGGTTAAAATTTCACCCTCTTTACACACATCCTCCATTTTAGCTACTTTTTCCCATGAAAATTCAGAAATATGAATTAATCCATCGGTTCCTGGAATAATCTCTACGAAGCAACCAAACTCCTTGATGGATTTGATTTTTCCTTCGTATGTAGCGCCATCTTCCACTTGTGGTGGAAAGGCGATTAACTTAACTCGTCGAAGTGCTTCTTCCATGCTAGGACCATCATTAGAGAGAATTTGAACTGAACCTTCACCGTTCGGTAATTCCTCAATCGTGATTGTAGTTCCTGTTTCTTTTTGAAGTCCTTGGATAATTTTACCACCTGGTCCGATTACCGCACCGATCATTTCATTTGGAATGATGATTCCCTCGATTCTAGGCGTAGACGCTTTGTAATTGTCGCGTGGCTCAGCAATAGTTTCAGTAATCTTGTTTAAGATGTGTAAACGTCCTGCTCTTGCTTGATGCAAGGCCTGAATTAACACTTCATAAGGTAACCCATCCACTTTAATGTCCATTTGACACGCTGTGATTCCTTTTGCGGTACCCGTTACTTTAAAGTCCATATCCCCTAAGTGGTCTTCATCTCCTAAGATATCAGACAATACAGCGAATTTACCTTCATCAGCTACAAGACCCATTGCAATTCCTGAAACGGGTGCAGTGATTTTAACCCCGCCGTCCATAAGTGCTAGCGTACCCGCACAAACCGTTGCCATGGAAGAAGATCCATTTGACTCAAGGATGTCAGAAACGATACGAATCGTATATGGATTATCAGCAGGCAATACGGGCTTCAAAGCACGAAGTGCAAGGTTACCGTGTCCAATTTCTCGACGAGAAGTTCCACGAAGTGGTTTTGCTTCACCGGTTGAGAATGGAGGGAAATTATAATGAAGCATGAATTTCTCAGTACCACGGAAGGTAGCACCATCAATTAACTGCTCGTCCATTTTACCACCTAAGGTAAGTGTTGTAAGTGATTGTGTCTCCCCTCGGGTAAATACGGCAGAACCGTGAACGTTTGGTAAGTAATCAATTTCAGACCAAATCGGACGAATTTCATCGAATCCACGTCCGTCTAATCGTTTGCGCTCGTTAAGCATTACCCAACGAACGGCTTTCTTTTTAACTTCAGAAAAATAAACCCCGATGAATTTTCCTATTTCTGCTAACTCTTCTTCCGTGTAAGATGCTTTAATCTCTGCTTTGATCGCATCGAATAATTCGGTACGTTTTGCTTTGTTAGCCAAGCCCATACGTGCAACATCCTTACATTTTTCCATTCCTAATTCATATACACGCGCTTTTACATCGTCGTTATGAACTTCATGAGAATATACACGCTTTGGATGAGCACTTGCGATTTCAGCACCTAAAGCAACTTGAAAAGCACATTGCTCCTTGATTGCAGCATGCGCAATTTTAATTACTTCTACTAAATCTTCTTCTGATACTTCTTTCATCTCGCCTTCGAGCATGTTGATGTCTTTTTCAGTACCTGCAATCATGACATCCATATCAGCACCGTGCATTTCGTCTTTCGTAGGATTGATGATGTACTCACCATTCACTCGTGCTACACGAACTTCAGACATTGGTCCGTTAAACGGAATGTTAGAAACTGCAATTGCCGCTGATGCTGCAAAACCACACAATGCATCCGGATTATTTTGACCGTCGTATGATAACAACTGAATCATTAATTGCACTTCTGCATGATAATCATCTGGGAAAAGTGGTCGTAAAGCACGGTCTACTAGACGCATAACTAAAATTTCACTTTCCGATGGACGCGCTTCGCGACGAAAGAACCCACCTGGGAATCTACCCGCAGCAGCATATTTTTCACGATAATCTACAGTGAGCGGAAGGAAATCTACCCCTTCTTTAGCTTCAGGAGCCGCAACCACTGTGGCTAAAAGCATGGTGTCTCCCATTCGAACAACAACAGAACCATCTGCTTGTTTTGCTAATTTACCAGTTTCGACACTGATTTCTTTTCCACCCGTATTGATGGATTTTTTTAAACCTATATTCATGATTATTTATTTACTTATTTGGACTTTTAGACATTTGGACATTTAGACATTTGGACATTTGGACTTTTAGACTTTTAGACATTTGGACTTTTAGACTTTTAGACATTTAGACTTTTGGACATTTAGACATTTAGACATTTAGACTTTTAGACTTTTGGACATTTAGACATTTAGACTTTTAGACTTTTAGACTTTTGGACATTGTGAAATTATAATTTAACTCGATTTGATTCATCAGATAAAAGTTTCTTTCGCAATGCACGAATTTTAAGTTGGATTTGATCAAGTTTCAATAACACGTCGTCAACATCACTGGCATATAAATCTTTTATTAGTAGTAATTGGGTTTCTAATTCATAACTAGATGAAATAGCTATTTCCAAGTATCTAATAAATTCACGTTCGGTTGTTCTTCCTGATCCTTCTGCAATATTAGAAGGAATAGAAATAACAGCTCGATTCATTTGGCTTACCAGTGTGAAACGTTCCTTTTCAGGCAATGCAGAAGTTAACCGATAAACATGTTTGACCAAATCCATAGATTCCTTCCAAACTAACAATTGTTTAAAATTATGCTTCTTTATCAATTGATTAACTATTTTTCTACATTACAACCTCTAAATGTCTCAATGTCCTACAATCCTATTGTCTTTTAAAGAAAAAAAGGGAACCTCGACATAGCCGAACGTCCCCTCTCCAATAAAATTTAAATCCCTGTGATTAACGACGAAGTCCTAACTCCTTAATTAACGCACGGTATTTTTCAATATCATTTCGCTTAAGATAATCTAAAAGACTTCTACGCTTACCAACTAACAACTGAAGTGCACGTTGCGTACCGTAATCTTTACGATTTTTCTTTAAGTGTTCTGTTAAGTGACTAATTCGGAAAGAAAACAAAGCAATTTGTCCTTCCACAGATCCAGTATTTGTTTCGGAACCCCCGAATTTACTGAAAATTTCTTTTTTCTTGGTTGAATCTAAATACATGCCAATATTGATTAAAATAATTTTTATGTAGCCTACAAACTTTTTGTAAGACGATACAAAGGTAAAGATTTATTATTGAATCACAAGAGAATCGCTGAATTTTCGACAGCCGATTCGCATGAGTAAAAAATAATTTTCAAAAAAAAATGCCCCGAAGGGCATTTTTACTATTAAGTATTGTTTTTAGTCTAATAATTCACCTGAAGACGCATTACTGATTTCATATTCTGCCGTCCCAAAGGCAAGAATTGGAACGAATATGAAACCAAGAAATATTAGCCCTAAAGCAAACCCACTGTCTTTTCCAAAAACTCGAGCTAACTTAACCGTATCTAAAATACCGATAACTATAACAGCTATATATACAATAAAGGAGATTACAACTGAAGCTATAATAATTTCAGGCATACTATTTATTGCAAGACTTATAATTAAGGATATCAAGTTTGGAACGAAATATATGGCTAACCACCAACTTGGACGCTTTATAATCTTAGTGTACACGTATAAGTTGTATACGGGAACTAAAATAGCCCAACCCGGCATACCCGCTTTACTAAAAATTTTCCAATAACAAATGAGGTAGAAAATAGCGATTCCAATGACAAAAAGAAATAGAATTAAAAAAGACGCTGCAATGGTTTCCATGAAATTATAATTTTAATGTTTCGAACCAAAAATAAAAAATTAAACTATTCTTAGAACAATTTAGATAAAAAAGTGTGTCAATTAATACGATAAAGCCAACAACAAATTTATTATAACAAATGCTAGAACAAGTAAAGTTATGTCAAGTGTAATTATTTTGCGAGAAGGCTTTTTAGTATCTAAAAGGAAGTTATGGATAACCCATGAAAATCGGGAAAAAGCAAAATAAACAGCAAAAATAAAGTAGTAAATTGATATATTATTTCGATTATATCCTGTCGTAAAATCAAGTTTCAAATAATCGATGAAACATCGTGTAAACCCACATGTCGGACATTCATAGCCTAAATTGGACTTATAAACACATTGAATTCCATTAGATCCCCCATTAATCATTAAATAAAACAAATAGACCAGAATAACAAAAGATAAAACAGTAAAAACAAAATTGAAAATAAAAAAAGATCCACCAAGGTGAATCTTTTTAGCGAGTGAATTTAGCATACCTCTGTTTATTCTACAGGTGGGGCAGGGTATTCGTTATTTAACTCTTCAATATTTTTATTAAGTTCTTCAACACCTTCTTTAATTGCATAAAACTGCCATGTAGCTATGCTCGTTCCTAAAACCGAACAAACAAGTCCAGCAATTGCCATGCCTTTTTTAACTTTTCTCAAGCCTAAAGCACTAAAAATTATCCCAACAATTCCCGGATACATAGCATACATTCCTAAACAAGGTACAAAGGAAATTACCACTGCTAAAATTCCCAAAATCATACCCACCAAGCCCATCACATTCATTTTTTCATTTTCCATAATAATTTAGTTTAAAGTTTATCTAAATTAATATTTTCCGATAAAACTAATTCGTTTTTTAAAAAAAAATTATTTCCAAACGTTTGCCCCCTCGCTACAATTCCGACATATATCAATCCCTTGTCGATTTAGGAGAATACTATTTCTAAACGCCTTATAATTTCGGGAATGCCAAATCTCATTAAAGGAATCTGTTGATAGTTCACCCATTGAATGCATTGCATCTTTATCAAAACAACAAGGAACAACCTTTCCGTCCCAAGTAACAACACTGCCCGACCACATTCGCCAGCAATGATTACCCCCTGGACTTTTTAATTCGTAGATACCTTTTCTGTTTTTTTTATACCTGCTATAATATTCATTTTCTGGCATCAGCGGATTCCCATATTTGTAATCATATAATTGTGCTGATTTAATACGTACTTCATCTACCCCTAGCGCCTTAGCCTTTTCAAAAACGAAGGGAATCTCATGTTCATTCGGCTTAACCGCAAGGCATTGAAATATTAATTTAGGGGTGCTCGAATTGAGCTTTTGTTTTGCTTTAACCAAGGCTTCCGTAGCTCTCCAAACTTTTTCTAAATCGCCATGCACTCGGTATTGCTCATAAACTTCTTGCGTAACCCCGTCTACTGAAATTATCAATTGATCCAATCCACTTCTAACTACTTCCTCCGCGTTGTCTTGGGTAATAAAATGTGCATTGGTTGAGGTTGCGGTAAACATTCGGTAACGTTTTGCTGCTTTTATCATTTCTAAAAATTGAGGATTTAGGAAGGGTTCTCCCTGGAAATAATAGGTGACGTAAAACACTGTTTTCGAAAGTTCTTTCAACCATTTTTCATGACGTACCAACTCCATCTTACCGGTTGGTCGCGTAAATTTTTTCAAGCCACTTGGACATTCCGGGCAACCTAAATTACAGGCCGTGGTTGGCTCCATACTCACATGAAAAGGCAAGCCAAGAGGTATGCTTTTTTTTATGATTCGTGAGGTGTAATAACTAAAAACTAATCCCACGAAGTTCACACCCCGTCTGAATGACATGAATTTCAACCAATACGTAGCCGTTTCCACCATTTTCACAAAGCGAAGGTAAGGAAAGTGCACACAATTCACTACCTATTGAAAGCACTTACGAATTAAGCGTATATTTGCATAGAAAATTTGACCATGCAGGTAATTCTAAAACACCAGGAAATACATCAAAAGATTACCCGTCTCGCCTACCAGATTTTGGAGCAATGTACAGAGCAGGAAAAAATCTTCATAGGCGGTATTCAAGGTAATGGTTTTTTACTTGCAACGCAGCTTAAATCGGTGATTGACTCCTACGGTGGCCTAAATACACAACTGTTTGAAATTGAAATCAACAAAGATGAACCATGGGCAAGTCCAATTGGTCTTTCCATTCCTGAAGCCGATTTAAAGCATGGATACATCGTGTTAGTAGATGATGTGATCAATTCTGGGAAAACCATGCAATATGCACTGATTAAATTCTTGCAGCAAGCAACCCACTCCATTAAAACCTTAGTTTTAGTTGATCGACAACATCGAAGATACCCTATAAAAGCGGATTTTGTTGGTTTAAGCTTATCTACAACACTTAAAAACCGTGTAGAAGTGGATTTAGTTTCGGAAGAAAATTATGCCTATTTAACATGATACGAATAACGGAAAGTACCTCGGACCACGACAACCTGGAATCACTTACCACCCTCGCGCTTCTCAACGGAATCAATTCAGAGGATACTAAAGTTGCGGCGGCGATTCAACTTATCATCCCACAGATTGAAGCCTTTGTTGATGCATGTCATCTGCGCATGTCCAAAGGTGGTCGGCTCTTTTATTTGGGCGCAGGAACCAGCGGTCGTTTAGGAATTGTTGACGCGAGTGAATGTCCGCCAACCTTCGGAGTTGACCATGGTGTAGTGATTGGATTAATTGCCGGAGGTGATCTTGCCATACGTAAAGCCGTTGAATTTGCAGAGGACGATGAAAAACAAGGATGGATTGATCTCATGACTCATGAAATCAATGAATTAGACACCCTCGTTGGAATTGCGGCCTCGGGCACAACGCCCTACGTAATGGGCGCAATTCGTACCGCAAACCAAAAAGGAATTTTAACCGGAGGCATCACCTGCAATCCCGGTTCGCCTTTAGCTAATGAATCTGCCTACCCAATGGTTCCTGTAGTTGGACCTGAATTTGTTACTGGAAGTACGCGCATGAAATCTGGTACTGCGCAAAAATTGGTGCTCAACATGATCTCCACTGCCCTTATGATTAAACTCGGGCACGTCAAAGGCAACAAAATGGTGGATATGCAATTAAGTAATGAAAAATTAGTGCAACGTGCCATTCGCATGGTGTGTGATGAAATCCCTGTTACTGAAGCAGAGGCGGATGCGTTATTAAGCGAATTCAAATCTGTTCGAGCAAGTGTTGAAGCCTATCATGTAAAAAATACAAGGAAATGAGTTTTGATCCCAATGGTGTAGGTGTAGCAAATGGAAATATTTTTGGATTTCCATGTACCGAAGGAGAGGCTGATCTTATTATCATTCCTATTCCTTGGGATGCAACGGCCTCCTATGGCAAAGGAACGAGCAATGGTCCACAAGCTATATTAGATGCATCCACACAACTCGACTTCTTTCATCCTAAACTAAAGGACGCATTTGAAACGAAGGTATTTTTAACGCCAATCTCTGAAGAGTGGAAAGCCATTAACGATTCACTGAATGATAGAGCAAGCGAATATTTCATAGACCTCGAACAGCTTGGTGAAGATTCAGCGCAGGAAAAGCACAAAGAAATAATTTCGGAAATTAACGAAGCACATACAGCGCTAAGCACAAACCTAAAATCTCGGGTTGAAGCCCTCATTCAATCCGGTAAAATTTGTGCCGTTTTGGGGGGTGAGCATTCCACACCGCTTGGTTTGATTCAAGCACTCAATGCGCATTATAGTTCATTTAGCATCCTACAAATTGATGCGCATGCAGATTTACGAGAGGCCTATGAAGGATTTGAACAATCGCATGCAAGCATCATGTACAATGTAGTTGAATCCTGCAGTCATTTAAACCAGTTGGTCCAAGTTGGAATTCGGGATTTATCTACGGATGAACATCAACTATCCCTTACACATCCAAAAATCACTACCTTTTTTGATTGGAACTTGAAGGAAGAAACATTTATGGGTAAAACATGGAATTCCCAGTGCGAAGAAATTATCGAGTCCCTTTCTAACGACGTATACATTTCCTTCGATATTGACGGGTTAATCCCGAACCTGTGCCCAAATACGGGAACTCCAGTAGCAGGAGGATTTACCTTAGAACAACTTAGTTTTTTAATGTTTAAAGTGGTTGAGTCTGGTCGAAGAATTATTGGCTTTGATTTGAATGAAGTTTCACCAGGAAGCAGCGGAGACTGGGACGCCAATGTCGGTGCTCGTGCCCTTTGGCAATTAGTTTGCGCAACGGAATTAAGTCGTAGAATAACATGTTAGAACGTATCAAATACAATTTTTGGCTCTTGGTCTTTGTATTGAATACACTGTTTTTTTTATTCTTTTTATACCAAGCGATTTCATTTACTAGCGTTTATGCCTATCGCTGGGTTTTCTTTTTGTTGCCGCCTTTTTTCACCAGTGGAATACACTTATTGATCAAATCGAGGTCAACCAAAGCGGAATGGCTCTCTGTGATCAATTTTGCCTTAACGGCTTTTTTAATTATTTACTTCAATGCGGTACCCGATTCTTTGGAATCACGATGGACATGGTTCAGCATTCCAATTTTTAACCAATTGTACATTAATACCTTTGATGTAATATGGACTAATCAATATCGATTTAGAATCCTTGGGGTTAGCTCCATTTCCGTGCTTTGGGTGTACACTACCTTGGCCATACTAAGCAATGTAAACGACCTTGTTCGTTGGGTTATTCCATTAAGCATTATCACCGGATTAATCCTGATTACGGTATTAATTTTAGGATACAAAGAAAAAAGACAACGCTAGTACCTCCCATATCCAATAACTCGAGTAGAATAATACTTCGAATTATCGATATCTTGAAACATTACCCCCTTGCTGCTGCTGGAATGAATCATACGCTTCGGCTTACCAAGCTCATTAACTAAAATTCCAACATGACTAACAACCCCTTCTTGTCCAAAGAAGACTAAATCACCAATGCATGCATCCTTTGCATCAACTTTTACTGAAGAGGCATATTGATCCCTCGAAACCCTGGGTATTTTTTTTCCTTGCTGCGCGAAAACATACGAAGTAAAGCCACTGCAATCAAATCCGCCTGGAGCTTCCCCTCCCCAAACATAAGGTGTTCCAATGAATGCTTGCGCATACGTTATCATGGCGACGGCTTGTTCCTTTCCGAGTAAGCCCACAGGAGCTTCCCACGCCGCACTCGCAGGTTCAGTTGCCTCCGTGCGTAGCATCGCATTCAATGCACGAATACTTGAGCTATATGTTCGAACCAGCTTATTCTCCTTATCCCGCGACATTTCTCCAATCCAATCGTTTAAATCCGATTGCAGCGACACTAATTCTTGCCCATGATTAACTTTCAACTTAGTGCCTTTTTCAGTTTTTCCGAGTCCGTTTAAAAAATCGAAAGACAAATCAATGGTTTCTGAATGCCTGTTTCTCCAGCCCTCATTTCGCAACAACTGCAGTGCAGTAATCGCTTGATAATATTCTGGCAATAGCGAATAGTCGTATTCAGGTTTGTTTAATAAACGGACAGATTTTCTATAAACAAGCTGATACCTTCCTTGATCGTACAACTGTTCAAGTTTATCAAAGGCAGGCACCTGAGCTACAGCAGACATCGATGTGCAAAGAAAAAGAACAAGAAATTTTAGGGCGCTATTAATTCGAAATAACCTTTCCATCAGACAAAACGAGATGCGAATTATTGAATAATTTAACCAACACGGAATTTCCATAGATTTTGAACTCCGAATCGGCCAACAGCGTTATTTCATGATTTACCCCATTGACCATGGCAGATACACCTCCCATAATATTGCGATATGCAATGGTATTGTTTTTAATTTCCCAGGTATTCGGAATAAAATTAGCGACTTGAATTTTCTCATCGTTCACATAGGTGAAGAGGTAATTATTCTCGCCCCAAATCACCACATCGTCTTTCACATCCCAAAAAGAAGAAATAAAATTGGTTAGTAAGGTCTTTTCCCCATTTTTATATAACCACAAGTTTGAATTCAAATCCTCATACACGATAAAGCCTCTACCCGCTTTATACTTTCTCATAAATTGATTCTCCACGTCAATGAACTCTCCATGCTCAAATGCGACAAAGGTTCTAGTGGTTGGGTCATTAAAACAAATGATATCCGTACCCAATTGAAAATCAATGGTTCCGTTCCACGCGCAGATTTCATAGATCATTCCATCTTGAAATACTTTAAACAAATTCCCATTGTCTTTGAACACCAAGATGTTCTCTCCTACCGTTGTTGGAATTGACAACTCTCCAATAATGGTAGCGAGGCTCATGGTATTTTTTTTCCAATACACATTTAAGGTATTGAATCGCGTATCTTCATATACAATCAACGAATCTTTCACTAAAAACTTCCGACCGAAGTAAGTTAAGGTTTGTAGGCGACCCTTATCCCACATATTTAAGGTTGGACCGATCATATAACCCAATAAATGATCTGAGACTTGGTATTCTACATTTAGGTTGGTAATATCCTTTCGTTGTCTTCCATCATAGAGTCTCAAATTTCCACGTGTATCAATATAGGCTACCAATTCGTCACCAGCTTGGTAATCTTTTACCGGTTGAATTTCGATGGTTTTAAAGCCACCGTTCTCATAACTCAAGAAAAAATTATTGAAATCCCTAAAGGGTACAACCGTTTGTCCAAAGGTAATGGAGCACAACAAGAACACCAAGGGTAACAATCGCTGCATGGTTCAAAGGTAGACAATTTTTAGGCCAATTTCTTGATGGTGATTAAATTTCAACCGACATCATTCGGATTGCCTACTTTGTTGTAAATTAGCGCTTCAAAAATTTATCTATGAAGTCCATTTTTATAACACTACTTGCACTGATCCTTTTAAATACGGGATTTGCACAAAGTAAAATTAATTACATCGAATACGATTTACCTAACGGTATTCACGTAATCTTACATGAAGAACACAGCACGCCTATCGTTGCTGTTTCAGTTCTATATCATGTTGGATCTAAAAACGAGAACACCGAACGCACAGGTTTTGCGCATTTCTTCGAACATTTACTTTTTGAAGGGTCTCAAAACATTGGACGAGGTGAATATTCTAAGTTGGTGGAAAAAAACGGAGGTACCTTAAACGCGAATACTTCTCAAGATCGAACATACTATTATGAAATTTTACCTTCAAACCAATTAGAATTAGGTCTTTGGTTAGAAAGTGAGCGTATGTTGCATGCTAAAGTTGAAAACGTAGGAATCGAAACGCAACGCAGTGTAGTCAAAGAAGAAAAACGTCAGCGAGTAGACAATCAGCCGTATGCGAGTTTTATTTCAGAAATGTTCAAACGAGCCTTCCCGAGTCATCCGTATCGCTGGGTTCCTATAGGCTCTATGGAGCACTTAGATGCAGCAGTTGAGGCAGATTACGTACAATTTTATCAAGATTTTTATGTGCCAAACAATGCTACCATCTCGATTGCAGGTGATATTCCAATTGAAAAAACCAAACTATGGATTGAGCAGTATTTCGGATCCATCCCTAGTGGTCAAGCAATCAACTTATACCGTGATGTGCTAAGCCTGAGTTCGGAAAAGTTCGTTGCAAAATATGGCATTGATAAAAGTAAGTTTGATGCAAAAGACATTAATAAAACAAAAGATAAAGCAGCGATTGCTTTGTTAAACAAATTAAAGGCGACTCCAATCGTGGTGCGAAGAACCCAGAAAGATAAGGAGCCAATTCGTGGTGTTATAACCGACACCATTTACGACAACATTCAGTTACCTGGGATTTTTATGGGATATAAAATTCCTGATCAAAAAAATGCAGACAGCTACGCATTGGAGTTTATGAATGAAATTCTCTCTGGAGGAAACAGTTCACGCATCAACAAAAACCTAATTGAGAAAAAACAAATCGCTACTTACGCGAGCTCATTTAATTATGGATTAGAAGATGGCGGAATGAATATCTTTTTAGCCTTAGCCAAAGAGGGAGTTTCTTTGACCGATATCCAGGATGCTTTTGATATTGAAATCAGAGCCATGAAAGATCAATTAATTTCAGATGAAGAATATCAATCCGTGTTGAATAAATTCGAAAAACAAGTGGTTGAATCTACCTCATCGGTAGCCGGCATTGCAGAAAGCTTGGCGGATAACTATGTATACTACGGAACGGCGGCGCGCACAAATCAAATGCTTGAAATGTATCGTAAAGTCACAAAAGAAGACATCCAACGCGTGGCAAACACCTATCTAACAGATAATGCACGCGTCATTTTATATTACTTACCAACTGAAAAATAATCATGAAATATACCTTATCACTCCTCGTTGCGTTAGCGTTCAGCAGCATATACGCACAAATTGATCGTTCAATCATGCCGAAAGCGGCTACCCCTACCCCGATTCAACTTAAAGAATCAGAAGTATGGACCACCAAAAACGGAATGGTTGTCATTCTTTCAGAAGACCACAAACTACCTAAAGTATCGTTTGACCTGACACTAGGCTATACCCCGGGATTAGAAGGAGACAAGGCAGGCTTAAATGAATTAACAGGTTCATTAATCATGTCTGGCACGCAAAATAGGTCAAAAGATCAATTGGATAAAGAAATTGATTTTATTGGCGCAACCATAAATGCCAGTGCAACCAACGTATATCTTTCAACATTAACAAAACACCTTGAAAAAGGAATGGGATTAATGGCGGACATTACCTTGAATGCATCTTTTCCTGAATCAGAATACACGCGGATTGTGGATCAATTTAAATCCGGCTTGGTTTCTTTAAAATCAGAAGGACAAGGCATGGCAAATAATGCTACGGCTAAAGTGAATTTCCCAAATCATCCGTACGGTGAGGTAATGACATTTAAAACACTTGAAGCAATTACACTGGACGACATCAAAGGATATTACAAACAACATTTTACGCCTCAAGGTGCCTATTTGGTAATCGTTGGAGACATTACGCGAGCAGAAGCTGACGCCTACATCGAAAAATTCTTTGGTTCATGGAACGGAAATGCACCAGCACAACCTCAATTTAAAGATCCAAACAAAACGGATGGGAATCAGGTGTATTTTGTTAACAAACCAGGTGCAGTTCAATCCGTAATACAAGTTACGTTTCCTATTCCTATGCGCATGGGGAATCCCGATAATTTGAAAATGACCGTATTAAATGATGTGTTTGGTGGTGGTGGATTTGGAACACGACTTATGCAGAATTTACGTGAAGATAAAGCCTTTACCTACGGATGCTACTCTGGCTTGAATGTTCAAAACAACGGCGGTTGGGTGTCTGTAAGTGGTAATTTCAGAAATGATGTTACGGACTCTGCCATTACGGAAATAGTCAACGAATTAAATCGCTTATTGGCAGACGATATTAAATCCGATGAACTTGATCTCACTAAAGCAACTAAAAACGGAAGCTTTGCACGTTCGTTGGAACGTCCACAAACCATTGCACGTTTTGCCTATAACATTCAACGGTATGGACTACCTGCAGATTATTACAAAACGTATTTGCAGCAGTTAGATGCCATAACACCGGCAGATCTTAAAGTGATTGCTTCGAAGTACATAAAAGCCAACAATTACAACATCATTGTGGTAGGAAATGAAGCCGTATTGGAAAAAATTAAACGCTTTGATTCTGATGGTCAGGTTACAAAACTTGATGAATTCGGTGATATTAAAAAAGATAAAATCGCCTCTGACCTATCGATCAATGACTTGCTTACCAAGGTAACCTTAAGTTTAACACAAGCTTCTTCTTTAAAGGCAGCCACAAAAACCGTAAGTAAAATCAAATCGATGGTTCAGAAATCCACCTTGAAATCAGATAAAATTCCATTTCCTTTAAGCAGCACTTCGTATTTCACCAACAAGGGAATTCAAGCAGATAAAATGGAATTCAATGGGATGATTGCACAGAAACAATACTTTGACGGTAAAAGCGGGTATAGCTTCAACATGCAAACAGGGAAAAAAGAAATGACCAGTGAAGAGGTTGCTATTGCCTTGATGGAACAAGGTGTAATTCCAGAATTGAATTGGATCAAGACCATAGTTTCTAATTATAAACCAGAAGTAATTGGGATTGAATCTGAAAATGGCACGCCATATTACGTGGTTAAAATCGCATTTGGAACTAGCGGTGAAGTCTATCATTACTACGATAAGTCAACCTACCTTAAAGCTAAAACGGTTAAGGTAATGAACCAGGATGGTGAGTCTTCTACAACCGTAATTGAATATGCTGATTACAAATCTGTAAACGGGGTGCTCATGCCACATAAAACGATATTGAATGTCGGCCCTATGACGCTAAACATCAGTTTAGATGCAACAGAAATCAATGGTGCAGTGGATTTGAAAGATTTCGAATAAAAAAGGAATGAAAACAGGTGTACTTCTCGTTTCTTTACTTGCCTCATTCCTTGCGAATAGTCAACTGTTATATGAAATAAAGAGTAAAGACGGCCAGCATACATCCTATCTTTTCGGCACTATTCATATGATGCCCAAAGAGCAGTTTAACATTGACTCTACCTTAACTGCTGCCTTTAATAAGTCAAGCATGATTGCCATGGAAGTCGATTTGAACATGGACCTTGCCCAGAAAATCGAATTAGCGAAAGAGACCATACTTCCTGAAGGTAAAACCTTGCGTGACATCTGTACCGATGCGCAATACCAATTGATTTATACCTATGCGCTGGATTCCATGCACATGAGTAAAAAGAAGTTCAAACGGTATAGTCGCTTAAAGCCATTTTTCTTTTCAAGTGTGATGCTTCAAGAATCTTTAGAAGAAACCAAATCCTATGAGTTAGAATTTGGTGAAATGGCTAAGAAAGGAAGTAAAAAGATGATGGGCTTAGAATCCATTCAAGTGCAAATGCAAACCATTAACACGGTTTCATTGGAAGACCAAGTGCGCATGCTAATCGATGGTATGAACCAAACACAAGGCTATGATGCCATGTTATCAAACTATTTGAGTGAATCCATAGATGCACTTTACATCGACATCATCACTGAATCTGAAGGATTTCCAAATTTCGTTGAGAACTTTTTAAATAAACGAAATTCCCAATGGATTCCTGTCATTACGGATCAAATTGAGCGCGAAAACACCTTCATTGCCGTTGGAGCAGGTCACCTCCCTGGACCCAATGGCGTCTTAGCACTTTTGCGCGCCCAAGGGTATAGTCTAACCCCAATTCGAAGAAACTAATGAAGACCTTAGTCTTTTTTTGCTTTTGTATCCTTTCTTCAATAGTCATTGGACAAAACGTGCTCGTATCTTCAGGGAACTACTTCGAAGGAGAGCCTTCTATCGCAATTAACCCAAATAATCCGCAACATCTTGTGGCTGCATGGATGGGCTTTCAATTTGGTCAAAAAATCGTGATTAAATCCGCCTACTCCACCAACGGGGGAACAACCTGGAGTGCACCGATATTTCAAGCGCACCTCGCACCGGGAAATTCATCCGCTGATGTAAGTTTGGGCTTTGATCATTTAGGCAATGCCTTTATGTGCTATATTGATTACGATAATGTAGGATTTACACAAGGCCAGGTGGTAGTTCGAAAATCAACGGATGGTGGAATATCCTGGGGAAATGCGGTTGAGGTAATCAACATAACAGATTGTCCGAATAAACTGTGCATTGATCGACCGTGGATGGTGGTGGACCAATCTGGGAATGCTCCGCTCGCACCGATTTATGTAACTACGATGAATGCTGACCAACCGGCACTCATTACCCCACCATATAATCCCTATGTGAGTGTAAGCATCGACGGAGGTCAGAGTTTTATGAATCCACGCGTGATGGATACCGTTAATTATTTGGCGGGAACCAGTATTACGCAGCCCATGCCTACCCCAGCCATCGATGGCACGGGGAAATTCTATGCCGTTTATCCATCCTATGTGGTTTCTCAATCCGTTTATCCACGACAAGTTTTAGCGAGCTCAACCAATCATGGAACAACAATAACGCACGAAATCGCATATCAAGGACTCAATGTGGGGGTGACTAATAGTTTATTTAAACGGGCAGGCAAACTCATTGCAGACCCAGCGCATCCAGGGCATCTGGCGTACTGTTTTTTAAGCGAGCAAAACGACCTGTCCGATGTGTACCTTATGGAATCAACAGATGGCGGCGGCACGTGGGGAACAATGCAAAAAGTAAACCAAGATCCCATTGGAAATAACCGCGTACAAGATTTACTCTGGGGAGATTTTAACGAATCAGGGGATTTAGTAATCACGTGGCGAGACCGTAGGAACGCACCCAACGATGGGTATGATCAAGCAAGTGAAATATTTGCTGCAACGAAACCCTTTGGATCTGCATCTGTTGGTCCAGATTATCCCATTTCAAGTCAAGCCGCCGCGCATGACACCATTTTAGAAGGAAGCGGAAACGACTTCATGAGTGTAGTATATTCAGGCGATACCTGTTATGCCGTTTGGGGAGATGTTCGGTCAGGTACCCTTAAGATTTATTTAAATAAATGGAATGCCTTAACTCAACAAAATAGCATATCGGTAATTTCTGAAGAATATGGATTGCTCACCTATCCTAATCCCACCTCGAGCCTCTTATTTTTCAAGCAAACTTTTTCCGCTCCAGTTGAACTACGCATTATAAATGCACAGGGGGCTGAAGTATTTCATGAAATGAATTTTACAGGAAATTTCATTGATGTTTCTGGCTATTCTGGTACCTTCTTTATCGAAGTATATGACCAAGGAAAAACCATCCGTGGGCACTTTATCCGGAATTAAGATAAAAATTATCAACAACGCGAATTATCCACTGCGTTTTAACATAGAATCCGTTACATTTGTGGTATGAGCGAATTTGTTGTTTCAGCAAGGAAGTATCGTCCGCAAACCTTTGAAACGGTTGTAGGCCAAGGGTCTATTACAGGAACTTTACGCAACGCCATACTTACTGGTCATTTAGCCCAAGCCTTTTTGTTTTGTGGATCACGAGGTGTTGGTAAAACCACCACTGCACGTATCCTAGCAAAGACCATTAATTGTTTTAACCGAACCCCGCAACTTGAAGCTTGTGATGTATGCGACTCTTGCGTTTCATTTAACTCAGGGAACTCACTAAACATCTATGAATTAGATGCAGCTTCAAACAATTCCGTGGATGACATTCGAGGATTAATTGAACAAGTGCGCATAGCGCCACAACTTGGAAACTACAAGGTCTACATCATAGATGAGGTTCACATGCTTACTTCACAGGCATTTAATGCCTTTCTTAAGACGCTTGAGGAACCGCCTGCACATGCGATTTTCATTTTAGCCACTACGGAAAAGCATAAGATAATTCCAACCATCCTTTCAAGATGTCAAATCTTTGATTTTAGTCGAATCAGTGTGAAAGACATTGCGGCTCACCTGACCAACATTGCAGAAAAAGAAAACGTTAGCGCAGAACCCGAAGCCTTACACCTCATTGCAACAAAAGCTGACGGTGCCTTGCGTGATGCCTTATCTATTTTTGATCAATTGGTGACCTTCAGTAATGGAAACATTACCTACCAAACGGTACTAACCAATCTTCATGTATTAGATTACGACTATTACTTTAAAATCGTAGACTACCTTAAAAAAGAGGACATTGCTGGCTCAATTTTAACCTTGAATGACATTATTGAAAAGGGTTTTGACGGACATCAATTCATCATTGGCCTAGCCGATCATTTTCGTAACCTGTTAATGGCACAAGATGTTCGGACTTTACCGCTCATGGAGTTAACCGATCAAATTAAAGATCGATTTAAAGAACAAGCCGCCTCATGGGAAAAAATCCAACTTACGCGCGCTTTATTTACCTTAAGTAAGGCAGATGTAGCTTACAAGGTTTCGAAAAATCAACGTCTTCTGGTCGAAGTTACCCTGATGGAGTTAGGTTCTTTACAACAAGAGGCTGAAAAAAAAAATCCTTAACGGATCCGATTAGTATCCTTCCCTTTGCTAAACAATCGTTACGTCCACAGCAAAGTCAAGAGAAACCAGTAAAGCCTTCGCTTAGTTTACCCAAAGTTGAACTGGAAAAAAAACCAAATACGCTTGAAAAACCTACAGGTAGTTTATCCGAAAGTACCTTAAGCATAAAAGCCCAATTGGCTGAGCATCACATGAAACAAGTGGTGCCGGAGGAGGATAAACCAAGAAATCAATTCAGCGCGGATGCCATGATTTCTTGCACGCGCAGGTATGCTCACATACTTAAAGGCCTTGGGAAAGAAACGTTTTATCATGCATTGATTAAACGCGATCCCAAACTTAATGACGAAACCATCACCTTGATTGTAGATAATGAAGTCCAAGTAGCTTACATAACCCCGATTCTTCAGGAATTTGTTGATTTTTTAAAAACTGAACTAAAAAACGGATTCATTGAAGTGAAGCTATTAGTAACAGAGGTCGCTGAATCCGAACAAAAACCGGTAACAGGAAAAGATAAGTATCAAGCCTTAGCGCGCAAAAATCCGAACATCCATACCCTCAAAAATCGATTTAATTTAGACATTGAATTTTGATATGGAATTGGTTTATCATGATTTATCGCGGATCGAAGAGATCAAATCGTTCATCCAAGAATGGGAAAATAGTTCAGATTATATTCAATGCACCACCTCAGGATCTACTGGGAATCCGAAACCTATACAATTAGCGAAGAAACTCGTTGAGCATTCTGCAGAACGCACCATTAAACACCTTGGTTTAAGGGCTGGAATGAAAGCAGGCCTGGCCCTTTCTACCCAAACCATTGGAGGAAAATTAATGGTCATACGCGCCTTGCTGGCACACATGGAATTGCACGTCTTACCTATTTGCAAAAACCCCCTCGAATTCGTTCAAACGCCCTTAGATTTCGTTGCGCTGGTACCTATTCAAGCGATGGCGTTTATAACTTGCGGAGCACAAAGCCAACGCGATGCGACCGTATTAATCGGTGGCGCGCCACTATCTAGTACTCAACACCAAGCAATCCAAGCCTATTGGAACAATGCGTATCAAAGCTATGGAATGACAGAAACGGCATCGCATGTTGCGCTAAGAAAAATAACGAGCGACGAAGAAGCCCCTTACCTTGCATTAGACGGAATTTCATTTAAAAGTCAAGATTCACAGCTGGTAATAGCCTGTAGAGACTTTAAACAAGGAGACCTACTCACGACCGATTGCGTAGAACTTTTAAGCCCACATTCCTTTAGATATAAAGGACGGATGGATTTTGTAATTAATTCTGGTGGTAAAAAAATTCATCCGGAACTACTTGAACACAAACTCAAAGAGGCATTGCAAGGCGATTACATGATCGTACCTTTTGATGATTCCATCTACGGACAAGGAATTGGCTTAATCCTAACAGACGGAACGAATGAGGTTTCGATTGCTCAGTTTAAAAGCATACCATCGATCGAACCGCAAGAGATCCCAAGAAAATATATGGTAGTAGAACGATTAAAGCGAAATGCAGCGGAAAAGCTTGATAGAAAAGGGATGATCGACGAATCAACAAGGTATGTCTGGAGCAGCGTATTATAAAATATTGGGGCTTGAACCCACAGCAACAGATGCGGAGGTAAAGCGAAGGTTCAGGGAATTAGCCAAGCAATATCATCCGGACAAGAATCCAAGCGCGGATGCCACCGTAATTTTCCAGCAACTGCTCGACGCATATGAACGCATACTGAAAAAGGATTTCGGAGCTTCTATCAAACAAAAAACTACAAGTAACTCCTCCAGTCATGCCGCCCAGCATCGAGAATTTCATAGAAAAGCGTGGGAACGCTATGAGCACATGCGAAAAGAGCAAGAGCGTGAACTGAATGCATTTTACGATACCTTTATTCAAGGACCTAAAATGAAACTCAAAATCTTCATGGGGATATTGGCGGGTTTAACCTTGATTTGTCTTATTTCGGATGAGTTTCTCCCGGTACATCAGATTTCAGATAAAGTCACTTCCTATAACAGTACAAGATATCAGAGCGTTAGTGATCACTTTGTGAACGAAATCGTCACGGGAACAGCGGGATCTTATTTTGTAGCCGATTATCAGCCATCAACCTTTGAAAGTTACCCCAAGGTGGTCATTCATGAAACCGCAATTTGCAGGCTAACAAAGGAGATTATTCACACAACGGATCGAGGAACAACCGCTATCCAAGTTCATTTTACTTTTTATTGGATTCGATGGCTTCTATATGCATTTCTTTTGGTGCCCATAACCTTAATGTTTTACCGAAAACGCACAACCATTCAAGTATTAGGATCGTGGTTTAGTTTTTTTATTGTTGGGTCGACAATGGCCTTATTTTTTATTAGTAATTTTCGAATAATCTCTATGATTAGCTTGGGGAATTGGCCATGACAAAAAAAGAAAAAGCACAGTATATTTTAACTGAATTGGAGCGGTTATATCCGGAAACGCCTGTTCCCCTGGATCATTCCGATCCTTATACCTTACTGATTGCAGTACTGCTTTCCGCACAATGCACGGATGAACGGGTAAATAAAATCACACCTCATCTATTTGCGAAGGCAAAAACACCGCAAGAAATGGTACTGCTTTCCATTGAAGAAATTAAAGAAATTATTCGTCCTTGTGGCTTATCTCCAGCCAAATCAAAAGCGATTCATCGCTTATCGGAATTGCTTCTTGAACATCATGAGGGTATCGTTCCGAATGCCTTTGAGGCATTGGAAGCCTTACCGGGTGTTGGACATAAAACCGCCTCTGTGGTCATGTCACAAGCCTTTGGCGTTCCTGCGTTTCCAGTTGATACGCACATTCATCGCTTACTTACACGGTGGGGCTTAACCTCAGGTAAAAGTGTAGTTCAAACGGAGCGCGATGCCAAAACCTTGTTTCCGAAAGCATCATGGAACAAACTTCATTTGCAAATTATTTTCTACGGAAGGGCTTATAGTCCAGCCAGAAACCCTAAAAAAGACATCGATTATATTACGCAAACTGTTGGTACCGCAGCGGCTAAAAAAGGCTTAAAATAGTTTTAAACAACGCATACAAAAATCGGAGCTTTTTAGTACATTTGATGTCTGCCTAACGGCTGTAAATTTCACTCAATATCTTTTATCATGGAACCACAGGATACATCGCGTAAGCCTAGTACACGCGCCAAAGTCGCGACCGCATTCACCAATGAAATGGGGCGTATCCCACCGCAAGCCATCGAATTGGAACAAGTGGTATTAGGAGCGATGATGCTGGAACGAAATGCCGTGAACGATACCATTGATATTTTGAATGAACAAAGTTTTTACGATCCGAAACACCAATATATTTTTAAAGCGATCCGAGATTTGTTTGCTTCTACGAATCCAGTGGATTTGGTGACCGTTACAGAGCGTTTAGCAAAGAATGGGGAACTAACAGCCGCCGGTGGCGTAGGATATGTTTCACAGTTAACGAATCGTGTAGCCTCATCAGCTCACATTCAATATCACGCCAGAATTATCGCTGAGAAATTCATTAAACGAGAACTAATTCGAGTAAGTTCTGACATTTTAAAAGATGCATTTGATGATACCGTTGACGTGTTTGATTTATTAAACAAGGCAGAAACCGGACTGTTTCAGATCGGAGAAAACAACATGACCAAACAGGTTAATGCGATGTCTAGTGTTGTTAAAGATGCCATTGAGGAGATTGAAAAAGCCCGAGCTGCAGGAGATGGTGTATCTGGAATACCATCAGGATTCATTGAATTGGATAAAATTACTTCGGGGTGGCAGCGTTCAGATATGATTGTTGTTGCTGCACGTCCAGGTATGGGAAAGACAGCATTTGTATTATCCGCAGCTAGAAATACAGCGGTAGAACATGGAAAAGGAGTTGCGATATTTTCCTTAGAAATGTCCTCTGTTCAATTGGTTAAACGTTTGATTGCAGGAGAGGCTAAAATTGACTCAGAAAAATTAAGAAAAGGTGATTTGGCGGACCATGAATTTCATCAATTACATGCTCGAATTCCTAAGTTAACTACAGCGCCAATTTTCATCGATGATTCGCCAGGACTCAGTATTTTTGATTTTCGTGCAAAGTGCCGTCGCTTGAAAGCTCAACACAACATTGAATTAGTTATCATTGATTACTTACAGTTAATGTCGGCTAAAGACGGTAGGAATAATGGAAACCGTGAGCAAGAAATCTCTACGATATCTCGATCAATCAAAGAAATTGCTAAAGAATTAAACATTCCAATCATCGCTTTAGCTCAGCTAAGCCGTTCCGTTGAACAGCGGGCGGGAGACAAACGTCCGCTTCTATCGGACCTTCGCGAGTCCGGTGCAATCGAACAAGACGCAGATATCGTGTCCTTCTTATATCGTCCAGAGTACTACAAAATCTACAAGGATGATCATGGGAATTCAAACCAAGATATGGCGGAATTCATCATTGCTAAACACAGAAATGGTAAAACGGATACGGTACGCATGCGCTTCGAAGCAAAATATGCCCGCTTTGAAAATATGAATGATGCCTCTTCGCTCGGCGATTTTGGTGAAAGTAACACTTCTGCACTTTCAAGTTTTAATCAAGATTCAAATACAATTACCATTCAAAGCAAGATGAATCAATCCGATAAAGATTTTAATTTTGACGGAGACCAAACAGTTCCATTCTAATGATAAAAAAAGTAAGCTTTTTTCTTTTATTCATTGTGCTAAGCCTTAGGCTTGGAGCTACCCAATTGTTGGTACCTATGGATAACGGGCAGAGTAATCACTTAAAAGCTTATGGGATTGCCTATTGGTGTTTAGATAACGGTGTTGTCATTGAATGGCTACTGAACTATAAAGGCGGTGCCTTTTTGATGCCTCATTTACAGGAAATTGAACGGGAACTAAAAATTCGTGGGGTAAAATACCAAGTACTAACGGATGGTCAAGTCAGTGCGGTAAAAACAGAAATCTCGAATCCCGAGGTTAATATGGAGGTGATTCAGCTTGAAAAAGCTCCAAAAATAGCGGTATACACGCCACCCAATAAGCAACCTTGGGATGATGCCGTAACCATGGTCCTAGAATATGCTGAGATCAAATACGATAAAATATATGATTCTGCGATTGTAATGGGGCTTTTGCCTAAATACGACTGGTTGCACCTTCACCATGAAGATTTCACCGGACAGTACGGGAAATTCTACAGCTCTGCTTCGTTTCAACCCTGGTACAAGGAGCAAGTTAAGGTGGCGGAATCCAATGCACGCATGCTCGGCTTCAAGAAGGTTTCTCAATTGAAATTGGCGGTAGCTCAAAACATTAAGAATTTCGTCATGGGAGGTGGATTTTTGTTCACGATGTGTAGTGGAACGGACAGCTATGATATCGCGTTAAGTGCGAATGGTGTTGACATTTGCGAGAATATTTACGACGGTGACGCGGCGGATCCAAACGCGCAAAACAAACTCGACTTCACCAAATCCCTAGCCTTTCAAAATTTCACATTGAATCGCGACCCCTATTTCTATGAGTATTCGAATTTGGATGCTTCCAACTTGCGCAATAATTCAACCATCCGAGAGCAAGAAGATTATTTTACCTTGTTCGAATATTCCGCAAAATGGGATGTTGTTCCTACCATGCTCACCCAATGCCATACCTCAACGATCAAAGGATTTATGGGACAATCCACCGATTTTCACAAGGAATTTGTCAAACCGAATGTCTTAATTATGGGGGAAACAAAATCCATTGGCACTGCTCGTTATTTGCATGGTGAATACGGTCAAGGCATGTGGACATTCTATGGCGGGCATGACCCAGAAGATTATCAGCACTTTGTTGGTGATCCTCCAACCGATTTAAATTTACATCCAAATTCACCGGGCTATCGGTTGATTCTCAACAACATATTATTTCCTGCAGCTAAAAAGAAAAAAAGAAAAACATGATAAATCGGTATCCCTGATGTTAATGTCCTTTTTTTTTAATAAACTTGCATTCGAATTCTCTCTTACGCATTATTCGCGTTTTTTTCACACATCACAACCTTTATGGATATTAAAGAATTATCAGGGAAAAGTTTAAATGATTTACGTGTAATTGCTGAAACATTTGGTGTTCCAAACGCACAAACCCTTAAAAAAGCTGAATTAATAAGCGCATTAAGTGGTCAATCAGAAAATACACCCACTCCAACAGCTCCTGAAGAAACAGCATCGGTTGAACGAAGCAAAACCCGTCCCCGAAAACCTAAATTGGAAAGAGAAGAAACAGCTCCTACCCTGCCCTTCGATTCAAACGAGTCGGCCCCAAGCGCAGCAGTAGAATCAATTTCTGAGGAGACACCTAAGGAAACCCCGAGCAACGCTCCTGTTAGGACCGAGCGTAAACCACAGCATCCGCATCAGCAACACCGCGATCGCAAACCATACCAGCCTCAGCAACATACAAGTACCAATGAAGGGGAAACACCAGAACCCGTTAAACCGAAAGAGGATTTATATGACCTAGTCGGTATCGTGACCGCAGAGGGTGTGCTTGAAGTAATTCAAGATGGGTATGGATTTTTGAGATCTTCAGATTACAACTACTTACCTTCACCGGATGATATTTACGTAAGTCAAAATCAAATCAAGTTATTTGGTTTGAAAACTGGGGATACTGTAAAAGGTACAATACGTCCGCCAAGAGAAGGTGAAAAATACTTTCCATTGGTAAAAGTAGAATCAATCAATGGACGTGATCCCTCGTACATTCGTGACCGTGTTCCATTCCAATATTTAACCCCTTTATTTCCGGACGAAAAATTCAAATTAACCGGACATGCACAAGAAACGCTTTCTACCCGAGTAATGGACTTATTTGCACCGATCGGAAAAGGTCAGCGTGGAATGATTGTGGCTCAGCCAAAAACGGGAAAAACGATGTTACTGAAGGATGTTGCCAATGCTATTGCAGCAAATCATCCAGAAACCTATTTAATTGTATTATTGATTGATGAACGTCCTGAAGAGGTTACAGACATGGCGCGAAGTGTAAAGGCAGAAGTTATTGCCTCAACCTTTGATGAGCCGGCTGAACGTCACGTAAAAGTTGCTAACATGGTGCTTGAAAAAGCAAAACGCATGGTTGAATGTGGCCATGATGTGTGCATCTTATTAGATTCCATTACGCGTCTGGCTCGCGCATACAATACGGTATCTCCTGCATCCGGAAAAGTACTTTCTGGAGGGGTGGATGCAAACGCCTTACATAAACCTAAACGCTTCTTTGGTTCTGCTAGAAAAATTGAAAACGGAGGTTCCTTATCCATCCTTGCAACGGCGTTAACCGAAACAGGATCTAAAATGGACGAAGTTATTTTCGAGGAATTCAAGGGTACAGGTAACATGGAGCTTCAGTTAGACCGTAAAATCTCTAACCGAAGAATTTACCCAGCGATTGATATTACAGCATCAGGTACGCGAAGAGAAGATTTATTGGTAGGGAAAGATGTCCTTCAGCGGGTATGGTTAATTCGTAAATTTATTGCCGATATGAATCCGGTAGAAGCCATGGAGTTCTTAAAATCTCACATGGAAAACACCCTTTCGAATGAAGAGTTTTTGGTTTCAATGAACAGCTAATGAATCGCATTTATTTTATTCCGATTGGGCTTGCCTTGCTTTGGGTTCTTATTAAGCAGATGGCTTTTATCTTGGGGTTATTTACCTTTGGTAGTGTTCAAGTTTTTGTATTAATAAATATGTTACTGCTTACGCTCACCATCTCCTTTTCATTGTATTTCATAAAGCGTAAAGAAGTAAATCAAGCCAATTTTCTACAAGACATGAAAAAAGGCATAGGTACAGGGATGATTTATACCTTAATTGTGAGTGGTTTTATCTACCTCTTTTATTCGAAAATTCATCCAGAATACAATCAATACCAAGTCGATCAGGCGAGGGAATTATTAGAGAATCCTAAAAACATTGAGAAGATTCGCTCTAAAAATACAGAACTAGCGAATAAGTCTGATAAGGAAATTATTAAAATGAGCATGCAACAAGCTAAAATGATTGCAAGCGCAAGTTTTACCTTTATAATTGCACTGTTAGGAATGACCCTTTACACGCTTTTTAATAGCATTTTGATTGCCATTATTTATCGTAGGTTGTTATTTCGAAGAATCGATTGATTCCATGAGTTGAACACCGAGGCTGTCAAAATCAACTCCATCAAAATTCCCTGAAGACATCATGAGCAATACGCACTGCGCCTGAATCTTACTTGAAATAAAATCCAACACCTCCTGTGTTTGATTCGCCACGAAAACACCGCCACCAAATCCCTGCGAAACATCTTCTTTACTGATAAGTTCCAATTTTTTATGAGCTACGACTTGGGGATTAAAATAAACTAATGGAAAATCAGCAGCACGCATAGCATCTTTATAATGGGGCAAAAATTCCTTTTTCAGCGAAGAAAAGGTATGAAGTTCCATGCAAGCAATGAGCTTTTTTGTTGGATATTGCTGCTTCACCGCAGCTGTGGTTGCTTTTAATTTGGATGGGGAATGTGCGAAATCCTTAAACATAACGAATGAAGCATTTTCTACCACTTTCTGCAAGCGCTTTCCTGCACCTGTGAAATCGGACATGGCTGTGAAAAAATCATGCGCGTTGATTCCCATTTGTTCTGAGACCCTCATGGCACCCATCAAATTCTGTAAATTATGGTCGCCAAAAATCTGTAAGGGATAAACCTTCCCCTCATACCATAGGCTCGTCCCTTCTGGGGTCACCTCAAAGGAAGGCGTATCATATGGAATCGCTTGAGTTGATTTAATGGTATGAGGTTCTTGAGCCAATCCAACAATTTCTTTATCACCCGCGTTAAAAATCAAGCTTCCGTTGGGTTCAATCGACTGAATAAAAATCCGAAATTGATCCACATAATTATCAAAGGTTGGAAAAACGTTAATGTGGTCCCATGCAATGCCACTCAATAAGGCTATGTTCGGTTTATATAAATGAAATTTAGGTCGTCGGTCTATCGGTGAACTCAAGTATTCATCGCCTTCTAAGATCATGAATTTAGCGGAATCCGTAAGCTGAACCATGCAATCGTAGCCTTCTAATTGCGCTCCAACCATATAATCCAAGGGGAAATTCAAGGATTTTGCCGCGTGTAAAATCATCGATGTGATGGTTGTTTTTCCATGACTCCCTCCGATTACAACCCGTATTTTATCCTTACTTGCCTCATACAAATACTCAGGGTAGGAATAGACAGGAATCCCTAATTCCTTCGCTTTTAATAGTTCTGGATTATCTTCCCGGGCATGCATTCCAAGAATAATGGCATCTAGTTCATGTGTGATTTTCTCTGGGAACCAACCTTCTGTTTCTGGCAGGATTCCTTCTTTTACTAGCCTTGACTTGGATGGATCCAGAATTTCATCATCGGATCCTGTTACATGATGTCCTTTTCTGTTGAGCGCAATAGCTAAATTATGCATAGCACTCCCACCGATTGCAATAAAATGAATGTTCATTTTTTTATTGTAAAGCTACAGTAGAAATAGCTTGCTGTGCGCTGAAAGCGAAAGATTTACTGACAACCTGTTTTTAACTACTTACAGTCTGGGGTAATTGTCCCCCCCTCACTAAAGGCAGTTTCACCGGTAGAATGTTGTAGCCAAAACGATTCAGGAATTGCTTGTCCGTTCAGGGTAAAAGCATGAGTTCCTCGATCGTCTGTCGTCATTTCATAAACTACACCATATCCGTTGGCATTCACAACAATTCTTCGCGTAATGATGCGCGTTGTGAAACCAAGCTCATTCACAGACTTGTATACCAACTCCGTCATTTTATTCCAAGGAAAACAATTTCCTGCCTCGTCCTTCAAATAGTTCGCTTGATTCGTGCGATTGTCCACATAATCCGCCTTTAGGGCTTGCGCTAATTTCGACGTTTCTGTCTGTTCCAATGCAGCTAAATCTTGTTGGGTTTTAGATGTTTCAAAGGATGAAACCACACCTTGCTGAGCCTCTACATTACGTAAATTCTGCTCCGTTAGGGTCTTATTAATTACATCACGTGTATCTTTTGCCTGATCCATGTATTGTTCGTTCGAAGCGCGTGATGCATTGTTTTGTTCAACCTGTTTAGCTACATGAACATCAATAGAATCCTTGTTGGCATCCTGAATTGTTCCACGCTGATTTACCGCTTCAAGGTTTTGTTTATTCTGCGCATTAATTTCATACCCTACTCGATCTGCAGCAGCTACTTGTGCAGACTCACGCACTTTGTTATTTTCAGCCTCTTGAGCACCCATTACATCCCGTTCGTCAGCAGATTGCTCTAAACTCCGTTGTTGATTCAAACTGCGCTGATCTTCTCGCTTTCCAGTTTCCAAGTTTGTGCGGTCAACCGATTCTTTTAATTCATCCCAAGCAGCATCAACCTTTAATTCATTGGTGGTTTTAGTAAACTCCATTTCGTCCTTAGCATCCGAAACATTTAATACCAAGGTAGTACCAACGGGGGCATTCACCACGGTTCCACGAACACTTGAAACGGGCGTGTTTTTTACCGGTTTTATTTTTTGATTCAATTGATCGATTACCGTTTTAAGGTAGTTTATTTCAATGTTACCTAATTCGTTAGTTCCGGCACGAGTTAACAATAAGTTGGCTGCTGATAAGGCAGCAAGAGAATCTTTAAGTACAAGTTTAGGAATCTCCTTTTTGTTGTCTGCAAAATATGCATTGACTTTGGTATACCTGGCATTTAAGGCGACAATATCCGCTTGTTTTGCTTTAGATTTAAGCGGTTCTGTAGTCAAAACACCTTTTACTTTTGCGAGTCGAGCAGCATACCCGACCTTGTCCAAGGAATTAAATGTAACCGAATCAAGGTTATCCTTTACAATACGTAAGGCATTTTGATATTTCGCCTCATCATCGAGTTTGTTCTTTCTAGCATCAGCGATTCTTGTATCCACATCGGTTATCGCCTTATTGCGTTTAACCGGGTCACTAATTAAGCCCATGGATCGCTTAATCTTTTCGTATTCAGTAATAGCGTTGTCGTATTCTGTCTTACCATTGGAGTGCATTGCGTATGCTTTTCTTATATCGGCATCAATTCCATCGGTAATTAACTTATCTAATGCGGTATTAAAGTCATTTCTTTTCTTTTCGTCAACGAGATTACTAATTAAGCCTTGTGCTTTTTGAACCGAAGCCTCGAATCCTGGAGCACTCCCTTTAGCACTTACTAATTTTTTAACTGAACCAATAGCTGCAGTAATTTCTCCTTCTAAATTTTGAGCGCCCAACAACACGTTGATGGAATCAATGGTAAGCTTAATTCCATCTTTTAAGGCTTGTGGGATTTTGGTCAATGTATAATTTTTCTGGTGTGCGCTAATGGCCTCTTTGTACTTTTTGTTCTTTAGTGCCAGATTATTCCCCGCGGTCTTGTTTTTCCAAAATGTAGCAAGCTCTTTCTTTTTATTGTCTTCTTCCGTTTTCAAACCGGCTATAGCCGATAATTTATTCTTTGCTTTAATTGAATTAGGATCCAATTTCAACACCGCATTATATGGGATTTTCGCATCATTCCATTTCAATAAGGTCAATAAAGAATCCCCAACATTGAATAAGGAATCAATCGTCTGTTGCTTCTTAATTTCCTTTATTTGGGCTATTTGTGCTGCTTGCAAAAATTGCTTTTTACGGTCAATGGTGGTATCCATTAATTGGTATGCAGTTGCTTTTTTTGCTGCTGAATCCAAGTATTGAATCGCCATGGTGTAATTTTTAACCTGCTCAAAATCAGTGCTTTTTCGCTTAAAAATAGCAATAAGCTGTCTTCCTTCTTCATCTGTTATTCGCTTGCGTAACGAATCAGCGTAGTTCTTTTTATATGCCAAATCCGTTACACACTTCAACTCATTTTCTTTCCATGTCAACTTTTCAGCATAGTCCCGATCTCCCACATTAAAAGTTACGATCGGATTAATGGGCATCAAATTGAAATTGATTGAATCTGAAAGTCGAATAATTATTTCCGATGTTTTTTTCGGAAGCACTAAATCTTTAAGATCAACAACAACTTTTCGTGTTAGAAATCCTGGTTTAGAACATTGAATCACTAGGGGTTCTTTTTTAGAAACAGAAGCGGACAACAAATACCCCCCTTTCTCATTACTCATACTGGAACCTAAGGTTTGTTGATTTTGAATTAAGTAAATAGAAGCGCCTGCAATCACGCGTTTATTCTCTTCCCTGGTTTCTCCAGACAAAATTGCCTTAAACTGCTGCGCGTAGGAACTAAACCCAAGAATCAGAAAAAGTAATGCCGTGTAAAATCTCATGTGTTTCAAACGAAAATCAAATTCATTAGTAACAATATTGTACCTTAGTCTTACAAATTTCGACAAATAAAGCGAGAAAATAAAATGCTTAATTATACGGACTTAAGTTTCTGGGAAAAGCGTGCCTATATGGAGCATATCGATGTTGCGATTATAGGCGCTGGAATTGTCGGTATGACCTGTGCTTTGGCCTTAAAACGCACCAATGCATCCTTGCGAGTTGTTGTGTTAGAACGTGGATATTTACCTACGGGTGCCAGTACAAAAAATGCGGGGTTTGCCTGTTTTGGTAGTCCTTCCGAAATCTACTCCGATTTAGCAAGCATGAGCGAAGAAGAGGTATGGGAAACCGTTGCAATGCGTTACGACGGGTTAAAACGTCTACTGGAACTTGTCCCGGCAGCGCGCATGGGATATGAAGCCTGTGGATCCTGGGATTTATTAGATAAAAACGAACACATATCTGCAGACTTTCTGACGTATTTAAACGATAATATTCAAAAAATCACAGGGCAAGCATCGTGTTATGCTGAAGACCATGAAATGCTTAAAAAATCTGGAATACACGGATTCAAGTTTGCATTTAAAAATCGCTTAGAAGGCAGTATACAAACCGATCAATTAATTGATTCATTGCATGCATCTTGCATTGCAGCAGGAATTAAATTCTTGTATGGAACGCCTGTTCGATCTATAGATTCGGGCGAACTGCTCACCCCATTTGGCACCTTACATGCAAATCAAGTTGTTGTCTGCACCAATGGCTTTGCGGCAAACCTATTGCCCTTAGATGTAACTCCCGCTCGAGCTCAAGTGTTGGTAACTACGCCAATAGACGACTTAGCGATTAAAGGAACCTTTCATTTTGATGAAGGATATTACTATTTCAGGAATATTGGAAATCGAATACTCTTTGGTGGCGGAAGAAACTTGGATTTCACCGGAGAGCAAACCCTCTCGATGGAACCCACTGCGCGTATTCAAAACCACCTTATTTCCTTACTCAAAACGAACATTATCCCGGGTAAATCGTTTGATATAGCATACCAATGGGCAGGAACAATGGGTCTTGGAACATCGAAGAAACCCATCATAAAACGCATTGACAAACACACGGTTGTTGGAGTACGAATGGGTGGAATGGGTGTTGCTATTGGTTCATTGGTAGGAGAAAAATTGAGTAAAATCGTATTAGATGAGTGAGCAGAACGAACCGTTTATTAACCCGATTGATCCGGAGAAAATTGCAGAAAATCCTGGACTTCTTCCCTATGCCCATCATGCGGGCAGTATGCCAATAAAACCGGAAGATGAAGGTAAACTAAAAAGTCGGGCACTTCGGGCAATGGAGTACCAAACGGATGTGCAACTCAAGCAAATTTACGATCAAATTCAACTATTGGCAGTTCAAGCGAAAAGCATTCAAGAGCGTAAGGAAATTTCTGAAATGATTTATCGGTGTAATTTAAAGTTTGAACCCTTGATTCACCACACTTATCATTTGTATCAAAAGGAATCGGAGTATTTATTATCCTTGGTAGCACCTGAAGATTGGGGCAGAAGTAAAACCAGTTTAGTGTATTTAGCAACGGTTAAATTACTTTCAGATCATACCTGGGAAATCCTTAAAAAGTCGGACGCATTTAACCTGTTTTAATGGAGTACCTATTACTCATTCTTTCCCTAATTTTCATTATTCTTGGCTATATTGGGGCTTTTGTGCCGGGATTAAGCGGGCCACCTTTAGCATGGGTAGCAATACTAATTAGTTACTTTGTCACTAACATTCAACTTCCATTATGGGTAGTAATTGTCACAGGTGTCATTGCCGGATTAAGTTTGTTATTAGAATGGATTATTCCAGCCTACGGAACGAAGATTTTCAAAGGTTCTAAATACGGGGTTCGTGGGTCCTATGTTGGGATGATTATCGGAATCATTGTACCTATCCCATTCGGTTTTTTAATTGGACCATTCGTAGGGGCTTATGTTGGTGAACTTTATATGGACTACAAAGACCAAGGCAGGGCGTTAAAAGCAGCATTTGGCACCTTCATTGGGTTTCTGCTTGCTATATTGATGAACTTCGCATTGGTGAGTTTGATGTTCTTGGTTTGGGGGTATTACGTAATTGGATTGTTGATTGGTTAAAATAACCGGCTATCGCTAACGAATAAAAACCAAGCGATTTTCTACCGAACGTTCTTTATCAAACCGGTACCCATCCAAATCAAATCCATGAAGATCTGAAAGATTCTCAATCCGATGTTCAATAATAAATCGAGCCATCTTTCCGCGTGCGTTCTTGGCATACATCATCACCACCTTAGGTTTACCCTCATTCTCCTCCATAAATACCGGGGTGATCACCTTGTCTTTATCCCAAAACGGAAGCACTACTTTACTGTATTCATCTGACGCTAAATTCACTAAAACATCCGTATCCTTTTTTAAATGCTTAGCGATCTTTTCTCCCCAAAACTGATATAAATTCTCTGCTTTCTTTACGGGTAATTTAGTCTTCATTTCCAAGCGATAAGGAGCCACTAAATCATTCGGATTTAAAATCCCGTACAATCCAGAAAGGATTCTTAAGCGATCAGAAAGCACGTCATTAAACTCATCTGCAAGGGTATCAATGGCTAAACCGCGGTATACTTCCCCGTCAAACATTTCTACCGCTCGATATAAGAAATTATGATCCCATAATTTTATCATTTGTTTGGACTCACTCGCCAATTTAGCCGAAATACTCATTAAATCAACCAGTTCTCCATGGGTGCATTTCGCCAAGGAACGATGCACTAATTTGGCCTCTGCTAAAAACTTCGGAACACTCAATCGATCATGGTCATTAAAAACATGTTTTCGTAAATTCTTAGCTGGAGAAATTAAAATTTTATAGCGCATAAATAGTAGAAATTAACAACGCATTTAGAGTTTTCAACGAATGCGAATTTTAAACAAATTTACGCTATCTTTCCACCGCTAAATGAAAATATGAAAAAACTTTTACTCCTACTTCTGCCATTGGTGCAAATGCAACTCATGGCTCAACAATCTGAATTTTATGGCAATTTCGCTCCAACCGTAAGCCATTTGGTACCGGTTAGTCCAAAAGATGCACAACCAAATACCGTGGTTATTAAACCGAACTTTAAAGGGCGTGAAGAAGCGATTGTAGACCAATCACAAACGCACAATCCAGACTGGGTTTGGCAACAGCATGAATCAACCGAAAAAACAGCCAGCGCTACCATCGTTTGGCAAGGGAATGGTCTTGGTCAAAACATGTCGCCTCCCGACCCAACCGTGGACGCAGACAGTTTAGTAACCATTGCATCAACCAACTCTGGGGGTGGTGCAGTGTATCGGATCTTTAATAAACTTACAGGGGCAACTATTGCAAGCTCCCTAACGATGCAATCCTTGGGCGGACCGGCAGGATTGGGAGACCCTATCGTGCTTTATTACAAACCTGCTCGTCGTTGGTTTTTAATGGAATTCTCCAATACAGGAAATAAATTACTCCTTCATGTATCACAAACGAGTAATCCACAAGGTGCATACAATACCTACCAATTCACTTGCCCATCATTTCCTGACTATCCAAAATGGGGCTTCTGTCCTACCTCGGATGCATTTTTAGTTTCTACCAATGAGGGTGGACCTCCACGCATTTATGCAATGAAATTAAGCAACCTGTTAACGGGAGCAGCTTCTCCGTTCATCGGGATTCCAATCGGGTATTCATTAAATGGTTTTGGTTTTCAATCCATCACGCCAGTTGATATTGAGGGCGACCTTGCGGCACCTGCTGGAATGAAACCTTTGTTTATTCGTCACCGAGATGATGAATCGCATTCCAATGGTTCTCCGGATAGTCCAACCAACGATTGGATTGAATTGTGGGAAATGACCATCAATTGGAACAATACCTCCGCTACCGTAGCTAAAATTCAAGACATTTCCATTGCTGAAATCGATTCGAAGTTGTGTGGACTTACCAGCTTTACCTGTGTGCCGCAACCTGGAACGACCGTAAAACTTGACCCACTTCGTGAAACGGTTATGTTTAAAGCACCGATGCGTGTTTTCAATGGCCATCAAACCATCCTTGCATGTTTAGCAACGGATGTGAATGGAAGTGACCGAGCAGGTGTTCGATGGTGCGAACTTCGTCGACCAAGTGGAAGTATTGCAGCCAACTGGACCCTGTATCAAGAAGGAACATATGCGCCTGGTACAACCAACCGATTTATGCCAGCCATAAACATCGATAAGCATGGAAATATTATCATGGCTTATTCTACCTCAAGCAATACGGCGGGTGACTTTCCTTCCATCAAAATGACGGGAAGAAAGCCTTGTGATCCCCTTGGACAAATGACCATGGCAGAAACTACTATAATTGCCGGAGCATCTTCAAAAACAAGTGATACGCGATGGGGAGATTATCACCACATGGCGATTGACGATTTTGACGGGGAGACCTTTTATTACACGGGTGTTTACCGCGATGCGAACTCTACCCGTTCACGCGTAGCTGCTATCAAAATGAACCCGGATGCAAACGATGCCAGTGTCACCAACGCCTATGTAGTTAATCCAGCAACATTGTGCGGAGCGACTACCCAGCTCGGAGTAATTATTCAAAATTTAGGGTCATCTCCGATTACCTCAGGAACCTTCACCTGGCAAGTTGGAAATGGTGCACCTACGAGTGTATCATACAACTCAAACCAATTGAATGCGTTGAATTCAACGGATACTATTTTCGTGACTGTTTCTGGATTAGTTTCGGGGAATAACACCGTGCTGATATCAGCATCCGGTGTAAATGGAATTTCACCCGATGAAAACGCATGCAACGATGCCTTTACCATGACATTAACAATTGGAGGTAATTTATTGAATGTAACATATGCTATTAATAACACACCAAGTTGTACTGGAAGTAACGGTCAAATTACCCTTACGGCTACCGGAGGTACAGGACCATACACCTACTCAATCAATGGAGGTGCAGCGCAAGGAAATGGGGTATTTTCCAATCTACCAGCCGGTGTAATCAATTACACGGTAAACGACGCCAATGCCTGTGCCGGACAAGGAACCTTTACCTTGAATCCACCGGTAAACATAACTGCAACCGCGACCCCAACACAAATACTGTGTAACGGGCAAAACAACGGAAGCATTCAAATGAATGCGTCAGGTGGACAAGCAGCTTATACCTATTCACAAAATGGGGTTACGTATCAAGCATCCAATGCGTTTACCGGATTATCAGCAGGCACCTACACCTTATATGCAAAAGATGCGAACGGATGTGTAGGTACTGTTTCTACCACCATTACTGAACCGTCTGCGATTTCGTTAAATGCAGTGCCTACTGCAATTACATGCTTTGGAGAAACGAACGGCAGTGTGATAGCAACAGCTACGGGAGGGACCGGAGCGCTTACCTATAACATCAATGGTGGAGCCTATGGAAATGCGACTACCTTTAGTAATCTAAGTGCGGGAACCTATACGGTTGGTGTTCAAGATGCCAATGGCTGTGTACAAACATTCCAAACTACGGTAGTAGAGCCAACGCAAATTGTAGCCTCGGCGGTGGCCACGCCATCAACGGGTGCCAACGGAACCGTAACCGCAAGTGCTACCGGTGGCAACATGCCATATACTTATAGCATCAACGGGATTAACTTTTACTCCGGGGTGTTATTCAGCAACTTAGCGCCGGGAACTTATACCGTATCTGTAAAAGATGTGAACGGGTGCATTGGAACGGTTCAAGTGACTGTAGAAGAAACTCAAGGCTTGGAGGATGAAGATGGATTTGAGGTTAGTTTACTTTACCCAAATCCAAATCAAGGGGTATTTGAATTGGAAATTCAAGGTGTAATCGGAGATGTAGTCGACTGTAAATTATTCACGACGGATGGCAAACTGGTATCAAGCTTCCAATTGGGTGCTGTAAATGGCGTAGCAAAAAATACCATTGAGATGTCACACAAGTTGGCTGCTGGAAGCTACTTTATTGGGGTATACAACCAACAACGTGCAGAGATCATCCGCTTCGTTCGCGAATAATCCTACCAAGAACAATGGGTTATTGTCCGCTTATTTGAGCTCAAATAAGTATTTTTGACGTTCATGCAGAACGAGCGTAAATTAATCATAGCAATCGATGGCTATGCCTCCAGTGGAAAAAGCACCTTAGCCAAAGCCTTAGCGGACGCGTTAGGTTACGTTTTCATAGATACCGGAGCGATGTATCGAGGTGTCGCCTATTTTACTGTCATCAATGGGTTATATACCAATGATTCGATTCATGAAGAGGCCCTTATCAAGCGGCTAGACGAGGTCCACTTAATGTTTGGCGATCCGATTATAGGAAACGACCGCCCCTTACTTTTGAATGGCGTGAACATTAATGACCCCATTCGAAGCAGTGAAATATCTGCGCTAGTTTCCCTGGTTGCTGTGATTCCTGAGGTCCGAACCAAATTGGTGGATTTACAACGGCAGATGGGGACACACGGAGGGATTGTAATGGACGGAAGAGATATTGGTACGGTGGTATTTCCGCAGGCCGATTTAAAAATATTCGTTACTGCTGACCTTGATATACGTGCACAACGGAGGTTTATAGAAATGCAAAAGAATATGCCCGATATTACCTTGGAAGCAGTTAAAGCCAACCTTGCCTCGAGGGATGAAATCGATACAACGCGAAGTATTGGCCCCTTAAAGCAGGCAGAAGATGCCGTTCTTTTTGATACGGGTCTACTCACACGAGAAACGCAGCTTGAAAAAGCACTAACCTTAGTTCATCAATTGTTAGCAAAATGAAAGCACTCCTCGCCATCCTTACGCTTAGTACCTTGATGTTCTCCTGTGGAAATGAGGAGGTCATGGATGATCCTACATTACCAAAAGAAAACACATCAAATGAAGGCGGTGATTTGAGAAGCAGAGCGTTACGACATGTAGAAGCCCAATTAAACATTGCCGGAACAGAACGTTACGGCCTCACGATTTATAAGCAAAATTTGGATGGCGATGATAAAGAAGATGCTATCATAACCGTAAATCGATTCAATTA
The DNA here is from genome assembly GCA_044347515.1 of Crocinitomicaceae bacterium. Lineage (GTDB taxonomy): Bacteria > Bacteroidota > Bacteroidia > Flavobacteriales_D > Crocinitomicaceae > UBA952. The sequence continues at coordinate 5,481 of JBIKUO010000021.1, read as the reverse complement.
CGCCATAGAAAAGGCAAGGCAATCACCCAATGCAGCAAAACTTGCGGAGATCGGCTATGTAGGTAATTACAACTACATTTTTTATTATGATGGCGGATTGGATTTGATTTCCCCAGCGATTGCAGTACCTTCCTCTCCGTATCTTCCACTAGAAATTTCATTTGAACCAATTACATCGACCGAATATAGTGATGTCTTAGTTACCTATCGAATCCGAAATTCAGCATATCGCGCATTTTTCACAGTGGAAAATCATACACCAGCTCGATATTTCGAATGGCCAATCTTTGATGAATTAGGAACACCACGCGCCAAAGCTTTCTCCTTCGCATATATTGCTACCGCAATGAATCCACGGAAAAATATTCAAGTGTATCAAGCCAACATAAGCCTCGCCGACACCACCAAAAATTTCAATGTGGCCAAACCAATACTCACAAAAGAATCTAAGGTATTGTACGAGTTCTTTTACTTACCCGCGCAACAAAAATACGTAACCAAAAAAAATACGCCTTAACCATTAGATTTATACGATGAAAAATACAGTTTCTGAGGTTACGGAATTTTACGATGAATATGTTGTCGAACAAGCGAACACAGGGATCAACGACCGTATTTATGGCGTTTATGAGCGCCTTCTTGGACTTGGTTTAAATGCTCATAGTTCAGTGCTCGAGTTGGGTTGTGGTATCGGAATGATGACTTCGCTCTTAAAACGAACCGTGAACCAAGGAAAAATTCATGCAATCGATATTAGCGCAGCATCTATTGAATATGGAAAATCGAAATTTGGCGCAGCGAACATTACCTTCAGTACGCAAGACATTACAACCTTCGAAACCCAATTAAATACGCCGGATTTCATTACCTTAATTGATGTACTTGAACATATTCCGCTTGAATTGCATGCGTCCTTATTCAGACGAATCTCCCAGGTTATGGGGTTTAACTCACACTTCGTAATTAACCTACCAAACCCAGACTATATCGCACATGACATCGCTTTGGAGGCCGATTCCTTGCAAGTGATAGACCAACCGGTTCCGTTTGCCTCTTTAATTCAACAACTGGATGATGCCGGCTTAGAATTAATGACTTACCAGAAATATGGTCTTTGGCATCACGACGAATACCAATGGTTTGTTTTACGCACAAAACGGCCGTTTAATGAAGTCCGAATCGATGATTCATTAACGCTTATGGAGAAAATCAAACGAAAAATCAAGCGATTTAGAATTAAGCAATTAAATAAATAACTAAATAACTGGGTGCGCCCTTCGGCAAGCTCAGGGAACGCAGCTCGGTAATTGCATCCAGTGGTTAATTTTCAAAAAAAACGAGGGTCTCCCCTCGTTTTTCTATTTAGAATTATACAAGCTAAAAATTCCCGCGAAGCGTAACAATGAAGTTTCGACCCGGCGCAGAAATGTTTGAAGCGTAATTTCTGTAATTCTGATCCAGGATGTTTTCACAGGCTACTTGAAGGGACAACTGACGAGAGAAATTATAATTCACTCGCGCGTTTACAGTAGCCCACGAAGGCATACCATAAGGTGTGGCGTATGCAAAATTATCTTCACCCGCCATGTTGTAATCTGCTAAGCGCTTCCAACCGGAATAATTCATGAATAATTCAGTTCGGAGCTTGCCAATCGTATAGACCATCGCCAATTTCCCAAATACAGGCGGAATATGATCCAAGGGAATGCTATCCGTTACATTTCTTCCTTTCGTATAATTCACCGTGGCTATCATACTCAGGTGATCGTTTAGCTTGCCCGACAACATCGCCTCAAATCCATAAACATAGGCCCTCCCCGCGTTGGTCGTTGTCATGACCTGACTCAATTGTCCATCATAGACTACTGAATCTAACCCATTAAACGTTCCGGTTCCTACTGTAAGCGCATTAGTAAGTAAGGTATAATATCCGGTGGCTTGAATGCTTAACCCTTCGGAAAGTACTCGACTAATACCAAGCTCTCCATTGTAGGCATATTCTGCCTTTAAATTAGGGTTAGGTACCAACACAGACCCTTGCACACTTTCAAAGACTTTCGATAAATCATCTACGTTCGGTGCACGGAACGCTGTTGATCCGCTTATGGACATTCTCCAAAACTTATTCGGCATATAAATCAACCCAAGATTCCCGTTAAGCGCTAAATGTTGTTGAGCAATATCATCAAAAGGAAACGGGAAAAACGTTTTATCCGTGAAGGCAGAATTCAAACTAACGTATGAAGCCCTAAGCCCATCATTCAGAATTAATTTATCCGAAATCTCCCAGGTATGTGTTGCGTAAGCGGCTGCTGACATCATAGTTGATCCTCCGTCTGGATAGCGTGTATCCAAGGGTGCAGTTGTGTCCGCAACGATATTTTCTTGATAGGCAGTTGAATTCACCTTATTATACCATGCATCTACTCCATAGCGGAATTCATGATCTCCTTTCTTCTTTGTAAAATCCGCATTTAGTGTAAGGATGTCTAAATTCTCTATGCGGTGATTCAAGAAATTCTTTTTAAATCGTCGTTCCATACGGCTCTCTTCGATGGCTTGATACCCAAGCGTCATGCGTGCTGCATCATACATTTTAGTTGCATTACTCAATTCCAAAGTATAGGCACTCATCAATCGAAATTGAGGTCCATAATACCATTCGCCGAATTTTGGGTTCCCATTACTGGTTTGCGTTAAGCGGTCGTAGCGGTCAATGTTACTGGAATTAGAAAGCTGTAGATTCAATTTATGCAGAACCCCTTCCTTTTGTTTAAAGGTAAATTTCTGCAACACGTCATGTTGCGAATAGGCGGACCCCACTTGCAAATTACTATCCAAATTTACCATGATTGAATCCACCCCGTGAATGTGTGCTACATACCATGGCCGCGCACCAAAACTTCCAACGAAATCATTTCTTCGAGCACCCTGCCGCAAATCTCCAAAATTGGAATATGTAAACGAGGTTAATGAACCCAAACGTTTTGTCCCCATAGAAACATCAGCATGCGCTGCATACCCATTTACCGCACTCATGTACCGGGTGAAAGCACTCGCTTTGATTAACGTTTTATCGGTTGTACTCAAGGTAGGATTCTTAGTAGTAAAGTGCATCACGCCCCCAATGGCATCCGAACCATACACTACAGCGCCCGGTCCAAAGACCACCTCTACCCGATCCATCACCCCATTGTCCATAGTAATTACGTTCTGTAGATGTCCACCACGATAAATGGCATTATTCATGCGAACGCCATCCACGACCAAGAGCACCTTATTGGTTTCAAAACCACGAATGATTGGACTCCCACCACCCAATTGACTTTTTTGCACAAAAACATTCCCAGAATTCGCCAAAACATCGGCAGTAGACGTTTGATTCATTAAAGCCAATTCTTGTTTAGAAATCACTTGTACTTTCTGTGCCAAGTCTTTTCGTTTCTCATTGAACTTACTCGCTGAAACCACAACTTCATCAACAGAATGTTGGTTAGGGAACATGGGTATTTTTCCCGAATTTACTTTGATTTCATCAGAACCTACCGTTCTTGCAAGATAGCCCTCGGCCTCGATGAGATAGCACGATGCATATTGAATCATGGTTACGAACCCTTCGATTCCCGTTTGATTTAACTTGGTTTGACCGTCACAGCTTTTAACCTGTGCTTCACTCAGCGGAAGGTTTGTGTTCTGGTCATAGATATATAATTTTTGGGCATAAACAGGACCCTGGAACCATGCCAAAAGGAGAACAAGAAACAGGAAGAATCGATTAAATTTAATGAACATGCGTAAAATTAATGGTTATTTTCGAACCATGGAACACACCTTAAAATCCGTCAAAACCTATCGCTATGAAATTCAAGCACCACAGTCACAAGTAAGGACACCGAAAATGATTGTCGCCCTTCACGGTTATGGACAGTTGGTCAAATATTTTATTCGAAAATTTGAAGCCTTATCCTCCGAGTATTTGATAGTTTGTCCGGAAGGACCGCACCGATTTTACTTGAAGGGTTCGAGCGGACGGGTTGGTGCCAGTTGGATGACGAAGGAAGCGCGGGAAATGGATATTGAGGATAACGTTCATTGGCTCAATGCCCTGATAGATGAATTGAAAGAACATTATACCCCAGATTCGATTACACTCTTAGGTTTTTCTCAAGGCGCAGCCACGGCAGCGCGGTGGTATCAGCAAAATCCAAAATGTTTTGACCAATTAATCCTCTGGGCGGCGGTATTTCCACCAGACATTGAGCGCGGCACCTTTACCTCCAATCAATCAATGCATTTCGTCCTAGGAAACCAAGACGAATATTATCAAGGCTCGGACGCAGATTCACTCAAAAACAGCTATCTGGATCTTGGATTCAAGGTACATGACTACGAGGGAACGCATGATATTGATTCAAAGGTTTTAACGAAGATTTTTACCCTCCCGTTCCACGGTATTTAAATCCCGTGGAACGGGGGTATTTTTTGCTTTATATAAAAACTATTTTGTATAATTGCTTTACTAAATAACTATTTTGTATTTTTGCTTTATACAAAAACTAATAAATGGAAATTTTACTTTCGAAATCGGTAAAAAAAGCAGCCTCTGCGAGTGGAAAAGCAAAACGGTTGATTTTTGATGATATTCAGTGGAACGAACGCTTAATCCTATTGTTGGGATATCGGGGTGTTGGAAAAACAACATTGTTATTACAGCGATTGCAAGAAATTAGCGATAAGGGAATTTATTTTAGTTTAGACGATTTGTATTTTGAAAATAATCGACTCGTAAGCGTAGTCGAACAATGTTACGCCTTAGGATATCGCACATTTTTTATGGACGAGGTACATCGTTATCAATTTTGGTCCAAAGACTTGAAACAGTTATACGACGATTTTGAAGATATTCAAGTGGTCGCTACTGGGTCGTCTATTCTCGAATTATCTGAAGGTCAAGCGGATCTGTCACGAAGGGCAATTGTTTACCATCTTCAAGGATTAACATTTCGAGAATATTTGCAATTTGAGAAAAAACTAGACATTCAGGCGCTAGACCTGGAAACAATTTTGGCATGTCATCATGAAATTTCAGCGGATTTATCCGAACAATTTTCCTTTGAAAAGGATTTTAATAACTATTTAAAAAATGGTTATTTCCCATTTTACAAGGAGAATAAAGGCCTTTATTCTCAAAAACTAATGGAAACTATCAATTTAGTAATAGATATCGATATTGCACCATTCGAAGAATTGAATTACACCACGGTTCGAACAATGAAAAAATTACTGTATGTAATTAGTCAATCGGTTCCATTTACACCCAATATATCCAAACTTTCCGAGCGTTTGGAAGCGCCCAGAAATACCGTATTGCGGCTGTTAGATTTATTGCACCAAGCCAAGCTAATTAAGCTCTTGAACGCAGAAAGCGAGAAATTAAGCTATCTACAAAAACCGGAAAAGATATTTTTGGAAAACACCAAT
>JBIKUO010000020.1:0-48573 GCA_044347515.1 Crocinitomicaceae bacterium | reverse complement strand
TCGTCTCCGCTTGACAGTTTTGGGGTTAAAGAAAGTTCAGTTCTCCGAACAAACTTTTGTGCTGAAAAGCCCGCCCATCGCCAATCTGCAAAACGTTAGCGGTAATACCCACACCCTAAAAAGAGTTTTAAACTAGCATGAAAACCGTTATAGTCAATCGTAAATGAAACATAGCTTTTTATTAATCCTCCTAACCTTGATTGCTTATCGCAGTGAAAATGTCGTGGGATGCAGTATGTATAAGATTACCTCCAATGCTAAAACGATGGTTGGTTGTAATCACGATACGTGGTTTTCGACGCCAAGAATTTGGTTTGAACCTGCAAAACATTCAAATGAAATAGGTGCGGGATTTACCGGAGCAAGACCGGTAGCTGGAAATAAGTTCGCTCCACAATCTGGGATGAACGAACACGGCATCGTTTTTTCACGGTTGGCCGCACATTCTCCGAGACAGAAAAATCCTTTTGCCAAGCGAATTAAAATAAAAAATGAAGTTGATTATCTCACAAGCATTCTACATCGCTGTAAAACCCTACATGAGGTAAAAAGATTTATTGAAAAGTACGATCACAGTTTCTTTTTAGAAGATGTATTTATCTATATCGATCCTGCTGGAAATTATTTGATCGTGGAGCCCTATAAAATAATAGAAGGCAGTGACCCAACTTATGTCCTTTCTAATTTCTGTCCTTCAATCACAGGAAACAACGAAGCGAGACGTTTGGATCGGTATAGAAATGGCGAAGATTTTATAAAAACGAATATTCCGAGCACTTCCATGTCGTATTGTAAAGCGCTCTCAGATACCATGCACGTATGTCGTGATAGAAACGGAGATGGTACCTTATTGACATCCATTTGGGACACAAAAAAGGGATCAGTTCACCTCTATTTTTATCACAAATATAAGTTCTCTGTTAGCTTTGATTTAAGTGATGAGCTAGCAAAAGGAAGTCATATGTTGGATGTTTCACACGTATTCCCACAAAATCCAGAATTTGAACGCCTCAAAAATTACCTTACCCCTTTCAATACTCCATGGATGAGAATAGCACTTGTCGGATTGGCAGGGTTTCTTTTGATGGTGGTTTTCTTAATCGTTGGGGTTAAAATTCTTAACCCCAAAATCGCATTAATGCTAAAACATGTGGTGCTGATTTCGGTTTTAAACGTTTCGCTCATTGCTTATTTGTTCGTATTGGCTACGAATCAAAACATTTTCTATTTTGATGCACCGTATATACATCACAGTTCAAATCTAATCAGCGGATTATCTTATATTCCATTTCTACTGATTGCTTCGATTATTCCAGTGACTTGGTTAAACATTAAGTCGCTAAAATCTGCTGGCATACCCAGGTTGACCAAGCTAACCTTAACTTTTAATAACCTGATTTATTTAATCCTACTCGTTGGTTTTACATACTGGGGTTTATATAGTATTTGGAACTAAGAACGTATCGTTTTACATGAAGCCGAGCTATTTCATATTTCTACCCTTATTAATCCTTAGCTGTCAATCTGAAGATAAACAATCGCTAGGGGCCAAAAGGGAAAATAAGCGGATTACCTCCCAAAACTCGAAGGATAGCTCATGGACCTACAATGAATACAAGAGTGAAAACTTAAGCATTGATATCACCAACCACAACCTTCAGAACTTTTCTATAGATGTTCATAGAAAGCGGGATTCGTTGCGTTTAGACTTAAATGAATTAAATATCCCATTTAAAACACCAAGTTTAGATTGGGTTAACCCTCAAATGATATGCATCTCAACGTGGTGGTCGGGCCCATTTAGCAGGAAAATCTTTATTCCTTTAAAAGGTAAACTTCAAGAGTTTATTTACATTGATAAAGACATCAGATTAACTGATTCTAAAACAAACAGGGTAGTATATATCGATACAGTAAGCAAGAATAAAAAAATGATACTTATTACCGAAAACTTACGCACTCGGAGAAAACAGTCTATCGAACTTAATCTTCCGACAATGGTGGATCAATATCCTTATTACGATAGTTTAAGCATTAATAATTCATCCTTACAAATTTGGATTAACCGTTCGCAAAAGAACATAGCGTTAAATGGTTTAGAATAAATCTGAAACTTCATTTTTACAAACAATCGCTTGTAAAAGGATTGTATTATAAGTATTTTGAGCTTTTTGAGTATCTTTGATACTATCAAATGATAGTATTGTAAATGAATCCACCGTATCAAATAACTCCAGTGATTTTAAAGTTGATCGCTTCGGTTTCGGAAAAGCTTGGACAGATTAACGCAAAATATCTGGATAAACCGTCAGTCAAATTAAGGAAGGAAAATCAAATAAAAACCATTCATTCCTCTTTAAGTATCGAAGGAAATACCCTAACAACAGATCAAATTACAGCACTGTTGGATAAAAAGAGAGTCATCGGGCCAGAAAAGGATGTCAATGAAGTTCTCAATGCAATTAATGTGTACCAACGGTTAAATTCATTCAATCCGACAATTTCCATCTCTTTTCTGAAGGCTCATGAGATGTTAATGAATGGATTGATTTCCGACAACGGTAAATATAGAACTTCCGGAGTTGGTATCGTTTCAGGGAATCAAATGGCACACATGGCACCACCCAGTGAAAACGTTCCTTATTTGATGAATGACTTATTTGATTTCTTGAAAGAATCAAATGAAATTGCATTAATCAAAAGTTGTGTATTTCATTATGAGATGGAATTCATTCATCCCTTTATGGATGGAAACGGAAGAATGGGTCGCTTATGGCAAACCTTGCTTTTGATGCAGGACTACCCGGTGTTTGAATTTATTCCCTTTGAAAATATTATTCATAAAACCCAAAATGAGTATTATCAGGCCCTTTCTGCAAGTGACAAACTTGGCGCATCTACACCATTTATTGAATATATGCTTCAAGTGATTAATAACGCACTCCACATCATGCTCGAATCAAGTCCGCAAATTTTAAGCGCTGAAGATCGTTTGAGATATTTTGTAGAACGCTGTAAATCCGAATTCAGTCGAAAAGATTATTTGAGTGTTTTTAAAGAAATTTCGACTGCCACAGCAAGCCGGGATTTAAAACTGGGAATTGAATTGGGAATGTTTGAAAAAGAAGGGGATAAAATCAAAACGATTTACAGGATGCCTTAAATTGAAATTGCAACTATGAATTAGATATTAAACTATTCAAAACTAGTTTATCTCTTCTTCCTTCGGCTTACCTCGGCACTAATTAAACCCAATTCACGTCCGGTTTGACCAGCCACCGAAGTGTTCTCGTCGGCTCTGCGTAGCAGGTAGGGCAGGACCTCTTTAACAGGACCAAACGGAACGTATTTCGCTACGTTGTATCCAGCATTGGCCAAATTATATGAGATGTGATCACTCATGCCCAGGAGTTGAGCGAAAAAGAATTTTTCATTGGTGTTTTCCAGGTTTTTCTCCGCCATTAATTGCGTTAACAGCATGGAGCTTTCTTCGTTGTGCGAACCGGCACACAAGGCGTAATGATCCGAGTGAGTGACCATAAACCGTAACGCCTCGTTGTAATCGCGGTCTGTTGATGCTTTATCCGGCTGAATCGGGGAGGGGTATCCCATTTTTTGGGCGCGCTCCCGTTCTTTTTCCATATAGGCGCCGCGCACTAACTTAACCCCGTAAATAACACCCTGTGCTTTAGCTAACTCCAATTGAGCCTTCAAAAATTCCAAGCGGTCGTGCCGATACATTTGCACAGTATTGTATATAATGGCGCGTTGCGTGTTGTGCTTGCACATCATTTCAAAGGTCCAAGCGTCCAATACAGGTTGAATCCAAGTCTCTTCAGCGTCGATAAACAAGCGCACTTGGTTTTTTGCCGCAGCTTCACAAATGCGTTCGAAGCGGGATTTTACGGCTGAAATTTCTTCTAATGTTTTTGGATTAGGTGTTTTTGAGCTATCCGATGCGATTTCAAGTAAATCAAAGCGACCAATGCCCGACACTTTGAACACCGCAAAAGGAATCGATTTCGAGGTCTTTGCCATGTCAATCGTAGAAATGATTATTTGAGTGGTTTGCTCAAAATCTTCATCTGATGTTTTTCCCTCTACAGAATAGTCTAAGATGGTGCCAACACCAAACGCACCTAATTCCTCAATACGTCCAGTACAATCTTCAATGGTTTCACCTCCACAAAATTGCTTGAAAATCGTTGCTTTTATTATGCCCGATATGGGTAAACGAAGGGCTAAGGCTAAATTAGTTGCCCATTTACCAAAACTTACTACACTCGGAGATGCAATGACTTTGAAGAGTAGATTGGCGCGTTTTAAGTCACGGTCCGATTTGGATTTAAAGGCGACTTCAGTGTTTGTAAAATCTAACATACACAAAATTAACGCTTTTTTGGGAGTCAACGCGGCATAAAGTTTAATACCTTTGACCTATGATGACCATCCAATTTAATGGGACTCCTATTCATGTCGGTTCGCTGGAATCCGGTCCGTTTAACGCCTTGCTCGAAGAGTACAGCACGCGTAAAAAAGTCATTGTAGTGGATGAAAACACACACGATTGTTGCCTCGAGTATTTACTCACCGCCTTTCCTTCCCTGGAAGATGCGGAGGTGATGTTACTGCCTGCCGGAGAAGAGAATAAAGCCCTTGAAGTTTGTTATCAGGTATGGTCGGCTATGCTGGAATATCAGATTAATCGTAACGACCTGGTGATTAATTTAGGAGGTGGTGTGGTAACTGACCTTGGGGGGTTTATCGCCTCGGTGTACAAACGTGGGATTGATTTTATTCATATTCCAACGTCACTGATGGGAATGGTAGATGCCGCGATTGGTGGAAAAAATGGCGTAGATTTGAACGGACTCAAGAACATCATCGGAACCATTACTCAACCCCAAGCGATTTTTGTAGATGCTGGATTTTTAGAGACCTTACCCGCCGAGGAGATTTTCAACGGGTATGCCGAAATGTTGAAGCATGCACTTATTTTAGATGTTGCGTATTGGAACCAATTGAAGGTGCTTAATACAGAGGAAGAGCTAATTCAATTGACAAACATTATTAGATCCATAGAGCTTAAAAAACAAGTAGTAGAGGCTGATCCAACCGAAAAAGGACAGCGGAAATTATTGAATTTTGGTCATTCCCTTGGACATGCCTTGGAATCCTATTTTCTAAGCAAGCAACCCATCGCCCACGGTCATGCGGTAGCACTCGGAATGATTGGTGAAAGTTATGTTTCCTATAAACGGGGTGTACTTGCCTTAGATGCATACCGAGAAATTGAGCAATGCATTATTCGTGTTTTTCCTATGCTTGAAATCCCAGAGGAAGCCATAGAAGAACTTATAGAACTCATGCGAAATGATAAGAAGAACGAACGCAATGCCTTGAATTTTGTCCTATTGGAATCCATCGGAAAAGCACAGGTTAATGCAGAAATGACTTCATCAGAAGTAGGGGAGGCCTTACTTCATTTATCGCTCCTTGCGCAACACGGCAACTAACAAAAAAGGCCCCCAAAGGGAGCCTTAATCATGCTAAATGATGAAATACATTAACGGATGATGGTCATTTCATCAACAATGTGTCTCGCTCCCGAAAATTTATCGATGATAAACAATACGTAGCGAATATCCACATTAATGGTCTTCTGCAGGTTTGAATCAAAAATAACATCCCCGGCCATTGCTTCAATATTGCCGTCAAATGCCAATCCGATTAATTCTCCTTTACCGTTTAATACAGGGGATCCAGAGTTTCCACCAGTGATGTCATTATTCGTTAGAAAGTTTACCGGCATATGACCGTCTTTATCACCATACTCTCCGAAATCTTTTGTGTTATTTAGGTCAATCAATCGCTGCGGCAAATCGAACTCTTCATCCTTCGGCTTGTATTTATTGATGGTCCCTTGAAGCGTGGTGAAGTAATTCGTTTTCGCATCATTTCGCTTGTCTGCAGGAAGCGCGCTCACCGTACCAAAAGTCAAACGCATGGTGCTGTTAGCATCTGGATATTTAACTGGGCTTAAACCAGACTCGCGCATTCCTTTAACCAATTTACGATAAGCTTTCACATAATCTGCTTGAAGTTGCATCATTTCTGGCGTAGTGGCATTTAAATGTGCAATCAATTCTTGAGAGAATTTAATCATTGGATCAGAAGAAATATCATACTTCGTTTCTCCATTAATCCAAGAAATCACTTTCTCTTGATAGCTAAAAATTGAAGCGCTTAACATGGTAGTTGCACGCATGGCAACTGCATCAGGACTATCAAAACTAGCCGGTTGCTTATATCCCGCTTTTGTCATGTACAATACGAGTCCATTCAGTAGAATATCTTTTTCTGTTGGAAGCGATACTGTACTGTAGAATTCTTCCACTGCCGCGAGTAAATCCGCTTGAAGTTCTTTTTTCTTAGCTGCATCTGCTTTGTCATATTCCATCATCTTAGCTCCAAGATTTCTAGAAATCATAGCAAATTCTGAAGATCTCAATAAAATAGATAAGTAATTATCATGACGAGACTTTTCGTTGGTAGCAGCATAGTACGCATTAATCGTACTTACTACGTTACCATATTCCTTCTTGTTCTTGCGCTTGTTTGCCCAGGCATTAAAGGTTGCTTCGTTTTCTGCTTTTGTTTTGGCGGTTCCAAACTTTGTTAAGGCATCAATCATTCCTTGACGGTTTTTCCAATAGTTTGCTAGCCTTGCATATTTCGATGCATAGTTCAAACGAACTTCATCGTCTTTGTCCATGTAATTCTTCATGGCATCCATGGCTGTTTTAGAGGCCTCAACCCATGCAGGGTAGGCATACTTGACATTTTGGTCAATTCCTGAAGCTGGCAACCAACGGTTGGTTCGACCTGGAAAACCGAGAATCATGGCGAAATCACCTTCCTTAACCCCTTGAATGTTGACTTTCAAGTGAACTTTTGGTGTTAATGGAACATTGCTTGTAGAATACTCAGCCGGATTACCGTTAGCATCTGCATAAATCCTAAACATAGAGAAGTCACCCGTATGACGTGGCCATTCCCAGTTATCGGTATCGCCACCAAACTTACCTATTGAATTCGGAGGTGTTCCTACCAATCGAACGTCTTTATAGTCTTGGAAAACGAAATAGTAGTATTCATTTCCTTGGAAAAATGAACGCACTTGCACTACATATTTTCCACCTTCGTTATTTTCTTTTTCAATTAGAGCAATCTCGTCTTTAATTATTTTCTCGCGTTCTGCTTCCGTCATTTGATCATTTACCTTTCCTAATATGCGTTTAGACACATCATCCATACGAACAAAGAAGCGAACGAATAAAGATTTTGGTTTTAACTCGTCGGCTTTTGTTGCCGCCCAATATCCATTCGTAAGGTGATCTTCTTCAGGGGTTGACAATTCAGCGATGGCGTCATATCCGCAGTGGTGATTAGTCAACACGAGTCCTTGAGATGAAATCAATTCAGCGGTACAACCCCCGTTAAATTGAACAACAGCATCTTTTAAACTCGAATGGTTAATGCTGTAAATTTCTTCGGCTGTCAACTGCAATCCGAGTTTTTCCATATCACGTTGATTCAAACGTTCAATGAACATTAAGAACCACATTCCTTCGTCGGCTCGAACAAAGAACCCAACAAAAAGGATAATGGCTAAGAGTGTGTGTTTCATGTTTTTCATAGTTTTCTGAATTAAGGATGGCTAATATAGTGAAATAAGTAGAATTTAATTCGCTTTTTGTCCACGCGATTTTTGAATGCGTTGTTTTTTCATGCGACTCAAGGACTCAGGTAAGATTCCTAAATAGGAGGCAATCTGGTGTTGAGGAACAAGCTGCTCGATGCTTGGGTGGCGTTCAATGAGCGCTAGATATCGCTCTTCGGCACTGGCTGAAACTGTAAGAAACAAACGTTTTTGTAGCACAGCAAGCGTTCGCTGCGCCATTATTCTAAACAAGCGCTCCATTTGCGTGATGTGCTTAAAAATCTCATCTATTCCGTCATGCGTAAAAGCAAGAACCCAAGTATCTTCTAAGGCCTGAACATTAAGTTGGGAGGGAGAACGTAACTCAAAACTCGCTAAATCTCCAATCCACCAGTCTTTAAAACCAAAATATAAGACATGCTCTTGAGTCTTTCCATCAATATAAAATACACGCATCGTGCCGGAGATGATGAACGCTTGTTCAAATCCCAAGTCTCCTTCACGCAGAAAATAAGACTTACGTTTTATCTTGCGTAGGGTAAAACGCTGCTTAATAAACGCTTTATCAGATTCCGAAAGCGTAACCCGTTGCTGAATATAGGTAAAGAGGTCACGATAAGCGTTCTCTTCCGTTACGAGAGTTGCATTCGAATTCTCCATTCTTTAGGATATAAATTGTTAAAACGATTCCCAAGGTGCTTAATAAATCCTAGGCCCATTTCTTTGAAGGTCACGACATAAAACCCCGGTTCCTGAGCTTGAACAAGAAAGGTTTCTCCTCTTAAATATTGCAGGGCTTCACGTTCCGTAAGTTCAATGCGTTTAATGTTAGTTTCTATTGAATTCATCAAGGCCAATTCATGAAAAGGAATCCATCCTTTTGGACTTTGTTCCGCTATTTTAACCCCTTTTTTTATAATTCGAAGCGGACTGTCGATTGATATGAGCAACGCGAGCGTCTCCTTACTTAGTAAATGTAGCCCTGTTCGTTCTTCAATAAGGACTTGGTTTTCTCCTGGCGTAATACCAAAGATTGGATCTTTCGAAACAGGACCTTGCTCATTACCAAGCGATCGAATTAAGGTGCCTTTTTTACGCAACACGGCAACATACAATCCTTCAGATTCTGTAGTACCGGGGAGGAAATAATGTCCGAGTTTGCTTCTACCAGGAACACAAGCGGATGGCGCATTCCATGAAACCAATTCAAAGGAACCATCGGCCAAAAGGTGTGTTATCTGGTCTTCATTTTCCAATTGGTTGAAGGTACAGGTGGAATAAATTAAATAGCCGCCTGGTTTTACCGATTGTATCACGTGACCCAACAATTCGGTTTGGCGAATCGCACAAAGTAGAGGGGAATCAGGTTTCCATTCGGAACGCGCATTTTTATCCTTGCGAAACATCCCTTCTCCAGAACAAGGAGCATCTACTAACACCACATCGAAACAATCCATTAGCTCGGTAAAAGCTTCCGGTGAATCATTAGAAACCAGCACATTATCCACGCCCCATTTGCCCAAATTCTCTGCAAGAATATTGCTTCGGTGTCGATTGATCTCATTCGCAAGTACCGCTGAATTTAAGGGTAAGGCATCCAACATGGCACTTGTTTTCCCTCCGGGCGCCGCACATAGATCCAAAACATGTGCACCTTCTGGCAATTTAAGTTGTTTTATTAAATCGGAAAGTACCATGGAGGCTGCTTCTTGTGCATAGTAAACACCGGCATGATAGCTTGGGTCTAAGGTAAAGGACGGTCGTTCTTCTAAATAGTATCCCATTGCACACCACGAAACTGGACGCAATGCAGAAATATCCTTAGCCGATGCTTTTCTCGGGTTTATGCGTATTGAAATCGGAGAAGGCTGGTCTAATGCATCAATTAGTTGCTCGCCAAACGGAGAATACAAGCGAATGGAGTCAATAAATGCTTCAGGAAGCGGGGTGCTTAACATGCCACAAAGGTAACTTTTAAATAGGAGGGGAGTGAAGTGTTCGGTGTAAAAGCGCGATTCAAACTCACATCTGGAATGCCAATCAATTGATCGTCAACATAGAGTACGGGCCAATCAAGTCGTTGAAAAGCCGGGATTCCATTGTCTTTCAATATAGCATTTACTGTTTTTGTGCTTTTCATTCCCATAGGAACATAGGATTCCTCTAATTTTCCACGCAGCAACTTGAGTTCACCCTCAATCTGATTTGGGTCTAAATAGAACGTTAATGTGGTAAACTGTGCAGGTAATGATTCTACGAGTTCGACTGTAAAAGAAAAATCAACACAGGGCACATGACTAATTAGGTATATCTTGTCGTTGAACTTTACTAGTTCCTGATAACCTAAAGCGTTGTGCTCTAAAATAACGCGCTTGTTATTCTCCGCTTCCGAAAGCTGGATGATAGATTGAATAAAACGAGGCTCTATTTCGAGCAATTTAAATGCCTCAATGAGCAAAGCAAGGTCTTCTGCTATCTCCTTAATCGGAATAAATCGTTGCGTTTTCCATTGCTTAGCAAGTACTTTTGCGTTTTCAAAAATCTCAAGGTAGCTCTGAAAACATGCGTTTTGCACGATGAGCACCTGCTCTTTGATGGATGGATTGAGCTTCTCCAGTGTTGGTATCATATCCAAACGGATTGCATTACGTTGATATTTGGAATCCGCATTGCTTTTATCTTCCCTCCAACTGATTCTATGGTCCTGCGCAAAATCGATGATTTCCGCCTTCGAAATATGCAAGAAAGGACGTAAAATACCTCCACGTAGTTCATGCATTCCGGCCAATCCTGCCAAGCCACTGTTTCTGAATAAATGCAAGAAAAAGGTCTCAATTTGATCGTCTTGATGGTGGGCGGTTACGATTAAAACATCCGTTGAATCGCCAACTAATTCCTTGAAAAATTGGTAGCGAATGGTACGGGCCTCTTGTTGTAAATTCCCGCCTTCAAGTGTTAAGCGTTCGCCCAAATCAAGCGTTCGTTCATGAAATGAAATCTTGTGTAGTAAACACAAATCTCGAATCATACGCGCATCGGCCTCGCTGTCCTCACCCCGTAATTGATAATTAACATGGGCCACGGAAAAAGGTAGCTGATACGCTAGAAAAGTATGGAACAAAACCATGGAATCAACGCCTGCGCTGCATGCGAGGATGTAATGAGAAGCTGGGTGTTTCGATATGATATCTTGAACCTTATTCATCTGATTTCAACCGTATCAATCGGCCGATTTTTAAAAGACATTCCTCATACTCTTGTTGAGCGTCTGCACCAATAGTAATTGCACTTCCAACCCCACAACTTAAATAGTTTTCAGTAGGGTAGTAAGCTAAAGAACGAATTACCACATTAAAGTCAAAATCCCCGCCCGGTTTAAAATAACCAATACTTCCAGAATAAATTTCGCGGTTGGAATCCTCAAATTCATCCATATATCTAACAGCATTTCTCTTTGGGGCGCCTGTCATAGAACCCATCGGGAAACTTGCCTTTACAATATCGGAAAACTCAATGGATGGCTTAAGCTTACACGAAACGGTAGAGATCATTTGATGAACGGTTTTAAACGAATACAGCCCAAACAGCTCATCCACATGCACGCTGCCGGGTTCTGCGATTTTTGAAAGGTCATTGCGCACCAAATCAACAATCATGACATTTTCAGCGCGTTCTTTCTTCGAATGGATTAAGCTTTGTTTTGCTGCTTCATCAGCCAAGAAATTGTTCATTCTGGGAGAAGTGCCTTTAATCGGTTGCGACTTTAAAATATCTCCAACCTTTTGAATGTATCGCTCTGGACTTCCGCATGCAAGCCACAGATTATCTGCAATAAATAACCCGGAAAACGGGGCCTCTGTTCGCTGATTTACTAAGCTATATAGGCCGTGAGGAGAGGAAAGTGCTGTGTTCTCTAAGAAATATTCTTGACAATAATTTGTTTCATAAAGATCTCCACGTTGAATAAGATGTTTGATTTCATTAACATGTTGAAGGTATTTTTCTTTTGGAGTTCGAGCACTAAAAGGCGCTAAATCAGGCGCTTCGCTATGTGTTAAGGTTTCGAAAAAATCTTGTACCAGGGTTATATCCTTCCCTTGAACTAAGTTGATTTCATCCTGATTAATTTTAGCAACAACCGATGGGACCCAGAAATAGGCGAGGGGAAGCTTTAGATTTTTCTTGCTTGGTAAGTTATCTACATGCTGTTTAAGTTCGTAGGAAAGGTATCCAAAAACGTAGGAGTTTTTATGCTCCAATAGAAAGGCATCCAAGGCAGGGAGTTGTGTTGGACAGGATAGCGTAAAGGCTGGTCCGGCACCGATACCAAGAATCGCCGTTCCGTCGTTAGAATTTAAATAACACGTTGGAATGTGATTACTCATTGGTTAAAAAGGCTGTAACTTATTGAGGGGGACAGAAATCTTCATGTTATTTACGAGTAGGTGAGCCTTAGATTTCTCAACGGTTTCAATGATGCCTACTTGTTTTGTTCCCGATATGCGCACCTTATCGCCAACATTAAAGACTACCGGCACAGGGATTTGCTCAGGTTTTTTCTTAATGGGACTTGGTTTTTTCACCGTTGGTTTAACGGTTGACTTTAAAAAGAAGGCTCGGATTTCTTCCATTAATGCCTCATTTTCTTTTCGTTTACGCGGACTTGGATTAAAGCGATTGAGGTATTTCTCCATGCGTTGGCCGAGTTGAATCCATTTTGCTTGCTCATCCGCTTGGTTACCTAACACTTTCGTTTTGCGCGAATAGAAATCTGCTTGTTCACGAACCTTTCGCAGTTCTTCAATCATTCCTTCCTGCGCATTTTTGTGCTCTTGAATCATTTTTTGGAGGTAGCGTTTTTCTTGTTGCAGGGTAGATAACAACTCATTGAAGCGTTTGGTTTCCTCCGAAAGTCGCTGTTTAGCAGCTTTTAGTATGTCAGCGGGGATTCCATTGATGCTGGCCACTTCAAAGGTAAAGGAACTGCCAGGTACCCCTAATTCTAATTGGTATAAGGGTTTCAAGGATTTTATATCGAATTTCATGGAACCATTTACTGCTTGAGCTAACTCACTGGCTTTGAACTTAATCGCTGCATAATGTGTGGTAATAATAGCAAAACAACCCTTCTCGTAAAGGCGCTCAAAGAAAATCTCTGCTAATGCACCCCCTAATTCAGGGTCAGAACCTGTTCCAAACTCGTCTAAAAGCAGGAAGGTATTCGGATTACTTCGTTCCAAAAAGAACTTCATGCGTTGCAAACGGTAGGAGTATGTACTTAGTTCATTTTCAATAGATTGATTGTCGCCAATATCTGAATAAAGTTGCTGAAAAAAGCAAGCCCTAGAATCCGGGTGAACAGGGATAAGTAAGCCCGCTTGTAACATGCATTGTAACAAGCCAAAGGTTTTCATGGTAAGGCTTTTTCCACCGGCATTTGGACCAGAAATCACGAGCATGCGGTGTGTTTCATCCAAAGAAAACTCTTGAGGAATCGTTCGCTTCCCTTGATTTCGGTTGTTTTCTCTTAAAATTGGATGATATGCGAGGGTCCAATGCAGTGTTTTCTCCTTTGAAAGTGCGGGTAGGGTAGCCTCCATGTGAAAAGCCAAACGCGCTTTGGCGTTAATTACATCAAAACTAACCAACGCCGTTTGATACGCTTGGATCAAGGGTAAATGAATTCTAAATTGGGCCGTTAGTGCTTTCAAAATGCGATAAATCTCTTTTTTTTCATCGTCAAAGAGGCATGCTAATTCATGATTGAGCTCTTGATTTACTTTCGGTTCAATGTAGGTTAAACTTCCTGTTTTACTAGCCCCTAAAATCGTTCCTGGGACCCTGCGTTTAAAGCCTGATTGTACAGTTAGTACCCTTCGGTTATCAATGAAGGACTCGTATGTTTCTCCGAGTAAACCATCCTTAATGAGTTTACGCATTTCACGCTCGAAATTTCGATTGATTTTTTGACGAATTATCTTGATTTCGTGCCGAATTCGAGCGAGTTCAGGCGTAGCATCATCCTTGATGTTTCGGGTCTGTTTTACATCAATAACCTTAGTAATGCGTTCGACCAATTCATCCGTGTGGTAACAGTCTTGAAAAACCTGAGCCAAGGAGGAAAACGAAGTGGAATGCTCGAAGAAGTTAAGATAGGCATTCACTAAGTTGCTCGCATCATGGATTCGAATAAAACCTTCTAAGCTTAGCACAGCATCCTCAATGCTCAAAAATTTAAGTTCCGAAAGGAGCTCATCAAATTCCAAGGCTGGAAACGTTCTTTTCTGAAGAATAATATCGAGCCGTTCTTTGGTTTGATTTAACTGATGGATGAGCGATTTATATCGGTTGCTTGGGATTAACTTATTAAGTTGATCAACGGCTGATTTTGAAACGGCAAATCCACCCAATTGGAATAGAATATCATTGAACTGTAATTCCTGTAGGGTTTGACTATCCGTAAATGCAGTCGGTTTAAACATGACACAAAGCTACTCGTTATTTGAATGCCACATTGTACTATAATTAATATTATGTTAAATAGCATTATAGCCAGTACGATCACTCCCAGCCGTTATACCCAGTTTGTAAATCATACAAATGCTTATAACCTGCCTTCTTTAATAGCTTGCAAGCCTCTGCACTTCTTCCTCCAGCGGCACAGTAAACTAGTACTACACGGTCTTTAGGAATAATCCGTTCAACTTCCGAAAGAAAATTATTAGCAAAATAACTTACATTTAAAGAACCCTGAATTTTTCCTTCCTGTACTTCATTGGCTGTACGAACATCTAAAATCACTGCCGTAGAATCCAACATCAGTTCTTTGAAACGCGTATTATCAACCTTAGTTTGAGAAAAAACCTGCACTGCCGTAAACAAGATGAGGATTAATAAATACTTTTGCATGGTATGAATTTTCTTCAAAAGTAACATTTCATGCGAAATTCTATTTAACATAAGTATGAGTTGCTATTCGTTTAATGGGTTTATTCCCGTGGTTGATCCCTCCAGTTATATTCATGATACGGCCTCTGTTATTGGAGATGTCATCATCGGTAAAGATTGTTACGTTGGGCCTGGTGCAGTTATTCGTGGAGATTGGGGTCGGATTATCATTGAAGACGGATGTAACGTTCAAGAAAACTGTGTGGTTCATATGTTTCCTGGAAAACACATTACGTTTGAAACGGGCGCTCACATTGGTCATGGCGCGGTGGTTCATGGTGCTACATTAAAATCCAACTGTCTTATCGGTATGAATGCCGTAGTCATGGACGGTGCGATCGTCGGTAAGAACTCCATCGTTGGTGCCTTGAGTTTTGTTAAAGCCGAAGAAATAATTCCTGATAATCATTTATACGCAGGCAATCCAGGGAGAATTATTAAAGAAATTTCAGCAGATATGATTGAATGGAAGACCGAAGGAACGGCCTTGTATCAATCCCTTCCGGCTTCTTGTCATACCTCTCTCCTACCCGTTTCTCCATTGACGTCGATTGAAGCAAATCGTCCTTCGCACGAAATGGTGTATAAGACGTGGAAAACCCGTCAATAGTTTTTCTTCTTTTATAGTACAGATTCGTTCAGTTCTTTTAATTTTGTACCCCGTAGTTACTATTTTATGTCAAAATCCACAAAGTATATTTTTGTAACCGGGGGGGTAACATCTTCTTTAGGTAAAGGAATCATTTCCGCTTCATTAGCCAAATTATTGCAAGCCAGAGGGTATGCAGTTTCCATTCAAAAACTTGACCCATACATTAACATTGATCCAGGTACCTTAAATCCCTATGAGCATGGAGAATGTTATGTAACCGATGACGGAGCTGAAACCGATTTGGATCTAGGACATTATGAGCGTTTCCTAAATGTACCCACGTCTCAGGCAAACAACATAACCACAGGTCGTATTTACAAGAATGTTATTGAAAAAGAACGTCGTGGCGATTATTTAGGTAAAACCGTACAGGTAATCCCACACATAACCGATGAAATCAAAGATCGAATTCAAGAGTTAGCCGCTAACGGACAGTACGACATCGTTATTACAGAGATTGGCGGAACCGTTGGTGATATAGAGTCCCTTCCGTATGTTGAAGCAGTTCGTCAAATGATGTGGGAATTCGAAGACGATTGCATTGTAATTCACCTAACATTAATTCCGTATTTGTCAGCGGCCGGTGAGCTTAAAACAAAGCCTACTCAGCACAGCGTTAAAGCGCTCTTGGAACTTGGAGTTCAACCAGACATCTTATGTTGTAGAACCGAACATCCGTTGGATATGGCGCTTCGCAAGAAGATTGCGCGTTTCACCAATGTATCAATAAATGCAGTGATTGAAGCAAAGGATGCGTCTACCATTTATGATGTTCCATTGTTGATGCAAGCCGAAGAATTGGACATCGTGGTATTGGATAAACTTGGATTATCTAAGAAACAAGCGCCTGATTTAATGCATTGGAAAGATTTCTTGGACAAGTTAAAGAATCCAAAACATCATATAGATATTGCCCTAGTTGGTAAATATGTTGAGTTAAAGGATTCGTATAAATCAATTTCTGAGGCAATTATTCATGCTGGGGTGGCAAACAATACCAAGGTGAATGTACACTGGATTCAATCAGAAACGATCACTCCGAGTAACAGTGCAGCAATTCTTGGCGAGATGGACGGGATTTTAGTCGCTCCTGGCTTTGGTTCTCGTGGAATTGCAGGTAAAATTGAAGCGGTACGCTATGCTCGAACGAGCAATACGCCATTCTTCGGAATTTGCTTAGGAATGCAATGCGCTGTAATTGAGTTTGCTCGAAACGTTCTTGGATACACCGATGCACATACCATGGAAATTAATCCGGATTCAACGCATCCAGTGATTTCGATGATGGAGGAACAAAAGACACTAAAGAACTTGGGTGGCACCATGCGATTAGGCGCATACGATTGTCATTTAAAACCAAGCTCAAACATCGCAAATGCCTATCATGCCGACAAAATAAGCGAACGGCATCGCCACCGTTTCGAATTGAATAATGAGTATTTAGATGTGCTTGAGGGTGCTGGAATGACAGCAACCGGAAGGAATCCAGAAACAGGGTTAGTAGAAGTTGTAGAAGTTCAAGATCACCCATGGTTTGTTGGTGTTCAATTCCACCCGGAATATAAAAGTACCGTTGATAACCCACACCCACTCTTCACTGCATTCATTGATGCAGCGTTAAAAAACAAATAATAAAATGGATAGAAATACCACGATTGGATTAATTCTCATAGGTTTATTGCTAACGGTATTCACCGTTGTTAATCAGCCATCAAAAGAGGATATCGAAAAAGCTAAAAAAGAACAAGCAGCAAAGGAGAAATCCCAGACAAAGAATGCCACAACCAACAAAAAAGAGAAGAAAGATTCAAATAAATCTGCGGATAAGCCCAAAGAAAACGCTTCAGGTAATGTTATAGCTCCTAAACAAGCTATTAAGGCTACGCAAGTTAAATTAGAGAACGACCACCTAACGGTAGTACTTAATTCACAAGGAGCCAATGTGGAGGCTGTTTATCTCAAAAAATTTCGTTCGTATGATGATTTCGACAAGAAGAAATCAGAATCTCTCTGTCTATTTAAAAGTGATGATGCCGCGAATTTCATCGTAATTCCTGGGGTTATAAATACGAAGAACCTTACGTTTAAGGTGAATGAAACTCATATCAGAAATAATACGGAATTCTCTTATCGTCAAGGAAAAAAACTCATTGTAGTTAGTTATTCCATTAAGGATGATTATCGCTTGGCTTACAACTTGCAACTTGAAGGTTTTTCTAAATTGGAAATGGATAAGGTCCGTCTGAAGTGGGCTATGAATTTCCGCAGAACAGAACGTAAGTTAAAAGAGCAACGCCGAATTACCACGGTATGTTTTGAACAAAAAAATGATGGATTAGACTACTTAAGCGAAACCTCTGATGATTTTTCAGAAGCAAGCGATGATATTGAATGGGTTGCGTTTAAGCAAAGTTATTTTTCTGCCATACTTCATCCTGATAAAGGATTTCGTAAAGAAGACGGTCGATTCAACATAAAAAACTTTGGGGAAGGCAGCAAACGTGAATTTACCAACATCAAAGAAATGACCACCGTATTGGCTCCGAATTTTGAGCAAAACAATGCATCCTTTACGTGGTATTTTGGACCAAACGACTACAATCAACTTCGTAGTTATGATCAAGGGTATGATGACATTTTAAATTATGGATGGGGACTATTTAGATGGATTAATTTGTATGCCGTTCAACCTATTTTTAACTTATTAGTAAGTAATGGCATTGGAGCAGGTTTAGCGATTTTGTTACTAACCTTAATCTTAAAGTTGATTTTGATGCCAATTCAGTGGAAGATGTTTGTTTCTTCAGTTAAAATGCGCATCCTAAAGCCCCAAGTAGAAGAGTTAAACAAGAAGTATCCCGATCAAGGCGACGCGCTTAAAAAACAATCCGAAATGATGGCCCTGTACAAAGAATCTGGTGCAAGTCCATTGGCCGGATGCGTTCCAATGTTGATTCAAATGCCAATATTACTTGCTGTATTCCGATTTTTCCCAGCTGCTTTCGAATTGCGTCAACAAGGATTCTTATGGGCAGAAGACCTTTCCTCCTATGATTCCATTTGGGATTTTGGATTTAATTTATGGCCGTACGGTGATCACATGAGTTTGTTCACCTTGTTAATGGCTGCAACCACGCTCGTTTATACGTACATGAACAGTGGTAATATGCAACAACCAACGCAACCGGGTATGCCCGATATGAAAGTAATGATGTATATTTTCCCGGTGTTAATGATATTCTTCTTTAACGATTATTCTTCCGGTTTAAGTTACTACTATTTCATCTCTACCCTCTTCTCAATTTTACTCATGGTTGCCATTAAAAAGTTCTTTGTAAACGAAGAAAAATTAAAGGTTAAAATGATGGAACGTCAAGCGAAAGCAGAGAAAACACCGAAGAAAAAATCTAAGTTTCAGGAGCGACTTGAAGAGATGCAACGCAAGTCCATAGAAATGCAAAAAAATAACAAGAAAAAATAAGTATGAAGTTTTTTATCGATACCGCTAACCTAGCAGAAATACGTGAAGCCAATGATATGGGTATTTTGGATGGGGTGACTACGAATCCCTCCTTAATGGCTAAAGAAGGCATCACTGGAACGAATAATATTCTTAACCATTACGTTCAAATTTGTAATATTGTTGATGGTCCCGTAAGCGCCGAAGTCATTGCCACTGATTTTGAAGGTATGGTTCGGGAAGGAGAAGCGTTGGCTGAATTACACCCCAACATTGTGGTTAAAATCCCAATGATAACTGAAGGAATTAAAGCGATTAAATACTTTTCACAAAAAGGAATCCCAACCAATTGCACCTTGATTTTCTCTGCTGGACAAGCACTTCTAGCAGCAAAAGCTGGTGCCACATTCATCTCTCCATTTTTGGGGCGCTTAGATGATGTTTCAACCGATGGATTAAGTTTGATTCAACAAATACGCACCATTTACGATAATTACGATTTTGGTACCGAAATACTTGCAGCCTCTGTTCGTCACCCGATGCATATTATTCATTGTGCGAGCATTGGTGCGGATGTAATGACTGGACCGTTAAGTGCAATTAAAGCGTTGGCAAAGCACCCATTAACAGATATAGGCTTACAACAATTTTTGGCTGACCACGCCAAAGGAAATCAATAATGCTTTCTAAAGAAGAACGCAAGCAGTATAATCAGCTTTTTTGGGATGGGTTCAAAAAGGAAATGCGCAGGCATAACACTCAGCACCGAAGAGCCATCAATTGGCTGAAGTATCCCACAGATATTAAGCATGTATACTTAAGACTGCATTGCGACAATACGGGTGCCTACCTGAATTTTGATGTTCAATTCAAACATGAAGGCATTCGTGATATTTTTTGGGAACAGTTAACCGAGCTAAAGCAAGTGATGGAAAATGCCACTGGTGATAAAGGACGTTGGCTAAGGAATCAAACCGCAAAAGAAGGCTTTGTTTTCGACCGCATTCAATGGGTTCATCCGGAGGTTAATTATTACTCACAAGAAGACTGGCCCGCTATCTTTGGGTTTCTAAAGGAACGGTTGCTTGCTTTTGACCTCTTTTATCAAGAATTTAAGGATATACTGATACTTTTAGTAGATTAAACTTACCTTTGTGTTATGCGGATATGTTTCTACACGGTTCTTTTCTTAAGTTTTTGTTCTTTTGGTCAGGGAACAGTGATTTTTAATGAAGATTTCCAACAAGGAATTCCGGCGAATTTCACCATGTTAAATCTGGATTTAAACGCACCAAACACTCAAGTTTCTGAATTTAATGCTTCGTGGATAACGGTATTAGATCCTGAGAATCCCTTGGATACTGTGGCTGCTGCTACCTCTTTCTTTGAGAATCCAGACACAGCGAATCGCTGGTTAATTACGCCTTCGATTTCCTTAGGTGCTTTTGGAAATTACCTCACATGGAATGCTAAATCACAAGATGCATCCTATCCGGATAATTACTTGGTTTTGCTGTCAACTACTGATAATCAGGTATCAAGCTTTACCGATACGATTTCTTTTGTGACTGGCGAAAATTTCGAATGGACCGCTCGAGAAGTTAATTTAACCGGACAGGGCTATGACAATGCGGTAATCTATCTAGCATTTGTTTTAAGAACCTATGATGGATTTAAATTGTACATCGATGATATCGAAGTGCGTTCCATGGATAATACCAGCATCGAAGAACCTAGCTTACCTGTCTTGACGTGTTATCCTAATCCAGCTTCAACCATGATCCATGTGAATCAGCCAGGATTAATTCAGATTTATAGTACTACGGGAAGTTTAATGTATTCAGGTAATGATTCTGAAATATCCTTAGAATCCTTTGCTTCAGGCATCTATCTGATAAAAGCAGCGGGGTACTCCCCTACTCGTTTTATCAAGTTATAGTCACCACCGAACTGGATGAAGTTCGTCTAAATCATGTTTTCTCTTAGCAATACTTTGCCTGTGTTTCTCCATTGCATCCGCGTTACTTTCTTCTGAAAATCTATGATTTTCCATGCGTCGAATTTGTACTACTTCGTTAAATGCTTTGGTTAAGGACTCTGTAAAGAGCACGCGTTGTAATTTATCAAAAACGATATCGATTGCAAATTCAGTTGGATGTGCTCCGTCTCTTTCAAAAAACCGATAATCCCTTAACTCATCCATGACAATTTCGTAAGCCGGAAAATATGTTGCAGTTAAAGTACTATCAACAACCTGATGGCACGCTTCGATGAGGCATGCTTTGCTTCGAGAATTCTCAACGATTCCATCTCGTAAATGCCGAACAGGACTCACCGTAAATACGATTTTTAAAAAAGGATTGATCTTATTTAATCTAGAAATAACGGTATGTAATGCGTCACTTATTACTTTTATACTTAATAGCCTTTTTGTGAAATTTGATGCGGGTAATTTATGACAATTAGCAACCAATAAACCCGTGGAATTCAATTCATAAACCCAAGCAGAGCCCAGTGTGATAAACAAGGTGTCCATTTCTTGAAGAGCGCTTAATGATTCAGCACGTAAGCGTTCAACAATTATTTTTAATTCCTCCGGGTTTGAATGAATGATCTTATGAGAAGTTTCCCAATAAAATGAATGGTTTTCTGTAGAATGAATATTAAATTCATGGGTTAAATCAATTGAACCAAGTAGTTGATTTGCAATGGATAGTGGATTATATGTTGTTCCAAAAGGACTCAGCCAAGCTTGAAGTCCATGATAACGGAACCGTTGATGCATATGGTCAGAAAAGCAACTGCCGATAAAACCAAACTGATGATTAAACGAATCAATTTGATTGAGTTGTTCTATTTGAACTGGAGTGAAAAATTGGTCATACTTCATTGGAATTCAATAAAGTGCGAGCATTTACTAAGGCTGCTTCATTAATCTTCTCACCACTCATTAATCGCGCAATTTCAGTGATACGCTCTTCATAGCCTAATACAACGACAGAAGTTTCTATGCGTTGGTTCATTTCTGTTTTGCGAACCACCAAGTGATGTTGCGCCTGTGCTGCGACTTGTGGTAAATGCGTTATGGCGAAAAGCTGTCGCCCTTGCCCCATTTCTTTCAATAACTTTCCGATTTTTTCTGCCACGTCACCGGAAACACCCGTATCAATTTCATCAAATAATATACTAGGCATCTCCAGTTTTTCTGAAATCAGCTGTTGTAAGAGCAACATAACGCGGGATAATTCGCCGCCGCTCGCAGCCTTCTGTATCGGCACAGGAAGCATTCCTTTATTCGCTGAAAACAACATTTCAAGGGTAATCATTCCGCGCGAATTAAGCTCCGAGGTTTCCGTAAGATTAAAGCTTAATTGAGCACCAGATAATTTCAATCCCATCAACCCATTTTGTATACGATCCTCAATGTTTGGCAAGGCCTCTTTACGAAGTTTATTTAATACCAAAGCACGGTCGGTAAGCGCTTTTTCGAGTTGACTGAGCGCGTGTTGTTCAGCCGCAATAAATGCTTTTACTTCGTCTAATTCACTAATGCGGCCTTCTAATCCGTGTTGCAAATCCAGTAGCGCATCTTGTGATGTTAAGCGATGCTTGTTAAGTATCCGGTTAAACTCATCTACTTGCGATAAGATTGACGCCTCATCGACTTCTGATGACTCCAACTGCTGAAGGGCTTTACCCGACAAGTAACTCAACTCCGAAAAACGTGCGGATATTTCATTAACTATGGTTTTTATCTCTTGAAGTGAATTAGCTTTGGATTCATGTCGCTCAATGGTCTTTGCCAAGCTCGATAAGTCTTGTAGCATTGGACTTTCACTGATGGACATCAGAGAATTAATATCTGAAATCAATTCCTGATTCTCCTCCTTGAGTTCTAGTTTTTGTGATAACTCTTCATAATCAACATCCTCGAGTTTAAGGGCTAGAATTTCCGTTAAAATGAATTGTTCGTAATCCATTTTTGATTCCAGTAAACTCAATTCCTGTAGCTTATTAGTTAATGCACTCTTGCGTTTTATATATTCTTGATAGCCGCTTGAATATTCGATGAATTCGGTTTGAGTGCCTGAAAGTGCATCCAAGATATACAACTGATATTCTTGATTTTTAAGTTCAAGTGTGTTATACTGTGAGTGAATTATAAATAACCGTTCACCCAGTGCCTTCATGTCTTGTAGGGTTACCGGCGTATCATTTATAAACGCTCTTGACTTTCCATCTTTATGAATTTCACGACGTAAGATAACCTCTTTCCATGGCTCAAGCGAACGGTCATTAAGCCAATGAATGATTTCAGGGGTAACACTAAAATGAGCCTCCACAATGCTTCGGGTATCACTTGGACCGATTACGCTAAAATCAGCCCGTTCTCCTTTTATTAAGCCAAGCGCATTTAATAGAATTGATTTTCCAGAACCTGTTTCTCCAGTTATTGCGGTATACCTTGGATCAAATTCAAGCGTAAGTTCATTAATCAGTACAAAATTCCGGATGATTAAACGCGTAAGCATTACTCTAGTATTTCTTGATATTTCGAAGAATTAGAAGGGTCTATTCGCTTTAAGAGGGTTACAAAATCAGTTTTTTCTTTCAACTCAGAATCTGACAGAATTTTCTTTAATTCATCGCGCTTGCAAAGCAGGTAATTAACGACGTTTGGAGAATTCGGTCTAACCTGAACTACCGGTGTCAATTTCGAGAGTGCGTCATACAATGCTTTTTTCCCTTTAACCTTATCCTCATACATTTGATCCATCCCATTGCGGTGATAAGAAAAATTACACTCACGCAACGGTTCAAATGCAGCTTGCAGCACATTATCAGCTAACCAAAATCGATTTCTTTTACCTTGTTCACTTGATTTCCAACCTGGCGCACCAGAATTTTGGGCATTTGATACGATTTGCTGACATTCATTGAAAAACTTTGTTCCCCCTTTTGATGAAAACGAGTCGTAATCCATTCCTAGAATAAAGTAGGCATAAAATGCCATGATTGAAGACAAATTATCTCGGTATTGATTAGGCGTATAGGTAATCAGAGTATTTCTTGAATACGAAAACGCTAAATCTTCATCCCTAAAGTTAAACAGCAAGGTATTGTAATTAGAGTTGAATACAGGTCGTGTTGCTTGAACTTGTATGGCTCCGGTGTATGTTCCTGGAGCTGGAATTTTATTGATTTGAAGTTGGATGTTGCAATTGATTCGTTCCTCGGTTTTAAATTGATCTTTTGTCCATTGCGTATTATTCATTAACTCGGTCAAGACTAATTCTAATTCTTTGAAGATTTCCAATTCGGTACTGTTGACTTCTAGACTAGCCTCTTTGATAATGGATACCTTACAGTTAAGTTCCTGCGCTAAAAACGGGGAAATCGTTAAGGCTAAAAAGAATACTATAAAATGCTTCATACACGAATTGTTGTAATAAAATCTATAATCCCTTGTGCAATCTTTGTTTTTGAGGCGACCGGTAATTCAAGGGCCAAGCCATTAACGTCGAAGATACGAACTTTATTGGTATCGGAATTAAAGCATTTTTCATTTTCTTCCATTACATTTAAAACAATCGCATCTGCATTTTTTCGCGCTAATTTTTCTGTTGCATGTTGATCTGCATTGTTCGTCTCAAGGGCAAATCCTATGGTGCGTTGTTTGGTTGATTTGTTTGATCCCGCCCATGATAAAATATCAGGATTTTTAATGAGTTCAATGTTTAAGTCCTCGCTCGTTTTTTTAATTTTTTCCTCAGCGATTTGCACCGGACGATAATCAGCTACTGCAGCAGCGAACACTCCGATTTGACTTTCACCCCAATGGTTCTTTACTGCGTCAAACATTTCAAGCGCAGATGTAACCTTAACGCATTGAATACGCTCGTGAGAACTTGTTTGTGCTGTAGGACCGGTAATCAACGTGACTTCTGCGCCCCGCGAAGCAAAATTCTCAGCGATAGCGAAACCCATTTTACCAGAGGAATGATTTCCAATAAAGCGAACCGGGTCGATAGCTTCATAGGTCGGACCTGCCGTCACCAATACCTTGATGTTTAAGAAATCTTTTTTAGGAGCAAGGTGAGCCATTACCTCATCATATAAAGTTTCAGGTTCGGGTAGTCTTCCCTCCCCACTTAATCCACTGGCTAATTCCCCATGATCAGGTGGAATCACATGAACACCATCCGCTAATACTTGCTCAATATTACGTTTTACCGTGGGATGTTGGTACATCTCCAAATCCATGGCGGGGGAAATAATGGTATTGTGGCGCATAGAAAGATATGTTGCCAATAGTAAGTTGTCGCAAGCACCTTGTGCTAGTTTGTGCAGCGTGTTTGCTGTACAAGGCGCGATTAGAAAAACATCAGCCCATTCCCCATATGCTACATGGTTATTCCATGAACCTGTTTCTTTATTCCAGAATTCAATCCCAACGGGGTTTTTCGACAAGGTGGATATAACTAAGGGACTAACGAAATCCTTTGAATCCGGGGTCATGATACAACGTACCTCGCACCCTTCCTTAATGAATTTACGTATTAATAAAGGAATTTTATAGGCAGAGATGCCGGCAGTTATTCCTATTAGGATTCGCATCTTATTCTGCGGCTTCCTCTGGTTTTCTTAGATAGATTTTATCTTCTAATAATTCTTGCATTGCAATAGCCGTTGATTTTGGCATTTTCTCGTAATGCTTTGAAATTTCAATCTGCTCACGGTTTTCAAAAACCTCTTCTAAACTGTCTGTTGATGTCGCAAATTCTTGAAGTTTTTGAGTTAATTCTTCTTTGATCTGCGAGCTAATTTGATTCGAACGCTTAGAAACAGCGACGATTGATTGGTAAAGATTACCTGTTTTGTCTTCCAAATTAACAACATCTCTAGTAACTGTTGTTTTTTCTGCGTTGACGTTTTTGTATTGCATGGATATTAATTAAAATTCATAATCATTTTGCCAAGGCTTGAGCAAAACCTTTAACTCGTTTAAATACTCAGAGGTTGGGTATTCAGATACAAAGTTACGATATCTTGTTATAGTTTCCTCAACTCGTTCCTTTTTTTTACTTTCAATGCTATTAATCGTTAAATAATATCCATTTTTCACGGCAAGAAATTGAACCTCTTCGTCATGGATGGATAAAGGGTATTTCCCGTTGAAGATATCTGCATAAGCTAGTGCGGCTTTGAAATTTTCCGTTTTACTATATTGGAGAACTTTATTAAAATCTTTAAACTCTAATTTATAGGATAATACATCAACGATGCTATTGCATGAATCAACTAATGGCGAATTTGGGTATTTATCAATAAACGCTTGTACTGCATTCAATGCCGCATAGGTTTCCGTTTGATCAAGAGACCACTTTGGAGAATTCTGAACGCTGCACATTGCGGTAAGAAAGAACGACTCCTCACTTCTTAGGCTGTATGGGTATCGCTGCACAAATGACCCGAAGAAATAACCCGCCATGTAATAATCTTTATCCTCATAATAACTTTTCGCCATATTGAAATACGAAAATTCGCCTTCCGCTGATTTAGGGGCATGTTGATACACTTGTTCATACAAAACAATGCATTTATCGTAGTCACCCTCTTCATGAAGTTCGTTTGCTAGTTTAAACTTCGTGGGGAAGTCATCCCCTTTTAACACGTCGTTATACGCCGAACAACTTAACATAGTTAGCGAAATCAAAACAGCATAAAAGACTTTCATATTATTTTACCCTTAAATTTTTACCAATCACCAAGGTGCTACTCGGACTGATGCCGTTAAGTTTACACAAGTTAGATACGGTTGTACTATATTTCGCAGCGATTCGAGTTAATGTATCGCCAGATTTTATCTGATAATATTTCTTTTGAGCGGTTTTTACAACAGGTTTAACTATTGGAGCTGCAACAACAGCAACCTGTTCAACCACCGTCGAATTTGCAGGGGTGTTATTCTGAAGCGCCAATTGTTCCGATGAAAGCACTTCAATTTGTTCTGAAGGTTTAGCTCCGGGACGAAACAAGGCTCGATGCAGAAACAAGTTTTCTTTTTTAAGCGTTTTTTTATCAAAATCAATGATTTCTTCTGGGTTAATTGCCCCATCGTAAAAACGCACTTCCATGTGAAGGTGAGGACCAGTGGACCTGCCCGTATTCCCTCCTAAGGCTATTGGATCCCCTACTTTAACCTCTTGATTGGGAGCAACTAGAAATTTACTGAGATGCGCATAAAACGTCTCAAGTCCGTTGTAATGCCTCATAATTACCAAATTGCCAAATCCTCCGTCGTTATATTTTGCATAGCGAACCTTCCCCGAGAACATAGAGAATATGGTATCCCCTACTTTTAGAGCCAAGTCAATCCCATTGTGATATCTTCCACTTCGAGGACCATACCGTGAATTCACGGTAATTTTTCTCATCGGGAAACAAAAATCCATAGTGCCATCTGTTGCCGCTTCGTTCAAACAGAGCCAAATCGTATCTTGCATTAAAGACAAATTATTGCCTTTACCGGTGTAAACCACATCATTAATCCATGCTTGCTTTAAGGGGGTACTGTAAGAGGAGACAATTGAATGAATTCGTTTGTTTAATACACCATCAAAGTTTGGGTCTGAAGCAATACTCCATGTTTGATCTTGATGAAGGACTAATTTTCCTTGTGGAGTATCCAACGTATCGATAGAAGGTTGGGCAATGATTGAAATTGAACTCAATAAACTGATTAGCCCAAGAAATATTTTTATGCTTAATTTCTGCATTCCTTACAAATATAAGGAAAATGACTAAAATTCCTTGATTTCGGTAATGCTTAGGTTGTAAAACAGGGATTCATTCGGCTGAACCAATTTACCGTAACCCCTTTTGCCGTAGGCTTGTTCCGAATTCAAAAGGACAAATATTTTCTGGCCTTTTTTAGCATTTTTTAGCACCTTTCTTAAGCCTGGAACCACATTTTTTTGTCCGATTGCATACCGAAGAGGGAGGTTTCGTTTGTATGAATTCTGAACTTCTGATTTATTTTTGGAGCTCGCAATGGCATGATAATACACCTCTTTATCTTCAGAATTATCAAGCTTTCCTGCGATACCTTTATCAAACGTCCACGTTTTAATGCCCCCTTGGTTATATTCAGGCGAAACCTTTGCCACCACTTTAACATAAAGCCAAATCGGACTGTTAGCGGGAACAATATTGCTGAACCCTTTCGAGCCATAAGCCAATTCTGAAGGAATCTCTATTTTAGCAAAATCCCCCACTTTTAAATGTTTTAACGCGAGATCCCAACCCTTGAATTGCATATTATAACCAACCATAAATGGAATAAAAGGCAAATCGAGGCGATTATTTCCGTCAAAAATCTTTCCGTCCGGTAAGGAAATTCTGTAATTAATTAAACAAACCTCACCATCAGTTAATGTTGGGTTCTTTTTGAACGATTCGAAGAACCACTTCACCGTAACACCATCCTCAAAGATCTTGGTTTTAGTGATGCTGCCTTTATCAAAATCCTTCAAAGAATTATCCGATGGTATTTTCGTATTTCTTTGTTTCGGAGTATTGACTGTTTTAGGTTTTTTATCGCTTGCATCAAGTGGCTTCCTCTGGTTTGAGTTACACGACACCGCCAAAAAAACACTAAGGACTAAGAGTAATATTTTATTCATTGTAATTCGACTAATTCAACATCAACCAATAAGATCGCCAAGGGCGGTATTTGTTCTAAATCTCCAACAAGACCGTGCGCTAAGTGATTCGGTAAAATCAATTTTGCACATTCCCCTTCCCGCATCAGCTTCAGTGCTTCGTTTAATCCGGATTCTTTATCATTCCGATCTATTGGAATCTCGTCATATACGTCGTCACCTGTTGCGTAACATGGGGTGCCATCTAATAAAGAAATTTTCAGAATAACCGACGCTGTTTTTCCAACTCCCCCTAGTTCTCCTTTAGGATTCTCTTTAATAATCGCATACCTCAAGCCTGTTGAAGTGGTTTGAACTTTCAACTCTTTGTGATGATCTAAATAAAGGCCAATGGTAATCTGTTCCCGTTCATTGATTTCTTTATGGTAAGAAACCGAATGGTCTTTTGACCAATCTGCTGGATTTTTAGTGGCTTGTTTTTTAGTTTGGTTACACGCTACAAGGGTAAGAAGGCAAAAAAAGGCAATCAGTTTCATGTTGTTTTGAATTGTAATTCCATTAAACTTAATAGCCTGGAAAGAGTTACTTCCATTGAATCATAACTAATTCCACCTGCGGCATATTTGTGTCCTCCCCCATTAAAATGTTGCTTAGCGAGTTCATTCACGAAAACCCCATCTTTTGAACGAAAAGACATTTTGATACCGTCAGTTTTTTCCTGTATTAAAACCCCAACTTTAATCCCTTCTAACGAAAGAATGACATTCACTAAGCCCTCGGTGTCTCCTGTCTTATAATTGAACCGTGAAAGTTCCTCCTTGGTGAGGGATATATATCCTGCGGGTATTGGGTTTTTATCTTTGTTTAGCAAAACCAATTTCTCACTGATCGCATAACCACGTAACTGCAATTGATCTATTCGATTGTTATCATAAACGTCTTGATGAATCTGCCAATGCGCTATTCCTGTACCAATTAATTCGGCAAGTATGTGATGGGTTTTGGCGTTAACCGATGGAAAACGAAAGGACCCCGTATCCGTCATAATACCCAAGTATAATGCACGAGCCACGTGTTGATCAATAGCATGGGTTAAGCCCATGTGTTCTATGCACTCATATATCAACTGACAGGTTGAAGAATTAGTGACATCAGAAATCATGAGATCAGCAAACGGTTCCGGCTCTGGATGATGGTCTATCATTACCTTAACGCCTGAAAACCCTTCAATCAAAGCATGCAAGTCACCTACCCTACTTGGTGCGTTAAAGTCTAAGCAAATCAACACGGTAGATTCATCAAAAAGCACCTTTACTGCATCTGGATCTTCACTAAAATAAAGGCAATTCGTATCCGCCATAAATGGCAAAAGCGTATCTGAAGGTAAATCAGGTAAAACTACGCGTACCTTACAAGATAAATTCAAAAGGAATTGATAGAATCCGGCTGCACTTCCAACAGCATCACCATCCGGAGATTTATGTGCAAGTACGATAAATCGATTGGGAGAGCCTAAAAGTTCTTTTAACTGATTCAGTTCATTTAACATCTGCTAAAATTACTCCTTTTTCTGCATTTGAGCGTCCTCCTTGGCATCTTGCTCCATGATTTTCGGTGCATCCTTCTTGTTTTGAAGGTTGTCCAAGAGGTCTTCAATTTGCGACATAGAAAGCGATTTTGCGATGATTTTTTTGTCTTTATCAAGGATGAACACCTTTGGCGTTGAATAAATATCATATGTTGCCTGATAATTCAAGGACTCGAGTGTCGTTGGCTTTCCTTGTTCTCCAGGATAAAGAGGAACTAAGGATTCCGGTTTTTCTTTCGCTATTTTGTAAAGATTGTCGGTAACTGCCACATTGATGAAATCCAATTTGTTGTCCCGAATAAATTTCTTCCAGGATTCAAAATCTTTTCCGATGGCTTTACCGACAGAATATACCTCAACGTTTCTCGCCTTCATTTTCTCTTTGTAGAGTTTTGCAAGTTTCGGCGTAATGGTTTTACAATGTCCACATTCAGGATCCCAAAAATAAAGAATCGTATATTCAGCTTTTAAATCATAAAGATTCACCCATTTGGTATCTGAGGTATCTTTCAAAATCAACTTAGGAGCAGTTTCGCCTAAACAAATTCCCATTTTAACATCAAGATCTTTGCATAATTCTGCATACTTGGACTCATCAACCCAGAACGATGGGTGTTTCCCTTCGGCATTTTTTGAACAGTAATATCGGTCGAGCATGTGGTAATATACTTTATCCATACCCATTTGCTGGCTTTTTCCAAATGTTTGCGTGATCCATCCTACGCAATATTCGAAGGTTCTTGATTTAGGGTTTAAACGATCGCAAAACTGAAATGCATGATAAATAACGGTATCCCAATGCTGGATCATCATATTCTTACTAAAGAAGTACTCTAATTTATTGTGAAAGATTGGGTTATTTACTAAGCGTTCATCCAGTAAATCGACATTATCCCAATAGTGCGCTCTAAAGTAATTGAATTGAAAGTTTGAGTCCGTAATTCTACCTTTATCATCTTTAGGTGCATCCGGGATTTCTACATCAATAGACATTTTGATAATTTTAGAAACCAATAAATTCGGATTTGAGGTCATTAAATTCTTTTGGTAAGCCAAAACCTCTTTGTTTATTGCATCAATTTTATCGCCAAGCTCCTTGAATTCTTTATCACCAGATTTATATTGTGCACGTTCCTCACCCATTTTTCCAGCGGCGGTTTTCTTCTCGGTAATATAATTTACGTAAGGGATGAACACCTTGTTCTCTTCGGATTTCTTAACCACAAGATTTTTTGTGAATTCAGCCCCATTTGAGCCTGCTGTTTCTAACCATAACTCTTCGTTATTATATATAAACTCAAAATATTGTTGACCTGGCAAGAGTAAGCCTAGAATACCGGGTTTTTGTTTTGATCCGTTAAAAATAACTTCACCATTTTTTAGTTGCGCGGTATCCGCATAATAGAGTCCTTTACCGAAATACTTAATGAGATGAACGGTTGTATCTTTCTGACCGGTAACTTTAATTCTAATCTTTTGAGAAAAAGTCACTTGAGTTAATAAAACAAGCGATACCATTAGTGTTAAGATGCGTTTCATATTCATAATACGTGCGTTTTGTATGCGTAAAAATCGATTAAAATTTTTTAATAGCCGGGTTCATTAACATTTTTTTAACCTCGCCAAGACACCTACATGTCTTTATCGGTTCCGGTTGCTTGTGTTCACAAATGTTAACAATTGATTTAAGAGGGAATGTTCGGAATATGGGTTTAACGCCGTCAAATCCTCGTATTGATTCATCCAAGTCAACTGACGTTTTGCGTAATTGCGTGAATTTTGCTTGATTTTTTCAATAACAGCTGCTTTAGATTCTATTCCATTGAAAAACATTTCCCATTCTTTATATCCGACGGTGTTTAAAACCGTTTGGTATTTAGAATCACGTAGCGCTGTAACCTCTGACTCTAGTCCTTCTGAAATCATTTGTTCTACTCGCATATTAATTCTTGTATATAGATCTGCTCTTTCCCAATGAACATAGAAGCGGAGAAATGGATAGCAGGGAATGCGCTTTTTTTGTTGATAAAACAAAATGGAATTTCCGGTTCCAATCATAACTTCAAGCGCCCGGATTACTCGCCTTGAATTTTGTATATCTATTGCTTCGTATGCCTTGAAATCAAGTGCTTTTAATTTGGCTTGAAGAAATCCAATTCCCTGAGTTTCTAATTCAAAATTGAGCCTTTCTTGAATTTCGGGAAAAACAGGAATTGGGTCTATTCCATAAAGCAACGCGTCGATAAATTGTGCGGACCCACCCGTAATCACTGCCATCCCGTTTTGCCTAATTAATTGATTTAAAATCACTCGTGCTTCGGTTTCAAAGTCAGCCACATTCATTGGATACTCAAGGGTTCGATTATCAATAAAATGATGTGGGACTTGAGCTAATTCTTCTTCACTTGGTTTGGCAGAACCAATATTCATCCCTTTGTAAAATTGTCTTGAATCTGCAGAAATAATCTCCGTATTAAAGTGCTTAGCGACTTGAATTGCTAACCTTGTTTTACCAGATGCTGTAGGTCCTTGAATGAGATAAATCATATTGAACTACTGAACTTTCCAGCTTAAGTAGATTTGATATACCAAATTTGCATACCGATCCGCCTTGCCATGATAGGCGCCAAAACGAACCACTTCGTCATTGTAATACTTAGCGAGAGAGAGATTATTTACCATCAACTGAACATTGCCATCCCACACTAGTGGGTTTAATCCATGCTTTTTAGCCAAGCGTTGCGCATCATCAATATGGGCTTTTCCTGCATTGTAAGAGGCTAGTGTAAACTTAATTCGTTGTTCGTTACTCGGGATACTAGACCATGACATATACGCGTTGTATAAAAGCTTCATTCCAGCATTTATCTGCTGTTGAGGGGTAGAAGTAATTGAAACACCGTATTTACGACCTACAGTTGGCATGAACTGCATTAATCCAAATGCACCTCCGCCACCTAATGCGCTTGGGTTAAATCTAGATTCTTTGAAAGATATCGCTGCAAGTAATTTCCAGTCCCAGCCGTATTTTTCTGCAGCGGCTTTAAATAAATTATCAAAAGGGGACAAAACACCATTTTTAAAACGTGGTACTAAATACCTTTTCATGTTAATAGGAAGACTAACGCCAAAATAAAAGTTTTTTAAAAAAGCAATATCTGCACGATATTCAACACTTCGAATATATAGATCTAATTTAGTTAAGAATAAACTGTCCGTTGAATGAACCCTGAATTTTGACTGAACAATCATTCGATTATCAGGTAAGTTATTGATCTTTGATTTAAATTCATTTAGAAAAACAGCTGGCATCTTATTAACATGCGAATGGGATTCACAAAGCACGGACACCAATTCTTTTGAGTTCACAGCTACATTGCGTTGTACGATAGCATAGGATTGTAATTTGCCGTCTGTAATTACCAAAGAATCATGCAAGGATTTGGAAAGATAGAGGTTACCCAAACCTCGCTCAAACTTATCAGTAATTTCCTTTTCGTTTGAACATAGAATCAGCCTGTAAGGCACACCAGCTTCTTCTGAAAATCGATTAAGAAAATCAATGGCGTAGCCGACTGTGTCCTTCTCGGTCACTTTAACGAACGATGAATCTCTCACCGCTAGAAAAAGAATGGTATCTTTTGGTGAAATTCGATTTCCTTGATTCTTGATGTTTACTTTAGGGACATTCCTACAACCAAAAAGGAAACCTAAAACAAAAATGAACATGTAAAAATGATAGTTCATACATCACAAATATCTAATAATGTGGTGAGTAAAAAAAATTTAAGGAATTAAACTTTGAGATTAGAAAAAAATATGTAAAATTTAACCTTTCAATATTGAACTTATGAGCGATCAGAATGAAATTTATTCAAAAGTTGTAAGAGCCGGTAAAAGAACCTATTTCTTTGATATCAAAGCAACTAAAGGAAATGACTTATATATCACGCTTACAGAAAGCAAAAAATCCTTCGGTGAGGATGGGGCGGACAACTATCAAAAACATAAAATCTTTTTGTACAAAGAGGATTTTGAAAAGTTTAAAGAAGGTTTAGATGACGTTCTTCTGAAAATAGAAGAGTTAAAAAACAATTAAACTTGTTGATTTAATTTTTCTTTTTATATTTGCACTCCAATTACGGGAGTTTAGCTCAGTTGGTTTAGAGCATCTGCCTTACAAGCAGAGGGTCGGGGGTTCGAATCCCTCAACTCCCACTCTGATAAAAGCACTATCGCAAGATTGTGCTTTTTTGGTTTCTGGACGTTTTGAGTTTACTCAAATAAGGACAGAAACTGAAAAGGCGCCGAATGAGTGAAGCGAAGAAGTGCTTTCATCCACTGCACGTCGTGACGATGGGTTCTGTAATCCCTCAACTCCCACTCTGATGAAAGCACTATCGCTAGATGGTGCTTTTTTTGTTAAAGGACACTAAGATGGCTTGAGTGGACTTTAAGAAAAAGCACAAACTGCACGTAGAGAAGAAATGCTTTCATACACTGCACGTCGAGTAAACGAGTTCAGTAATCTCTCAACCCCCATTCTCATGCAAGGATAATTCGGCAACGGATTATTAAATTTTGTTAATAACTATTCCTCGAAAATTTTGATTTCCCTGAATTGTTCTTATAAATTTAACAAAATTCTAACCTTAACCTATGAAAAATTTATACTTCAAATTTGGAGTGTTTTGTCTTTTGGTGTCTCTTATAATTTCCCAAAATTCAATTGTTTACGCGCAATGTGTGGCGCCTACTCCAACAGCAAACAATGCCGTGATTACCTGCGGGCAAACAGCCTCACTTTCTGCATCAGGCGGAACTAATTACACCTGGTACTCGAATGCCGCGGGCACAAATCAGGTCGCGACCGGGGCTGCTTTCACAACCCCTTCATTATCGAATACTACGACATATTATTTGCAGAATATGACGGGATCTGCGGCCAATGTTTTTAACATAACTTCTTTATCTTCTGCAGGAGCCACGTTTTACGAGCACAATACCTACACTGGGGATGATCGCGGTGGGATTGCTGTAACGCAACAATACTGTTATGTTACCGGTGATCAGAATACTGCAAGATATGACATGCCGAATTTAACAAATCCTGTTTCGTATACCAGAAGAGACGGAATCGTAAGTGATATGGCTGGCTCAGGAACACTCTATACACTTTGGAATAATTCAAGCAATACTGATCCGATAGGAACTTGCACTGCATTCACGTTGAATGCTATGCGTACATTAAATAATGACTGCTCTTTAGGAAATACAATTATTCCTCTTTCTCAAACTATAGCTATGGGTTCTTGTAACGACATGGCGATCTTCAATGGAGTTGGATTTGTTGTGGTATATACCGGAAGCGGTGGTAGTCCTGCGAATACATTCTATCGTATTGATTTGCCTTCCGGTACAGTAACCCAAATGGGTACATATACTTTAACTGCTACTTACACTGAAAACTGGTCTAGATGGGGTGTTGCAGAATTTGACGGTGTAAATTATTCAGTTGTCTATGTTCAGAATAGCACAACCATTAGTAGAATGAATATGGCAACGGGTGCTGTTACCGTTGTTCAATCATTTGTAAGCCTTAGTGATATGGCAAACATCACATATTCGCCTTGGAATAGTAGATGGTATTATCACCATGAAGGCGGAAGCCAATGGGGGGGTTCTGATGAAAGTATTGGATACTTGTCAGGTACGCACAATAGCATTGCAGCGAATGCTTGCTTCTCTCCACTCGTACCTGTAACGGTAACCGTGAATTCAAACATCACACCCCCTACTGCAGCACCTGCAACAATAAATTGTGGTCAAACTGCTAATTTAACAGCTTTAGGCGGAAGTGGTGGTTCTTATACTTGGTATTCGGATCCAGCAGGAACGCAAGTGCTAGGATCAGGTTCCACATTCACTACGCCATCATTAGGAGTAACAACAACATATTATGTAGCTTCAACAAGTGGTCAAGGTGCAGGTTCAACCTTTAGTTTCTCCAATGCAAGTGCAACTGGCCCGAATGGTCCGACACAAGCTCAAATAACTGCTGCTTATTCAGGATCAAGCTTAGCTAATAATGTCACTATCAACACGCAAGGAATTCAGGAATGGGTTGTCCCTATGTCTGGAACATACCAAATCCAAGCCAATGGAGCCCAAGGTGGTGGTAATGGTGGACTTGGTGCTCGTATGCAGGGAGAATTCAGTTTAACCCAAGGACAAAAATTATTTATTGTTGTTGGTCAACAAGGGAATGGACCTGTAGATGCTAATGCATGTGGCGGTGGTGGAGGCTCCTTTGTTACAACAGGAGCAGGTTCATACACAACTTCTACTGCACTTATTGTAGCTGGTGGCGGGGGCGGACAAAGTCCTCAAGTCGGTAATCCAGGATTAACTACGAACAATGGAGGGCAAGGTGAAAATTGTCAACCTGGAGGTACTGGAGGTAATGGTGGAGCTGATGCATCTGGATGCGGAAGCGGTGCGGGTGGTGCTGGTGGATTTTTAAGCGATGGCGCATCTGGTGGTTCTTGGGGATCACAACGAGGCTTTGGCTTTATTTCTGGAGCAGCTGTAGGTGGAAGTTCAAGTTCAGGTTCTCGTGAAGGTGGATTTGGCGGTGGCGCTGGAACACATCAAAATAATACAGGTGGTGGAGCTGGTGGTGGTTACTCCGGTGGTTCTGCAGCGTATCACGGTTCAAATTATGAAGGCGGCGGCGGCGGTTCATTCAACAGTGGAACCAATCAAGTGAATACACAAGGGATTAATGCTGGTCATGGAAGTGTAATTATTACATCGATGGCTCCGATGTGTGCGTCGGCCACTGTACCTGTTACGGTTACTGTCAATTCAGTTGGTTTACCAACTGCATCAAATGTTACCGTAACATGTGGACAAACCGCAACACTAACTGCTTCTGGTAATGGTACAATTTATTGGTATTCTAATGCACAAGGAACAACACAAGTTGGTACAGGAAATTCATTTACTACGCCTCAACTCTCAACAAATACTACGTATTATGCAAGTCTTGCCTCGGGTGTTTGCGCGGGTCAAAATGTACCGGTAGTTGTAACGGTAAACCTACCTGCTGCACCAACAGCAAATGGTGCTACGA
The DNA here is from genome assembly GCA_044347515.1 of Crocinitomicaceae bacterium. Taxonomy (GTDB): domain Bacteria; phylum Bacteroidota; class Bacteroidia; order Flavobacteriales_D; family Crocinitomicaceae; genus UBA952. The sequence goes on along the minus strand of JBIKUO010000020.1, from coordinate 11,402 downwards.
TCACTTGCGGTCAAACTGCGGCGTTAACAGCCTCAGGCGGTGGACTAAACAACTATGTATGGTATTCAAATGCTATTGGAACCAATCAGGTAGGAACCGGTGCATCATACACTACGCCTTCCTTAAGTATGTCTACAACCTATTATGTAGCATCGGGAATTGTTTCAAATTCACAGCCCGTTAGTTTTGCCTACACTGGAAACTCCCAAACATATACAGTTCCAGCCGGTGTAACATCAATTACTGTTGATGCGAATGGCGCCGGCGGTGGTGTTTATCCAGGTGGTGTCGGAACTGCAGGAGCAGGTGGTAAAATGATTGCTACGATTCCTGTTACTCCGGGACAAATATTAACGGTGGTAGTTGGTGGTGCCGGAGGCAACAGTCAATACAATCGAAGTGGTAGTGGTGGTGGAGGCTTTTCTGGTGTTCTAGATGCCGCCAATAATCACTTGGTTTCAGCCGGTGGTGGCGGTGGTGCAGCAGGTAACGAAGGCTGTCCACAAGTTGGAAATGGTGGAAATGGTGGTGCTGCGGCAGGAACTCAAGGTTCTTGTGGACTTGGAGGTGCTGCCGGAACTAATGGTGCAACTCCAGCTGGAGGTGCAGGCGGAACAGGAAGTATCCCAGGCATAGCAGGCAATGCAACTGGTGGAGGAATTGGTGGTGCAACACCAAATGACTTCGGAACTGGTGGTGGTGGTGGCGGTTACGGTATAACCGCGGCGGCATCTCAATACGGTTCTTGTGGAGGTAATTCTGGTGCTGGTGGATTTGGTGGCGGTGGTTCAGGTGGTACTGGTGGTTGTGGCGGCACGCAAGAACGTCTTTCAGGTGGCGGCGGCGGCGGCGGCGGCTACACTGGTGGTGGTGGTGGAACATCTACTCCAGGTTGTGCAAGCTGTGGCGGCGGCGGCGGCGGCGGCGGTAGCAATTTCGCAATTGCAACGGCCTCAAATATTACAAGCACTGTTGGTGGCGGAGCGGCATCTCAAGCGAATGGAACAGTTGTAATTACACCAATCAATGCAAGTTGTCAATCTGCCCTTGTTCCAGTACTTGTTACCGTGAACAGTAACATTACTCAGCCTACAGCCTCTGGTGCGTCTATCGCATGTGGACAAACAGCGGCCTTAACTGCTACGGGTGGTTCGGGAACTGGATACACATGGTATTCTGATTCAACCGGTGCAACAGCTTTGGCTACAGGAGCGAACTACACGACTCCTTCGTTAGGAATAACTACAACCTATTATGTCGCATCTACTACGGGTGCTGCTCCTGGGTCTGTTTATACGTTTACCAATGCAGGTTCTACAGGACCGAATGGTCCAACTCAAGCTCAAGTGAATTCTGCCTATACTGCAACTAACTTAGCAAATAACGTAACCATTAATACTCAAGGGATTCAAGAATGGGTAGTTCCTCAGGCAGGTACATACCAAATTCAAGTCAATGGAGCTCAAGGCGGTGGAAATGGCGGACTTGGTGCACGTATGCAAGGTGAATTTAATTTAACTGCAGGACAAAAATTGTTTATCGCAGTTGGACAGCAAGGTAATGGTCCTGTAGGTGCAGGTGCTTGCGGAGGTGGCGGTGGTTCATTTGTTACTACGGGTAATGCTACATACACTACATCAACGCCATTAATTATTGCTGGGGGCGGTGGTGGACAAAGTCCACAAGTTGGGAACCCAGGGTTAATAACAACGAATGGTGGCCAAGGTGAAGGTTGTCAACCCGGAGGAACCGGTGGTAATGGAGGGGCTGATGCCTCAGGTTGTGGAAGCGGGGCTGGTGGTGCTGGTGGATTCTTAACGGATGGAGCCTCAGCAGGTTCTTGGGGTTACCAAAGAGGCTTTGGATTCTTATCTGGCGCTGCTATTGGTGGACAATCAGGATCTGGTGCACGTGAAGGAGGCTTTGGTGGTGGTGCTGGAACTCACGAGAATAATACAGGTGGTGGTGCTGGTGGTGGTTATTCAGGAGGTTCCGCAGCAAACCACGGAGCAAATTTTGAAGGCGGTGGCGGTGGTTCTTATAATAACGGAACTAACCAATTAAATACACAAGGAATCAATGCTGGTCACGGATCAGTAGTGATTACTCCTATGACGCCTTCTTGTGCCTCTAACCTAGTTCCTGTTACAGTTACTGTGAATCCTATTTCATTACCAACTGCAACTGGTGCAACTGTTGGATGTGGACAAACTGCTACGTTAACAGCTACCGGAAACGGAACCTTATATTGGTACTCAAATGCTTCGGGGACTACGCAAGTTGCTACAGGTGGTTCATTTACAACCCCTGCCCTATCTGCAACAACAACTTACTATGTTAGTACTGCTACGGGTGTTTGTGCCGCTCAAAATACACCAGTTACTGTAACAGTAAATGGATTGGCTGCACCTACTGTGTCAGGAAACATTAATTTCTGTGGCAACAACAATGCAACAACAACCCTTACGGCTTCAGGAAGCCCAAGTGGGTATTCATGGTGGTCCAATGCAAATGGAACGGGATTATTAGGAAACAGTGCTTCATTTACTACGCCAATATTGAATACGACAACTACATATTACGTGCAGTCATCAACACCACAAGGTGGTTCTCAAACATTTAACTACACGGGTGCTGTTCAATCATTTACTGCACCTGTTTCGGGTACCTATACCTTAGAAGTTTGGGGAGCAAAAGGAGGCGGTGGCGTAAATTGCTACGGTGTTGGTGGTAAAGGAGGGTATTCGAAAGGAAATATTGTCTTGAATGCCGGTCAAACCATTTATGTGGCTGTAGGTCAGCAAGGCTTCCAATCCGCGAATTTAACTTCATTTAATGGCGGTGGCTCAGGAAACCCTAATGGTGGTGATAATGGTTACACTGGAGGTGGCGCAACACACATCGCTACTGCTAACGGAACGCTTTCGAGTCTTGCTGGAAACCAAAACTCGGTGCTTCTTGTTGCCGGTGGCGGAGGTGCGGCGGCTGGCGGTACATGCGTTTGTCAATACCAAGGTGATGGTGGTGCAGGTGGCGGAACTACTGGTGTTTCCGGTGTATGTTCTGCTAATGATTGCGGATACCGTCCAGCGGGAACTGGTGGTTCTCAAATCGCAGGAGGAACTGGTCAAACCGAAGCAATAGCAGCCTCTTTTGGACAAGGTGCATCTGCATCCTTGCTAACTAACGACTGTATCCAAGGCGGAGGCGGCGGCGGCGGTTGGTACGGTGGTGGCGCTGGAGGTCAAGCCGGCGGCGGCGGCGGCGGTGGTTCAGGTTACTTGAACCCTACCCTAACAGCTACACAAATCCTTGACGGTAATTCAGTTATGCCTGATACCTTAGGAAATAACATGACAGGAAACAATGGGAATGGTGTTGCTAAAATCACTTGGCAAGGAACTGGCTGTACTTCAGCTGTTGTTCCAGTGGTTGTTAGCGTAGGACAAGCACCTACCGTTTCTGGAGGAAATAATCAATCTGTATGTGCTGGAAACAGTGTAACATTAAGTGGTAGTGGAGCCGCTACATATACTTGGAATAATAATGTTCAAGATGGTGTGGCATTTACTCCAGTTACAACACAAACCTATGCTGTGATTGGAACAGCAGCAAATGGCTGTAGTGATACTGCAACGGTTACCGTTACTGTAAATGCTGCACCGGATGTTAATGCAGGACAGGACCAAAGCGTGTGTTCGGGTACTTCTGTAACTTTAAATGGTGCAGGTGCAACGAACTACACGTGGAACAATAACGTTCAGAACGGGGTCCCTTTTACTCCAACGGTTACTCAAACCTATACATTAACAGGCACAAATGCTGTAGGATGTTCTGCAACAGACCAAGTAACTGTTACTGTTAACCAAGCGCCAAGCGTTTCATTAGGTTCGGATACTGTGGTGTGTGAAAACAACTTCCCATATCAAATAACAGCAACTGGAACACCTGGAGCAACTTATACGTGGGATAATGGAGCTACGGGTAATCCAATCTCTGTAGCTACTGCTGGTGCATACACGGTGACGGCAACAAGTAACAGCGGATGTACTTCAACAGATGTCATCATTATTGAATCAGACCCTTGTGCAGGAATTATTGAACAAGGAATGAGTATTGTACTTTATCCAAATCCGTTCAATGAAAACGTTCAAATCACTTCCACTGAATCAATCGATGCACAACTTGAGGTGTATGGTTCAGATGGACGAATCGTTTATGCGACACGTATGAACGGACAACACGCAACACTTAGTCTAGCTAACGTGGCGCGTGGAAACTACATGGTGAAAATCGTACATAACGGTACAACTCATGTAACTAAACTTGTTAAACAGTAAACCTAATCTACTACTGTAACAAAGAAAAAAGGGGCCTCGGCCCCTTTTTTTATTTAACGATAAATTAATGTCTTATTCTCACGAAAGACAGCCAATTGCAATAAATAGATAATGTTAAGCTAACAACAAGCTAACCAAGTAAAAGGAACTTTGCATTAAAATAAATAAGTGATGAAAAAGGTAATTTTTACGTTGGTTTTAATTATTGGATTGTATTCCAATCAATTTTTTAGTCAGAATATACTCGCCGGTTGGAACTACAATACCATAACAGGTGCGCCAGTTTCACCTATAGCTGATATAGGATCAGGAACTTCGAGTTTTCTTGGATCATTAGTAGTAGCTAGTGCAGCGACTGGAATGGATCCAATTATTAATAACGGTTGTGGTTCACAAAATGGCGCTAATCCGGGTGCATGGGCTTTCACCGCAACACCTGGACCTACCAACGAAAGCTCAGGTGTTCAATATATGGCATCTACAGTAGGAAGTTCAAATATTGCGTTTACCTGGGATCAACGAAGTTCAAATACAGCAACGAATACGATGCGTGTTAAATACACCACGGATGGAACCACATGGAATGATTTTACCATGACTGCTTCAAATACAACATTTTGTAATGGTACTATAAATGCGAATGGATGTTTTGAAAATAGCGCGATTGGTGATCAATACCGAAGGGTATCACTTGACTTTTCAGCGATTGCTTCAGTTAATAACAACCCTAATTTTGGAATACAAATATTGGCCGCACACTATCAGGCTACTGGACAATTTCGTCAAACAGGAAATACATCATTGGTCGCTACGGGAGGAACATGGAGATTTGATAATGTTAAAATCGAAGGACGGTCGAATATATCAATTGTAGCGGCAAGTAATTTTGTTCAATACAATGAAAACATAGGTGTAATTAATGTGCCAATTACTGTTTCAAATGCAAACAATAGTCCTATTGATTTAACCTTTTCACTTTCGACATATTCTGATGCAAGTCCAAACAATGATTACACATGGACGAATACATTAACAATACCAGCAAATACCAATGGTGTGAGTAACCTGCCTATTACCATAATTGATGATGCCTTATCGGAGAATGCTGAACGAATTATTGTCAAAATATCTAGTGGATTAAATGCCCAAATTTCAACAACGAATAATTACCAAATTATCTTCATTAAAGACAATGATTATCAAGCACCAACTCCTACAAATGAGCTCAATTTAAATCTACTCACCTCGTTTTCTAATGGTGTTGCTGGATCAAACTCAGCTGAGATTGTAAGCTTTGATTCGGCAGTAGATCGGTTATATATTGCTAATAGTATTGGTGGAAAACTTGATATCGTAAATTTCAGTAATCCAGCAGCTCCATTATTGATTAATTCAATATCACTCCTACCCTACGGAAACATCAATTCAGTGGTGGCACATGACAGTATTATTGCATTAGCTATTGAATCTGTTCCTGCTCAAACAAATGGTAAAGTTGTGTTTATGGATTATAACGGCAATTTTATTAGTCAAGTAACTGTTGGTGCTATGCCGGATATGATCACTTTTAATAAAGACTATTCAAAAATACTAACCGCCAATGAAGGAGAGCCGGATGCAAGCTATGCGAATGACCCCGAGGGTTCAGTTTCAATCATTGATTTAACACCTGGGTATGCCAACTTAACAAATGCGAATGTTACAAACATTGGATTTGCAGCATATAATGGACAGTCTGCGTCATTGGTTGCACAAGGAATCCGGGTTTTTGCGACTAGTGCGAGCGTAGCGCAAGATTTTGAACCAGAATACATTGCTATTTCTGATGACAATACAAAGGCTTATGTGACCTTGCAGGAGAATAACGCGATGTTAACTATTGACCTTGCAAGTAATTCGATTACCTCGCTGGTTGCCTTAGGTTTTGGAGCATATGATGCCGCAAGTGGTAATGCCTTGGATGCTTCAGATCAAAGTGGTGCTGTACTGATCACAGGGAATATTCCAGTAAAAGCTGCTTATATGCCAGATGCAATTGATTTTTACTCAACGGGTGGAACTGGTTACCTTGTAATGGCGAACGAAGGAGATTCTCGTGAATTCGGTTCCGTTATCGATGCAAATCGAATTTCCTCTAGTACGTTTAATGCATTAGACGCAACAGTATTTCCAGACCAAGCGATTCTTAGAAATAACAAATTCCTTGGAAGATTGTCAGCACTTAAATATAGTGGAGACACTGACGGCGATGGGGATTATGATGAATTACACATTATGGGTGGTAGGTCATTCTCTATTAGAAATGCTGCAACGGGTGCAATTGTTTTTGATTCGAAATCATTGATGGAGCAAATTACCGCTAATCACCCTTCGTTTGGCGCTATTTTTAATGCATCAAATGCTACTGGAGCCCCTGCATTAAAAAACAGAAGTGACGACAAGGGACCAGAACCTGAAGGAATTAAGATTGCTCAGATTAATGGGAAAAAGTATGCCTTTGTTGCATTAGAGCGAATCGGTGGGGCAATGATGTTTAATGTGACTAACCCAAATAATCCAATTTATGTTGGGTATGCAAACAATCGATCAACTACGCTTTCTGGACCAGATCTAGGTGCGGAAGGAATTATTTATATCTCTGCTGCTGAATCTCCAAATGGAAATGCCATTTTAATTCTTGCGAACGAAGTGAGTTCCACGCTAAGTATTTATCAAATCAACAGTTGTGCTGAATTATCAGGTGCGCCTATCACGACTCCGAATAACACAATTTGCGCTGGACAAAATACATCGATTACTGCGACACCAACGGCAAATGTAAGTTATGAATGGTTGCAAAATAACCTTCCCATTCAAAATGCCAATCAGGTGAATTATGTTGCTACAACAGTGGGAACCTACGCATTAAAAGTAACAAACAGCACGTTAAACTGTGTCGACACGACCAACTCAATTCAAATTACGGTTAATGCACTCCCAATTGTTTCTGCTGGACAAAATCAATCACTATGTACAGGATCTAGTGCAACACTAAACGGCTCTGGTGCTTCGACTTACACATGGAACAACAATGTTACTAACGGTGTAGCCTTCATCCCGGCAACCACTCAAACGTACACGGTTACGGGTACCGATGCTAATGGATGCCAAAACACAGCGCAAGTTACAGTTACTGTAAATGCACTACCTGTTGTTTCAGCCGGACAAGCACAAACACTGTGTGCTGGAGCAAGTGCCACACTCAATGGTTCTGGCGCTTCAACCTACACATGGAACAACAACGTTACAAACGGTGTAGCATTTACCCCTGCAGCCACTCAAACGTACACGGTTACGGGTGCCGATGCTAATGGATGCCAGAACACAGCGCAAGTTACTGTTACGGTAAATACCTTACCAGTTGTTTCAGCTGGACAAGCACAAACGGTGTGTTCAGGAGCTAGTGTCACACTCAATGGTTCTGGCGCTTCATCCTATACATGGAACAATAACGTTACAAATGGCGTTGCATTCACTCCTCAGGCAACACAAACGTATACCGTTACAGGTACTGATGCTAACGGATGCCAAAACACAGCTCAGGTAATCGTTACTGTAAATGCCCTACCAGTTGTTTCGGCAGGACAAGCACAATCGTTGTGTGCTGGTGCAAGTGCAACATTAAATGGGTCTGGGGCTTTAACGTATACATGGGACAACAATGTTGCTAATGGTGTAGCGTTTACCCCAGCAACCACTCAAACGTATTCTGTTACAGGAACCGATGCTAATGGTTGCCAAAACACAGCGCAAGTTTCGATAACAGTTAATCCACTTCCTACCGTAAATGCTGGTTCTACCCAGAATGTATGTCCAGGAACTCAAGTTACCTTAACTGCAAGTGGGGCGTCAACATATGTTTGGGATAACAACATAAGCAACGGTCAGGCCTTCACGCCAAATGCGTCAGGAATCTATACCGTAATTGGAACTGACCTAAATGGATGTATTGATACAGCACAAGTTTTAGTAAATATTTTCACTGCACCATCTGTAGATCTTGGAAACGACACGATTGTTTGTGATTATAACTTCCCTTATCAAATTACGGCTACGGGAACACCTGGAGCAACTTATTCTTGGGACAACGGATCAACAGGTAACCCAATTTCAGTATCAGTTGCCGGAACATATACAGTAACCATAACTGATAATAACGGATGTACTTCATCAGATGTCATCGTTATTGAATCTGACCCGTGTGCTGGAATTATTGAGCAAGGGATGAGTATCGTACTTTATCCGAATCCGTTCAATGAAAACGTTCAAATCTCATCCACTGAATCTATCGATGCACAACTTGAGGTGTATGGTTCAGATGGACGAATCGTTTATACATCGCGTATGAACGGACAACACGCTACACTAAGTCTAACCAGCTTGGCGCGTGGAAACTACATGGTGAAAATCGTTCATAACGGTACAACTCATGTAACTAAACTTGTTAAACAGTAAACCTAATCTACTACTGTAACAAAGAAAAAGGGGCCGAGGCCCCTTTTTTTATTCTCAAAATATTTAATGCTTGATAATAACTTCATTGTTATCCACTCGGAACCTTGGCCCCCAAACACCCGGCTCAGTCCCTTTACCTACTGATATAATCATATTGATTTCTGCGCCAAGTGGCAATCCTAATTTTCTTCGTACGCGCCATTTATCGAAACCCTCCATTGGACAGGTATGAAATCCTTCTGCAGCTATTGAAAGCATAAAGGTTTGTGCTGCTAATGCACAGGATTTGTGAACCATAATGCGTTGATCTGTTCGTCCACCAAAGCGCATAAATGGCCTAAATAATCCACCAAAAAAACAAACAGACCGACGAATAAAGGTATGAATCCCGAAAATATCGCGACCATATAACAAGGGCATTACCTTACCATAGTAATTCAATCCGTTCTTTTCGATTTTATTGGGTTCACGATCGCCAAGGTGTTTAAGGATTTGTTCTCTATTCCACTGCGCTCTTCGTTTATATAAATCTCTTCGAGTTACAAAAACCACCAGCTCCTTAGCTGAACTGGCAGCATTCTGCCCTAAGCAAAGGGGAACGAATTCCTGAATAAGTTTCTTATCGTGAATCCAATGGAATTCCCATAATTGCATGTTACTGCTATTAGGCGAAAGCACCGTACGTTCGAGACTTCTTATCATAACCTCCTCTGGCACTTCGATTTCGGGGTCAAACTTTCTATTAGATCTTCGGAATTCTACAATAGACTGAAATGCTTCGCTTTGCATGGGAAATATTTTTTTTGACAAAAATAGGCCTAATCTCGCATTTCCTTAGTTTTCCCTACCTTTGTTTTAATGAATGACACAAGAAAACGCGTAGAAGTTTGTTTTACACCCGGCGAGTACACCTACTTTAAAGGTGAATTTGAAATCGTAGTAGTGATAGATGTATTGCGCGCTACGTCTGCAATATGTGCTGCTTTTGAAAATGGCGTAGCCTCGATTATACCTGTCCCAACCATTGAAGAAGCATTAGCCTACAAGCAACAAGGGTATTTGGCCGGAGCTGAACGAAAAGGTCAAATTGTGGAAGGATTTGATTTTGGAAATTCTCCGTTTTCGTACATGAAAGCTGAATTCAAGGGAAAGGATATCGTGCTTACAACAACCAATGGTACAAAATCTTTAGACGTGGCTAAAGATGCAGATATCGTGGTGGTTGGATCCTTTTTAAATTTAGATACACTTTGTCAATGGCTTGAAGAAAAAGACCTGAACATCTTATGCCTTTGTTCCGGCTGGCAAGATAAATTCAATTTAGAAGATACGATTTGTGCAGGAGCAATTTGTGATTACTTGGTATCTACCGGAAAGTTCACGTCAATTGAAGATTCTTCTATTGCTGCCAAATATCTTTATTTATCTGCAAAGGATAATTACATGGGATATTTAAAATCAAGTTCACATAGAAGACGATTAAAAAACTTAAATTTGAATGAAGACATAAAGTATTGTCTGACCCCGAATCAAACTGATGTTATTCCAATCTTGAAAAATGGCAAACTCGTTATCGCGTAAACTGCTTATTGCTGGGGTAGCCCTTCTCCCCTTCTTAATGTCTTATATCCCAAAGGAACTTTCAAAACCTCAATGGGGATTTTTTGGACACAAACGAATTAATCGCGTAGCTGTTTTTACGTTGCCCCCTGAATTATTCGGTTTTTATAAAGAGAATATAGAGTTCTTGACAGACCACTCCGTTGATCCTGATAAACGCCGGTATGCGGTAGAAGGGGAAGCTGAATGCCATTACATTGATTTAGATCACTACTACAAACCGGGTGAAGATCCGTACAAGATCCTCCCGAAGTATTGGAAAGAAGCAGTTGAAAAGTTTAGTGAGGACACCTTGCGCAGTTATGGCATAGTTCCATGGCATGTGTTGCACATGAAATATAAATTGCAAAAGGCCTTTGAGAATAAGAACATTGACCTTATCCTTAAATATTCGTCTGAAATCGGACACTACATCGGGGATGCGCATGTACCCTTGCACACAACAGAAAATTACAACGGCCAATTATCCGGACAAAAAGGAATTCATGGCCTTTGGGAAAGTCGCTTGGTAGAAATCAATGCCGAAGACTACGATTATTTTGTAGGTAAGGCTGGGTATAAGAAATATGTGCAAGATTACATTTGGGAAGCCGTAAAAGGATCACATAAAGCCTTAGATTCTGTATTGCGCATCGAAAAAGAACTGACGAAGAGTTTTCCTACAGACCGCAAGTATAGCTACGAGCAACGTGGAAACACAACAATCTCCACCTATTCTAGAGAGTTTTGTGAGTTATATCACAACCAGATGAATGGGATGGTTGAACGCAGGCTTAAAGCTGCTGTGTTGGCTGTTGGTTCAATTTGGTATACAGCATGGGTAGATGCGGGGCAACCTGATTTAAAATCCCTACAGAATCAAAAACCTTCCCCTGAATTATTGAAAGAAATGGAAGCGCTGGATGAGCATTTCCATAACGATAAGCATTTCGGAAGGATTTGTGATTA
>JBIKUO010000060.1:0-4154 GCA_044347515.1 Crocinitomicaceae bacterium | reverse complement strand
GAAATCCGGAACGCCTTCAAGCAACACGCCAAGCGCTAGAAGAAACATTTGGCCCCCAACCTCAACCCATTCAAGCCGATTTTAGTCAGCCGATGGAAGTCAAATCAGCCATCGCAGCATGGGTTGCGCAAGGCAATGTAGCTCACATCCTTATTAATAACTCCGGCGGACCAAAATCTGGGCCTATTGTGGATGCTGCACCGGAAGAATTTCTTTCTGCGTTCAATCAACATTTGATTTGTAATCACATCATGACCCAAGCCTTAATCCCAGGAATGAAAGCCGCTGGGTTTGGGCGTATCATTAGTATTATTTCAACCTCTGTTAAACAACCATTAGCTAATCTTGGAGTATCGAATACCATTCGAGGCGCCGTTGCTAATTGGAGTAAGACCATGTCGAATGAATTGGGACAATTTGGGATCACAGTAAATAACGTGCTTCCCGGGGCAACACATACGGGTAGATTGGAAGAAATCGCAGGGGTTCGTGCACAAAAAACAGGAGAAACAATCGAGGAGATTTTTACGGATATGGGTAAGGAATCACCCATGCAACGAATTGCTCAGCCAGAAGAAGTTGCCGCTGCAGTTGCCTTTTTAGCTTCAGATAAAGCGTCTTACATCAACGGAATTAATTTACCGGTAGACGGAGGTCGAACAAAATCACTTTAACTTTTTGCTTTTTGCTTCATATGAATGCGGTAAGCAATAAGCCCAGGAAGTAAGAAAATGTAACAGAAGGCCAATGCCCAACCCCACGGGGTGAGTTTAAATGATTTAATCCCCTCTAAATCTCCAGGATTTAGCCCCATGCCAACAAAATAGCTTAGACTGAGGTTGTGGTCTTTCACCGTAATGGTAGATAATCCACGTTCCATTACAATTTCTCCAGGAAATAAATTGATCGGTAAGGAAAACAAAATGATGGAAATGATCAGCGATAATCCAATAAATACAAGCCAGGGGGAGATTGTTTTTTTCATGTGGGTGATTTCAGGTACAAATTTAGTTTATTTGCACTGAATGAAAATAGCTTACGTTTGTTCTTCGTTGAGTCTGGGTGGATTAGAATTGAATCATCTTCGAAATGCCTTATGGATGCAAGCCCGTGGACATGAGGTCGCGATTTATGCCGTACCTCAAAGCCCCATGTTCCAAAAAGCTATTGAGTTTAAATTACTTTGTTTTCCAATCAAGCATCAACGGAAATATTATGCGTGGAGCGCTGCGTTTTCTTTGGCTCGTCAATTAAAAAAAGAACAAGTAACTCATGTGTTTATTCGAGATAATCGCGACATGAGCATGATTGCAACAGTAAAAGCACGCATGGGAAAATCCATTGTCGCAGCCTATTTTATGGAAATGCAATTAGGGGTAAAGAAAACAGGCATCTTTCATTCCATTCGCTTTAATTATTTAGATTATTGGTTTTGTCCCTTGCCTTTTTTAGAAAAACAGGCAATTAAATGGACACACATAAGTCCATCAAAAGTACATTTAGTTCCTTCCGGCATCGATCGTACAGCCATTAAATGCATAACCAAGGAAGCTGCTCGAACGCAATTAAATTTACCGCTGCATGGATTTACCTTTGGTTTAGTTGGAAGATTCGATCTTCAGAAAGGTCAACTCTTAGTGCTGGATGCCTTGCAGCGTTGTGCCAATACGTCGATTAATTTAGTCTTTTTGGGAGAACCAACGCGAAATGAAACCAACCAGGTGATGGAAAAGATGGAAACATTTATTGCGGAACATCACTTAGTAGACCGGGTGTTTATTCGTCCGTTCATGCAAGAAGTTGGGGTCTTTTATTCCGCATTAGATGTTTTAATTATGGCAACGAAGGCAGAAACTTTCGGGATGGTAACCTTGGAGGCCATTGCACATGGAATACCTGTAGTAGGAAGTAATGCGGGTGGAACCCCAGATTTACTTCACAACGAAGCCTTTGGACGCTTGTTTGAACCCCTAAATGCAGCAGATCTCGCATTACGGATGACTGAAATGGTCTCCAACCCGATTAATTTTGACCAAGCGTTGTGGGAACAACATGTAACGCGCTTTGATCACCACGAGGTTTGTAAATCAATTGAACAGGTCGTATCTTCGAACCCATGAAGGGAGTGAAATCTGATATGTACTCGAGCAAGCAGCGCTGGAAAGTATTCTTGTTAATGCTAGCACTGATTATTGTTGGAGGCTCTTTGGTACTTTCTAATTACATGGTATCTAAAATAGCTGATAAAGAAACCGCTAAAGCTAAACAATGGGCTCAAGCCATCCAAAAAAAGGCCGAATTGGTCCGCTTTTCTCAACGGACATTTACTTCACTTCGGGCCAAGGAACGCGAACGCATGCAACTCATTGTGGCTGCACAAAAAACCTTATTGAATCCAAGCAATTTAGGGGTAAATCAAGATGTGGCATTTGCCCTTTCAATCATAAATGGCAACAAGGACATTCCCGTGATTTTATTAGACGATCGAGGCGAGGTTTCACAGTATAAAAATATTTGGAGTGATTCTACCAAAGATTACATGGTTGAACCGAGTAAAATGGATGAACTTCTTAAGGGAATGGCATCACAATGGAAAAAGGCGAATCGATATTTTACCTTAGAAGTATTTGAGGGATTCAACATGACCTATACCTATGATGAGTCAGCCACCTTAAAAGCATTGGAAAAACAAAGTGACTCCTTGATTCAAGCCTTCAATAAGGATTTGATTAACGACTCGCGTTTGATGCCGGTAATTTTAGTGGATTCTACCAAAAAGCACGTCTTGGCCTCCAATATATCGGATTCCAATGCTAGGGTAATCAAAGAATTAAAGGCGTATGGGCAACGAAATGAACCCATTAAAATAGACTTAGGGAATCAAATCCAGTGGTTGTTTTATGATCAAAGCCCAGAAGTAAAACAGTTGCGTTGGTTTCCATACATTCAGTTTGGTTTAATTGCCTTAGTGGTTTTGATTGGGTATTTGGTTTTTTCTACGTTTCGACGGGCAGAACAGAATCAAGTTTGGGCAGGTATGGCTAAAGAAACAGCCCATCAGTTGGGAACGCCGTTATCCTCCCTCTCTGCATGGGTTGATTTATTGGAAGCCCAAGCAGTGGATAAAGAACCCTTGGATGAAATGCGTAAAGATTTGATTCGCCTCGAAAAAGTTACAGATCGGTTTTCTAAAATTGGCTCTGAGACGAAGTTAGAAACTGCGGATGTAGTACTTACGGTTACGCAGGTACTCGATTATTTAAGGGTGCGTTTGTCCAATAAGATTGACATTCGCTTGGAGCAACCTACCGTGTCTTACACTGTTCCCCATAATATAGCACTTATGGAATGGGTGATTGAGAATATTACAAAGAATGCCGTGGATGCCATGGAGGGTATAGGTACCTTAACTGTACGGTTTGAAAAAGAAGGGGCTTGGATTCACATTGAGCTAGAAGATACAGGAAAAGGGCTCTTACCAAATCAATTCAAAACGATTTTCCAACCGGGGTATAGCACTAAAAAAAGAGGGTGGGGGCTTGGACTTTCCTTAGCGAAACGAATTATTGAAAGCTACCATAAGGGCAAAATTTATGTGCTCCGAAGTGAACTTGGAAAAGGCACTACCTTTCGAATTAGCTTGCCTTTATAAATTCTCTAAATCTGGAATTCGCATCGCGACAAAGGATTTCAGTACCACTTCGCCTACCCCCGGAACATCCACATGAATCAAGTAAACGCCTCCGGAAACCGGAATGTTTGCCTCATTACATAGGTTCCAATCTTGATAGGTAATCGGGCTGTCTTTCTTGAATTGCCGTAAGCGCTTGCCTTGTGCATTATATATAGTTATGGTGCAACGTTCAGGTAAGTTTGTGATTTTTACCTTGGTGTCTAATTTCGTACGTTCATAATCAGAATACGCGAAGTACGGGTTAGGTACCACATTAATTAGCTTCAATCCTTCCTTTAAGGCATCATGCGAACCAACTTCGGTTGCAATTTCATCCATCGACCACCCGTACATTGGCTTACCACCGTTAGCGCCGGTTGCTGTGAAATTCTTGTATTCTTTGTTAATGCGTAAACGGATTGTTACATCAGTTGACAATAACGATTGTCCTGGCGCCAAGATTGGGTAAGAAATCCAAGTT
>JBIKUO010000059.1:0-4314 GCA_044347515.1 Crocinitomicaceae bacterium | reverse complement strand
AGTAGAAATCAAATTTGAAATGCCTAAGTATTTATGGGATTAAACAGTGATTACATAGATGGGCAAACACCCCTTAATGAAGAAGAACAGAACGGACTACTCATTCCTTCCATTACTACCCGTGAAGTATTAGACTCCGCCAGAGGGGATGAGTTCCCTAGGAATTAAGAACAATTTTTTCTATCTTTGAACTATTAATGCCTGTTTCCATGATAGAACATCCAGAAAAGAAGCTAAAGCAATTGCGTGAGTTAAAGAATTACACACAAGAATATATGGCCACGGAATTGGGTTTGAGTACTCGGGCCTATTCTAAAATTGAGGCCGGAGAAACCCAATTAACCATTAACCGCTTAAATGAAATCTCACGGGTTTTGGGCATTGAACCCATGGAAATCTTGGGTTTTGACCACAATAACATTTTCAATAACTGCACCCAGGAAGGTGATAACAGCACTATGGGAACGTCAACCTATTTGGCTCCCGATAAACTCATGGAGCAGTACGAACAACGCATTAAACATCTAGAGAGCGAGATCATATTCTTGCGCGCGCTGGTGAAGTAGGTTTAGGTCAACAAGAGGACACATAGTCCCCAAATTGGCGAGGTAACGTTGCGAAAAAACAACGTTGAAATAGTTTTAAGTTTACTCTTTTTTCTTAATTAGATAATCCGTAGTAATCACGTTATGTTCCCCCTTAAGTAAAACTCCGTTGGCTTGCTTATAGGATTCCATATGTCGTTTTAGCCTAATTAAATTTTTCGGCAATGACTGATCTTGTGAATATTGGCAAATAGGTAATGAGTTTTTTGATTTGTAAAAAAAAGCAGTATTATCTTTATTGTAAATAGGTTTATCACTTGATGAGGTGTATTCAATTTTGATAAGACTATCTTTAACTTCATTAATAATGATATTCATTTTAGAGTTAAGAGGAACTTTAAAATAACTTACCGTAGACACAGCAAAAACCCATTTTCCATCTTTTTTTGGTACAAAAGCCATATCTCTCCTTTGGTTCCCTAGATGCTGTGCTGATTGATCGGACGTGACTGAAGTCCAATACCAATTGTTTTCATAGTATTCTAATTTATTTGCTAAATCAAAAACGCTATTTAATTCTTCTGGGTTGGGCATTCTCCAAACCAAGCCTCCAAGTTGATATTTTGAGCATAGTTCTATTGCAGAATCAAAAGGCCCGCTTCCAATAGGCCGCGGTGAACTTAACAATATATCGTTATCATTTATCTTTATAATTACCCCGCCTAAATATCTATCTCCCACCTTTAAATTTTCCACATTTGTTATGCCAAAAGTTTTGTAAGGAACATCTGTAATTAAGTCATAATTTCCTGAATGGTAACCTTGCGTGTTTATGTTGAAGGTGTAAGCACCAGAACCAAGATTACATAGTCGAGCTTTATTCTTGATTATAAATTGATTTACAATAGAGTTATTAAGAGTTAAAGTGTCTTTACTTAAAGAATCGGCTAGTCCATTTTTAATTGGAATGTAGAATTTATTTAAGTCGTATTTTAGACTATTAAGTGAATAATATTGACTGGCTTGATAGAAATGTTTTTCCGAAATCAACCCACTTATGTAAGATTGTGCGATTGAATTTTGTTTTTCCTGTTCAACTCGTTTTTTTTCTTCTTCTGCTAATTGGATTAATTTAACTTGTTCATGAATTAACGCTGTTTTTTCATAAGAATTAGGGAAAAAGAGAGTTTTCAATTTATTCTCTGCTTCAAGGTATTTTTTTTCACTAACCAATTGATTTAGCACTTTGTAATCTATTTGATCGCGTTCCAATTTTCTTCTATTTTCTTCTTGTTTAAGTGCTTCTTGTTTAATGCGCTCAGCCTCCTCATTTGCCCTTTGTTTTTCGATATCCGCCTGATTATAATAAGAATACATCGCCGTCTGGCCTTGTAAAATAAATCCAAATCTCTTGGTTGTTGGATTAACCATTAAGGTCATGTAATGTGTAGACCAACCTTTATCTAGAGATAACTCATAGGTGAAACTTCCATATGAAGACCCTTTGTCGTATACATAGAAATCCCGAGGGCAACCATTAACTTCATTATCGTCTTCACATATTTCGATGTAATCCCCTTGACTCAATTGACATATGGGAGAGCCACTTAAATGCTCTTTAACATATAGCTTAACACATTGAGCTGTAAATTGACCAAAAAAAAGGATGGTTGTGGATAAAATTAAGTTTTTCATATTTTATATCTTTTGATGAAATGAATCTACATTTTGGGCATTGTATATTCCTGATTACAACGCGGTCTGTATAGGTTTTTTAATTGCTGACAAAGCTCTTGAATGGAATTACATATTTTCAGATCTGGGTTCGGATACCAGTCGAATTCAAACCTAGAGAGCGTTTCTGAATTGAAGTCTTTGAATTCATCCCAGTGATATGCGGCGTAATTGACACGGTTGCCAGAGGTTACAAAATCTACATTAGCAACTGCCGGTTCAGGTAAATTGAAGTATGTATCAAAAATTTCATTTCCATTTAAGACATTTAGTGCGGATGATGTAAATTGAATTCGATAATCTCTTAAAGTAATAGTAGCAAGTTGGCGAACGATTCTTTCCGCAATCACATCCTGCTGGTTGTTTGTACAACCAATATAGACTAACTCGGAACGATAATACAAAAAGAAAATGCCGGGGGCATTAAATTTGTAATCACTTGCGTGGCTATCAAATTTCAGATTACAAGGGAACTGAGTTCCTTCAATTACCCTGAAATTAAGATAATTCGATAGTTTAAACATTGTCATTAATCTTGCATATATATTAAAAGGGGAATCTACCTTTGGGCTATTTTTAATCAATAACCTTACTTGTTGCCTCGACGGTATATACTCCTGAAACTTCTTCGTAGTCTATGCTTGGCAATTGAAGGATACACTTATTGTTTTGCATGTTCCATTTAACATTGTATTTGCAAAGAGTAAAAAAGTAAAAAGAGCAAGAATAGATTTCATAGGAATTGTATTTATAAGGCATTAACTAATAATTAGTTTGGGCCGGCTTCAGATTTTATTTTTGTGATGTACACTTTTAAGTCTGCTTCTGATTTGATTTTTGTGAAATAAACTTTCCAATCGGCATCTGATTTGATCGTTGTCCAATACCACAATCCAGAATACGGTTTTGATTCAGATTTGATGCTGGTTTCGTAAACAAGCATATCCGCTTCAGACTTAATCGTAGTTACATATATTTTTTTATCCGCTTCAGATTTTATCGATGTTTGATATACTTTTTGAGCACTGAATTTCGACCAAGACAGAAAGACGAAGCATAGTAGGATTAGTTTTTTCATGGTGATAACTTATGTTTTTATAATTAATGTGTGTTTTATTTTTTAAATGTCTATCTATAGGGTTTAATATTAACCGTCAAGCGCAACCTTAACAGAATAATGAAACTTCTTTATTTGACAGCACGAACCCAACAATTACCCTTGCCCGGCTCTTTCGCTTCTTTTGCAAGGCTTATACTAAAACCATATGAGAAGTTAAATAGATAAACCATTGAATTTTGGTCCTCACTAACACTCCAATAGTTTGATGCTTTAAATCCCCCGTTACCCTTTTTATGCAATTCCGTGTACATTAGTCGCAATTCCTCTTTTGTGGGTAATCTCCAACCTTCACCTAATGCTTCACATGCCGTTTTAGCATCAATCCATGACATTTCTTTATCAAAATCTTTATCAGAAACTTGAAAAGTATTACCGGTGTTAGGGTTGTTGACAATTAAGCTTTGGGAATAAAAGTGTAGGATACTGAAAAAGATAAAAATCGAACAGACGGTTGTTTTCATGGCAATAAATTGTGCGTACACGAAATTACGCGTGCTAAAGCCAAAAAAGCAGCCGTCCCGGTTTATATATTGCACTTTTAGTGCTATATTTGAACTATTAATTCGTGTTTATATGATTGAGCAGCCAGAAATTAAGATTAAGCAATTGCGGGAGTTGAAAAATTATACCCAAGAGTTTATGGCCACTCAATTGGGTTTAAGCACTCGGGCATATTCGAAAATAGAATCCGGAGAAACCCAATTAACAATTAATCGGCTTAATGAAATTTCAAGCGTTTTAGGAATAGAGCCCATGGAAATCTTAGGCTTTGATCATAAAAACATCTTTACCAATTGCACCCAAGAGGGAGACTATAGCACCATGGGGTCTTCAAGCTATTCCATGCCAGACAAATTACTTGAGCAGTACGAATTGCGTATTCAACAGCTCGAGAGTGAGGTGCTTTTTCTGCGT
>JBIKUO010000040.1:0-15903 GCA_044347515.1 Crocinitomicaceae bacterium | reverse complement strand
GATCGGCGGGCATGATGGCGGAGGTACCCGGCGCAATGGGTACTAAGGCATCCGGTTGCTGAAACCCGTTCATGAATCGATACATGGTGTAGCCAATCGGCGTTCCCACATAAATGAAAGGTTCCCCCAAGGTGTACGACATCGAATAGTTTGGTTGTCCGAAAGTATACGGAGGTAATTTCTTTGCTAATCTACCAGCCGAAGCAATAACGCGTCGCTTATCAATTTGGGCGTTTACCGTAAAGAAACTTATGGCGAAGAGAAGGAGCAGAATTCCTTTTTGGGATTTCCCTGCGAATGTATTTAAATAGCTTCTTATCATTCGGTCAATTCTTTTAACAAATATAGGGACTAAGTTACATTATTGTATAATAAACGTATATAAATGAATGCAATAATGCAATCACCTTTGTTTCATGATTCACCGTGGCGAAATCGTGGAGCAGGCAGTCCGAGCCTCTGGACATAACCTAAGCAAATTAGCGATCAGGTTAGGTAAGAGTCGGAAGTGGCTTTATGATGCCTTTGAAAATCCAACCCTAAGTATTGAGTATGTTTTCGAGATAGGAAAAGCCATCCATTATGACTTCTCTAAGGAGCTCCTAGAATTTCGTAAAATGTATCATCAAGAAGAAATAAATCCTTCGGTTGAAGAGCCAGGCTTGAAAGATAAATACATCACACTCTTGGAAGAACACCAGAAATTGTTAGCTCGTTTGTTAGCGCTTCAAGAAGAGAAATAAATACATTTATAGAAAATCCGCCATCTCTGTTCCGCGGGATTTCAAATCCCGCGGAACAGAGGAAGTTGTGCAATTTCAAAATACATACCCGTGTAATTTCAAAATATATACCCGTGCAATTTCAAAATTAATTGTATATTTGTTTAATAATTTCAAGGGTTATGGATAGGGTTAGGGTAATTAAAAAATCGATGGATGTTTATTTAAAAAAGTATCCCGTGCTGGTACTTACAGGGCCTCGTCAATCTGGGAAAACTACCTTCCTGAAAAATCAGTTTTCGGATTATACGTATGTTAACTTGGAGAACTTAGATCTTCGAAAATATGCATTAAACGACCCGAACGCATTTTTAACCGAATTTCAAGGAAAGGTGATTTTAGATGAATTGCAGCGCGTACCGGAATTATTCTCCTATATCCAAACCAAAGTAGATGAGGATCGCTTAATGGGGCAATATATTTTGTCGGGTTCTCAGAATTTTCATTTAATGAGAAACATTACGCAAAGTTTGGCTGGGCGTGTGGCGCTCTTTAAACTGCTTCCCTTCGATTTAGAAGAAATGCAGGACGCCGGTTGGTTAGCCGATGACTATGCCGTGAATTTACAGCGCGGGTTTTATCCCGCCCTATATGACCGGGATATTCCTTCAAAGGCCTTTTATTCGAACTACCTGCAAACCTATGTTGAGCGAGATCTGTCAGACCTTATTCAGGTTAAAGACCTCAAACAGTTTAGAAATTTCATTGGCTTGTGCGCTGCAAGAGCAGGCCAATTACTCAATTTAAATTCGTTAGCTAATGAATGTGGTATTTCTCAACCCACAGCCAAAGCATGGATCTCGGTGTTGGAAACTAGCTATATAGTCTATCAGCTTCAACCCTTGCATTCCAATTTTAATAAGCGCATTACCAAAAGTTCAAAGCTCTATTTTTACGATACCGGCTTGCTTTGTTTTTTACTCAAAATCAACGATGCGGCCAGCGTGAAAACGAGCAGCATCAAAGGGTCGCTTTTTGAGAATTTTGTCATCAATGAATTCTTGAAACAAAATTATCACCACAACCTCATGCAAGATTTCTGGTTTTGGAGGGATGCAGTTGGTCATGAAGTGGATTTAATCTGGCAGGATTCAGATAAACTTAATGTGGTAGAGATAAAAGCAAGTGAAACGATTATGCCCAATATGTTCAAGGGCTTGGAGTACTTCGATAAATTAGCTGCAGATCGCATCGCAAGTAAAACGCTCGTGCATACCGGCACCTTCAATCAACATCGCACGGCTGCCCGCGTTCAAAGCTGGAATAATTACAGCCAACGATTTGTGATAGAACTTTAATTTTCAGGGCTTCGCTGACTGAGTGACCTTTGCCACGATCTCGGGGTAAAGGTTGTATCGAAGGCAGCAAGCTATCCCACATTTCAAAAAAATAGTACCTTCGTCTTATGACTGCACAAGAAATTACCATTTTGGTTAGCATCGGCCTCGCAGCAGGAGTCCTTAGTGGATTCGTGGGCGTAGGCGGTGGAATCGTTATCGTTCCTGCCTTGGTTTATGCACTCGGATTTACCCAGCACCAAGCCCAAGGTACCAGTCTTTTTGTGTTGGCTATGCCGGTGGTTATTCTAGCCGTAATGAACTACGCAAAATCAGGAAACGTACATTGGAAATTCGGATTAGTAATCGCTGCCACCTTTGTGATTGGCGGGTTCATCGGATCGAAACTTTCACTTAAATTGCCCGATGCCTGGGTTAAAATTATTTTCGGCCTAATCATGGCTTATGTATCATTTCGCCTGTTACTTACGGGCTACCAAAGTTTAACGCAGCATGACTCCTAAGCAGATTAGTGAAGCGGTGAGCGCTATTTTTGAACGCGTTCACGGGTATCGGACCTACATGCACCGATATCCCGAACTTTCTTTTCAAGAGCACAATACCATGTTGTTCGTTTCTGAAACGCTTTCTAAGCTTGGGATTCGTCATGACAAGGGTGTTGGAAAGACCGGGGTGGTAGCGTATATTGAAGCCCCGAATTCGACTCGGTGGATTGGCTTACGCTCGGATTTGGATGCCTTGCCCATTCAAGAAGAAAATGAGGTGGAATACAAATCCCTGGTTCCAGGTGTAATGCACGCTTGCGGACATGATGCGCATACCGCCATCTTATTGGGAACGGCAGAGCTTCTCCATAAGAACAGGGAATCCTTGCCCTGTTCCGTGAAATTAATTTTTCAACCCGGTGAAGAAATGGCACCTGGTGGCGCTAATTATATGATTGATGCAGGTGTGCTGGAAGATCCTAAGCCTGAATATTTGGTGGCACTGCACGTGTATCCAGAAATGACGGTAGGAAAGGTAGGGGTGCGTTCCGGTCTGTACATGGCCTCTAGCGATGAAATTCATTTGCAATTCATCGGAGTAGGTGGTCACGGTGCCTTGCCTGCGAATTGCGTGAATCCCCTGTCTATGGCCGCTGAGGTGATATTAAACGCCCAAAAAATCATTGACGAATTTCATCCAGAAGGTGTTCCAACTGTGTTGAGTTTTGGTCGAATTGAAGGACTCGGATCTACCAACGTGATTCCTTCTGAATGCACCTTGAAAGGAACTTTACGCACGATGGATGAAGCCTGGCGCGCGGAGTTTTTTGAGCGTTTTACGCGTTTTGTTAATGAAGTCGCTACGCGTTATGGGGGGAGTGTTGAGTTTGAGCGAGCTCCAGGATATCCATTTTTAAAGAATGATCCGCACGTGACGAAAAGTGTTGAGCAATCACTTAAGTTGCAATTAGGAGAAGCGCATGTTGAAACCTTGCCCTTGCGAATGACAGCCGAAGATTTTGCCTTCTACAGCCACAAAGTTCCTGTTTGCTTTTTTCGTCTTGGGGTTGGCGATCCAGCGAAATCTATAAATTACGGGGTGCATCACCCAAAGTTTGATATTCATGCCGAGGCCTTACGCGTTGGGGTAGAGGCTATGCTTTCTGTGGTGTTTAATGGTTAAGTAGCCATTAACTTTTTACGAATTCATCTTGCTTTAGTTTTTTCTCCTTATCTTGGGTGAACAATTTGTTCCCATGGCCTCATTAGCTCCCATTACCGGTACCCTTGGAAAGCAGCGCGCGGCACACCTCCTGCGTCGAGCAACGATGGGACCAAGACTGCAAGATATTACTGCGTTTTCGAGCCTAACGGCACAAGCGGCCTTTAATGCCTTGGTTCAAAATGATCCGATTCCTGCCTTTCCAAAAGACCCCAATACAGGAACAGATTGGATTTATCCGAATGTTCCGGATCCAACTCAAATCAATGACATTTGGTCGGATTTAACCAAGTGCTGGTGGCTGAGCAATGTTAAGAATTCAGGTCCAAACCTAACGGAGCGTATGCTGTGGTTTTACCATACACACATTCCGGTTATTATGACTCGGATTTCTTGGAATCCACAGTTTGCGATCGATTATCTTCGCTTGTTAAGGCATTATTCCTTAGGGAATTACAAAGACTTAGTTAAAGCGATTTGTATCGATAATGCGATGCTCATCCACTTAGATGGATACCTGAATATCAAGAGCACTCCCCAAGAGAATTTTGGCCGTGAATTTTTAGAGCTTTTCACCGTGGGTAAAGGGCCTGAAGTAGCCTTAGGAGATTATACCAATTTTACTGAACAAGATGTAAAGGCCCTTACAAAAGTCTTGACAGGATGGGGAATTGATACCACCTTTCAAACCGTTGACCCCATTACAGGAATTCCAAGGGGTCAAGTTAAAGCCGATAACAATGGTGATGCTACGCAGCATGATGTGACTGGAAAACAGTTTTCTCCAGCCTTTAACAATCAAACCATACAAACCCCCAACGTAGTCAATTGGACATGTTCCTCAGCTTCAGTTTACACTGAATTAAGTGCTGCGGTTGATATGGTGTTTTCTTCCGTGAATACAGCAAAGCACATTGTGCGAAGAATGTATCGCCAGTTTGTATATTTTGAAATAACTCCAACCATTGAAACCGACATTATTGAGCCCTTGGCAACTACCTTGATGGCCAATAACTATGACTTAATGAGTGTGTTAGAAGTGTTGCTTCAAAGTGAACATTTCTATGACTTGGATTCTCCTCCTACCAGCGATAACAGCATGGGAGCCATCATTAAATCACCCTTAGATTTAACTTTAGGAGCCATACGCTTTTTTGAGTTGAATGGACCTAATCCAACAACCAACTTGAACCAACATTATTCACTTTACGGACAGTTATTACAGCAGTTGAGTTTGCAAGGGTTGGAATTATTTGAACCGGTAGATGTCGCCGGTTATGATCCTTATTTTCAAGTACCATCGTTCCATCGGTACTGGATATCTGCGAATTATTTAGCGAACCGATACAAGTTTGCTGAGTTGTTAATCAATGGCTTTTCAAGCGGCGGAACGTCCTTACTTAAGTTAGATGTCCTTCCCTTTGTGGAGGCGAATGCCACACAAGCATCTGACCCAACTGTTTTGGTTCAAGACCTCGTAGAATGGCTCATTCCGATCACTATTGATCAAGCCCGCTTTGATTATTTCAAGGATGAAATCCTATTAAACAATGGAGCTATTGATTGGACAACAGAATGGACCTCTTACCAATCAACTTCAAATAACACAGTGGTTAAAACGCAATTAGAGCTTTTAGTCAAGTCCATGATGCAATCTCCAGAATATCAACTATTTTAACTCGAAGCCGATGAAAAGAAGAGATTTTATGAAGCTGTCTTCCCTCGTGAGTTCGGGAATGTTGATGAAGTTTAATGGAGTTCCCTTGTATGCGTTTGAAGGTGATAGTTTACTTCATAAGATTGCCAAGAATAGCTTGAATGACAAGGTGTTAGTGTTGATAGAAATGCATGGAGGGAACGATGGGTTAAATACCGTCATCCCCATAAATCAATACGGGCAATATTACAATCACCGAGCGAACATTGCGATTCCAGAGAATGGCCTTCGGAAGTTTATTACCTTAGATTCTACCTTGCCAGATAACCGTCAGGTAGGTTTGCATCCCGACATGACAGCAGCTAAAGCCATGTACGACCAAGGGAATTTTGCGGTCATTCAGAATGTTTCCTACGAGAACATGAACGGTTCGCATTTTCGAAGCCGCGACGTGTGGATGATGGGAGGCGGGTACAACGATTATTATAATTCGGGATGGATGGGACGCTATTTGGATTATACCTATCCAGGTTATCCCGACAATTATCCAAGTCCTCAGATTCCTGATCCCTTAGCCATTGAAATGGGGACTGCTGTTTCTTTAGCTTTTCATAGAGAACAGGGGATTCCGGCCGGTTTGAGTATTCAAGATCCAGTAGCGTTCTACAACTTGATTAACAGTGTAGGAATTGACCCGCCACTCAATATTCCCGATACGCATGCTGGGGATGAAATCGAATACATCATGCAAATTGAGAAACAAGCGAATAGTTATGCGGAACGCTTAAAAGATGTATACGAAGCAGGGGCCAATTCGAATGTGGTGTACCCGGATTTATATCCATACATCGCACCAGCCTCCTCAAAACATAACCCCTTGGCGCCGCAATTACAGGTGATTTCCAGGTTGTTAAGTGGTGGTATCGGAACTAAAATATTTATATGTCGCATCGGAGGATTTGATTCTCATGCGAATCAGGTAGTGAACAATAATCCAACCATGGGTTCACACGCCGCCTTGTTATACCACATTTCATCAGCCATGAAGGCCTTTTATGATGATTTACAAAATATGGGACTCGCTGATCGTGTACTTTCCATGACCTTCTCCGAATTTGGTCGACGGGTGCAATCCAATGCGAGTTACGGAACCGATCACGGGAATGCAGCCCCAATGTTGGTATTTGGAACCTGTATCAATCCCGGAGTTTATGGGATTAACCCGGATTTAGCGAATCTACAATATGGAAACATACCCATGGAATTTGATTACCGTCAAGTATTTACTTCGGTAGTAAAAGATTGGTTTAATGCACCAGATCAAGCCCTTCAAGAAGTTCATTTTGAGCAATTTGTAGACTCTCGGATTGATTATGTGCGCTGTAAAGAGTTGAGTACAACGGAGCTTTTTCAGCAGAACCTTTCCTTGAATTGTTACCCAAATCCTACCAATCAAGAATTATTCATTGACTACACCTTAAAACAAGAAGTGAATCTTAAAATAGAGTTATTTGATTTAATGGGTAGGTCTTTAGGAGCTATTGACGATGCTCCAAATACCCCCGGGTCGCACAGTGTAATGTTTAATTTTGGTCAGGTGATTAGCGGCACCTACTTAGTTCGAATGTATGCCAATGATGCAGTTTTAACCCGAAAAGTAATTTTATCTAAGTCATGATGAAGGGATGGATTGTTGGTCTAATAATGCTTGCTCTTTCGGTTCAAGTAAATGGGCAAAGTAGAAGGCATCAGTACCGCAAGGATCGTTATTTCTTTGGGGTAACGATGGGCTCGGGATTTACTCAGCCGATAGTGCGCGAACGATTTAGCTTGATGGAAGTAACGCCACAATCTGCTAATGAGGATTTTAATAAGAAATATGGAAACCTCTTTCAACACGGTGGTGGGATTTATGGCTTACATTTTTCTTTTGCCTTTACCAAGTTGTTTTCAGTAGTGAGCCAGCCTTGCTTTCAAACACAACGGTACAACTACATGAACAACTACCATTGGTCTGACACCATCACAGGTGGCGAGGTATACAAAGAGTTTTTACATCGACAAAAAATCAGCAACATCCGTATTCCAATCCTTGCGCGCATGGATTTTTCCGCACGAAGATGGTCTCCGTTCATACAAGTAGGCTTATCTGCAGACATTGCATATTTTGCAAGCAAACAGATTTATACAGATAATAAGGTAGATCGTTCTGTTGATCGTAAGACAGCTGTTTCATCCAATATGGCTGAAATGACGCAGCATTTGAATCGCTTCAACGTGTATGCGGTTGGTGGAGCGGGTATATCTTATTACCGTGAACAATTCGCACTTTCCTTATCTGGTAATGTCCGCTATGGCCTTCGAACGACGATTGATCCCTTGGAACGATATGCTGATTATACCGGGATGGCTGCTGAGTACTTAGATGTACAAGATAAATTCAATTTGTTAAACATGGATATCATGCTAACGCTCATGGTCCCGATTCATAAAAAATGGTAGTATGAAACAAATTGTTTTACTGTTTGGGTTTGCATTTCTTTTCTTAATTGCATCTTGCGAGAAGAAAGATACATCGTCCTTGCCCTTCGTGAAAATCTATGACGACCAAAATGGCAACCGTTCGTTTACTCCCTTGTCGATAATAAAATCTACCCAAGATCATGGGTATATTGTATTGAGCGCATTTGATGGCTGGAAGATTCAGCTCATGAAGATTGATAAAGACGGAGTGTTTAAATGGAATTTGGAACTGCCTGATACCTATGTGAATGCCGTTCCCTCTTTGGTTAATATTGATGAGCAGTTGTATCTAGTTTGTATGGATCCAATTGAATTGAATACGCGCATTCTAAGAATCGATGAAACGAATCATTCCGTGGTCCAGGTGTCGACCTTAGAAGAAGTGAGTTATCCGGTTCATGCGTATCACAATGGAGATCACCTTTACCTCATGAGTTGTCCCTTATCCTCCCAAATGATGGGGATCCATGAGGTGAGCACCGCCTTGGATACTGTGATTCGCGTTGGAGCCTTGACGATTGGAATGAACGTAGATGAGCAGTTGCTTAAGCATGCAATGCATACGGGGAAACAATGGCCATTTTTCATAAAGTCTACGCCGGAAAAAGATCGGTTTGTGGTAAATGGGTTTTACAATTACTCCTTTTCTACCGTGTTTTTAGATAATAATCTCCTGTTTACAGGGGTCTACAACGGAGCCGCATTGGATGGAGGGATGAATCAATTGGAACCGCTAGGAACCGGTGAATATGCATTGTCCCGTATTTCAGGTGAATACGTGTTTTTTAATCCTAAACTTAGCTTGAATCCATCCGCGGTGGAGATGGCCACGTCACTTGAAGCGCAAGGAGATTCTGAATTAAACCATGAAACGCCTGTTTTGATTAAAGAATTAACGATTAAAGGGGCTAAATACCGGGCATTTCTTGCGTCAACGCGAAGCAATCAGTTGTCTTTGAAACTCTATGACGAAACCGGTAAAAAAGTAGCAGGTACATACATTAGCAAAAACATTCCGATAAAGGCATGTGACCTCATTCAAACACCTTATGGAGAATTACTAATTTTAACTCAAGTTAGAGTCATGGGGAGTTACAATCGCATTGGAACCATCAAACTTTCGAAAGCGAACCTTGAGGACCTTGTTACTGTAGAATAAGAGATTAATATGAGAAGCATACTTTTCTTTTTTTGTTTAGTGTTTATGCTCTCTTGTAACAAAGAACGCCGATTCAATAAAGATTTACAAGGGACTTGGGAAGTGGATATGGTTAAGTTGCAAGATGCGGATGGATTTTCTTTCTTCGACTATAATCCAAAAGGTAACTTGAATTTTTCAGACACCAGCGTGCAAGGAGAAATAACTTCCTTGTTTCAATCCTTTCAAGGTTCTGTGGCAGATACCTTGGCGCTTCAGGGAAGCTATCTATTAAAACTCAATGAATCTGAATTGAATTGGGTTCAATCTCCCGACACGATTAAAAACCGCATTTTCGTGATTACCAACAAGAATTTAGAAATTGAATATTACGATGCACAAGCACAGCAACGCTTACGGTATGTATTTGTTAAACTAAAATAAGTTGAATGCAATGAATTGGTCAACAATGAATGAGGTTTCATGGATAAAGTTGGGGTTGGGGATTTTATTTTTGGGGTGTTTGGCCGCTATGCCTTATGGTTACTTTCAATTTGTCCGCTTGGTTGGGATGCTCGGTTTCGCATATCTAGCCTATACTGAGAAAGATAATTCGAAAAAAGTGATGTTCTTTTTCTTTATCTGTTCTGCTGTCTTAATCAATCCAATCTTCAAGATTTCACTCGGAAGATCGCTGTGGAATGTGGTGGATATAATTTGGGCTGCTTTGTTACTTTGGGATGTTTATAAAACCCATAGGAAATAATTTTAGCTATAAAAACCCTAACTCGAGCTTAGCTTCTTCAGACATCATGTCCTTGTCCCAAGGCGGATCAAATACAATATGCACCCGACAATCTGTTATAGCCTCCATGGCTTTTACTTTATCTTCTACCTCTTTGGGTAAGGATTCAGCTACCGGACAATTCGGTGAGGTTAAGGTCATATCAATATCTACCTCATTCGTATCGGATATTCGGATTTCGTAAATCAATCCCAATTCAAATACATCCACCGGAATTTCGGGGTCGTAGATGGTTTTTAATACGGTTACGATTTCGTTTTCTAGTTCAATCATTTGGTTAGTTGCTTCAATCCGTCACTTTTCAATCGGTTGATCATACCTACAAGTCCATTTGCACGCGTAGGCGATAGGTGCTCTTGCAATCCAATCTTTCCGATAAAGTATAATTCACTTTTAACAATATCTTCGGGTGTTTGGTTCGATAATACACGAATTAATAAACTAATAATTCCCTTGGTTATAATGGCATCTGAATCTGCGGTAAATACTAAGTGTTGATCTAGCATTTCTGAAGCTACCCAAACTCTCGACTGACATCCATGAATCAAGCGATCCTCGGTTTTTTTGTCATCAGCAATGAGTGGAAGTTCCTTGCCTAAGTCGATGATATACTCGTATTTTTCCATCCAATCATCAAACATTGCAAATTCTTCAATGATTTCGTCTTGAATTTGGTTGATCGATTTACTCATGATAATAAGTGAATTGAACGTTCTAGCGCAACAATGAACTGATCTATTTCTTCGGTGGTGTTGTAAAATGCCAAAGAGGCTCTTACAGTTCCTGGAATATTAAATTGTTTCATTAAGGGTTGCGTGCAATGGTGTCCCGTACGCACCGCGATTCCCTGTTTATCGAGTAAGGTTCCTAAATCGAATGGGTGTAAATCGCCGATTAAAAACGAAAGCGTACTGCATGTTTTAGGTGCTTCTCCGATGAATCGAATGTTTGGAATTTCGCTCATTCGCGCCCTTAAATAAGTCCCTAAGGCATGTTCATGTTGAAAGGCGCCTTGTAAGTCAATGGAAGATAAATAATCGAAGGCGGCACCCAGGGCAATGGCTCCACTAATATTCGGTGTTCCTGCCTCAAATTTTAAGGGCAAGCCGTTGTAGGTGGTTTTCTCAAAACTCACCTGTTCAATCATGTCTCCACCGCCTTGATACGGGGGAAGCTCATCTAATACGGCCTTTTTGCCATAAAGAATTCCAATTCCGGTAGGACCAAACACCTTGTGGCCAGAGAAAGTTAAGAAATCACACCCTAAGGATTGAACGTCGATGGGTAGGTGCTGAATACTTTGCGCCGCATCAAGCAAAACTTTTGCACCAACGGCATGCGCTTTTTGTATCAGTTGCCCCACAGGATTAATGGTCCCTAGTGTATTCGAAATATGAATGATGCTCAATAATTTCGTTCGTTCACTTAATAAAGCATCAAAGGATTCTAAATCCAAGGTTCCGGTTGGCGTTACAGGGATTACTTTTAATACCGTACCCTTTCGTTCACAAAGCATCTGCCAAGGAACAATGTTCGAGTGATGTTCCATGCCCGAAATAAGAATTTCATCGCCTGGTTTGAGCGTTTCGCCCAAGCTAAAAGCAACCGTATTTATGGAGTCCGTCGTTCCTTTGGTAAAAATTATTTCTTGGCTGTGTTCAGCGTTGATATAGCGTGCTATCTTGGTTCTTGCCTGTTCATACGCATTGGTAGCTTGGTCACTCAAGAAATGTACACCTCGGTGGACGTTTGCATTTTCGTGTGTGTAATACCTCGAAATTCGCTCAATTACAGCATTGGGTTTCTGAGAAGTTGCACCGTTATCAAAGTAAATCAGGGGTTTTCCATGAACTGATTCATTCAAAATTGGAAAGTCTGCTCTGATTTCATTTACATTAAATGCGCTCATGGTACAAAGGTACAATAATCCCTTATTTTGAACGAATCTAACTTAGCGAAAGTTACTTAGGTTGCAGTTCAATAAATGGAATCAGCATTTCCTCCATAGATATACCTCCATGTTGGAACGTATTGCCATAATGATTCACAAAATGATTGTAATTATTCGGGTAAACAAAGAAATCTGCCTCCCTGGCGAATACATATTCATTGGAGAGTTTGATCTGAGGCAAGAAAGCCTCCGTAGGTTTATTAACTACAAATACTTCTTTTGAATCATAACTCAATCCACGGCCCACTTTATATCTTAAGTTGGTGTTCGTTGTGCGTTCCCCAACGATTTTTATGGGCTTGTTTACTTTCACAGTACCGTGGTCTGTGGTGATGATTAGATGCGCTCCGATTTCTCTAAATTTCAATATCAGCTCTTGAAGCGGTGAATGCTCAAACCACGATTTTGTAAGTGAACGGTAAGCGGCCTCATCGCTGGCTAATTCACGGATCATTTCCATTTCGGTACGGGCGTGTGAAAGCATATCCACGAAATTGTAGACCACAAAATTCACATCGTTATCCTTGATTTGGTTAAATTGTTCGTTCAATTTCTTACCGGCTTCCAGGTTCGTGATTTTGTGGTAACTCCACTTACATTGTTTGCTTAACCGCTTTAGCTGCTGCTCTAGTAATTCTTTTTCAAATTGATTTTTACTTCCTTCGTCTTCCTCATAGCGCCAATATTGCGGGAATTTCTTTTCAATTTCAGAAGGAAGTAATCCAGCAAAAAACGCGTTTCGTGCGTAATGCGTAGCGGTGGGTAAAATCGAGTAAATCACATATTCCTCTTCCTTTTGATAGGATTTGGAAATTAGGGGTTCTAGAATTTTCCATTGGTCGTACCGTAAGTTATCGATCACCAATACCGCCAATTTTTCCTTGCCTATTTTTGGTAGTACCCGTGTACGAATCATGTTGTGCAACATGTATGGCATGTCCTCGGTACCGTTCAGCCAATCGAGGTAGTTGTCTTCTATGAAATCGCAAAACAGCTGATTCGCTTCTTTTTTCTGCATGTCGAAGATTTCCTTCATGGCTTTGTCTTCCGCTTGCTCTAATTCCAACTCCCAATACACCAATTTACGGTACATTTCTGTCCATTCATTGGCGTCCATTCGGTTGTTTAGTTGCATACCAAGTTGACGAAATTCTTGTTGGTAGTTGACATTCGTTTTTTGAGCTACGAGCTGCGTTTGTTGTAAGATTTTCTTTAGGCTGAGTAATATTTGATTTGGATTAACGGGCTTAATTAGATAATCCGCGATTTTACTTCCAATGGCCTCTTCCATGATGAACTCTTCTTCGCTTTTTGTAATCATGACCACGGGCACCAACGGATTGATTTCTTTGATTTTGGATAATGCTTCAAGTCCACTGATTCCTGGCATGTTCTCATCTAAGAAAATGACATCATACGCGTTCTCTTCTGCTTTGTCAATCGCATCGGTACCGTTGGTTACCCGGTCTACCGAATATCCTTTAGATTCTAAAAATAAGATGTGAGGTTTTAATAGTTCGATTTCATCGTCAGCCCAAAGTATTTTACCCATTGCGTATATTTAAGTAAGTTTGCAGTATTAATTGTAAAAATAAGCAATTGCCAACTTTTTCTCATCCTTCTAATAAAAAGAAAATCATTAATGATCCTGTCTATGGATTTATAGCGGTTCCGGATGAATTGATTTTTGACGTACTGAATCACCCGTACATGCAGCGACTTCGTCGAATTATGCAATTAGGTCTTTCACACTTGGTTTACCCAGGGGCTCAGCATACGCGCTATACCCATGTGCTTGGAGCAATGCACTTGATGGGCTTAGCGGTTTCGGTACTTCGTCGGAAAGGAAATGAGATTACAGAAGATGAAGAACGTGCCGTTAAATTGGCCATTCTATTACATGACATCGGACATGGTCCGTTCAGTCATGCCTTAGAATACGATATCGTAAACGGAGTAACCCATGAAGATTTGAGTGGTTTGTTTATAGACCGCTTGTCTAAGGAATTCGGAGATGATTTAGGGAGGGCCAACTTGATTTTCAAAAACGAATACACAAAGCCCTATTTACATCAGTTGGTTTCGAGTCAGTTGGATATGGATCGCTTAGATTATCTGAATCGCGATAGTTTTTACAGTGGGGTGAGTGAAGGAATTATCGGTTCAGATCGTTTGATTGAAATGCTTGCCGTACATGAAGGTAATCTGGTGCTGGAAGAAAAGGCGATTTATTCGGTAGAAAAGTTTATTGTTGCTCGACGTTTAATGTATTGGCAAGTATATCTTCACAAAACAGTAGTGGCGGCGGAGCATATGTTAATCCATGCCCTACGAAGAGCAAAGCACTTGGCTAAACAAGGAGCACCGCTTTTTGCATCTCCGGCCTTGACCTTGTTCCTGCAAAGGGATGTAACATTGAATGATTTTAAATCGGACCCTCAATATTTAGATGCCTTTGCGCAATTGGATGATTATGACATTTGGGGGGCTATTAAAGTATGGCAGCATCACGAGGACCGAATTTTGTCGCTTTTGTGTAGTGGCTTAGTGAATCGAAACCTTTTTAAAATTGAAATTTCAAAACAACCCTTTCCAGTTGATCGAATTTCCCTTGAGAAGGAATTGGTTCGCAATCACTTCAATGTTGATTCGGAAGGTTTAGATGATTTAGTATACCACGATTTGTTGATGAATAAAGCCTATACTAATGATAAGCAAAACATCAATTTATTAATGAAAAACGGGGAGGTAATTGATTTGGCAAAAGCATCAGATAATCTGAATATTTCAGCCTTAGCGCATCCGGTAGAGAAATATTTCCTATGCTATCCACAACATCATTGACGTCCAAGCTTTCCAGCTTTCCAGTCCTGAACTAACTTAGCCCAAGCATACGGATTGAATAAATTGTTCGCTGGTAATTGACCGTTGGTGTATAGTTTGGTAAGGCGTTGATTTTGAGCATAGCCATAAGCCAAGGATGCATCATTGCTCATCTTTGCGGCAACAAACGCTAAAGATTCACCAGATAATTCACGTTGTGCTTTGCGCATGGCGTCATCGTAGGGTTTCATTTCCACAAAATATCTGGCGAATTCATCCCGAGAAGGCCACGGATGCACAACTACTTCCGGCATATTCAGGGTATCAGCTTGCATCATATGAACGATGCTGTAACGATTATCAGCCAGGGTATCCGGAATGATGTAGGTTGAACTGGAATACCCATAAAAATTAAAGACTAGGGTGTCGCCAGGAAATGATACTAAGGTGAAAAAACCGTAATAATCTGAAATCACTCCTTTTCTAATAGAGCGATTCCAAACGGTAGTGTAGGGCAGTGGTTCAAGGTTGTCCTCAGCAATGATTACACCTGAAATTTGTAATATTTTTGAGGTGTCAACAACCGTTCGTTGCGCCTTAAAAGAATGGCATAACAGGGTTAAAAAGAAAAAAGGTAGCCATTTCATAGACTACAAGATTAGTGAAAAAACGGCAGGAAATCGGTCATTTTAATTTAATTAACATTTCAAGGAGATTTCACTAAAAAAATCCCCTGAAATTTCTTATTTTTGCGAGAATTTATTGCTTTAGATTCACACATGTCATTGAATAATCTCACCCAAATTACTGAAGGCTTCACATACGATGATGTCCTCTTAGTCCCTGCATTTTCTCAGGTTTTACCGCGAGAGGTAGTCTTGCAAAGCCGTTTTTCAAGAAATATTATTGTGAACGCCCCGGTAGTGTCATCTGCTATGGATACGGTAACAGAGCATCGGTTGGCAATTGCCATAGCTCAACAAGGAGGAATCGGAGTTGTGCATAAAAACATGACCATAGCCGAGCAAGCAATCGAGGTGAGGAAAGTTAAACGCTCAGAAAGTGGGATGATCATTGATCCCATAACCTTATCGGAATCAGCAACAGTGGGTGATGCCTTGGCCTTAATGAAAGAAAATAGTATCGGAGGCATTCCAGTAGTAGATGAAATTAGGTGTTTGAAAGGAATCGTAACAAACCGTGATTTGCGTTTCGAGCG
>JBIKUO010000058.1:0-4531 GCA_044347515.1 Crocinitomicaceae bacterium | reverse complement strand
GTTCTCGACGTGGATGTTCAGAGGCATAGGTTGAAAATGCTCGATTTTGTTTGCCTTCTAAAATAGTTATGGATTCCGGATAGCTCAATCGTTCCCCTTCAATTCGAATGGTTTCGTTTTTATCTAAAATTAAGAAATACGGTTTATTCTCCGCAGTAATTAAGTAGCCAATGCTCGGTTTGTCGGTGTTAAAATTAAATTTAATGACACCGTTTGAACCCACACGCACGCTATCTAAGGTCTTGGATTGGATGCCCTGAAAGGTACCAAAGCGAACCAATTCTCCGGCCATGGAGGGGAAGGTCGCTGTGAGGGTTTGGGCATGGAGTGAAAATAACCCGAAAAAGTAAAGGAGGAAAATGTACTGTGTTCTCATTATTTTTTATCGCTTAAATATACAAATGAAAGTCCCATGCCTGAAGATGTTTGATGCCATTTTTTATCGGAAATTTTAGGTCATCCAAGGAAACGATGACTTTCTCATAATGATCTGGAATGGCTTCCAAGGCTGAATATTCGCGTGCAATAGTTTGTTCTTCATTGAGCAGGTAACAACTCTGTATGTATAGGATTCTGTCTGCTTTCTTTGCTACAAAATCAACTTCTCGATTGGGCAATACGCCAACATAGACTTGATATCCGGATCGTTTTAGTTCAAGAAAAATGAGATTTTCTACTAAATATCCTAATCCATATCCAAATCCCTGGTACAAATAATTTTTAAACGCTAAATCATTACAATAATATTTAACATTTCCAGCGATAGTTTCTTTCCCTCGGATATCGAATCGTTCCACTTTATGAATGAGGAAGGTGTCTTCAATATATCCCAAATAGGTAGCAATCGTATCGTAAGTAGTTTTTCTTCCTTTACTCTTGAAAAAATTCGTAATGTTATTCAAAGACATCAAATTAGCAGCGTTGTTCACGGTGTAGATGAATAAGTCTTCTAGTAATCGTGGTTCCTTTACCGCGTGACGTTGTATCACATCCCGAAGCAATACGGTATCCTTTACCGCGGATACATAATGTTGTCTTGTTTCTTCATTCGGTAGGGAAAATAGTTCGGGTAGCCCTCCATGTTGTATATAGGAGACATAAGATTCCTTTTGAATGGATAATGCATTTATGCCAACAAATTCAGCATAACTAAAGGGATAGATTTCAAAAGAAAGGTATCGTCCAGATAGCAAAGAGGCTAACTCTCCAGACAGCATGTTTGAATTAGAGCCACTAATGAAAATCTCATAATTTTCGCTATAGTTTTGAGCATAAGAGTTAATCAAACGCTCCCATTGTTGGATGTTCTGAATTTCATCGATAAACAGATAAATTTTTCCGATCGGTTTGAGTTCATCCACGTAACGCTTTACGAGTTGATCTAGTTCTGTGTAATCCCTAATTTCATCAAATTCAATGAACTCTTTATTAACAAAGAATATATTTTTTGGAGAAACTCCTTGTTGCATTAAATGATGCGCAATTTGTCGGAGTAGATAACTTTTACCCGTGCGACGTTGACCGACCAATACCTTGATCAATGAATTATCGCAATACTGAAGAATTCTATCCAAATAACCTTGGCGTAAAAATCCCAGTTTGGGAACATGGTTATCCCAGAAATTATATTTACTAAATTTTGAAAAAAAATCTTCCATAGAATAAATGATACACCAAATTTAGTAAATTTTCCTTTATGGAAGAAAAAAAATCATTGATTCGGTTTGAATCTGTAAAATTTTGGTTTTAGCGAAATGAATAATCCACGAATCAAAAGAAAGGACAACAGGTGTAGGCCGCAGTTCCATGGGATTTAAAATCCCGTGGAACTGGAAATCCTAACATACCGAGCATAACATTCTACGATGTTATAGTTCTTATTTTAATAGGTTCTACTAATTACGTTCTACCTTCACTTGTATTCGCTCATTCAATGCCTCGATCACCAAGAAATATAATCCTGGGGCATAATTTGATAAATCAAAGTGCTGTGTTTCGATAGTGAATTCAGTCACTCGTTGACCCATTTGATTCCATAGCTGAATGGATTGCACCGCTTCTATTTGAGTAATACCATCCACTGTAAAAACATCCCGTGTTGGATTCGGATAAGCTACTAGCGTTCGTTCGTTACAAACATTCAGGATTCGAATCCACTGCATGACCATTTCATCTTCTGTTGTTTCATACACGTAATTGCCTTGAGGTTTGGCCATTATAACCCATTGTTTATTGGCTTCATCCCACGTAGTAGTGATTCGCGATTTTGTTCCGTCCACGGCCTCTTCCATCCAAGTGCCTTCATTTGAAATGCCTTCAGGATGTTTCACCACAATACCATCTGAAGTACAAGTAACTCCCTGTTCAGGCAGTTGTGAAGAACCAATAGTGATTGAATTTGAATATTTCCAACACCCATACATGTTGGTCACCTTAACACGGAATGTTCCCGATGAGGTCGTAGTATACGTCGCTTGTGTTGCCCCTGGAATAGCCAATAAGGTGGTCCCTAACATCTTATACCATTGGTAGGTGTTCCCAATTCCATTGGCCGTACTCAAAGTAACCGATACGCTGGGACTTACGAACGTACCACTGCTGGAGATTATTGGGTTCGGATTAGGGAATACTTGAATGGTTAAGGTATTCGAAATGACTGCCGATGTAGCTGGACAAGCCTGGTTTGCAATGACTACCGAATAGGTGCCGGATTGCGATACAACCAAGGTTTGTGAAGTTGCGCCCGGGATGTTGATTCCATTTTTACGCCATTGGTAGCTGACCGCATTGGCATTGTTGGCGGCACTTAGGGTAATAGAATTCCCTGCACATAAATTAAGGGAACCGTTCGCCGTTATGCTTGCGGTAGGGTTGATTATGAAGCTCACCTGGATCGGGTTAGAGTACATGACACAACCACTTGGTGTAACAATCTTAACCGTATAGGTTCCTGGGCTGCTGGCAGTAAAGGAAGCACTGTTTCCACCATTAATCATAGACATCCCATTTTTCATCCACGTATATTGGAACCCGGCTCCAATGGCCGTCTGAAGCACCACATTTCCACCTTGGCAAATATTCGTAGGGCCCAAGGCGATGATCGTTGGATTTAAATACGAAATGGTGATGGAATTTGAATTTCCAAAGCACCCGCCAGGTGCTGTAACTTTTACATAATAGGTACCTGCTGTCGTTGCGGTATAGGTGGATGCCGTGGCGCCATTGATGATGTTTTGACCAAAATACCATTGGTAGCTGTGTCCTGGTAAGGATGGTGTACTCATTACCACGTTCGTTCCCGGACAGTATGGTGCTGTTCCATTAGCAACCAAGGTTGGTGTTGGCACTGCATTTACGGTGACAGTAACCTGTGCTGTACCTTGACAGCCATTGGCATTCGTTCCAATAACTGTGTAGGTTTGGGTATTCATTGGTGTAAAGGCAACGCCGTTGCTTACCCCGTTGTTCCAAGTATAATTGGTGGCTCCGGATCCGCTCAAGGTCACCGCAGTTCCTGCACAAATGCTTTGATTTGGTCCAGCACTTACCACAGGTAAGGCATTAACCGTAACTGTAACTTGGGCAGTATTCGAACAGCCATTGGCATCCGTTCCCGTCACCGTGTAGGTCTGCGTATTTGCCGGACTAAAGGCTACGCCGTTACTAACACCATTATTCCAAGTATAGCTGCTCGCACCCGATCCAGTTAAGGTCACCGCAGTTCCAGCGCAAACGGTTTGATTCGTTCCCGCACTCACGGTAGGTAAGGCATTGAGCGTAACAGTTACTTGATCCGTTGCCGTACATCCGTTAACGGTATTGGTTCCTTGTACCGTGTAGGTTTGCGTGGTGCTTGGGTTAAAGGCTACTCCTTGAATCGCGCCATTATTCCATACATAGGTATTCGCTCCGGTAGCATTTAGGGTAATGGATTGTCCCGCACAAACGGTTTGATCTTGTCCTGCATTAACTGTTGGTGCGGTGTTATTTACCGAAACAGTAACCGTACCTGTGCCCGTACAACCATTGCTTGTATTAATTATGGTTAAGGTGTACGTGGTGGTAAGCAATGGATTGGCTACCGGATTGGAAATGTTACTTGCACTTAATCCTGTCGACGGTGTCCATGCATAGGTGAGTCCCGCGCTTGGATTCGAACCGATATTCACTCCATTGGTGTTGGCAACACACGTGATGCTTGAATTCTGTCCGGGATTGGCTTGCGGTGCAGCGATGTTCACAGTAACATTAACCGACGCAGTGTTACTACATCCCGTCGCTGTTTGCGTAACGGTTAAGGTGTACCCTGTTGAATTTATTGGGTTAGCAATTGGGTTCGCCAAGGTAGCTGAAGACAGTCCTGTAGCGGGCGACCATTGGTAGGTAAATCCTGCCTGCGGTGCAGTTCCAAGGGTAGCTCCGTTTGGATTGTTGATGCAATTAATTAAGGCATTCGATCCCGCATTCGCCACTGGTAAGGCATTGACCGTTACCGTAAATTGAGAGGTATTCGAACAACCGTTGGCATTGG
>JBIKUO010000057.1:0-4542 GCA_044347515.1 Crocinitomicaceae bacterium | reverse complement strand
TGGCAAAATATCTTATGAATAATGCGGGCACTGATATTACCTTTGATTATGAGGCCCGAAAAAAAATATCCAATTATATGTCCGACATGGGTATAAGTTTTGGTTGGTTGGGTGATACGCAGTATTGGTCTCAAGAACATCATGGTAATTACTACACTCGCACAGTTGCTTTTCAAGAACCTTGGCGTTGTCTTAGCGGTAGACCAACTCGATTTTCATGTAGAAGTTTTAGTGAATTTTTAAGTACGAGTGTTTCTAACGCTGAATATCACGTAAGCACCTTTGACAAGGATTAGATTCATCAAGCTGTACTGTTTAGAATTGAGGTTCATTTAAAGGGAAAGAAAGTATAAAATAGCTTCTCTTTTCCTTCTATTACATAGCATGACAGCATACTAAAATGAACTTTTCGATACAGTAACTCACACAACCTCTGAACTCTTTGATTTTAATTTACTGTAGAGGAGTTCTTTTGTTTATGTGCCACTTATATTATATGGCACACGAGCGTAGTTATTGCTGGAGAAATCGGAAGGGGTTGGAGTATTATAAGTTGTTTTTGTTTGAAAAAAATTCTGTTAGAAACTATCGTATTCAAGTAAATACTCTAACCAATTATTCGATTGACTACAATACCAACTTTTAAAACACGAAATCTCACTTTTTCTGGGGATTTCTTAAAAAAGATTTTTCTTTTATTAATTTTTTAAAATACATTTTTTACAAATTTTCCCACTAAGAATGGAACTAAAATTTGTAGTTAATTCATGTCCATTTGAACATTTAACCTTGAGATATACTCCACTGTTTAGTCTGCGAATGTCAACTAAGGTTGCATTATTCTTCTTAATAATGTTTAGAGCTCTATTTTCTCTGATTCCCACATCTTTTGTTTTTGTATAGGTATAAACTTCGTTTGAATCTAAAGTAGTTTGATGTGCAGTTATTGGATAAGGAAAATTATTCTTGTCAAGTTCTGAAAGAACAAAAGAAACTAGGTTATTGAGTTTTGTATATTTAAATAACTCGGGAATATAAATAACCGTTACTCCATTAGCCTTGCAGACTTCTTTTTTTTCTTTGTCATTTTCAATTAAATCACTCGTATAAAACTTCGAATTTGTTTCTATTCCATAATGCTGCATACCTTGATGCTCAAAAGCAAGTTTCAAATCTTCATTATATCCATCTAATTCTAATTGATAACCTAATTTATTTTTTAACCACATTGGACGGGTCTTATTGAAATGAACACCAAATATTTTTTCCAAAGTCAAACGACAAACTCTTTCTCCAATACCTGAAACACAAATTGGACACCATTTTCCGCGCTTAATATTATTTGGTGTAGCATCCCAAACATGTTTTTCAGAACATTGCCAAGTTATTTTTGTCATGTCGTTTTTGTATACTGTCGATAAACATTTACCCCCTCGACTTTCAGCTAATTTAATAATGTCGGATAATTCGTGACGAAAAGAGCCATTACATTTCCTGCACCATAATCCTTTTTTAATGTGACCTGGAAAAGCTAACCATTGGTGCCCCTTTCCACAATCAACTAATAACCTTGTTTCAGCCGAATTTTTATACTCAGATGTAAGTAATTTGCCTCCTTTACTTTCAATTAAAGATTTAAACAAATCAATATTATGTTTTTTGTATGCTTGTCCTGTAACACTAGAGCATATCTTACACCAGGCCCCGCTCTTAACAACTTGACCAATTGTAGACCAAATATGGCCGTTTTTACATTTAAATTTTAATTTTTTTTCCCAAGTTTCTGAAAGACATTCTCCTCCTTTAGAAATTGCAAGCTCTTTATAGAATTCTATAGGTATTCTTCTTTTAATACCATTCTCTATGTGTCGGCAAAGCTTACACCAAGATCCATTTTTAACGGCTTGACCTGTTGTAGACCAAATATGGCCGTTTTTACATTTAAATTTTAATTTTTTTTCCCACGTTTCTGAAAGACATTCTCCTCCTTTAGAAATTGCAAGCTCTTTATAGAATTCTATGGGTATTCTTTGTTTAATTGCAAGATTTGTGGATCGACATATTCGACACCAAGTCCCATTTTTAATATTATGAGATTCAGCCCACCAAACATGTGCTTTCTTACATTGAAATTTATATTTACTTATGCCATTAATGATATTGCATTCCAAACATACACCTTCATTTTTAATGGCAATTTCATTTAATATTGAAAAATTCTGTTTGGTTCGATTTTCGTACTTATTTATTCTTGTTGCTGTCAATTTTTATATCGTTTTAAATTTGATATTTATTCTTAATCTCTAATGCAGCGAACGGATAACCCAAGTTCTTTATCATTAATTCCTACCGAAACAGAAAGTGCATCAACACCTGCAGACCTTGCCATTGTTGGATTTGAACTAAATGATCCATCAGTGGCATTTTCACTAGAAGTCCACCATCTGGCATAATATCCACCTTCATCAAAATCTATATTAGAGTATTTACCATAATTACGCATACCCACAGGAATTGCTGAAAACTGGCTCGTATTGGTACCATTAAGCTGAATAGTTATTTTCGGCGAAGGTACCAATCGGGTATCCTTACAACTATGACAAGCAACTTTTCTTCTGTATTCGCTATTCCAATTTAAACAATTTGGACATTCCTTGACTCCCCCAGCAGTGCCGATTTTCCAACCAACATTATTTTTGATTTTAACAACAGCTTCCATGGGTCCTCCTAGATAATCAATTATAACATTCCATTCATGATCAGCCGGGATATGCCACCCCACCGGAGCTAAGCCACGAACATCATTTACTGCATACCAATTGTATAACTTACCGTATTTCGCACCGTTTTTCGGGTCATTATCGTAGTAACACCATGCAGGTTGTTTGGCTTCACCTGCAGCTTGCCATTCTTCTGCTGTTTTTGCCTCAGGAATTGGGTCCCCATTGCGGAACGTGGAAACATTCAAATTCTCTTTCATCCAAACTTGAGTTCCAATGGTAACCGTTTTATAAGGTCCCGAAGGAATTGCAACAACAGGGTTATTTTGCACGACGGGTTTGGGGGTTGGTTTTAATTTTTCAACTTCCTCTTTCAAAACCATTATGCTATCGGATTTAACGTTGATTAATTTCCTTAATTCTTCAATTTGCTTTTTATTTATATCATTCTCCGAGTCCTTCTCTTTTAGCTTTATTTCCAATCCTCGGACTTTTTCCTCAAGCTCAGAAATACGCCCGTTTAATTGCTCCACGCGCTGGGAATAATCCGTTCTCTCAGAATTAAGAACAAGGTTTAGACTGTCTACTCGGTCGCTTAAAACCCTAATCTGTTCCTTCTTGGATTGCCCTAAACAAACCCATCCAAGAACTACAAGCATGATAAAAATTGAATACCTCATTGATAGTGTTTATTCATACAAATTAACGAAAAATCTTACTTTTTACATGATTGCAATACAATTCTAATGTATTGAAATCAATTACCTGAAATTCAAGCAAAACAAATAATAATACTTAGTCTACAAAAGTTTAATCATTACAAATGATGCTCAGCGTTACCCGTGATACACCAATTTTGATAGGAGTTACCCGAGTTACGCGAGTTGTCACCCGAGTTACACGAATAAAATAGATGGATCTACGAAGGATGGTACACCATTACCTTCGGAAATTAACCCGGGTTACTCGAGTAACATATTGGGATGGAAATTAAGTAGTTATTTAAAAAAATAAATTTTACCATTTTGGGAGGCTGTAGAAAAACGTCGAACAATCTATAATTTCATATTGAATACTTTACCGATCCTATTCCTTCAATAATTAATCTCTACTCCTATCATTTTTGAGTCTCAGGTATTGGGATAAAGATCGAATTGTATTGTTCAACCCGCTCACTTTATAAACACCAGTGTATCGTTCCTGATTTCGATGCGCTTGTACACGAAATT
Source organism: Crocinitomicaceae bacterium (assembly GCA_044347515.1). GTDB lineage: Bacteria > Bacteroidota > Bacteroidia > Flavobacteriales_D > Crocinitomicaceae > UBA952. Next base: position 593 of record JBIKUO010000057.1, on the reverse strand, counting down.
ATCTATGAAATACTGCTTTTCTGCTTCAGTCCATCCTTTCATAATATCTAAATCGCTTTGAATTGCTTTACGCTTTTTATCGGCATCTAGCCTTTGCTGTTCATTTTCCAAAATAGAGTTGGGAAGAATTGGTTTAGAAACCGTGCAACCAACAACCATCAATAACAAGCCTCCGGTTATAAATTTAGCTTTAAACATCGTAAAGATTTTAGAATTAAAATTTTGAACGGACAGCCTATTTTTAGTTACAATGTTTTTTATACTTGTAAGGAATCTATTAATCGGTGCATATGGATGCATCAACCTTAGCAACATGCAAAAACATCACCTTATCTCAACTACTTTACTACGCACTATAAAATAGACTGAATCACCTCCAAACCCTCTACAAATCGGTTCGAAAACCAATTCGTTGTGCCCACAACCCTGACGATAAATGTCAGGGTTTTTTTATGTTCAATTTTTAATGGGCGAGAAGCCTGTCCCAATACGAACGGTGTTCATCGTCGGGGAGCCCAGCTTTGCTCCGCTATAGCTATGCGAAAGCGAGGTGGGACCACAACCCTGACGATAAATGTCAGGGTTTTTTTATG
>JBIKUO010000039.1:0-16796 GCA_044347515.1 Crocinitomicaceae bacterium | reverse complement strand
TGGGATGATCATTGATCCCATAACCTTATCGGAATCAGCAACAGTGGGTGATGCCTTGGCCTTAATGAAAGAAAATAGTATCGGAGGCATTCCAGTAGTAGATGAAATTAGGTGTTTGAAAGGAATTGTTACAAACCGTGATTTGCGTTTCGAGCGTGAGCTATCGAAACCAATCGTAGAGGTCATGACTTCAACGAATTTAATTACTACCAAAGACGGGACGGATTTAGCTACGGCTGAAACCATCCTTCAGCAAAATAGAATTGAGAAGTTACCTGTAGTAGATTTGGAAGGTAGACTAATCGGGTTAATTACATACCGTGACATTATCAAGGTAAAAGAACACCCCCTTTCGTGTAAAGATAATTTAGGTCGACTAAGAGTAGCTGCTGCCGTAGGTATTGCTGACGAAACCATGGACCGTGTAAAAGCGCTAGTTGAAGCGGGTGTAGATGCTATTGTAATCGATACGGCACATGCACACACGGTAGGTGTTGTGAAACAATTGAAAGATATTAAGTCGATTTATCCAACCTTAGAGGTTGTTGTTGGAAATATAGCCACGGCTGATGCAGCACGATTCTTAGTTGAGGCCGGGGCCGATGCAGTGAAAGTTGGGATAGGTCCAGGGTCTATTTGCACCACCCGCGTTATTGCAGGCGTTGGTGTTCCACAGTTAACCGCAATCAATGAGGTTGCTAAGGCTATTGAAGGCTCTGGCGTTCCTGTTATCGCTGATGGTGGAATTCGCTATACCGGGGATATTGTAAAAGCAATCGCTGCCGGTGCGGATAGTGTGATGCTCGGTGGAATGTTTGCCGGAGTAGAAGAATCTCCTGGTGAAACCATTATCTACGAAGGAAGGAAATTTAAAACCTATCGTGGAATGGGTTCTTTGGAAGCCATGCAGAAAGGATCCAAAGATCGGTACTTTCAAGCCGGTGAAGAGGATATGAAAAAATTAGTTCCTGAAGGGATTTCTGGTCGGGTTCCTTTTAAAGGACAATTGCTCGAGGTAATGTATCAAATTACCGGTGGACTTCGCGCAGGAATGGGATATTGCGGTGCAAAAACCATCGCTGATTTAAAAGGTGCTCGTTTTGTTAGAATTACATCGGCTGGTGTGCGAGAATCTCACCCGCACGACGTAACAATCACGCGTGAGGCACCAAATTATAGTTTAAAATAAACAGTTAAAGACATATGAAAAGAGTACTATTTGCCATCTTAACGCTTATCTTTTCCGTTGCCTACGGTCAAAAAGATCCGATTATCCTTAAGGTCAATGGAGAAAAAATAACTAAAAGTGAATTCTTACAGATTTACTTGAAAAATAATCCGAATCCAAAATACGATCAGGGATCTATGGATGAGTATATGGATTTATTCAAGAAGTTTAAATTGAAAGTGATTGAAGCTGAAGCCTTGGGATATGATACCATTCCAAAACTTAAGCGAGAGTTTGAAGGTTATAAGCGACAATTAGCCATTCCTTATTTGATAGATTCTGCTCAAAACGACAGCCTAGTGCGCGAGGCCTATTTTCGTACAGTAAATGAGGTGCGATGTTCTCATATCTTGGTTAAATTAGATCCTTCCGCAACGCCTGCAGATACACTTGCGGCATACAACCGTATTCTTGCACTTAAAGCTCGAATTGATAAAGGGGAAGATTTTGCATCAGTGGCCAAAATGAAGAATGGTTCAGATGATCCTTCTGCTGCGACCAACGGAGGAGATTTAGGATATTTTACTGCATTTCAGATGGTGTATCCGTTTGAGGATATGGCATACAAAACGGCAGTTGGAAACGTATCTGCTCCATTCCGAACACGTTTTGGCTATCACATCCTTAAAACTACAGGCCTGCGTCCGTCACGCGGTTCCATTAAAACCGCACATTTAATGATCAGTGTGGCTAAAGATGCCGATCAAGCCACAAAGGATAATGCAAAGAAAAAAGTAGACGAAATTTATCAAAAGTTGACGGATGGCGCCAAATGGGAAGAAATGGTAGCTATGTATTCGGATGATCCAGGAACAAGTAAAAAAGGAGGAGAGCTTCCGATGTTTGGTTCAGGTACAACGCAACGTATGGTCCCAGAATTCGAGGAAGCGGCTTTTGCTTTGACCAAAGATGGTGAATTTAGCATGCCAGTAAAAACAAACTACGGATATCACATCATTAAGCGCCTTGAGCGCAAAGATGTTGCTGGCTTTGAGACCATGAAGAAGGAATTGCAAACTAAGGTGAATAAAGATGAGCGTTCCAAGAAAACCCAAGATTCCTTTGTAAGAAAGTTAAAGAATAAATACAAATACACTGCCGGACCAAAAGAAAATTTAGCATGGTTTGAAACGAACTTAGATTCAACATACTTTATGGGGAAATGGAATGCTAAGGAATTGAAATCGAATAAAACCTTGTTTACTTTAGATGGAGTTTCGTTTGGACAGCAACAATTTGCGCGCTATTTAGAAAAGAATTACCGAGCACTTAAAAAGGATGAATCTAGAATGACTGTGGCTTCTCAATATAGAAACTGGGAAAAAGCCGCAATCTTGGAGTATGAAGAATTATTGCTACCAGCAAAATACCCAGATTACAAGGCCTTAATAAATGAATATCATGATGGGATTTTATTATATGAGGTCATGTCGGATAAAGTGTGGAACAAGGCAGTAAAGGATACAGCAGGTTTACGCGCCTATTTCCTTGCCAATCGCGATAAGTACATGTGGCCAGCACGTCTAGAGGCTACGGTTTATGAGTGTTTAAACCTTGGTGTAGCCAATGAGGTAGCTTCGATGATTGTGAATGATACCATTACTTCGAAACATGTAATCGAGAAGGTAAACAAAGACACTGAATTGAATTTGAAAGTGAAAATGAACAAGTTTGATCCAGAAACCACGGCGTTTCTTAAAGGTAAAACCCTCAGCATGGGGGTAAATAAAACCTATGAGTTTGAAGGTAAATTGTATGTGGTTAAAGTTACCAATATGCTTCCGGTAATGAAGAAAGAATTTAGCGAAGCTAAAGGTTCCGCAACATCGGATTATCAAAATTTCTTGGAGAAAAATTGGTTGGATAGTTTAACATCCAAATACAAAGTTAAAGTCAATAAAAAAGTGCTCTACAACCTCGGTAAATAATGAGAGTTTATTTCCTTTTGTTGTCTTTTTGTTGCGTTGGATGGTTTGCTGCGCAACCCATCGTGTTGGATAAAATTGCTGCACAAGTCGGTGACAATATCATTTTACTTTCTGACTTGAAAATTCAGGAAATGCAGGCCAAAGAGGCAAAGATTGAAATTGATAGCACGTTTGATTGCCGCATGCTTGAAGAATTAATGATTGAGCAGGTCTTGGTGAATCAAGCGAAATTAGATAGTATCCTTATTGCTGATGAACAAGTGGATGCCGACATGGAGAATCGTTTGCGTCTAATTCAGCAACAAATGGGAGGACGACAAAAACTCGAGGAGTTTTATGGCATGACCTACAGTGAAATCAAAGACAAGTTTCGGGAGTCAATCCGTTCTAAAATGTTGGCAGATGAAATGCGCAATACCATTACCATGGGCTTGAGTGTAACGCCTAAAGAAGTAACTTCTTTTTTTAATGCCTTACCTGCAGATAGTATTCCATACATAAACATGCAACTTGGATTTCAGCAAATTGTGATTTATCCAGAAATCACCAAGGAAGACAAGAAAATGGCTTATGAAAAACTTGCCGGACTTAGAAATGATATCGTAGTTTCGGGTAAATCGTTTGAATCCATCGCTCGCTTATATTCAATGGATCCAGGGAGTGCGCCGTTGGGTGGAAAAATTGCCGCAACCAAAGGCATGATGGTCCCACAATTTGAGTCTACGGTCTTTAAATTGAAACCCAATGAGATTTCTGAAATTATTGAAACAGAGTTTGGGTACCACATTATAAAATTACTTTCCCGTGCCGGAGAAGATTTCGTGTGTTTACACATTTTAATTCGTCCGGAATTTAGTATCAAAGCGGTAAACCGTGCCTCTCAACGCATGGATTCCTGTTATCGAATGCTTAAAATGAATGAATTGACATGGGAGCAAGCGGTAGCACGTTTTTCAAATGATGCGTTAACCAAACAAAATAAAGGAATCATTACGAATCCGAAGAATGCCTCGCAAATGTGGGATATGAGTGATTTGAATGAAATTGATCAGCAAATCTATCTGCTTACGGATGCCATGGAAGAAGGGGATGTGACCCAGCCAAATTTGTATATGGATTTCATGACGCGTGAACAAGGAATTCGCATTGTTCGATTGATGAAACGTGTTCCAGCACACAAGGCGAACCTGAATGACGATTATGCCTTGATTAAACAAGCTGCAGAAAGCGATAAGCGTACTCGAATTATAAATAAATGGGTTGATTCCAAACTCGGTAATGCATACATTCGTATCGATTCAGAATATCTTGCATGTCCTTTTCTACATCAATGGGTAAATAACTAATACTATGAATGATTCAGAGAAATTGATCGCCTTAAGTGCGAGTTATAAAAAGCTTAAAGAGGAAATCCATAAGGTTATTGTTGGACAAGAAGAGGTTGTTGATCAAGTATTGATTTCTATGTTTTCTGGCGGACATTGCTTGCTTATTGGGGTTCCAGGATTGGCTAAAACCTTATTGGTTAATACCATTTCTAGTGCATTGGGTATTGGTTTTAATCGAATCCAATTCACACCCGATTTGATGCCCTCTGATATTGTAGGTTCTGAAATTTTAGACGAATCTCGGAATTTTAAGTTTATTCAAGGCCCGCTCTTTACCAACATGGTGCTTGCCGATGAGATTAACCGAACTCCTCCTAAAACCCAATCTGCCTTGCTTGAGGCTATGCAGGAACGTAAAGTAACTGCTGCAGGAACGAGCTATGTACTGCCTAAGCCATTTTTTGTTTTAGCTACGCAAAATCCAATTGAACAAGAAGGAACCTATCCCTTGCCGGAAGCGCAATTAGACCGATTTATGTTCAACGTATGGGTTGATTATCCGGTATATGAAGATGAATTGACGATTGTGAAAGCCACTACTTCGGATTTAAAGATTGAAGTGAATTCCGTGATTTCTGGAGAAGAAATTTTGGATTATCAGGCCTTAATTCGACGTATTCCTGTGGCTGATAATGTCTTGGAGTATGCGGTTCAGTTAGTCGCGAAAACGCGTGCAAATTCTCCGTTTGTTCATGAGTTAACCAAAAAATATATCACCTGGGGAGCTGGCCCACGAGCATCGCAATACCTGATCCTTGGAGCCAAATGTCATGCAGCCTTACACGGTAAATTTTCGCCAGACATTGAGGATGTAAAAGCCGTTGCGGCCCCGATCCTTCGTCACCGTTTAGTGCGTAATTACAAGGCCGAAGCAGATGGATATACAATGGACAAAATAATTGCTTCCTTGCTCTAGTTCACTTTTCAACAACCCACATTATTTTGTTGAAAAGAAAGGGCCCAACTTTTAGGTGACCCGATTCGAATCTGCTACATTCGCTTAAAAGCAATTAGAACATGTTCGAGGACGACGATGATGCACAATTTGATGGTCAACTGGAAGGGGATTTAGCGCTGTTCGAATCTTTTTTATCTGGCAGTACCCTTGGGTTTATCGATAGTGATCGCATGGAAGCGATTATAGATCATTATTTCGCAGAAGGGGACTTTAAAAAAGCCAAAAGAGCGGCAGAAATGGCCGACATCAACTTTAGCTATAATCCAGTATTTAAATTAAGAATTTCACAAGCCCTTAGTGGATTGAAATCTTTCAAAGAGGCCTTGTCATTACTTGCCACGCTAGAACATACAGGCTTGCCTCAATTTGAGGTATGGGTTACTTACGGTACAATCTTCAGTCAAATGGAGGATTATACCTCAGCTGTACATTATTTATCAATGGCTCTTCCTTTAGCAGATAAGGAGGATCAAATTGAAATCTATCTTGATATTTCATTTGCTTACCAAAAAATGAAAGATATGGATGGGAGCATTGAAGTGCTCACCAAAGGACTCGCAGTAAACCCAACTTCAGAATCCTTGTTGTATGAACTGGGTTTTACCTATGACCGAGTTGGTAGATATCAGGATTCTATTGATACCTATTTAAAGTATATCGAAGAGAACCCCTACGCTAACATGGCGTGGTATAATCTTGGAAATGCCTATTCCAAAGTAGAAAATTTCGAAAAAGCGATCTGGGCATACGATTATTCTATTCTAATTTTTGATGAATTCGCGCCTTCGCATTTTAATATGGGAAATGCCTATTTGTCCTTAGGTAAATATCATCAAGCCATTGAGCGTTTTAAAACAGTGTTGAGTTTAGAAGGTGATGACCCCATGGCTTTATGTTATTTGGGAGAGGCACATGAACAGTTAAAAGAGTACGATATCGCCTTAAATTATTACCGCCTGGGTTTAGAATTCGACCCGAATATTTATGAAGCATGGCTCGGTATTGGAATTATTACTGATATACAAGGTAAAACGAAAGAAGCGATTGGAATTATTCACAAAGCCTTGGATTGTGACCCTATAAATGCCTCAATTAATTTGGTACTTGCAAATGCCTACCATAAAATCGATGATATTGACCAAGCACGTTTTTACTTTTCTCAGGCCTTAGAATTGGATTGGGAAGATGAAGAAATCTTGCGTGATTATATCTTTTTCCTGTTGGGACAGCATCCCATAGAAGCACTTGAGCTTCTTGAGGATTTTCAGATGGAACTTGAGCATAATCCCGAATATTTGCTTTTGTTTACACATACCTTGATTCATTTGAATCGAATGCCGGAAGCACTTATGCTTTTTTCATCCCTTGTCGCAGTAGATAAAACTCAAGCATCCTTAATTCTTGAATGGAATCCCGCCCTTCAATATCACAAAGATTTTGTAACTTTGTTGCATGAGTAATTTTACACTTCCGTTTATACCGGAACGTCCGCAAAAACCTCGTAACGAGGGGGTTACTATGATGATGGACAAAGGGATGGGCCTCCGTGAAACAGAACATTTTATTGAAGCATCCGCTCACTTAACCGATTTAGTGAAATTCGGTTTCGGAACATCCTATGTGACCAATAACCTAGAAGATAAAATCAAACTATACAAAGAGGCTGGGATTCGTCCATACCTTGGAGGGACCTTGTTTGAGGCATTTTATGCTCGTGGCTGTGTGGATGATTACCAACGCTTGCTTGATCGCTTGGATTTGGATTTAGTTGAAATTTCGGATGGCTCGATTATCATCCCGCACAAAGAAAAGTGCAAGCTGATTAAATCGATGGCTAAATCCCGCACGGTTTTGTCTGAAGTTGGATCAAAAGATTCTGGGATAATTGTATCCCCGTTCAAATGGGTGAGTTGGATGAAAGCTGAATTGGATGCCGGTTCTTGGAAGGTAATTGCTGAAGGACGTGAAGCTGGAAATGTAGGTGTATTTCGTCCGAATGGAACCGCACACACCTTACTTATAAATCACATCATTGCTCGTATTGATCCTTCGCAAATTCTATGGGAAGCCCCACAAAAAAATCAACAGGTGTGGTTTATTAAATTATTTGGTGCAAATGTGAATCTTGGAAATATTGCTCCAAATGACATGATACCAATGGAATGCTTGCGCTTAGGATTGAGAGGCGATACCTTTTTCGATTTTCTACCACAAGATTATGCCGATCGCTTGAAGCAAGTGAATGATGAGAACGATGTGGTCGATGAGACCGAAGAATAACCCACTGTGTTTGCACTCAAATCAGAATACAAGCTGCATGAAGGTCCTGTATATGGGGTAGCAATTTCTGAAAACATTGCATATACTGCCTCCGCAGATAAAACAATTAAATCGATAGACCTTTCATCAGGTATTATGCAACCCTTTACGGTACGGAGTAAGGTTTCTCCCATTTCATTATGGGCCATTTCACCGGAATTGTTAGCCATTGGCTATTTAAATGGCGAGTTTTTTTTAGTTAATCCCCGTACTCGGAAGATTCTATTTGAGCATTCTTTTACGGGGGAAGGAGTTTTTTCCTTGTATTCATTCAATGATTCGGAATTGTATATCGGACTTGGTTCTGGTCGTTTAGCCATTTTAGATTTCGTGCGCTTGGATTGGATCTACTTAGAACAAATCAGTACAGATAAAATTCGTGCAATCGTTTACGATACCAACACACATTGCTGCTATATTGGTGCTAAAGATGGCGAACTAATTGCTTTTGATGTAAACGCCTATTGCGTCAATGATCGATGGCATGCCCATGATGGTGGAGTTAATTCTTTATACTTCTCTTCAACAAATCTGTTGGTCTCAGGAGGAAAGGATGGTCATATTCGGGTATGGAAAAATAAGGAATGCGTGAATTCTATTCCAGCGCATCGCGGAGTGGTTTATGGATTAATCCAAGTTGGGGCTTACATTGTTTCCTGCAGCAGAGATAAAACAATCAAGGTGTGGGAAATGGAATCCCTAAAACCAGTTCAAAAAATAAGCTTTCATCGACAATCAGTAAACCAAATGGCGCAACAAAATGCACATTCTTTCGTTACTGCTTCCGACGATCACCGAATCGCACATTGGGAATATGCGGAATAAGTTGATTTTATTGGTTTTTTTACTTCTTGGGTTACGTCAAGTTAGTGCCCAACAAGCAACTTTTTTATCGCAGTCAGAATTAGGATTTTCCGTAGGTCAAATGTATTACATCGGTGATTTGAATCCCTTTATGCCCTTTAATAACAGTCAATGGGCATTTAGCTTCATGTACCGCTATAACCTGCATTCTCGAATGGCCTTAAGGTTATCTTATTTACAGGGAAGCGTTGAGGCCGATGATAAGAATTCATCGAATTCAATCTTGGTTAATCGTAACCTTAATTTTCATTCGGATATTAAAGAACTCGCTGCCGGTATTGAATTCTATTTTGCACCCTTTTATTTTGGTAGAAAGAATGGTCAAAAGCAAATCCAAGGAACGGCCTACTTTTTAACGCAAATCGGCGGGTTCTATATGAATCCAAAAACCAGCTTCAATGGAGAAGAAATTGAATTACGGCCGTTGGGTACGGAAGGACAAGGAACGGTATTAAACAAAAAAGGAACCTATAGCAATTTTCAATTGTGCGTTCCGCTAGGCATCGGTGCAAAAGCGCAAATCGGAAAACGAGTGACCTTCAATGTGGATTTGGGAATACGTAAAACGTTTACAGACTACATGGATGATGTAAAATCCGCAAGCTATGTTGATCCTTCGGTACTGGCGCAATATTCCGGTGAAACAGCTGCTGCCTTATCCAATCAAAGCCTTGATGGTGCACGTAATGGATATCGCGGAAATCCAACCACTAAAGACTGGTATGTGTATGCCGGAGGTATGGTAAGCGTTCGTTTAGGACGTGGACGAAAGTGCTTTAAGCTTCGTTAGAAATATCGTTTTTCCAGAAGATATCCTTGAACATAATCAAAGACTCCCTCTTTTAACGAATGAAATGCTTGGGAATACCCAGCCTCGTGTAATTTATCCATGCTCGCACAAGTATAGTATTGGTAGGTGTCTCGGATATCTATGGGCGTATCAATGAATGAAATCTTAGGCTCCTTTCCCATCGCTTCAAAGGTATATCGAGCCAGATCTATAAATGGATTCGCTTCCCCAGAACCCAAGTTGTAAATCGCAGATTTCGGCTTTTGCTCTAGTAAAAATTCAATCACACGCACAACATCCTTCACGTAAACAAAATCCCTGGATTGATAACCGTCAGCAACATCCGCTTTGTGTGATCTGAAAAGACTCATAGAACCCGTGGCTTGAATTTGATTGAAGGTATGCATTACTACCGACGCCATTCTTCCCTTGTGGTATTCATTGGGACCGTAGACATTAAAGAACTTCAATCCAGCCCAAAAGGGTGGAGTTTTTTCTTGTGCTAACACCCATAAGTCAAAATCCTGCTTGGATTGTCCGTAGGGATTCATCGGTTTCAATGATGGGATTAAGGCATGTTCATCAGAATAACCATATTCACCATTTCCATAAGTGGCTGCAGAAGACGCGTAAATCATGGGTATTTGGTGTTCCGTGCAAAGATCCCAAATACGCATAGAGTAGTGTAGGTTCAAATGATCAAGAATTCCCAAATCTTGTTCTGTAGTGTTCGTCCGTGCACCAATGTGAAGCACGCCATCAACCTGTGGCGCATGCCCATTAAACCATTCCAGAAAAACTTCACGATCTATAAATTCTGTATCCGTGGTATGGATGAAATTTGCTTGTTTTTTTTCAATGGTAAAGTCATCAACCGCAATAATGTGGTGTGTGTTTTTACGCGCGTATTCCGCAAGTAGACATGAACCAATAAATCCGGCGGCACCTGTAATTACAAGGATTGGTTTTTGATCCGGGTTAACCATGGATGCTTGGGTTGAAATTAAAATAATCCGTGTATTTCACCATCAATGGCATTGATGATTTTTCCTAAGTCTTCTTGGCTTTCAGTGAAGTTATTATTGTCAATATCAATGATCAGTAACTTGCCTTTATCATACGTTGAAATCCATGCTTCGTAGCGCTCATTCAAGCGTTTCAAGTAATCCAATCGGATGCTTTCTTCGTAATCTCTCCCTCGTTTTTGGATATGACTAACCAAGGTTGGAATGCTCGCACGCAGATAAATCAATAAATCAGGCGCTTTAACAAACGAATCCATCAGGTTAAACAAAGAGAAATAGTTCTCAAAATCCCGCGTAGTCATCAGCCCCATGGAATGTAAATTCGGAGCAAAAATATATGCGTCTTCGTAAATCGTTCGGTCTTGGATTATCGTTTTTTCTTGCGAGTGAATGTCCTGAATTTGAGAAAATCTACTATTTAAGAAGTACACTTGCAAGTTGAACGACCACCGTTGCATGTCTTCGTAAAAGTCATTTAAGTACGGATTTTGTTCTACGTCCTCAAAATGAGTCTCCCATCCGTAATGTTTTGAAAGCATGTTGGTTAGTGTGGTTTTTCCAGCACCAATATTTCCGGCGATTGCAATATGCATTGATTTAATTTTAAAGGACTAAATTACAAAATTCGGATTGAAATTTCGTGTGAATCAAGGCTGAATTATAAACACATTTAGTTCGCTTGATGTACGTGCAATTAACTGATTTCCAGATACATATAGTTCTCTTATGTTTTCGGTTGTGGATATTTTGTAAACTTCGTTCACGCCTTCGAATAAATCACGGTAATACAACAAGTTCTCATTGACAAAGAAAAATCCATCGGCATAAGGGATCATTGCTTGATTCGTTTCAGAAACACAGCGAACAACATTCATAAAGTCATCCATTAGACAAATTTTACCATCGGATGAGCGAATCCAAAGTCCAGATTCATTTTCATTTAATGTGATTTCTCCCGATATCCCTAAAATTCCTTGAAGGTTATCTACCCGCTGAATTTCTTTTTTGCTCACAAAATTAAAGAGTACGAGGCTACTGTTTAATTCATCGTAGATCCAAAACATGTCTGCACGTTTACTCGTGGCAAGTGCCGACACATTGAGAAGTCCAAGTTCATCTAAATTTAAGCACGTTCCATTTTCGCTCAAGGTGTTATCAAGAAAACAGAGTTGTTGCTGACTTTTTGAAAAAACGGCGATTTTCAAAGAGTTAATCGATTCAATATCGTCGATGCTTTGCCACTTTTTGATACTTTGTTTAATCGGAGTGGAATAGTTACTGAATTTGCTAATTTCATCTTTGTTCACAAAATATAGATTCTGTTGCCCATCGAGAAAGGTAGCGCTTGTTCCCTTGGGAATGTTTATTGTACGTTTCAATTCAATGTGAACGGAGGAGTTTTGACTCCATGCATTACATGCGCCAAATAGAAATAATAGGAGGTAAATCTTATGCTTCAAATTGAATAAGTTCATCAAGGTACGTACGGGAATTCATTACCCGTGGAATTTTATGTTGTCCTCCGAATTTACCATTTTTTTTCATCCATGCGAAGAATGTGCCCGGGGCTAACACCGTTATTTTCAGTGGAAGCATGTTGAGGTTATTTGCACGCTTCGTATCGTAGTCTGAATTCACCTTACGCATGCAGTGGTCTAATTGCATGATGGCATCAGAATTCAGCTCCATTTCGGAAGGGATTTCGATAGCCCATTCATGTCCTCCTATTCCCTGATCAAAATCAAAATATGGAGCGACTGTATAGTTGCTGATTTCAATGTTCTGCATGGCCGACCATTCGCTAATTGCTTGCTCTACGTGCATCACGACCGCTTTTTCACCGAAGGCATTGATGTAATGCGCAGTCCTTCCCGTTACTTTAAATCGATAGGGTAAAAGCGATGTAAAGGTGATTGTATCTCCAATAATATAGCGCCAAAGTCCTGCACTCGTGGAGATTACCAACGCGTATTCAACATCTAAAGAAACTTGATCAAGGGTTAGTACATGGGTTGATTCGAGCCCCTTGAATGATTCCATCGGGATGAATTCATAGTATACCTGAGCGTCGGTTAGCAACAGCAAGCCATCCGTATTTAATTCATCTTGTAATCCAAAATATCCTTCGGAGGCATTGTACGATTCAACGAAATTCATGGAGGGGCTTCCGATTAGTTTATTCAGTTGGTTTTGGTAGGGGGCAAGGTTCATGCCTCCATGAATATAGAGTTCTAAATTTGGCCAAACTTCATGTAGGGTATTTTTACCGGAATGCTTTAACACAATGTTACCAAAGGTGCTTATCCAACTTGGAACACCAGCTATAATGGCTACATCTTCTTTTATACTGGCCTCTGCCATGAGCATGAGCTTTTCTTCCCAATCGGCATGTAATACGATTTGTTTTTCAGGTACCCTGCGGAATTCCGTCCAAATGGGTAAGTTATCAATGATTATCGCTGAAAGGTCAGCAACAATGGCATGCTGATCAATGTTTTGAAGGCTGTTACTCCCACCAAGAATTAAATGTTTTTTAGAGTATAATTTACGGTTGGGTACGTTTTGATGATAGCACGCTAAGAGATCTTTTCCGCCTGCATAATGGGTGTGTTCAAGACTATCTTTGGTTACAGGCAGTGTTTTAATACGTTTTCCCGTGGTGCCTGAACTTTTAGCAAACCATTTGGTGTATCCTGGCCAAAGTACATCTTTCGCACCATGAATCGCTTGTTGAATATACGGTTCAAGTGTATCGTAATCTTGTAAGGGAACCTGTTGTTGGAAATCAGCGATAGATTCTATGTGTTCGAATCCATGGATTTTACCGAAGTTGGTGTGTTGACCGGCATCTATAAGTGCTTTCAGGACTTTCACCTGAGATTCAATAGGGAAGTCACGATACAGTTCGATTCGCTTTAAGCGGTACCGAATATACGTAGAGAAAAGGGCGTCAACCAACATGGCAAGGCCCCAAATTTAATTAACCGAAGATTAAGATTGATCCAATAACCACAAGTAAAAAAATGGTGTAAATGGTTGCAACTGCTGCTGTACTTTCTTCAAAAAATCTACCTGACATATGCTAAAGTTTTTTCAAAGGTAAACATAAATTTTAATCTCGGTTGCCCAACAAGCGCAACAAAGTCAAAAATAAATTCACAAATAAGATATACAACTGCATTCCACCAATTAAGGCAAGCTTGTTTCTAGTTTCTTCAGAGAATTCTGGAGATTGGGCCACCATTTTTAATTGTTGCATTTGGTATGCGATCAACCCTGTAAAAACAAAAACTCCAATAATTGTAATTACCCAATCCATCACGCCACTCCCGATGAACATGTTGAGTATACTCGCCAGAATCATCCCTATTAAAACCATATACAACAGGCTTCCAAATTTTGTGAGATCAGTTTTGGTGGTGTATCCTAAGATCGCCATACCTGCAAAAGCACCGGCTGTTACAAAGAACGTAAAGGCTATCGCTTGAGTAGAGTAGGCTAAGAAAATCACACTTAAGGTACTTCCCATACTCGCTGAGTAGGCTACAAAAAGCGCCAATAATATCGTCATCGATAAGCGTTGAAAGCCCCATTGAATTACCATGGATATAACTAATGGTGCAAAGAGCAAGACATAAAATAAGATGGAAGTCTTGCCATCGCTTGTCATAAACAATTGATCGAATAGTACTTTGTTTGTACCAACGGCATAGGCGATAACCCCGGATACTGCCATGGCAATAAACATGTAGCTGTAGACCGAGCGAATAAAATTACTTGCTATACTCGCTTCGTAGGTGTTGTTTGAATAATCCGTCATTTTTAATGTAATTTATTTTGTATCAAATTTATAAATTCTTTTCTAGTTGCATCATTCGACAAGAAAATTCCTGTAAAAGCGCTGGTTGTTGTCGCTGAATTTTGTTTTTCTACACCGCGCATCTGCATACACATGTGAGCACATTCAATAACAACGGCTACGCCTTTGGGTGCAAGCGTACGCTGAATACAATCCCTGATTTCGATTGTCAATCGTTCTTGCACTTGCAACCTTCTGGCATAGGCGTCCACTACCCGTGGAAGTTTACTTAACCCCACAATTTTTCCATCAGGAATATAGGCGATGTGTGCTTTTCCGAAAAAAGGTAACATGTGGTGCTCGCACAAAGAATACACGTCGATGTCTTTAACCAATACCATTTCAGAATAAGCTTCGTGAAAGATGGCTTGTTCGATTAATTCGTCTGGATTTACTTCATATCCATGCGTTAAAAACTGCATGGATTTAGCCACGCGTTCAGGTGTTTTGAGCAATCCTTCTCGGTTTGGATTCTCTCCAAGACCTTCAATAATTGCTTTGTAATGCTGTTCTAATTCTTCTTGTTTCAAAATCTATTGTGCTATGTAGATGAGTTAAAAAGGTTCTTTTCCACCGAAATATTCCACAAAATTGTTTTCGGTTTCTACTAATTTCAGTTTGGCTAACGCAGCACCATATGCCGCAATAATTGGTTCTAGAATCTGCCAAATTGCGATGATAACATTTTCAGTTGAGGTCATTATGCCATCTAGAAATGGTACATCTAAATTTAAGTTTTTGTGATCAAGTTTTTCGGTTACTTCCTTTTTAATGATCGCACTTAAATCCTTTAAATTCATCACAAAGCCTGATTCAGGATCTGGTGTACCGCTAACCGTAACGTACAAAACAAAGTTATGACCATGCCAATTTTTATTAGCACAGCGTCCAAATACTTCATTGTTTTTCTCTTCACTCCAGTTCGGTTGCCATAGCTTATGTGCCGCATTAAATGTTTCACGGCGAGTGATATACACCTTATTCATTTACCAATGTTTTTTCTATTGTTACTTTGACCGTTTCATCCAAGGTAAGCTGTTCAATTTGTACAGCGACTAATTGATTCACCAAGTGAACATTAAACGGAGCTTCTACTTTGATATAATTTTCTGTGAAACCATACATTTTACCCTCATCTTCTTCGTGCTCGAATAATACCGTTTTCTGAAGACCTAATTGACTGTGATAAAACTGTTTTTTCTTTCGGGCGCTCAATAAATGCAGTTGTTTGCTTCGTTCTTTTCGTATGTGCATTGGAACAGGCTCCCCTAATTTAATTGCGGTGGTATTGGCGCGTTCAGAATAGGTAAATACATGCAAGTACGAAACATCAAGCGCTTGTAAAAAGTCTACCGTTTCTTGAAAGTCTTCCTCTGTTTCTCCCGGAAAACCAACAATGACATCCACTCCAATACAACACGATGGATTTAAGCGTTTAATTTGTTCAACGCGGTCTTGAAACACCGAGCGCTCATATTTTCTTCTCATCAATTTCAAGATGCGGTCACTTCCGGATTGCAGTGGAATGTGAAAGTGGGGCATGAATCGCTTGCTTTGGCTTAAACAAAAATCGATGATTTCATTGCTTAGTAAGTTCGGCTCAATGGATGAAATCCGAAAGCGATCAATCCCTTCTAGTGTATCTAATTCTTGAATCAGTTGGAAAAAGTTTTCGTCTCCTCCTTGCCCAAAATCCCCAATGTTTACACCCGTCAATACTACTTCACGAACGGGAGTGTCTACTAATTTTTTTGCTTCCTTTATGGTTGATTCAATGCTTGCATTTCTGCTTTTTCCTCGGGCCAAGGGGATGGTACAAAAGGTACAGAAGTAATCACATCCGTCTTGTATTTTTAAAAAACTACGGGTGCGATCTCCCGCACTAAAGGAAGGGTTGAAGGTTAAGGCATGCTTTATGGATTCATGTTTGACCACTTGCGTTTCTTTCTCAATGTTGGCTTCAACTTCTTCCAGTAATTTGAATTTTTCGTTCGCACCAAGCACCATATTTACCCCTGGAATCTTTGCTATTTCTTCGGGTTTTAATTGGGCATAACATCCAACGATGGCTACATACCCATTCGGATTGATTTCCTTCGCTTTACGAACCAATTGCTTGCATTTCTTGTCCGCATTTTCAGTAACGGAGCATGTATTAATTACAAATACATCCGGTTCCGCATCAAAGTCAACCCGGGCATAGCCTGCTTCTTCAAAACTTCGCGCAAGCGTAGAGGATTCGGAGAAATTGAGTTTACAACCGAGCGTATAAAACGAAACCTTTCGTTGAAATTGCATGTGCAAAAGTAAGGTAAAATCACTGTTTTATGCTAACCTAGCACATTCCTTTTATTGCTAATTTTGTCAAAACTTCTTGCATGCGAATCTTTAATAACGTCCTTGAGACCATTGGGAATACCCCGCTTATCAAAATAAA
>JBIKUO010000019.1:0-54073 GCA_044347515.1 Crocinitomicaceae bacterium | reverse complement strand
TAGTTTATTTTCTGCGGCACTTTCTGTATTCATCAAGATGAACCCTTCCCGTTAGGAAGTACACTGCTCTGTGCTGCCCGGACTTTCCTCCCTCCCGTAAACGGGACAGCGATAGGCCGATTTGCCGGGTCAAAGGTACAATTAGAATTTAACTAACGGAAATTCCTTAGATCCATGAATTCCACTGAGGATTATTCGGTAGGTTCCAGTATGTAATGCGTTCAGATCAAGGCTATAGTTAAGCACATTATTCAATGAGGTGCTAAGTACTAACCTTCCGGCGCCATCGAAGATTTGCGCTAAATATACCGGGGATTTTGAATCAATAAATAAGGTTTCATGCACAGGGTTAGGTCCAATGGATACATCAAGGCTTGATTCAATTAAGGAAGCATCCAATCCCAAATAATCCTCTTGATATTCTACTTGATTAACCGTACCGTTCGTCTCTGTTGCTTTAAGCACCCATTCTTTTTCACCATTCGCAAACCACTCGTACTCCGTGCGTTGAATTGGTGGCGTTCCAAACCACTGGCCAGCACCAAAAAATGTTTGGTAAACGGAATCAATTTCGGCGATATCGTGTCGTAAGCGCAGCGCTTGAAATGTACCTTTCGGGGTTATAATCGTTCCCCATCCATCCACATTGGTAGTGCGTTGACGATATTGTTTGATTTTAAAGTCAATTACTGGATTTAAATCGATGTAAGTATAGCCTCTAGAATAATGATAATCATTGTAGTGCAGGGGTAATTTATACCGTGTTTCTATCGTATCCGATTTGAATGGAACCCCTTGTCCGTTAACGCTTATGGAATAGCCAAGTGAGGTAATTGAGTCTGTCATTCGCTTGGTATACTGATTCAAATCACTTAGAGAAACAGGTAAGAATTGAGACAATTGATCCAGAGGTAAATCGTTCGTTGGATTGAAATAACTCGCTCGATAATTTGTTGGAGCAACAGGTCCATAAGTTCCGAACACCAATAATGAAGCAAAACCAATGGGGTTATACTCTTTTAGGTATTGACTAGTTGCAGATAAGGCGCTAAAATCCCAGGTATAATTCGCTCCAGTTGAGGCAAAATCCAACCCCGTGCCGGCAGCTTGCGAGATGCGGACGGTATCACCGGAATTTGCAAAATCCGCTACACTGACGGTAATTTGTGATGAAATCCCAACGAAAAAACTTAAAAATAAAACGGATAAAAAAGCCTTCATGATTTGTAGATTAAAGGATAAAGGTACATGAAATTGACTAACAAAATAAATTGCCTTACTTTTATTGCGTGAATGATAAATCCATCATTTTATCGGAATTAAATCAATTTGAACTGGACCTTTCTAGGTTCAATTCCTCTGATTTATTGGTGAATATCCAAGCCAAACATGTACTGCCTTTTGAAAAAGAAACGGAAGAACTAAGACCTGAAGCATCGAAACTCATAAAAGCTGCGCATCAAAAAGAACGAGAAGAGGGAATATTTCCCTTGTGTTTATCTGAGGGTATCCTATTCTTGCAGGAAGCGGAGCACCAGCAACAAATTCCAATTTTCCTTCATTTATTGAACCCGAAAATCAACCCTGTGTTAAATCAGGTTTCGTGGAATATCACGGTGGATGAATGGATTATAAACCCCTATTTATTGCATGTACTTTCGTTTGAAGAAACAGAATTTACAGCCCTTGAAAAAAAGGAAATATGTGCGCTATTGACATCCAAAGGATATGATTTGGATGCAAGTATTCGGTACATAGGAAATTTCCATCCGTATCGTCACACACTATTAAAGGAAGTGATTGAATTAAAAAAGGAAAGCGATTTAAGTCATTTCGATTTTCTTTATCAAGGGGCACAACGCGTTGAAGAACCCGCTAATAAATCCTTGTCTCCATTACTTTTCGAGGCAGACCAAACCCAGTTCCAAGCAATAAAACGGGCGGAGTTGCAACACCTGGTTATTCAAGGCCCCCCAGGGACCGGAAAATCACAAGTAATCGGAAATTTAATCGGTCGGTTTTTAGAAGAAAAAAAGCAGGTGCTTCTTTGTTCCCAAAAACGTCAAGCATTAGAAGTGATTGCGTCCAAATTAGCAGATTGTGGACTCGGAGAATTAATGCTGATGAGGAACTCGCAGGACGGAATAAAAACTAGCATTCAATCTTTAGCGAAAAGTTGGGAAGCGATAGAAAAACCCATAGATTCGATGGAGCAGGACTTTTCAAGTACAATTCGCTTGAACTGGCTTCAAGGTCAATTGGACCTCTACCACAAGGACGGATTAATTGGGAAGATGAGCCCAAAGGACTTCATTACTGAGACGCGAATCGGAGAAAAAAAGAACGTGGCATTTCATGCAGGTATGCCGAGTTATTCGGAATGGTTAACCTATAAGCCAATCATTTCGACTATTCCTGATTCGGTATTGCAAACGTTGAGTATGCTTAAAGGTAATTTGAACTTGGAAAACACCTTTGAAGCACGGCTAAAAACACTTCAGTATATTCAATCGGAGTTAACCCATTTACAATGGCAGCATTTAACCTACAGTGAGATTCTTGATCAGGCACAAGCGGCACAGACCGTTCAGTTATTTTCAAATAACACTGCACAGCGCTGTTTGCCGTGGATGAAGCATCGAAGTAAAATCAATCGACTGATTCAGAAATTGGAACTTGCTGAGACACAGCTCCAACAGAAAGAGCATGCACTTACTACGTGGAAAAAATTACCTTCGATCGCTTTGTTAAGTGGGCTGCGTAAAGAACTTTCAAAAGGTGGCTTGTTTAAGAACTTCAATCAACTTAGAATAAAACGAAACTGGTTGACTGACTCAACCGCTGATCTTGGGATATTAATTGAACTAACTGAAATATACCATTCCTTACTTGATGAACGCTTAAACGCTCAAATGGAATTAATTTCGCTTGGATTAACGGATATTCGGACTGATATCACAGCCTACATGACCTTTAATACCTTGTATGATGGAAACTTGTATGAACAATACCAAGCTCTTTCTAAACAAGAACGAAGTTTCTATGCTACAAATCATTCAATGATTCAAGGAATTGCGCAAGCAGTTAAACAACAATTCCCAAGGAATTCTGATGCACCCATCTTTGAAAACATAGCTCATCTTATAACTAATTTCCATAGCTGTATTCCTCATTTAAAAGCATGGGATCAGATCCCAGCTTCCATCACAGCACCCCTTAATGAATTCGAAACCATTGGAGCCTATGAAGAGGCCGTAATTGCTTCCGATTGGAACCGATTTATTGCCCAATTTCCAGGAATGAAGGAATTTCTTACGCTTTCCATTGCAGATGAATTAGCACGAATTAAGGCGAATAGAAAAAATACTCAAGAACGGATTGTTCATCAGATTTTGGTAGAACGCAAAAACACCTTTGATGCTTTTCATCGATTAATTGCTTCTCCTAGCGGTAAATTAACGGCAAGTGAAAAGACGTTAAAAAATGAATTAATTATTGGAAAAAGAATCCTTTCCAGGCTTTTTAGTCGAAAAAGAAATTTCCCTGCCTTACGCACCATATTGGAAAGTGAAGCTTCACATTGGATTTCTTTATTGAAGCCCATTTGGCTGAGTAGTCCGGTGCAAATCGCTATGGATTTACCTTTGATTAAAAACCGTTTTGATGTAGCAATAATTGATGAGGCGAGTCAGTTATTATTGTCTCATTCCTTGGGTGCGATTTATCGCTCAAAGCAATTGATTGTGGCCGGCGATTCTATGCAAATGGCACCTTCAGCCTTTTTTCAGCGAGGAACTTCTAATGCGCTCACCCTGCTTGATCAGGCAGCATTCAATTTACCTCAAAGTCCATTAAAATTTCATTATAGAAGCCAACACGAGGAATTGATACAATTTTCGAATCAACATTTTTACAACAATGAACTCATTGTTTTACCGAGCTATCCAAGCTATCAAGCCATCACATCCATCTATCTCCCCGGTAATCATTACAAAGATGGAATAAATATAATTGAAGCACAGGCTGCAAAAAACCTATTAATTGAAAAATTAGGCTTAAAAGAGGCCCGTATTGGATTAGTAGCGTTCTCAGAAAAGCAACTTAAAGCCATTATTTCTTTGTGCACAACTTCGGAGCGTTTAGCGATTGAATTAGCCCTTGAATCCGATGTGCTATTTTTAAAAACTGCAGAACAAGTCCAAGGGGATGAATGCGATGAAATCATCATATCATTTGGCTATGGATACAATGAAGATGGAAGATTTGATTTACGGTTTGGTCCCTTAACTCAGGAGGGTGGAGATAAACGACTTAACGTGTTATTCAGTAGAGCAAAGCGTAAAATCCATTTTATTCATTCGGTACGTGCTGAGGATTTTCCAATCAGCGAAAACCCCGCAATCCATGTGTTAAAACAGTGGTTTTCTTATGTTGAAAACGCCAAATCAGCCTCTGATTCCATACGAATCCTTAATTTAAGGAGCAATCAGATTGATGGACGCGAAATTCGAATCCAACGCTGGATTGATTTATCTCCCAACGTATTCGATCTAATCACCTACGAAGCGATCTTAAGCGCAAGAGGTTGGATTATTCGAGAGGAGGCGTTTTCTTCGGCACCGGATCATACCCGTGTCCTCCCTTTGGATGACAGCGTGAAATTCGCTTAGTACCTAACCAAATGCCTTTAACTGGACCCCACACTTGAATGGCTTCAATCATATAGGAAGAGCATGTCGGTGTATATCTACAACTTGGGGGGAGCAAGGGCGAAATAACCCACTGATAAATTCGGACTAAAAAAATAAAGGGAAAACCCAGGATTTTCTTTAACGTTTCCACAGTCAAATATAGGGATTAAAAAACGGATGTTTGTAACTGAGATCACGTAACGCGTTAGCAAACGAGTTATTCCTTAATTTCACCTCCATGAATTTATTCCGATTTCTTCTTATCATTTCACTGAATTATTCGTTTTTCATGCAGGCTCAAACGTGGACACACGAACAGTTAGAAGTTAAAACTGAGAACACCTTAAACCGCGTAATGCGTTCTGATGACCTGTTCGAAGACCGCTGGGTTGAATTGCCTCAAGCTAAGTTTTGGAGACGGATCATGACTTTGTCTCCCGATTCTTGCATTATTAATGTTGCCAAAAATCGCACGATCCTTGAGACCATGGCATTCAAACAGTGGCGAACAAAAACCGAAACTGAGAAAGCGCAATACAAGACCACATTACGTAAAACCTTTGGCTTAGATTCTACTGAGGAACTCTATGTTACAACTGGAAAAAATGATTTTTACAGATTTCATGAAGTATTTCCAACCCTCGGAAAAGGAATAGCAGTTTTTGAAACGAACCAGGTTGACCCTTGGTACGCGCAAGCCATCCTTTTGATTGAAAGTCCAGCGCAACTCAAAAAATCAATAAGTGGTGCTTATGGGCCCTTTCAACTCATGCCCTCGGTAGCTCAACGATACGGACTCACGGTAAATGGAAACACGGACGAACGAGCCGATTTCTCAAGAAGTGCTTACGCTTCATCTCAACTCATTAAAACCTCATGCATTCCATCTGCTAGACGCATTTTAAATGCATATGGGTTGAGTTATTCAGAAAGTGATTTATGGTTTAGATTGCTTGTAATGCATGTATATCATGCGGGGGCTGGAAATGTAGCCGCGGTAGTAAATAAAATTAATCCTTCGAACGGCAGCATGGACCTCATCCAACAAATGTGGGTTACCTCAGCGGGAGGATTTGGAAACAATTCACAAAATTACAGTCAGTTGGCGATTGCTGCGCAATGGTTATTACACGATTATGTCTATTCCCAATGCGACGAGCTTCATCCGTGTTCGGGTAAATGATGGGTAAGAAATCCTTGATTTAAGGATAAGCCGCAGTTGAAATTCGTGGCAAACAAGCCCCCGGTTCCAAGCCCTTGCGGAAGCGTGAAATCATATTCGCCAGCAAACTGCGCAATGGCCGTTAATCCGATGTTAGATTCAAGTGCGGAAGTCATCCACCACCCGATACCGCGTTCAGTAGCGAGATCAATCCATGATTTTGTACCTGAAATACCTCCATGTAAGCTTGGTTTCAAAATGATATATTGGGGACATACGCGATCGAGTAAGTCCACTTTTTCCGCCAGTGTATAGCATGGAATCAGGGACTCATCCAAGGCTATGGGCACGATGGCCTCCTTGCACAATGCTGCTAATAAATCAATCTCGTTAACTGCTACAGGTTGTTCAATCGAATGCACACTTAAGTCTCTTAGTTCATTCAGTATTTGTCGCACATTAGCTGCAGTAAATCCACCGTTTGCGTCTACGCGAATCGTAAGTAATTCAGGACCAAAATGTTTACGCACCTGTTGAATTATTTCATGTTCTTGCTTCCAATCAATCGCGCCAATCTTAAATTTCAACACGGAATACCCTTCCTTTATTTTTTTCGCTACTTGATCTTGCATCCATTCCGGAGCGCCCATCCAAATTAATCCATTGATTGGTATAGCGCGTTCTCCCCTGGCAAAGGAATTATTGAATAAAAGTCCTGGGACAGGAGATAAGAAAGCACGGAGCGCACATTCTAAACCGAAACGTATGGATGGAAAATAGGTTAATTCTGGTAAGAACTCATCCAAGGTGAAGAGCAAATGATCCAGTGGAATCGAACACTGATTCAAGCGAAGGACAAAATCAGATAACTGCTGTTCATATTGAGCATCATTCGTATAATCTGGAGAAAGCCCTTCTATGATGCTGCATTCTCCAATTCCTTGTTTCCCTTCAGCGCTTAGGGTAATAAGCCAAAGTTTCTTTGTAGAAAGCACTCCCCTGCTTGTTCCTGCTGGAAAATTAAATACTAATTCATGCTTTTGGACTGAGAAAGTCGGGCTTACATCCATTGTTTGTACCATGATTGAAAACTAAAGTAATACCATATAAACAAACTGTTTGTATCATTTCCATTTAGAAAGGACTTTACTTCACGCGCCAATTCAGTTGCCTTAAAAAGCCCTTGCTCCTTGAGAAATCTTGGTTCGATAAAATCCAACAGTTCAGATTTTAAATAATCCCTCATCCATGCAGAAATCGGGATAGCGAATCCTTTTTTAGGTCCTTGCATTAAGGCCGGAGGAAGTAAATCGTGTGCAATATCTTTCAAAAGAATTTTGGTGTCTTTCCCATCACACTTATAGTGATCAGGTACTTGCGCTAGGAACTCAAATAATTCATGGTCTAAAAATGGCTCTCTACCTTCCAACCCAACAGCCATTGTCGCACGATCCACCTTTAGAAGGATGTCATTCGGGAGATAGTTGACGCTGTCGTTGAGTAACATGGTTGACAGAGGCGATCTTCCTTGAAAAAAAGGCAGATTATCCGGAATGTTACGTTGGTTAATAAGCTTATTTAATTGGTCATTGGACATGGAGGTGGTCATGGCATGCATGTACGACTCTACTGAAAAATCGCTCAGTAGGCGGGCGAATTTTTGCACACGTTGCGCTTTTAACCCAGTCAGTCCAATGGCTCCGATGGAATTAGCCACGCTTGAACCTACCCAATTCGGCAGGTAACGAACCGCATTCGGGATGCGGGAATAATAGAGGTGTCTGTTATACCCTGCGAATAATTCATCCCCTCCATCGGCACTTAAAGCTACCTTCACCGAGTTGACCGCATGTTTTGCGACAAGATAGGTTGGGATGGCACTGCTGTCTGCGAAGGGTTCATCATAGATCGTAGGTAGAAGCGGAATTACCTGCAATGCCTCATGTAAATCACAAGTGATTTCTGTGTGTGTAGTTCCTAAGTAATCGGCGATTTGTTTTGCTTTTGGTCCTTCATTCAATCCAGCTTCAGGGACCGCTACCGTGAAGGTTTTCAGATTTTTGTGTGTTTGTGTCAAACATGCAGCGGTAGTTGCTGAATCATAGCCTCCAGAAAGGAACAATCCAACAGGGACATCAGCTACCATTCGTAAATTGATGGAATCAAATAGCAATTCTTGTGTATGCCTTTTTGCTTCCTCAAAAGAAATTGACAAGGGAACTTTTTGAAACGCTAGTTCTGGACTCCAAAAGGTATTTTTCTCTAGGTGCAGTGTATTGCAATCAATCGTTAGAATTGTTCCTGGTTCAACTTTATAGGTTTGATTAAAAATGGAATGTGGTGATGGGATGTTGCCGTATTGGAAAAAATACCAAACACTCTTTGTGTTAAGTTCTTTCTTGTACCTTGGATGAACGTGCAAGGGTTTTAACTCACTTCCAAACAGTAGCAAGTCATTATCAAGAAAGTAATAAAGGGGTTTAACTCCAAAGCGGTCCCGAATCAAATACAACTTCTGAGCTGAACGATCGAAAATAGTCAAGGAAAACATTCCTTTGAAATATGTAAGCGCTTTTTCATTCCACGCATGAAATGCAAAAAGTACAACTTCCGTATCTGAATTCGTTTTAAATGAATACCCAACGGAAGTCAGTTTCTCCTTAAGTTCTTTATAGTTATAAATCTCGCCATTAAACACCATTGAAAGGTGTTCAAAATGTACGGGTTGATTGGATAAACTACTGGTATCAATAATGGATAGGCGACGGTGTGCTAACCCTAAAGAAAAGGCATCCGAATCCAAAAAATACTCGCCTGATGCATCCGGACCTCGATGGGACAAGGAATCCCTCATACCCACAAGCACTTCGTTTGAAGTTTGTTTGCTTAAATCAATAAATCCGGCGATTCCACACATCAGGTTGTAGTTGTTGCTTTAGGTTTACGAAACGTTAATAAAAGGAAGAAAAAAGGCAATGCAATCGCTCGAATTCGAACAAGTACCCCAAAGAGAATTGAAGTATATCCTGCCATAAAAGCAATGAGCAAAACAAAGGTGAATGCATAAATTGCGAACTCACTTTTGAACAAATATCTTATGTTACTAAATACATTCTTATTAACTAAAAACAAAAGGGAAAAGAAGATGAGTAATAAACTCTCCAATTCATTAACCACGAAATTCAGCCCAAGATTCTCAGTAATAAAAGGTCGATAGAGGGCAATAAAAACGGATTCTGGCATGGCTAACAAAATACCGGTTGGGGTGCCATCCATGGTCGAGAGCTCATATTTTGCGCCAGTATAAATGGGATTTTGACTAAAATCCGATTGGGTGATCTGCGCTTCTTGAATTAAGGACTGGGTTTGTTCAGCATTAGCAATCAACATAAAACCAATCACTAATAGCGCATATACAAACAATCGAAATAACAATAAAATTACGGGACGTTGTGATAAGCGGCTTCCATAGCGAACCAAAACAGAAAGCAAAAAAGGACCAATAATGGCAAGTGCAATGAACTGACGAAGATTCAAAATTAAGAAGAAGATAAACACCATTAATAATGCACGCCAAATGGAACGTTTTTGATCCCACTTAAGCCAAAGAAACAATTGATATATAAGTAATAAGGAAAGTGTATACACTTGACTATCCTTGCTAATTCCCGAACACCAAAAGGTCACCGATGGAAAAAACAAAAATGCAAACATTACGGCTTTTGTATTAAACGCTTCATTGGTTGTAATTCGATAAACCATAAGCCATGAAGTAAAAAACACAAAGGATGCAATGAGCAGCGTAGTAGCCCAGAAGCTATTGAAGGTAAGCACTGAAAAGATTGAGAGTATTTTTGCGGCATTCCAAGCTTCCGATTCTCGCCAAATCCAACCCGGAGGATAACCTGTTTCCGAATTAAAATGTAAGGTTATACCCAGCGATCTATCCGTGCTCCAAAGTTCTTGAAAATATCCCATCGGGTTGTTTACAAAGAGTTTATTCAGCACTGTGGCACTATCCCAATATGCATTAATGTCGCCCCCACCGAGCGTAAATAAATAAACCAAAGCAAATACGAGTGCGAAAAATATTTTGAATCCCCACCCGAGATAAAAAAATCGCGAGATGCTCATGTTGTTGTATCGTGAACGTATCGACCGACCGATCCAATAGAGTATAAACATCCAAAGTATTACACTTAAGCCTTCTGTAATAGAGAATATTTGCACTTGATTCATCGAGATAAAGTTAACCAATCTCTCAGGAGTGATGGTATTTTTCACCTTTATTTATGGTACATGCCCTGTAAAGCTGCTCAAGAAAAATAGTGCGTACCATTTGATGTGAGAACGTCATTTTAGATAAGGACATTTTACCATTGGAACGAGCATATAGCTCGTCCGAAAAACCAAATGCTCCGCCTATGCAAAAGGTGATTTTTTTTGCGCTATGTAATTCATGATTGGCGAGCACTTGAGCAAATCCTTCCGAGGTATAGCTTGTCCCTTGTTCATCCAGTAAAATAACATGCTGATCTTCTGATAGTTTAGATAAAAACAATTGTCCTTCTTTATCTTTTAGCTGCGAAGTTGTTAAGGAAGCTGCTTGTTTTACATCAGGTAATTCAACGCGCTCGTAGCTCACATAATGGCTGAGGCGTTTTTCATAGGTTTGCTCTAACTCTTTGAGGGCATTGGATACCGTTTTACCAATGAACATCAATCGAACCTTCATGTTAACGACCCGTTCTTACTTCCTTAAGTGTATTAAAGAAAATGATTCCATACCCAATGGCTAACATCAAATGAAAGGGAACCATCCCTAAATCACCAAAAGCCAAACGATTTAAGGCGGTAAATCCAAAAACCAACATAAATATGCCTTCGGCAACATTCAAAATTGATAAACTCTTCTTGTCGTATTTATTTCCTGTAAACTCATCCTTCTGAGCCACATTGAATTTTGGAGTCCGTACAAAGGAACTTTTTATTCGAAGATACCCTTCAATCACTGCTACTGCATTGCTCATAGATAGGGCCATCGATACCGTCAAAAACTGAACAAAACGTTTGATGAATTTAAATAAATCATTCCAAAATTTCCCAGTTTTGTCTCGGTATGAATTCCAATAATAAAAGGCAAGGAATACGGTACTTGAAATGAAAAATGCACCAAATTGAACGAAATAATTCAAATCAGAAAAAGAATCCTTGATGTGAAGAATAAATAAACTTAGAATGGATAAGATTAAGATGAAAACAAACACCGAGGAGTTAAATAAATGGGCCATTCCATGCACACGATCCGAGAACCTTACGCCAGGATGTGTAAGTAATTTGCCGCGCATTTTTATAAAGCACTCTGCCCCGCCTTTCATCCAACGATGCTGTTGACTTTTTAAGGCTGACATGGTAATTGGCAATTCTGCCGGCGATTCCACATCTTCTAAATAAGTAAACTTCCATCCCCTCATTTGCGCACGATAACTTAAATCTAAGTCCTCTGTAATGGTGTCATGTTCCCATCCGCCTGCATCTTCAATGCACTTTTTCCTCCAAATCCCTGCAGTACCATTAAAATTTATAAAATGTCCAGTAGAATTGCGGCCTTGTTGCTCAATGGCAAAGTGACCATTTAGTCCGAAGGCTTGAAGTTCTGTAAGTAGGGAATAAGATTTATTCAAGTGACCCCAACGCGTCTGTACTACCCCAACGTGTTCATCAACAAAATAAGGAACGGTGCGTAACAAGAAATTTTCATCTGGAACAAAATCAGCATCAAAAATCGCAATAAAGTCACCTGTAACACGGTCCATTGCAGCATCCAATGCTCCGGCCTTATACCCTGTTCGATCCACGCGGTGAATGTGTTGAATATTTACCCCTGTAGCAGCAATTTCGGCCACCTTTTTAGCGATAATGTCTTTGGTTTCATCCGTGGAGTCATCCAATACCTGAATTTGTAATTTATCTTTTGGATAGGCGAATCGTGCAGCGGTTTCAATAATTCGTTCAGCAACATACATTTCGTTAAACATTGGAAGTTGAATTGTAACCTTTGGTGCGTGCTCCAAATCAAACGAAGGCATTGGTGCTTTAGGATTGCGTTTTGACCTTCTGTAGGCAATGGCTAATGAAAGTTGAATCACGCTGTAGTAAAAAATCATAACTAAACAGAGGCCATAAATGACTAGAATTACCCGAGCCAACATGTGTGACCAATAATGTTCTTGTATCACTTTTTTACCATTAACCACCGTCGTTCTATCTCCCCAATTGAATAACCATGTCACTTTCAAACGGGCAGCAAAAGGCTGTGTCTTACTGAAGGTATAATGCTCTAAATGTTCTTTCGCATTGGTTCTAAAGACCTTTAGCGTGTCTTTTCTGTAGTCTTTGTCAGTTAGAATTAGGATATTTTCACCAATCGGAACATTATTAAATGTAAACACCCCATCGCGTGTTTCTGTTTTGAATCGTTCTCCGGTCTCCTTTGAAACCAACAACAAGGAAACCTCATCTACATCCCTGCGTGTTTTAAAATCAACCAAATACCCTTTGATTAATTTAGATCTGTACCTCATGGTAGAAGCAAGGGCATCCTGATTAAAGGCAATAATCAGTAGGCTGAATAAAAGTAATTTTCTCATATTAAACTTATGGCGCAGGTTGATTTCAAGGAGCAAAGATAAATTAATCTTTGATTAAAGTCATTTCATTGACTAAATGGGTTGCTCCGGAGTAAATATCCATCACCCAAAGCACATAGCGAATGTCGACTACAATATTCCGACAACGGTTCGGATCAAACAAATAATCACTCATGGTACTTTCCCAAGATCGGTCAAAGTTCAAGCCCATCAAATTCCCTTTATCATCTAACACTGGAGATCCTGAATTACCTCCCGTTGTGTGATTAGAACCTGTGAAACAAACCCATAATTCGCCCTCTTGCGAATAAGGTCCATAAGTTTTATTCGCTGCCAATTCGAACATTCTTGGCAACAATTCAAAATCCGGGTTTCCAGTTCTGTTTTTAGCAATCAGTCCATCCAAGGTGGTGTGTTCGGTGTATGCCATGCCATCAACCGGGGAAGACCCTTCCAGTTGTCCGTATGTAATCCGCAAGGTCGAATTAGCATCAGGCCAATGTTTATCATTAGGGAACATGGTATATTTCCCCTCAACGTATTGCTGCATCAAGGGGGTGATTTTAGCCTGATATTGTCGGAAGGCTTTATCTACCTCTTGTACAAATATCGGGTAATAAGAATTATAAAAAACGAAGGCAGGGTCGGTAGTTAGTTTCTTGGATGATTTATTGGTATAAGATGTTACAAATTGAATAAATCGTGTAGAATCCGTAAATATTGACTTGCCATAAATATCACCTGAGAGTGCCGCAACATTAATCAAACTCCAATTAGGATTTGCTGAGATTTCAGAACCTTGGTATTGAAGGGTTAAGGCATTAAAGATTGATTGATCTACACCCTTGTTATAATTTTTAAAAAAAGCTCTTGCGCTGGCAATTAACTTATTCTTTTCCGCAGAAAACACCTCGGCTGAGACTCCAGTATTCCATCCGTTGAATAACTCACTCGAAGCTTTTATCATTTTAAAAAATTCAGGACCGTAGAAAAAATATTCAACCCCCATGGCATAGCGGTATTCTTTGTCAGAATTATTCTTTATATACTGGTTTAATGAATCTAAGGCGTCGGAATATTTTTTCCATTCCGGTTTAGATTCGGCCATTTTTCTATATGCCGCTTCTTCACGTTGTTTGACTGCAACACCGTCTAAATTTTTCAAGCCTTCCACCTGTCCTATCCATTTTTTCCAAGCGTTAGCTATGGATGCTTGCTTTGCAGAATATTGAATACGTATCAAATCAGATGATTTCATGCCGGCATCGATTGCAGCGAGGCTTTCATCCCGCATCTCAATGCGCGCAGGGCGTTCTTTTTCAATAATAAATTTCAAATATTCAGAAACTACGTGCTGTTCGGTGACACCAGGAAATCCGTACACCATGGTAAAATCACCTTCTTTTCGATCCTTGAATGAAATATTTAAATACTGAATCGGCGTGTATGGAACATTATCCGCTGCATATGAGGCGGGTTTATTATCCGGCCCAGCATAAATTCTAAATACCGAGAAATCTCCCGTATGTCTTGGCCAAACCCAATTATCGGTGTCTCCACCAAATTTTCC
The DNA here is from genome assembly GCA_044347515.1 of Crocinitomicaceae bacterium. Lineage (GTDB taxonomy): Bacteria > Bacteroidota > Bacteroidia > Flavobacteriales_D > Crocinitomicaceae > UBA952. Next base: position 40,000 of record JBIKUO010000019.1, on the reverse strand, counting down.
AATAGAATTAGGAGGAGTACCTACAAACCGAATGTCTTTAAACACTTCCTTTACCATCAAGTAATAGGCATTTCCATAATCAAAGGCTTTAACCTCCGCCTCATAATGTGTTCCTTCTATGGCTGTTTTTATGATTGCAGCAATGTTTGCTGTTATAACCGTACGGTCTTGTTTACCTTGTGCATTCTGTAATACCAAGGCGGTGACATCCTCGATTCGAACGATGCGTGTTGCCGTTAGGCCAGGATTGGTTAATTCATCTTTTTTTTCTTTTGCCCAAAATCCATTTTTCAGGTAGTCGTGTTCTAAACTGGAATGTGACTGAATTTGAGAATATCCGCAGTGATGATTGGTCAACAAAAGCCCTTGACTTGAAACCAATTCAGCGGTACAACCTCCACCAAACTGAAAAATAGCATCTTTCAAACTGGCATGGTTTACACTGTATATTTGGTCAGCGGTCAATTTCATTCCCCGCGCTTGCATATCCGATTCAAAGGCTTTAATAAGCAACGGAATAAGCATGCCTTCATCGGCCCTAAGGGATCCAAAAAGGATGGTAAATGAAAATAAAAGGGTGAAGAATTTCAATTTCATGTTAATCATTTTTCCAAAAGTACTTCAAAAGTTTAAAATCCACGTTTATTTGGATTGCTTACCTTTGCGCCTCAGATAATGAAGGTACTAACAAGTTTATCATCGCTTCCCTTATTGCGGAATCCAATCGTGACCTTAGGCACGTATGATGGGGTTCACACGGGGCACCGTGCTATTTTGACTCAGCTTATTAATAAGGCTAAGGACACAGGTAAGGACAGCATGCTTATTACCTTTGATCCGCATCCAAGACAAGCCTTAGGGTTAGGAGAAATCTCCTTACTCAGTACCCTGGATGAAAAGATTGAGCTCCTCTCACAAACTGGATTAGATTATCTTTTAGTTTTACCATTCACTAAAGAATTCTCCAACCAAGGAGCCAGAGACTTTATTTCGAATGTCTTAATTGAACAGTTAAACATCTCAGAAATCATACTGGGCTACGATCATAAATTCGGACATAATCGGGAGGGCGATGTTCAATTGTTAGCAGAAATACTTACTAAAACCAACCGATTCGTTACAGAAATTCCTGCACAAGATGTGGATGAAATTATCGTAAGTTCAACAAAAATCAGAACGGCTTTAATTCAAGGGGAAGTTGAAAGCGCCAACCGATTATTAGGATATAATTATCAAATAAAGGGAAAGATCGTTACTGGAAAGCAACTTGGAAGAATCATTGGATTCCCTACGGCAAATATTGAACCCATGAACGATTCAAAACTGATTCCCGGCAATGGAGTTTATGCAGTAACAACTCGCATAGAAGGCATTGCCTATCAAGGGATGATGAATATAGGGATTCGGCCAACTGTTAGCAATTCAAATCAACGGGTAATTGAGGTGCATTTATTTGATTTTAATTCAGATATTTACGGGGAGACTGTAACAATTTCCTTATATCATCGCTTACGTGGGGAACAAACGTTTTCAGGCATTGAAGAGTTAACCGAACAATTAAAAAAAGATGAAGTCGATTCTCGTAGGTATTTCGCTAGTCTTTAGTGCCTTGTTATATGGTCAACAGGAAGTACGCATTTATACGCTTGCTGAGTTAAACCAAGCAAACCCAGACAGTGTCTTTTCGATTGATTTGAGCCGTGAAAAACTCACTGCAATTCCACCAATCGTTTATCGTTTTACCGAAATCAAAACGCTTAATCTAAGCAAGAACAAAATTGAGTTATTAGGTGATTCCATCTTAGTATTCAAACACTTAGAGACCTTAAACTTGACGAAGAATAAAATGTACTCAATTCCCTTTGCTATATTTCAGCTAAGTACTTTAAGACAGTTATTGCTCGCTGAAAACCACATTGAACGGATACCACATGAAATTGAACAACTCACAGCCTTGGAAACCTTGGATTTATATGACAATGCTGTGAATTTTATTTCACCTCAATTAAAAACCTTACCAAATCTAAAGATACTGGATATCCAAGGCGTAATGTATAACCATGAATTCCACAAGCAATTGGTAAATGATTTCAAGCATTGCACCTTGTATTTAGATCCTCCGTGTTCATGTATGGATTGAATTATTAACAATTCCATATAGAAATTTATCAGCATCCAAACGGAGCCCACAATAAGAATCGTGTTAACTTTATCCTGTGAAGCACTTTTTGCTCCTTATTGGTATGTACTTTTCTCTTCATTGTTGGGGACAAAACTACCTGTTTAATGGGCATTTCGAATTTGGTGGTCCGGGGGTTGGTTTTAATGTAAATGGGCAAGGCTATTCCCTTATTTCACCTCCGTATTTCGGAAGTACGCAGCCTGGTGACTTTGCGATAACCAATAATCCATTGCCGTTAAACACTAACTTCTTTTTACCCTTTGGCGACCACAGTTCTGGCCAGGGAAATATGTTAGTGGTTGATGGTGTAAACATCGGTGGTGGACAAGCGTTTTGGCAAGCAGGAAGCAACGGAGGGGGTGTCTGTGGGTTATCTGTAGGCAACACGTATATTCTCAGCTATTGGTTACATTCGGCATCAAGTCTAGTGCAGAATGTTGTTTCTCAAGCAGATGTAAAGGCTACATTTAACAACGCAGTAAATGTTCAGGTGCTTACACCGACCTTAGCGCTACTCCCCGCAGCCGGATGGCAAGCCTATGCCGTAGAATTCGAACCAACGAATTCTTGCGTTAATATTAGTCTTTATGACGATAACATAAATATAACAGGCAATGATTTTGCCATTGACGACATCGCGGTAATGCCTGTTGGGGATCCATTGTCGTTAACGGCATCGACCAACCGACCAACCTGTAGTGATTCCCTAAGTGGGGCTTTCATTGGGTATGCGAAAGGGGGATATCCGCCGTATCAATATTCGTTATCCGGAGGCCTTGGAACCTTGAATAACTCCACGGGAATTTTCACAAATATACCTGCTGGTTCCTACAGCATAAGCGTTATCGATGCGACGAACCAAACAGTGAGTTTGACGAATCAACTCATTTTTCCAAATGACTTCCTGCAGGTTAATCCAACGGATACCTTGGTTTGTGCGAACACTCAAGTGACCTTGACGGTGACGGGTGGTACAAACACCAATTATTTATGGATGGCTACACCACCCGACCCAAACCTATTAAACCCGTTCAATGATACCGTTTTGGTTAGCCCGAATCAAACCACGATTTATCTGGTTTCCACAAACAACACAAACGAAAACCTGGTAACAAACGGCAACTTTGAGGCGATGAACACCGGGTTCTACAGCGATTTAACATTTCTCACCCCAACCAATCCAAATGGGCTACAAACAAGTTATGGGATTACACCCAATGCAAGTTTTTGGGAAGGAACATTTTCGCCCTGTGTGGATCATACCTTTGGCAATGGCGTAGGAAATATGATGGTGATTGATGGGGCAATTTCAGGAAACACATCCGTTTGGAAACAAGTAATCTCGGTAGAAAAAAATACCACTTATACCTTTTCCTATTATGCGCAATCGGTAGAAAGTAACAACCCGGCAATTCTAAAAGCAAGTATAAATGGCATTTCCCTTAGTATTGACACCTTAACGAATACCACGTGTTCATGGCAACAACAAAGCGCCATCTGGAATTCTGGTACAGATAGTATTGCAATTTTATTGATAGAAAATTTGAATCAAAGTGGATTAGGGAATGACTTCGCAATGGATGACATTACCTTCAGCACCTTGAGATCGTGTTCTAACCAAGCCAATGTACAAATCATACAAGGTAATCCATCCTTAGGGCTAAGTTATCCGAATGACCTTTGTCTAAACGCTGGGATAGTCACCCCAACGCTACCTCCGTCAACACCAAGCAACGGAACCTATAGTTCATTTCCTGGTGGACTTAATTTAGATCCGATAACAGGAGCAATCAATACCACCGGTAGTAGTGCTGGCGTATATCAAATAGTTTATAGTGTTTCATTATGCAACACCATGGCAAAAGACACGGTTGAACTCACGGTGCATGCACTCCCGAATTTGCTTAGTTTAACTGGTGGAACCTACAATTGTCCCTTGCAAAGTTTTGATTCGGTATTGCTTTACCTTAACGCATCCTACCCCGTAACGGTAGTATGGAACCTAAATGGCGTGGAGCAAGTGACCGCAGGAGCCTCAGACCCCATGTATTTAGGCACACAAGCAGGTTTATACGAACTCGTTTCTATAAGCGATGAATTTTGTACCAGAACCATAAACGGCACGATATTACTTGACTCCTTATCAATACCACAAACACCAATAATTACTGGAGACACCGTTGTTTGTGAAAATGAGCCTTCAGGAAGTATCTCCCTGACAAACCCAAATCCAAACGGTGTTATATCCTGGTTCGCCGATTCAAATTTGAGTCAATACTTGGAAAGTGGCCCAATATTCTATCCAAACAACGACAGTTCAACTACGTATTATGTGGTGCAAGTAGTGAACGGGTGCGTTAGTAACGTTTTTGGATTTTCTACAGAAATCGTTTCATGTAATTTAGTCGTACCCAGTGCATTTACTCCGGATGGGGATGGGGATAACGATGTGTGGAATATTGTAGGCTTGGACACTAAGTTCCCATTAAATCAAGTTAAAATTTTCAATCGGTGGGGTGAAAATATATACACGAGCATCGAAGGGGATTATGCTTCATCGCCATGGAACGGGACATTGAACGGTGAAGAATTACCCGTTGGAAGTTATTACTACATTATTGAAAAAGCAGTGGATGGAAGCATAGAACCGATCAATGGAACCATTACAATTTTACGTGCGCCATGAGATTAATGACCCTCATTTTCACAATCTTTTCGCTGAGCCTTTTGGGTCAACAAATGCCGCAATTTCGTCAAGTCCCGATGAATTACTCAGTGTACAATCCATCGGGAATGGCCATGAACAAACAAAGTAGTATATCCCTACTCGCAAGGTGGCAAATGCTAGGTTTTGGAAACGAACCACGAACGATTGCTTGCATTGGGCAAACGATGATCAAGAAAAAGGTTAAAACGATATTCAATCCGGGAAGTAGAATTCAACGTGAATATGAGCCGCTTCAAAAGAAAAAAAATATAGTACTTCAACATTTTGTCGGCGGACAAGTTATTTCTGATAATTATGGTGCCTTTAAATACCTCGACGTAAGTGGAAGTTATGCCGCAAATATCCCAATTAATAAAACCTGGAAATTAAGTGCTGGGTTACGAATGGGCCTAAGAAACAATGTGTTTTCTCCAAGTCAAGCAAGCGTATTAAATCTTAATGATCCGCAATTACCCTATGGCGGAGGCGATGCCACGTATGATGCCTATTTAGCCAATGGTTTACGGGCGCTTTCCCTAAGCAGTGGGTTTGGGTTAACCCTTTTTTCAAAGAAAGTCATTTTTTCCGGTGCCATTCACCACGGAGGAATCCCCAATGGGCTTGTTCAACAAACCAGCTTTTTCGACCAACAATATCATTGGAATGCGCTGGTTGGATATACCTTTAAAATAGCCAATGGCTTAGATTTACAACCCATCATTGTGGCAAAACAAATGAATCACGGGCCGGTTTCTCTTGAAGCAACCCTAATGACAACCATTAATTATATTTTTTGGGCGGGAATAAACTATCAGTATAATGCCTCCGCTGGACTGATGGCAGGAATGGAAGTGTCGGATAATTTGAAGATTGGATATGCATTTGATTTTTCAACCAATCGAATCAATCGGTTTAGTAATGGGGGACATGAAATTTATTTAAGTTATGGATTTTAAAGCCCGCTTATTTATCCTGTGTTTTGTCGTACTCAACTATGGTTGGACTCAAATCTATGAATTCACAACACCGCTCCGTTTTGGAACAAACCTAAACACGTCAGCGGATGAGAGCAATGCTGTGTTTTCGGCACAGGGAGACATGTTATATTTTGTAAGAACATTTGATCCTAAAAATACAGGGGGGATTTATGATCAAGACATTTGGGTTAGTAAAAAATCAAATGGAGCATGGGGTACGCCATATGCGTTGAAATCCTTGAACAATAAACTCCATAATGCGGTAATATCTGAAGCAGTGAATCCTGCGGACAGTACCCAGCGCTTGTTATATTTAATCAGTTCCTATGGTACCGAACGTGATTTAGAAAAAGGAATCACCATCGCTACACGAGGGAATCAAGACACCAATTGGTTGGTTAAAAACAAACTTGCAATACCTGGTTTAGACATTGATGGAAAGTATGTTGGCTATACGATTTCGAGGGATCAACAAGTAGCAATCGTTTCCTATGAAGGCGCGGGTTCAGAAGGGGAGGAAGATTTGTATTATTCGATGTTTGGCAGCGACGGATGGTCAGAATTAGAACACCTTGGTTCAACAATAAATAGCCCTGGGTTTGAAATTTCGCCGTTTCTGTCTCCTAATAATGACACCCTATATTTTTCTTCTAACGGATTCAAAGGACAAGGGGACGCCGACATCTATTACAGTGTTCGAAAGGGTAAATGGAATTCATGGTCAAAGCCGATTAACCTTGGAAAAACAATTAATACTCCAAACTTTGATGCCTATTTCTCGCTCATTGATAATCAAGCCGTATGGTCAAGTAACCGCGACGGGAAGGATTTAGACTTATGGACAGCATGGGCCATTAAACCGCCGGAATTAGTTATGACGGTCAAAGAAATCAAACATATCAGTGAATTCCAAGGTTCGGATGGAATGATCGACATTGAAATCACATCCGGAGTAAAGCCTTATAAATACCAATGGTCAAATGGCATGACGACACAAGACATAGGTTCACTTAGAAAAGGGACCTTTAAATTGCAAATTACGGACTCCATTGGACAAAAAATCAGCCACATATTTGAAATCAATGAGCCTGAAGCCCAAGAACAAAACATCATTCGCTTTCCTAATATTCAATATGAATTTAACAAATGGACCTTTATTAATGATTCCACGGTAAACAGTTATGACTCGCTAAAATCTGTAGCTAAATTACTTGGTGACTACCCTAATTTAATTATTGAATTAATTTCTCATACGGATTCGCGGGGAGAGGAAACAAGAAATCAAATGTTATCAGAAAATCGAGCGAAAGCATGTTATAAATATTTGGTTCAAGAGCTAAACATTGACCCCCGAAGAATCATACCCGTTGGTAAGGGTGAGTCAGAACCAGCGATGTGGTTTGATCCAACGCAAAATAAAATGATAAAACTAAGTGAAGAATTTATTCAAAGTAAGAAAGAGAATGATGTGCTTTACGAATACTTACATCAATTGAATCGAAGGACAGAGGGTAAAGTGTTACGGCTTGACTTCAATCCAAAAACAGCCGCGGAAGCGCCGACTTCATACATGGAATTTCAAATCTTACCGAAATAATGAAAGCACTATCATTAATTTTCCAACTGGGAGTATTGTTTTCTGCATTTGCCTTTATTTGGTTTTGGTTGCAACTGTTGTTAATGATTGTTCTGCCTGAAAATGTTCGGACACAATTTCGATATTTCCTGCAATTGCTCCAATCGTTGTTTCTGGGGGTGCTCGTATTAAAATTTGTAGCTAAAGAAGAGGGTAACTTAACGGTTAATAGTATGCTTGTACTTTCTTTAATTACTTACTTCTTATATCTATTAAGGAATCTTCGATCAGAGCAAAATGCAATGCAGGCTCAACTATATACGAACCTTTATAAAAAAGTGAAAATGAAAAATGAATGGGAATTGGCCGTAGCGCTAATCTCTATTTCCATAACCATACTCTGGGTATTTTTCCCTGTTGCTTTGGATAGCGTGGTTACGCAGTGGTTTTATGAACAAACGAATGATTTAATTAAGATCCCGATTATTGGATGGATATTTAAACTTGCAGGATTCTTCTTTTTGCTTGCTACACTGGTTCGTTTTTTAGCAGCCATTACGTGGATGCTTCGGGGTCCGAAATCAAAACCTACTAAACGCGACGCTGACGAGTTCGACGATTTTGAAGAAATTAAATAGACGCGTAAAATAAGGATCGGCCACTCGCAACGATCATCTGAATCCCTATCGAAAGGACTAATAATCCCATAATTTTGGAAAGCGTGCGCAAGCCACTTTGTCCGAGGTACTTTAAGATATAAGGTGCAGAAGAGAGAATAAGGTAAATACTTATGCATACCGTAAAAATTCCGGCCAAGACTACCGACTTACTTTGTAAATCATCCGTCTGAATTGCTAGATTAATTAATAAGGAAATAGACCCTGGACCCGCCAAAAGGGGCATCGCTAACGGACTAAAGGAAATATCTTCTTTTAAGCGAGATTCGTCTTCAATGGGCCCATGAACATCACTTTTATGTTGAGCATTCAACAATTGAAACCCAGAACGAGAAATGATAATTCCGCCCGCAATTTTTAAGGCGTGAATTGATACACCAAAGAAATTTAGAATAAACTCTCCAATAAAAAAAGACAAGACACACACCACAAAAACATAGATAGACGTCCGTCGGATGGTACGAAACAAATGGTCCTTTGGAAATCCATTGGTTAAGGAAATAAACACGGGCATTGCACTCAAGGGGTTAATGAGTGAAAAAAGGGAAACAATGGTAGAAATAAAGAGAGTAGTCATAAAATTCGCTGCAAAGGTCGCAATTCTCTAAGGATAGATGCCCACGCTAAATGTTAAGAAAATGTAATGTTTGATCTGATTATATTTCCAATTTAAAAGCTAACTCACCCTCATCGAATCGATTAAAAAGGATACGTGAGTTTATTATTGTACATTTAACAATTACTAATCCATGATTGTTATGCGTGTACATTTATTTCTTCTTGCTCTTTTCACTAATTATGTGTACTTCGCGCAATTAGGTCCCATTGATTTTGAACCTGCCGGCTTTGGTGCCACCTGGCAGTGGACCACCTTTGAAAACGACTTCAATCCCCCCTTAGAAATTATAGCTAACCCTGATCCAAGTGGCATCAACAATTCATCTACGGTAGCACGATTTACAGCAAATGTCGCAGGCGCACCTTGGGCTGGATTTGAATCCGTTCATGGTCAAGGCATCGGAACCTTCAACCTAACTGCTGCAAATTGTGTGATAAAAATCATGGTATACAAACCGATAATCAGTCCAGTGGGAATTAAATTCGCTACGCCAGCAGGAGCCTCTACCGGAGAAATTTTGGTAAGCAACACCTTAGTTAATCAATGGGAAGAACTAACTTTTGATTTTAGTGCTGTTGTGAGCGCTCCCTCCTCTACCGGCATAGACCAAATTATCGTATTTCCTGATTTTACGCAGCGCAGCGACAACCGCATTTGCCTGATAGACAACATTAAATTCTCCAATCAAAACGGCGGAAATCCAATTCCATTGGGTCCTGCTCCAACGCCTACCTATCCCCCTGCCAACGTCATTTCGCTGTTTAGTAATCCGTATCAAAACGTCGCCGTGGATACCTGGATGGCTCCGTGGTCAATGGCTCAAGTGAACGATTTACAACTCACTGGGAACGATACCAAACGATATGACGCAATGAATTTTGCTGGGATAGAACTCCTCGGGAACAATCAATTAGACCTGAGCAACATGACCCATTTCAGAGTAGACTATTGGACCCCCAATATGAATGCATTCAACATAAAACTCGTTGATTTCGGTGCCAATGGTCAATATGCTGGCGGTGATGACAGCGAAAGTGAGTTAAGCTACGCGTTGCCAACAGAAGCATGGCATACCTTAGAAATTCCATTGAATTCGTTTACTGGCCTTGCTAGCGTGAACCATTTTTCTCAACTCATTTTTTCAGGTACACCAACGGGTTCAGGAACTGTTTATATCGATAATATATTGTTTTTCAATAATGAAGGAGCAAACATCCCCGAAGAACTAACACATGATGTACAAGCCTATCCGAATCCCGTTTCAGACAACACTACATTATGTACAACGAAAGTCCCAATGAATTCAATTCAAGTTTTCGGACTTGATGGCACCTTACTGATGGAAGATTCACCCAATTCAAATACCTATTCAATCGACCTTTCAAAGGCAACAACAGGGACTTATTTAGTTCGGATTTTCCTAGCAAACAGTGCGGAAACCTTGCGCATCATCAAGGAATAATTCGTTTTCCATTGAACCCAACGTGTTGATAAGGGTATACCTAAGCGTTTCACCTTATCTTTATATCGAATTATGAAATGGTTTGGCCTTTTTTTACTGTTTATAGTTGGGTTCTCTGTCGCGCAGGCACAGCATTGCACCTTTGATTACTACAACAAAAAAGGTGGACATTATTTGTTCTCAACCTATTTCAACGATCAGAATAAACCGAGAGAAGGCGTATGTGAACAGACCATTGGCGCTCAGGTCTATGAAAAAAGAGTATTTCAAAACGGTCATATTGTCTCTGAAGAACTAAACCATTACAACGATGGTAAATTCACCCCTCGTACACGAACCACATTAAATCATCATGCAAAAAAAGGGAAACCTATTGGTGAATTAAAACAATTTAATGACCAAGGCACCTTAATGATACACTGGGAATTCTATAACGACGAAAGTGGTAGACGCCGCTACAAGAGTACAGAATTTCACGCAAACGGTAAATTGCGCTTCATTCAAGAATATGCCTTCATTCGATTCAGTGAAATTGATTCCTTCAACCGAAAAGACCATCCCCCTCATACGGTGGATGATTTTGGTTATTCAAGCCTGATTGTTCCCTACGGGAAACATACATGGTACAATGACAAGGGTGTGCTCATTAAAGAAGAATCGTATGACAAGTTGAGCTTCTATGACCAAGATGATCAACACCTGCTCGACGGTAAGTATACGGAATACCACGATAATGGAAAACTTAGAACTCAAGGTCAATACAAGGAGGGTAATCCAGATGGGCTGTGGCTTCATTACCACTACAATGGAAAACTTTATGAAACAGGAAGATATAAAGACAATATAAAGGATAGCCTTTGGCGTCAGTGGGATGACCAAGGCAGACTCTCAAAAGAATCAATATATACGCAACGAGCAAACAACCCCTTTGCGCCGGTTTGGGAAAAAGAATATAATTCAGCCGGACTATTAATTCACTCGAAAGTAATTGATCAAAAAAATCAGGCAATCCTGCAAGATTGGTCTCCTGAAGGAAAATTAACACGGTATGTAATATTCAATAACGGTACCCAAATGAATTGGAACAACACCGACTATCGAATATTTGAAAAACGATGGTATGACAACGGGCAGCTGAAAGAATGCACCCAAAAATACTCCGATACGTCCTATGTGAGTTACTTCCGCAATGGACAAATGGAACGTTTAAATATTGCCTATTGGAAAGATACCGTGCACTTTTCCATGCAAAAATTTTGGAATATTCAAGGAACACTTTGCTCAGAAACAGTTGGATCATCATCATTCCTTTCGAATCAACAGAGTCAACGCTTGTATTATGGGAACGGACAAATCAAGGAACAAACAAGCATCAACAACAAGCTGCGAACCAAAGAACGATTTAGCTATTCAGGGAAGCGATACGAACTATTAACGTATTATGACAATGACTTAAATGGAAATGTTGAACTAAAAGATACCTTGAGTGGACATTCCATCAGTGCTACCTATATGAACGGACTTCGCCATGGACGTTTCGTTGAAAAAAATGGTAACGAAGTGGTCATTAAAGACCAAACCTATACCGAAGGGTGTGATAACAAAATCCAGAAGGGCAATCTAATTGATTTAATCCCTAACGCAATGCAAAAAACATGGCGCAATCGAGCGAACCACATCTTATACTACAAAACCTACCAAGATTCTACTTCGATTAAGGCATTAAATCAAACCCGTGATTCTATGGCGTATTGGTTGTATGCATTTAATTGCTATTTGGATTCCATGAAGTATAGCGCCGATTATCAAGAAACGGAAGTGGTACGCGTATGGCTTCAACTACCCCAAGTATACTATCCAAAATTTAATGAAGACAATAATACCGATCCCAGGGTAAAAGCGCTTAAAGACTTATTGGATAGCCTGGATTACACGTGGAAACTACTCGCCGTGGAGAACGGGAATTACGAAGTGGAACTGATGGTAACAGACTTTATTCATCCATCCATGCTTTCGTTCGTATTCAAAGAACATTGGAACTTTGTTCGCGTACAATATAGCCGAGACGGCGAAAAAAGCATTGATCTAAGGGTACGTATACGGCCGGTAACCCAACGAATTGATATCGTGCGCATGACACCTTGTTATAGCGAGATGACTTTTTACAACGAAGGGAGCATGGCTTACTTTATCGTGTATGCGAATGGGGAGGTTGAGATTAAAAACCGAACCACCACGTGGACAGAATGGATGGAATATGTAAAGAACAATCCACAATATTTTCCTAAAGATTTTATGTGGAATGATTAAACAAAAAAGCCACCCCGAAGGATGGCTTTTCAATATACAGCGTTTAAGTACTTAGAACTTAACTAAGGTTTGTACGCTTTTATTTCCATTTTGTGATATAGTAACTAAGTACGTTCCGTTACTTAAACCGTTCAAATCTAAAGAAGCGTTGTTATTTACGCTTTGGTTAAGGAAGGTTTTCCCACTTAAATCACTTATGATTACTTCTGCATTGTCAACTCCGTTGATTGTTACTAATCCATTACTTGGATTTGGGTATAAACCAAAAGAGAATGTATTGTTTTCATCAATTCCTAAGTAAGACTCTAAAATCACTTTGTCTAATACATGTACCACTCCGTTATCAGCAAGAACATCCGCTGTGGTTACGTTTGCATCGTTGATTTTTACACCTCCTGTTAAAGAAACAATCACGTCAGAACCTTCAAGGGTTGCAACCGGACCTGCAGTTAATTGAGTTGACAATACAGTACCATCTACTACGTGGTATAATAAAATATCAGCCAAATTTGGTAATGCTAAGATTCCATTCAAATTCGTATTCAAGGCTGTTGCCAAATCTGTGAATGCCTGATTGGTTGGGGCAAATACAGTATATTCAGAAAACGGATCGGACAACGCTGGAAGCAATTCTGCCGTAACTACCGCGGTAACCAAGGTAGAAAATCCATTATCAATCGCTACATCAGCAACAGTCTCGATCGGTAAAACTACCGCATCTAGAACGTGTACCACACCATTATCAGACGTAATATCTACTGCGATAACTTCCGCTTGGTTAACAAATACGTCGCCTGCTGCTGTTGCAGTTAACTTTAATGTATTCAAATTGCTTAAAGGCTGAACAATGGCTCCATTCGTAACTGCGGATGAAAGTACTTCAGTTCCAAGGACGTGATACAATAAAATATCCGATAATTGTGGCAAGGCTAATAATCCAGCGACCGTAGTTCCTAATTCATCAGCTAAATCCTGAAATGCCGCATTATTTGGAGCGAATATAGTAAGGTTAGCGAGTGGATTGGTCAAAGCAGGTAATAATTCTTCTTGAACTACTGCAGTTACTAAGGTAGTAAATCCATTATCAATCGCGATATCCGCTACGGTTTCTACCGGCAACAATACCCCATTGGTAACATGAACCACCCCGTTCGCTGTAGTTAAATCAACGGTGGTTACCTGCGCTTGGTTGATATAAACATTTCCAGTAGCAGTAGCCGTAATTTTTAAGGTATTGGTTGGACTCAATGGTTGAACAATTGCTCCGTTGGTAACTGCCGCAGAAGGTACAGTAGTTCCCAACACGTGATACAACAAGATATCATCTAAATTGGGTAAGGCGAGTAAACCAGGAATCGTAGTTCCAAGCGAAGTAGCCAAATTGGTAAACGCTTGGTCATCCGGTGCAAAAACCGTTAATGTAGCATTTGGGTTTTGTAAAGCACCTACCAACCCTTCTTGAATCAAGGCTGCTTCAAGGTAGGTGTGATTTGGACTCGGGGCAATAACGTTGTCAAACACATTGGTTTGCGCATAATTTACAGAACCTAGGATAATCCCGGCACTGAATAACGACAGGGCGTAAAAAGTAACTTTTTTCATTTTGTTTAATTTTTAATTAGAATGTTTAAACAAAGTATTATTAAATAAGTTCACAAAATTGTAAAAAAAACAATTCTATTTTTAAAGTTAGCTCTTTAAGATGAACCAATAAACACTGCATTCTAACCCCTGATAAAGACAATTTCTTACCTTTAATCTTTTATAAATGAATCACATGACCGTCTTAAATAAAAAAAATAGCCTCGTACTTAGCATATTGCTCTTGTGTTTTTCAGCGAGTAGTCTTGCGCAACAAACCCTGAGCGACTCCACAACAAAAAATCCATTGGCGCTTATGGGTCTTTCGAAGGCCGGGCCGGGCGATATCAATGCCAATACGCCCTTAATGCTTGACCCAAGTACAACAGCGATGTATGACGAGAACTTCAATCTAATAGACGCTGCTCAATTCATGAACCTTATGATGTCAAATGCCTACGTTCCGGAACCATATCTTGATAAAACCAAGGCGGTCAAAGCATTCGTTATGCGAAAGGCAACAGACGAAGAAAAAACAATGATGCAGCGGATGCAACAAGGTATGCCAGAGGAACGAAGTGCATTAATTGGAACCCCAATGCCATCCTTTGAAGTAACGGACATTAAAGGGAAAGTAATTCAATCCTCCGCATTAAAAGGAAAAGTAATTGTGTTAAATTTTTGGTTTGTGGAATGCAAACCCTGTGTGACGGAAATTCCAGAATTAAATGAAATATATAAGGCGTATAAAAAAGACGAGGTCGTCTTTTTAGGGCTTGCGACGAATCAAAAGAAACAACTCAAAAAGTTTTTAAAAACAACACCCTTCGATTACAAAATAGTTCCTGAAAGTCAACAAACCGCTCAATTATTCAATGTAAGCGGCTACCCTACGAACATCATCATCAACCAAGAAGGAATCATTCAATACGTTTCTTTGGGCGTTGGACCTAATAATAAGGAAAGGTTAACCGAAAAGATTAAGAAGTTACTCCTTAAGTAAATTAGTAATTTAGCTTTATTCATGACTTTCATTACACGGCTCAAAGCCCTTTTCATAGTGATAAGACCCCTTGGATGCTATACCCTTAACCAAACAATTGCCGAAATCGCCATACCATTCATAAAAAAATGGTCCGTCAAAAACCCCTTGATCATAGGTGCTTAGGCGGGTTAAGGTCCCTTGACGGTCAAATGCCCGTTGCGCACCGTGTTGTTTTCCTCCTGCAAAAATCAGTTTTAGCGTGAGCGTTCCATCGGATTGGAACTCTTCTAATTGTTCGAGCATCCCATCCATAAAGGTATAGCGTCCGATTATACGGTTGCTAGAATCCTTATCTTCGGCAATTCCAGTAAATAACTGATCATTCATATAAGCCAATTCGGTTAAGGAATCCCCGAATCCAATAGGCGTATAATAATAACTGTCTTGACAAAAAACTCCTCGAACTAGCATCGCGGGTTGTGTAGAGTGATTATCTGTAAAGTATTTTCCACCACAAGAAATACGTACCATTTCAATCGGTATACTTTGGGCAAAAAAGGAGGGCATCAACGCAATTAAAATGACTAAAAATCTATAATTCATGTGGTTATAACGAACGTTTAACCTATGGTTACAGCGCATGAATTCTGTATCTTTACCAAAGTGACTACACATAGAACTACCGGATTAAAAGCGAACTGGAAACAATTCACCTTATTGGTTTTAGTCAATGCATTTGTGGGGGGCATGGTGGGCATGGAACGGACCCTACTTCCTGAAATTGCGCAACAAGACTTTCAGATTTCTGCGTACAGTGCTATGCTTTCCTTTATTGTGGTATTCGGAACCGTGAAAGCCATTTCAAATTATTTTGCTGGCAGTCTTGCGAATCGAATGGGAAGAAAACGCCTGTTAATCCTAGGTTGGCTTGTGGGGATACCTATACCCTTCCTTCTAATGTATGCCCCTTCTTGGAATTGGATTCTATTCGCCAACGTATTATTAGGCATTAATCAAGGATTGGCTTGGTCGACTACCGTAGTGATGAAAATTGATTTAGTGGGTGAAAAACAGCGTGGTTTAGCCATGGGGCTGAATGAATTTGCAGGCTACTTATCTGTTGCCATCGTGGCCTATTTAAGCACGGTCATTGCACAAAGCTATGGGCTCCGACCTTATCCCTTTATCATCGGAGTCGTCCTTTCAATTGGGGGGTTAATCTTAAGCTGGGGCTTGGTTAAAGACACCCAACACATGGTACAAACAGAAGCCGTGAATCATCCACAACCGCGTTTAAAGAACATCTTTAAAGAAACTACGTGGAAAGATCCAACCTTGGGTACTGTAACCCAAGCTGGCTTGGTGAATAACCTGAATGATGGCATGGTTTGGGGTATTTTCCCATTGATTTTGTCTAATCAAGGCTTTTCACTTGAAATGATTGGAATAATAACAGGAATTTATCCGGCCGTTTGGGGGATTACCCAAATAGGCACTGGTGCATTGGGCGATTATTGGTCAAAAAAAGGACTCCTATTTTGGGGTATGTTGCTGCAAGGACTAGCCCTCTTTGGGTTAATCGTTGCCAACCAAGTGCTGCATTTTATATTGCTAAGTGCATGTCTCGGATTGGGTACTGCCCTCGTTTATCCTACCTTTCTGAGTAAAATCGCACAGCATACGCATCCGTTAGACCGAGCAAAATCCATAGGAACCTTTCGGCTGTGGAGAGATTTAGGCTACGCGATTGGCGCACTCCTCACCGGGATACTGGCCGATTGGTTTAACTTAACAACAGCCATTGTTTTCATTGGTGGATTAACGGTAGTTTCAGCGCTTGTGATTTGGATGCGGATGCCGAGGGATCTATCCTCCTGAGTTTATTAGACTCCCTATCGGAGTAATACAATATGCCCACTCTTAATGATAAGCTCCTGGTTGATGTCTCTTGCAACAATTTTCCATGAATAGACCCCCACCGGACAATCTTGTCCTCTGTACGTACCATCCCAGGACTTGGATAAATCGGTCGTTGTAAATACTTCTTCGCCCCAACGATTATATACACTTACTTCTATGGAGTACATAGCCGTTGCCACGGGAATCCAAGAATCATTCTCACCATCTGCATCTGGGGTAAATGCATTGGGTACATAGAGCGTTGGAGATAAATTAAGCTGAATCACTTGATATGCCGTATCAGAACATCCGAAATTATTATACACTACTTGCATTAGGTTATACGACCCTGCCTCACTTAACCCATAAGAATACTGTTCCAAGGTAAGACCAGACACCGTACCGTTGCCCAAATAATACTCGCCCGTATTGTAGTTCTGAGCCGTATTTGTGATTTCAACAATTGGGTCCTCTGTATAAACAATGGATGGAAAAACCGTAAAGCCCGCTGTAGGCTGCTCGTAAACGGTAATTAAGGCCTGATTAATTAACGTATCCACACACCCAAACATATTCGTTGTTATTAAGGTAACATCATATACCCCCGGTTCTGTATAGGTATGGGTTGGATTCAAGGATTGAATGGTAGTTCCATCGCCAAAATTCCAAAAATACAGATTGCCATTGGTGGAATTATTCGTAAATGAAACCGTTAGATCTTCACACCCTGCGGTAGTATCTGGTAAAAATTGGGAGTTAGGAATTGGATTTACAATGATGTTTTGAAAGGTCGTATCCCCACAACCAAATTGATTATACCCCATTAATACCAATAAATAATTTCCAGTTTGGGTATAGGTAGCCGTAGGCTCAAATTGGTTCGAACCACTTCCGTTACCGAAATCCCAATCATATATAATCGCTCCTTGACTATTGTTAACAGGAGTAACCAAGAAAGGTACTTCACAAGACGTTTTATCAGCAACGTCAAAATCAACCACAGGCACATCATGAACAACCACGGTAAAATTAGCGGTATCCGAACAACCAAAGGTATTCATTGCAATAACCTGCGGAGTATACGATCCAGGATTTGGATAATTATGCGCACTACTCGGAGCGATTCCAATACTTCCGTCGTCATAATCCCAAAGCGCAGAAGTCGCGGTTCCAGAAAGTTCATTAAACGAAACTGCTAATGGCGCACAACCTTCGTAAACTAAGGTGTCGTAATCTAATATAGGACTCGGAATGGAATAAACCAGTTGAGATGCAGTATCCGTGCACCCATTTGCAGCAGATGTACCGATCAAAGAAACCAAGAACGTCCCTCCGCTGGCATACACATGCCCCGGACTATATACATTAGAGCTAAGCCCATCTCCAAAACTCCATACCGTGTTCGAAAGCTGAGAAGAAATGTTTGTAAACTGAAATAATTGCCCCGTACACAGCGTGTCGTTGACCACAGTAAACGCAACCTGTGGCTTGGCAAGTACCGTAATTGTAATGGTTGAGGTATCGAAAGAACAGCCATTATCTACCACCAATTGTGCAACAAAAGTTCCTGATGATGTATACAAATGACTCGGACTTTGGCTATTTGAAACTTGTCCATTCCCAAAACTCCAAAAGTAATTTAGATTTCCACCTTGAGAATAGTTGGTAAACTGGACGTTCAACGGGGCACAACCTACCGTTGGATTCGTGTTGAAGAAACTACTCACCGTATTCGGGAACACGTGTATTGGATAATAAGCAGTATCCGATCCGCAGGCATTTATTGCAATTAACGCCACATTAAAAATAGTGTCATTTGGACCGTAAACAAACGTATGGGTTGGACTTACTTGCGTACTGAATTGACCATCTCCAAAATTCCAAATATAATTAGTTGGACTCCCCAGGGATAAGTTTTGGAAACCAACGGGTAAAGGGGAACACCCCGTATTTACGGTAGTGGCAAACGAGGCAATCGGTAATGGATGGACAAGAATCGTATCCAAAAAGTTAGTTGTTCCGCATAAGTTTGTAGCCGATAAGGAAATTACATAATTCGTATCTTGTAATAATGGCGGCTGAAAAGTAAGCGCACCAGGATTTTGTGCACTTGAAAAAGGACCGTTAGCTGGAAAACCGAAATTCCAGAAATACGAACTAATGCCAAAGCCAGAAGTTGTATTTGTAAAGTTAACACTCAATGGGCCGCAGCCAACATAACTCGATGCGGTATAGGAAGTACTTGGCGTAGATACCACCTGAATTACATGCGAAATAGAATCCACGCAGCCCTGAGGCGAAGTAGCAGTCAACCAAACGGTATAAATTCCACCCTGCGGAAATTGATACAAAGGGTTGGCTTGATTCGATACTGCACCGTTACCAAAATCCCATGAATATGCGTTCGCTCCTGTGGAGGTATTCACAATACTTACGGTGGTATTAACACACTTCAGCGTATCCATGGTGAACGATGGTATTGGTAATGGATTCACCGTGACTTGACGTGTCGCTGAATTAATACAACCTGTAAGCGGATGGGTATAGCTGTACGTTAACGTGTGAGGACCTGCTCCAGCAACCGCCGGACTAAACGTAGCCAAGGCTCCGTTGGTAATTCCTGTACCTGACCACGTTCCTCCGGCAGGAGAAAACCCTGTCAAGTTAAACGACGGCGTTGTTATACAAGTATTTACCGCAGGTCCAGGTGTGATTTGCGGCAAAGGATTCACCGTTACAGGAATAGTATCTTGAGTTCCAGGACATAACCCGAATACAGGCGTTACCACATAATAGAAATTTTGAACGGCAAAGGAATTATTCGTGATGGATTGATTGATGCTGTTTCCGCTTCCCGCTACTTGACCAGTTAATTGAGCATTCGCACTCACGGTCCAATTGAATAAGGCACCTGGTGAGTTACTGGATAGCTGAAGGTTGACACTCTGTCCACTGCAAATAGTTACCGAATTTTGACTCGGGATAACGGTAGCCACTGGGTTAACTGTAAGGGTAACAGATACCAAGGCGCCATCACAACCATTAGCGCTAGGCATAATGTCATAGGTAACTTGGCTTGGATTCAACGTATTATTGGTGAGCTGTTGAATAATTGGATTGGATATCCCGCTTCCGGCACCTTGAATCCCTGGTCCAGGGTTTACCGTGTAGGCATAGCTTGTATTTAATACGGTTGAATTTAAAGCAATGTTGATACTTGTACCACTACAAATGGTATTATTTGCCACATTCGTACTTAAGATTGGAGTTGGTTTTACCGTAATTGGAACATTTACTGCGGCACCCACGCAGCCATTTAACGATGGAGTAATCGAATACGTAATCACTTGATTACCTGTGGAGCTATTAGTGAGTAATTGAGCAATGGTATCATTAGACCCCGAAACCGCACCAATAATATTATTGTTTGCACTCACGGTCCATCCGTAGGTTATCCCCGGCATATTTCCACTTAAAATCAAACTCGTGCTTGTCCCACTGCAAATTGATTGTGAGCCCGGATTAACACTCGCTACCGGAATTGGATTTACCGTAACCAATGCTTGCTCCGAATTCCCAACACAACCAAGTGCAGAAGGGGTAATGGTATAACTTACGGAACCGGCTGCATTAGTTGTTGATTGAAGAGCCTGACTTAAGGTATACACCCCATTAACCGAAGTGCCATTTCCATTGCTTGCACCGCTTACGTTGATAGAGGACTGAATCCAAGTTAAGGTGGTATTCCCGACATTCGAAGTGCACAATACGCTTGCCGTAGTTCCCGAACAAAGGGTTTGTGCCTGTGGATTAAGTGTTAATACTGGGGTCGGATTTACGGTAACCGTGAAAGACATGTTCGCACCCGAACAACCGTTAAGTGTTCCATTTACTGAAATCGTGCCTACAAAAGCCCCTCCACTCACATTCACAGGTGCTTGCCAACCCGAAATACTGCCTGATCCATTACCGATTAATCCAATGGTTTGATTAGAATTAGTCCATGCGAATACTGCTCCTGCAGGAGTTGACGTAAAGTTAATGGTTGGTATTGCCTGTCCTGGACACACCACAATGTTATTCACTTGAGTTACTGAAGGATTCGGATTAATTGAGATGGTAGAGCTTACCGAAGAACCAGTACAATTGTTCGCAGATGCGGTAACCGTGTATACTACCGTTCCTTGGGTGAGTAGGTTATTAACTAAGACTTGATTGAGACATGAGCCCGTACCGTTTTGCGCCCCCGTTATTCCATTGCTTGCAGACACCGTCCAATTGAAGTTGACATTGGCCACTGGAGAAGTAAAACAAATACTTGCCGTATCATTAGAACAAATCACAGGACTGGAAATTGTAGCGGTAACTTGCGGTAACGGATTGACCGTAATAGAATAAGTAGCTCCCGTTCCGATACACGGGATGTTGTTATTGGTATAAGTTAAGGTAGCAATATAACTCAAGACAACAGGAGCCGAAGTATTGTTGGTAAGTGTCTGTACAGGAATGGAATTTGTGCCAGAAGTTGCCATTCCAGAGATCCCAGCAGGTTGATTCGCAGACCATGTATATGCTACATTTCCTGGAATTCCCGCATTCAAATTAGATTGTAAGGCAACCGCTACCGAATTACTTCCTGAGCAAAGCACTTGTGGATTTTGTGAAAAACCGAGAACAGGAATCGGATTCACCGTGATTGAGTAAGTAGCAGCTTGTCCCTGACAATTCCCTGCTTGCGTAGCTACATTCACCGTATAAACTACGGTTAATGGCCCTTGTGTGTTATTCACTAAGGTTTGCACAGGAATAGTGTTTACTCCATTGGCTACAGCCCCCGTAATCCCCGCGGGAATATTAGCAGACCATGATATTTGTGCATTCGGAGTTTGGCTTAGGATATTAACGGCTTGAGAAGTTGTGCCAGAACAAAGGGTCTGATTCAATTGACTAAATCCAACGGAAGCCACTGGATTCACCCATATGTTATAGGTTCCAGATTGGCCAGGACATCCATTATTTGGACCCGGTCCATTGGTCGTAATGGTGTATGTAAGTTGTTGAATTTGAGCAGAATTATTGGTAAGCACCTGATTAATGGTTGATCCCGTTCCGTTCGTTGCACCACCAATAGAAGGATTTGAAGAAATGGTCCATGCGTAGGATGTATTGGCTACGTTTGATGTAAGCGAAGAAACCGCGGCTACCCCACTACAAATCGTGTCATTAGGTGGAGTAATGGTAAGTCCTGGATTAGGAAACACGGTGATTTGACCGTTAGCAACGGGTCCGGTACACCCATTAAATACTGCGGAACTGGTGATTCCAATAACAGCTGACGTATTTAAGTTGGACGTAATTGGCGTTGCAGCAATCGTGTTTGCTCCCTGTAAAGACATCCCTGACAAGCCATTCGGAACTGATGCTGCCCAAGTGAGGGAAGCACCAACAACATTGGAAGTTAAATTGACTAATTGGCTTGAAGCTCCCGAGCAAAGGGATTGTGAGGGTAAGGAATATTGTACGCTTGCCACAGGTTCAACCGTAATTGGTAAGGTGGTAGTTTGACTCGGACATGAACTACCCGGTGGTGCTGATGCTGTTACGGTGTAGGTAACCGTACCTTGAGCATTTCCCGAATTAATGAGGGTTTGTGAAATCTGTGGACCATTCACATTAACTGCACCTGTAATCCCTTGGGAGGCCGCAACCGTTGTAGCATAAGATAACCCCGCGGTGTTGGATGAAATGGTAATTTGTGCGTTAGCACCCGAACATAGGCTGCTATCAATGGCTACTACAGAAATTCCATTTTGTGGACTAACCGTTATGGTATAGGTAGATGAAACACCAGGACAAACTGCTCCACCACCAGTTGACGCCGTTGCGGTAAATGTTGCAGTTAAATTGCCTTGCGTATTATTAAGTAAGGTGTACGCAGGAATCTGAGTTGTACCAGACAAGGTATTAACGCCTTGTAAGCCCCCAGGAACTGAAACGTTCCAGGCGATCGTTGCATTGTTGGTACTCGTGGTTAGATTGACCAAATTGGTCGCAGCACCCGAGCAAATGGTCTGATTACCTGTGGAGAAAATTACTGTTGGAGAAGGATTAACTGTAATGGTATAGTTTAACGCTGCTCCTGAACAGCCGTTGGCCAATGGCGTAACAGAATAAACCAACTGCAGCGGATTAGCTGTGGAATTAATTATGGTCATAGGACTTAAACTACCCGTACCACTTGCCGTAAAGCCGCTCAGACCGGCCGGTGGTGTAATAGCTGTCCAAGTGAATGAAGTTCCTTGAACATCCGCTGTGAAGGCAGCCTGTGTAGTAGGAAGTCCGCTGCAAACCGTTTGTACACCCGGATTATTAAGCACGGGGATGGGATTAACATTAAATGTATAGGTCACTGGGGTACTAGGACATTGGTTTGTTGAAATCGCAGATAAGGTGTATTGTGCCGATTGTTGCGTGGATACATTGTTTGAAAAGGTAATCGCTGGAATAGGATTATTACCTGAACCTATAGGATGCCCCGACAAGCCACCACCAGCGGTCGAGAAATTCCACGTAAGGGTAGATCCAAGCAGATTCGACGTTATATTAACCGGTGCAGAAGGAGCACCTTCGCACAGCGTTTGTTGCAATGGAGCATTCGTAATTTGAGGGGTCGGGAATATAGTAACTACGATCGTGTCGTTAACTCCTGCGCAAGCATTCCCAATGGTTGGGGTAATAATAATTAAGCCAACAATGGGGTTCACCGTAGTATTAATCGGTGCATTCCAAGAAACTAAATTCCCCTGTCCAGAGGCTGGTATTCCAATATTCGTATTGGAATTGGTCCAAGTAAAGGATGCGCCCGCAGGAATACTCTGGAATGCTGGTGGAGCAATATTAATACCTGGACAAACCGAAACATTGTTCAAACCTGTCATTTGAGCAACCGGATTCACACTAATCGTAGTGTTGACCGCAGAACCGCTGCAGGTATTTGCCGTTGGCACGATGGCGTAAGTAACCGTTCCTATGTTGGAGGTTGCGTTAAGCAAGGTATTGGATATGGTAGAACCAGAATTATTGGTATTTCCTGTAATTCCCGCTGAGGCGTTTGAAGTCCAAGTATAGGTTGTTCCCGCAACATTTGACGATAAACTCAGCGTTACGCTCGTTCCTGAACAAATTGTTGACGCAGGCGAAACCGTTGGGGAAACCGTAGGAATTGGATTGACCGTAATTGTGTACGTTGAGGCAGCGCCCTGACATCCGCCATTGGTGGTGTTTGCTTGTGCAGAAATAGTCACGGTTTGAGGCGCATTCGTTCCTTGAGTTAAGGTAAACGATGGGATACTTGAACTTGAACCGCTGTTTGGATTTACTCCGGAAACATTATTCGAAGCAGTAACAGTCCATGACCAGGTAACATTAGGAGTTGTACTTGTCATGTTAATCGCCGAGGTGCTCTGACCACTGCAAATACTTTGGCTCGGTCCTCCCGTAAACTGAAGCGCAGGAGCCGGCATAACCGTTATGGAGAGCGTATCGGGTTGTCCTGTACAACCTGATGCATTCGGAGTAATTAAATAATTTAATGTGTAAGGCTGGCTTCCGGAATTGGATACTACAGCAGCTGCTAATTGACCAGCCCCGGAAGGAGCAAGAAATCCTGTTACCGTATTTGGGATATTAGCATTCAACAAAGACCACGTAAAACCTCCCCCCGCAACGTTGTTTTGATAATTGGAAACCGTGGTGCTCGTACCCGAACAAATAACTTGATCAACTACATTGGTAACCGTCGGATTAGGATTGATGTTGATGGTGTATGTTACAGCGCTACCCGCACAGTTGTTAATGCTGGTAGGAATTACAGAATAGGTTATGGTTTGTGTAACATTCCCCGAATGAGCCACCGTCATCGTTGGAAGAAGATTATTTCCATTACCCGCATTAAAACCGCTCAAATTCGCTCCGGAAACTAAGTAGCTCCACGCAAAACTTGTTCCGTTTAAGTTCGATGTAAAGGTAATTGGAGATGTAGCAACACCTTCACATACCGTTTGATTCAGCGGAGAATTAGTAACTGTTGGAGTTGGATAAACCGTAACGGAAAAACTGGACGAAGTACCAACACATCCGTTATAAGTAGGCGTAACCGTAACCGTAGCGGTAAGGTTGGCTAGCGTATTATTGGCAGGAGCATTCCATGAAGCAATACTTCCATTACCTGATCCAGGAATCCCAACTTGTTGGTTTGAATTCACCCAAGAGAAACTTGCAGGAGCTGGAACCGATCCAAACGTAGCAGGACTCAATGCTTGCCCAGGACATGCCGTTAAATTATTCATGGGATTCATAACGGCAACAGGGTTTACATAAACAGGAACATTAAGCACTGTTCCACTACATCCCCCGATTTGCGGAGTCACAGTATACGTAACTAACGCAATGGATGAATTTGAGTTAGCTAAAGTTTGCTGAATCGTAGCCGAGGGAGCGCCCGAAGGCGAAGCGCCCGTTACACCATTAGGTGCAACAACGGTCCAAGTGTATTGAACCGCGGGTGTTACAGAACTCAACCCTAAGTTCAACTGCGTATTGCTACATAGCGTATCATTACTTACAAAAGTTGCAAGGGCCGTTACCGTTGGGTTAACCGTAATGGTATACGTGTTTGGTACACCTGGACATACAGCATTTCCGGTGGTGGATGCGCTGGCGGAAATCGTAAATGATACCGGTTGGTTGGAATTATTGATTAATCCCGTAAAGGAAGGAATGGTTGAGTTATTTCCAGAAGTTGGCTGTACTACCCCCAGTCCATTGGGTAATGGATTCTGAACAGTCCAACTGTATGTGGTATTTGCTGTAGCTGTTGAAATGGTGACAGCTTGTGAATTCGCATTATTACAAACTGTTTGATTCGGTATCGAAAAAGTAACCGCCGGAGCTGGATTAACGGTGATGGAATAGGTACCCGTGGATCCACTACAATTGTTCGCCGTAGGCGTAATGGTGTAGTTCAATGTGTAAGGATTTATACCGGAATTGGTAATGGTAGCCACTGGAATTTGACCACCTCCGTTGCTTGGATAGCCGGTCACCGTTGCGGGAATGGCTCCTGGACTTTGCAAGGCATAAGTGAAGCTTCCACCTGCCACCGTGTTTGTAAATGCACTTGATGCCGTGGCCACTCCCCCACAAACCGTTTGGTTCTGAGAAAGCGTCAACTGTGGAATAGGATTCACAGTAATCGTGTAAGTAATTGCTTGACCGCTGCAACCGTTTCTCGTCGGCGTCACAGTGAAGGTGACCGTTTGAACCGCATTTGAACTGTTGGCAATGGTCATTACGGGCAAGTTTCCACTACCGGATGCGGTAAATCCTGTCACCGTTGGAGCACTTCCAACCCCAGTCCACGCATAGGTCGTGCCAGCAAGATTAGATGTCCAAGTTACCGCAGAGGAATTCGCTCCTGAGCATAGGCTTTGGGATAAGTTGATGTTTGTTACCGTTGGCGTTGGATCGATCGTTACCGTAAAGTTATTCGCGGTTCCAACACATCCATTAAAGGAAGGAGTTACGGTAACCGTTCCCGTTATTGGTGTAATGGTGTTATTTGCAGGTGCCGTCCAAGGCGCAAGCTGACCGTTTCCTGGACCAGCAATTCCAATTTGCGCATTACTAACCGTCCATGCAAAACTTGCACCGTTCGGAGTTGAGACAAACGCGGTCGGTGTGATGGTAGCTTGTGGACAAACCGTTAATGAGGTCAGCGGAGCAATCGTTGCCACTGGATGAACATATGCAACTACTTGAATGGGTTGTCCGGGACAAGCTCCCGCTACTACCGGAGTAATCGTATACGTAACATTTCCGTAATTCGTGGAATTGTTAACCAAGGGTTGTTGTATACTAATCCCGGGATTTACCGAATTTGCACCACCTGAGGTATTTACCCCATTTACAGCGGTCCATGTGAAGGACGTATTTGGCGTATTGGATGTTAACGAAATATTGATATTGCTATTACTGCATATGGTATCATTGCTTACAAAGGCAGCTACCGCTGTTGGTACTGGATTTACGGTAATGGTATAACTGGAAGGCGAGCCTGCACATTGTGAAGCACCGCCTGTTGTTGCTACCGCAACCACGGTTAACACCAATGGAGTAATGGTATTGTTGGTTAAGTTTTGATATACTGGAATGGTGGAAGTTCCCGAGGTTACATTGACATTACCTAACCCTGCTGGCACTCCACCCGGAATAGTCCACGTAAAAGTCACTCCTGCAGTAGAACTACCCAGGGTCACTAAATTGGTGTTTTGCCCGGAACAAATTGATTGATTCGCCGGTGAAAACGTAGTCACAGGAGCCGGATTAACAGTGATGGTATACGAACCTGTAGATCCACTACAACCGTTCGCTGTTGGTGTAATGGTGTAGGTTAACGTGTATGGATTTGTTCCAGAATTATTAATGGTGGCCACTGGAACTTGTCCGTTACCATTTGTAGGGTATCCGGTAATGGTTGCCGGAACCAATCCGGGGCTTTGTAGGGCATAGGTATAACTTCCTCCTGCAACGGAATTCGAAAATGAACTAAGCGCAGTAGCTACCCCACCGCAAACCGTTTGATTTTGGGAGAGCGTAAGCTGGGGGATTGGATTTACGGTGATGCTATAGGTAATCGCTGGACCACTGCACCCATTTCTTGATGGCGTTACGGTATAGGTTACCGTTTCAATGCTGTTTGAATTGTTGGTTAAGTTCAAAGACGGGAGATTCCCATTCCCGGAAGGGGTAAAGCCAGTGAGCGTAGCTGCACTTGCAACCGCGGTCCATGCATAGGTGGTACCCGCCAAATTTGAGGTCCAAGTTACAGCAGCAGTATTAGCCCCTGAACATATGCTTTGGGTAAGGGTGTTATTCGTTACCGTTGGCGTTGGATTGATCGTTATGACAAAACTTGCAGTTGTACCAAGACAGTTATTGAATGTTGGCGTTACCGCAATGTTTGAAAAAACCGTTGCGTTGGAATTATTCGCAGGAGCGGTCCAAGGACTCATTTGACCAGTACCATTCGGTGGGGAACCAATCCCTGCGGGGTTACTGCTCACCCAACTGAAGGTTGCTCCGTTTGGATTGGAAACAAAGGCAGGAGGTGTGATGGTCGCACCCGGACATACCGTTATTGGACCGAACGGTCCCACCGTAGCCACAGGCTGAACAACAACTTGAGTAGTTACCGGCGCACCGGGACACCCATTGGAAGATGGAATAAAGGTATAAGTTACGGTTTGCGGAGCATTAGTATTGTTGGTAAGTGCTGTGGTTAAGGTAGCATTGCTACTTCCAGGGTTCAGCGTTCCACTTGCCGTGCCCGTTACCCCAGCGGGAAATGAAGCTGTCCAAGCAAACGAAGTGGGATTGATTGTTGAAGTTACGTTGATAACCGCATTGCTTCCGGAACAAATGGGCCCTACCGATTGCGGAGCCGTTGCTACCGGCAATGGATGAACCGTAACATTAATCGTAGCAACCGCAGGATTACACGGCCCAGCAGGATCATTGGTTGTTAATGTGAGGGTTGCGGTTCCTGTAAAATTTGCAGGGGGAGACCAACTGGATGTGAGCGAATTAACATTGGAAAAAGTACCCCCAATGCTTGAAGACCATGAAGCACTGGAGGCAGCGCCGCCAATACTTCCATTCAAAGACAAACTTCCATTCATACACACACCATTCGGGTATACGCCTGCGCTCGCTGTTGCCAAAGGATTAAACAAAATGGTTGTGGGCGAAGAAACGACTTGACACGGGGCTATTGGCTGCCCAGAGGTTAAGGTTAAAATAATATTGCCCGAATAGCCAGCAGGAGGCGAATAAATCGCATTTAACGCACCCGTATTTGCACCACCTAAACCAGGTATGCTAAAACTTCCCCCAGCGACATTGGCAGTCCAATATCCTGTATTCACGCCACCGGAAACGGTTCCGTTTAATTGAACCGGACTATTTAGGCAAAATGGACCATAAGAACCCGGCGTAACCACCACAGGATTGTTGACTACCACGGTTGATGCCACTGTTGTTTGACCGCATTCATTGGTAGCCACAAGGTTGAACGGAAAGGGACTCCCGGTGGAGGAAGGATAGGTAATACTTCCTGGGTTCAGCGTGTTGGCAGAGGTAGGCGTTGGGATACTCCCTGCAGGAATGGTGCTACCAGGGTTAAAATTCCACGCGTAAGTGTTAGGAGAAGTTCCATAACAGTTATTCATGACGATGGTGGGAGAAATCGAACCACCGGCACAAATGGGTCCTACAGGGTTGATTGAAAATTGAGGAGGCCCTTTTATAGTAATCTGTTGTGAGTAGGTGGTTTGAGCACAAGAGGCTCCAAGAACCTGATTGTTTAATCCCAAGGTTAATTGAATGGTGTAAATCCCTGGACCGTTGAAACTAAATGTGGGGTTGGCGAGCGCAGAATTAGCAGGTTGTACCGACGGCCCTCCGTTAAAATTGCAATTCTGAGGATTAGTGGAAGTGACCGACCAACTGAACACGTTGGTAAGGTTACAACCGGGTGTACTCGAGGTATTATTGGGAGTTATATTCACCGGTGCACAAGCCGTTGCTTGGGGTAAGGTGAAATTTGCCACTGTCGCAGCAACAACACAGATGTTATAAACCACGGAGTCCATTCCGCAATCATTTCCTAAATGAAGTACCACTTGATAATTCCCTGGAACAGTCCATGTTACAGGAAGTGCCGCTGACCCGTTGGACCACGAAGTCCAATCGTAACCATTTACAGTATTCGGTAACCACCCGTTAGGATTACCCATTACTCCTGAGGTACTAAATCCAGCATTAGGCAAAATCGTCCAATAACGACCAAAAATAGAATCACATGACCCTCCATACACATTGGTTCCATGGTTGGATACATCGTTGAAGGTAATTGCCTGATTTACGCAAATCACGTTGGTATTTGGATTCGCACTCATCGATGCGTTAACTGATGCTCCGGCTGATATTGGTCCAATTGCAGCGAACGTTCCTTGTGGGTTACAACCGTTGGTGGCAACCACCTGTATCGAATAGGCGTTGGTGTAGGTCTGTTGGGCAATCACAGAATTTATCCCACATGAGGTTTGAGAAAATACATGATTGATTGTTTGAGGATTCGGATTCAATCCATTTAAGGTGGTAGTTGGTGTTCCGTCGTTGTAGATGATTTGAAAGGTTGTACCCGCCGAAGGGGAATTCGGAGTGCCTATTGAAAAAGAGTACGGACTAGGTAAGCACGAATTTGACCCTGACCCTGTCAGAGAAATTGTAGGGGGATTTCCACCAACATAAACCAAGTAATTGTTAGTAAAAGTACATCCACTAGGAAATAAAATTTGGTACGTAAAATTATAATATCCTTGACCGTTGTAAAGATGTGTTATTGGGTTAGGATTGCCCGATCCATTTGGAGTGTTATCTCCCCAAATGTAATTAAAGGTTGTTCCTGCCGGATAAGAGGCAAATGCAGGATCGGTAAAAGAAAAATTACCCGAATTATAATTACCACAACGTCGAAAAATGGTGATTCCGTTAAAAGTCGTAGTTGAAAATCCAGAATTGTTTGGAATGGTTAACGAAGGCGTGTAATTGTTGGCAACAACCGCAATATTCACCTGCGAGGTCACCCCATTTCCCAAATTAAGCGTAGTAGTGTAATTCCCCGGGTTATTGTACGTTACATTATGTGGTCCAATTTGATTGGAATTATTGGGATTCCCTCCCTGGAAAGTCCAATTGTAATTCGTTGAAGCATTTGTGCCCGTGGAGGTATTGGTGTAAAGCACCGAAGAACCTTGGCAAACCGTGATGGTGTTATTGTTGGCAGCAGGTGATGTGGAAAAAGATGCGGTAGCTTGTGCCAGGGCCAACAAGGGCATAAAGAACAAAAAAACTAACGCCTTCAACGGATTCATAAATTAGGTAAGCGAAGTTACGAATAATAACTATAAAAAAGCCTTAATCTCGCGGAATCTTAACGGGCGTTTACGTGCACGGTTGCTTGGAGTTTTTATTGGAAACGGGAATATCATATGGTCTTAATATCTCCGTGAAGGGATAGATCGTAGGCGTTCAATAAAAGGGATTCTTAAATAGATGGTGAGGAACCAACAATAAACTCCAAAAATTATTCCAATAACGGCTTGCTGTCTGCAAAAAAACCACTTGTAACACCATGCCCACACATTGAAAGAAAGAGCATGAACGAAGGTTACTTATCATCCAGCCCAATCCCAAAACCTAATAGTGCAGCCACTAATGCGAGATGAGCAATTAAAACTACTTTTTGCCAAATAGGCCGCTCATTCCATTTTTGTTCGGGGTTGAAGGGGTCAAATGCCAAACCGATTCCAAGAGAAGCGGCGGCTTGAATAAAATCATGATTCGCAACTGCTTGGTAAAACCCTAACATGACAAAACCAATGTATACGTATTTATTAAATCGTGTTTTTATACTGCTATTGATTTGAATTTGATTACCAAATTTTAACCCTTTTTTCTGGAGCTAAATAAAGAGAATCCGTTGCTTTCACGTTGAATGCTTCATAGAATTCCGGGATGTTTCTAACCACACCATTAATTCTAAACTTAGCAGGTGAATGTGGGTCAGATGCTACTTGACTTCTCAACGCTTCTTCACGAGATTTATCTAGCCAAACTTGTCCCCAACCAAGAAATACTCTTTGAATGCCGGTGTAACCGTCCATTTTAGGAGCTTCTTTTCCGTTTAGTGACATTTTGTACGCTTTAAGAGCTATGCTCAATCCGCCTAAGTCCCCAATGTTTTCGCCAAGCGTAAAACTTCCATTAAGGGTTAAATCTGGAAATGCTTTAAAACTGTTGTATTGGTCAACAAGGGCTTTTGTTCTTGTCTGAAATTCAGTCAAATCTTGTGGTGTCCACCAATTTCTCATTACGCCGTCACCATCAAACGTACTTCCTTGATCATCAAATCCGTGTCCGATTTCGTGCCCAATTACGGCACCAATTCCACCATAATTTACAGCATCGTCTGCAGCTAAATTAAAGAAAGGCGGTTGAAGAATTGCCGCTGGAAAAACAATTTCGTTAAGCGTTGGATTGTAATAAGCATTCACAGTTTGTGGATTCATTCCCCATTCAGCTCTATCAACAGGTTTCCCTAATTTGTTTAACATACGGTTGTATTCAAATTCGGTAGCTCTTGTTACGTTTCCGAACAAATCATTTTTAGCAACTTTTAATGCAGAGTAATCTCTCCATTTGTCTGGGTAACCAATTTTAATCATGAATTTATCAACCTTAGCAAGTGCTTCTTTTTTAGTGTTAGCGCTCATCCAATCCAATTCTTTGATGCTTGCTGCGTAAGCTTTAAGTAGATTTTTCACCATAGCCGTCATACGTTTTTTAGCTTCTGGTGTAAAGTGTTTTTTTACATATACCTTACCAACAATTTCACCCAAACTACCATTCACAGCACTAACAGCTCTTTTCCAATCTTCTTCTTGTTGTTCTGTTCCGTTCAATGTCTTTCCGTAGAATTCGAAGTTCTGTTTGTCTAAAGCGGAATTTAAGTAATCCGCAGTGCTGTTTATCAAACCCCATTTTAAATACGTTTTCCACGTATCAATAGGTGTATTTTTGATGATATCGTTTAAACTTTTTGTATAAGCTACTTGAGCAATTACAATATTTTTTTCGTTAGCCACTCCTGCTTTATTTAACATAGCTTTCCAATCAAAATCTGGCATTAACGATTTTAAATCGCTTAACGCATATTTGTTGTAAAGCGCTGCTGTGTTACGAGTGTCCTCTTTTTTCATGTGGTTGGTTGCCAACCTAGTTTCTAAAGCCATAACTTTAGCTGCACTTTCGGCCCCATTGGGTAATCCAACTAATTGCCACATTTTTTCGATATGCGCTACATATTTCTTACGAATATCCGCCATTTTGGTATCATTCTGTAGGTAGTACTCTCTTTCAGGCAGTCCTAAACCACCTTGCCAAGTCATTAACGTATATTTTTTGGGATCTTTAAAATCTTCTGTAACAGCAACTGAAAAAGGAATTGATACTCCAATTCTATTTGCTTTACCAAAATAAGTTGCTAAGTCTGTATAATTCGCAATAGCATCAATAGCTTTTAATTCCGATTGAATGGGGGTAACGCCTTTAGCATCTCGGTTTTTACGATTAATAAAAGAGCTATAGAAATCTCCAATTTTTTGCTCGTCTGAACCTTCAGTAAAACTTCCTTTTGAAGCTTCTTCAATGATGGCTTTAACGTCTTTTTGCGATTTGTCATATAACATATCAAAGGCACCAAATGATGCTTTATCTGCAGGAATTTTGGTGTTTTTAATCCAAGTTCCATTAACGAAACGGTCGAAGTTATCGCCTGGTTTTACTGAGGTATCCATATTCTTTTTTATAATACCCGATACCAATTCTTCTTTATCGTTGCAAGATGCTAAAAGCACGGTTAGTGCAAGAAGTGAGATTTTAATGTTTTTCATATGAGCTTGTTTTAATATTTAATAAAAAAAGAGGGCATGCAGTTTTAATTTTTCCGTCTACTTGTATTATTTTCTGCAGACAAAGCTTGTAATTTTTGTTGTTTAAATCATTTAATATATCTAAAAACATCCACACCAATTGCATACCCATACAATTTGCCATTGGCATCTTTGTAAATTCAGATTTTACGCCAAAGAAACTACCTCTATAAGTGGCGATGTTGTCAAAAATTGCTTTTTTTAACCAACCCAGGAGTAACACCAAATTGCATTTTAAATGCCTTTGAAAATGTAGGGGTGTCCGCAAAACCATAACGCAGGGCTGTAAAAAGAATTTCTTCGCCGCTCAACAGGTCTGTTTTAGCGAGCTCGAGCCTTTTGCGTTTTTGATACTGATAAGGCGAAATGCCAAAAGCGGCTTTAAATACCCGAATAAAGTGGTATTTAGAAATACCGGTTACAAGCGCCATGTTTTCTAACGACAAATTTTCAGTGATGCGTTCATCGATAAGGAGTTTAGCCTGAAGAATCGCTCTAAAAACCTCCTCATTTGTTACCTTCTTTTTGAAATCGAGATTAGACAAATGGTCGAACACAAAACGTTGATCGGTAATTATGGATTCTGCAAGACTGTAAAACAGCTCATTCTTTTGTAAATCGTTGGTAAATGTCCCCGTTTTTATCTTTTGATTGATTTCATTCAATGAATACCCCAAACTGGTATTCTTCACGTTGTACCGGTTGACAAAAAACTGATCTGAAAGCAAAAACTCTTTCAATTCCGAACCATTCACATCATGAAATTCAGCTACTTCAGAAATAATTTCGGATGAGATATCAATACAGAGTCCTTGAACCATTTCAGCGTGATCAATCCGTACAATGGACTTAGTAGATTCATTCCCAATGATATACTCACCTGCATTCACTTTGTATTTTTTGTCGTTTGCGTAATAGATTTCTTCACCCGATGCAACATATTTTATACCTAAACCACTGAAAGAGCATTCGGACTCCAACTTCTTGAAATTCGAAAAGCGAATGGCATTTTTTTCGGTATCGGTATAGATCGTGTGGTTCATTAAAGGAGCAGCGAATTTACTATCATCGGGTAAAATTAAATAAAATGAACACCTAGGCAAAGCCTAATTTGGGAATGACTTACAGAAATCACCGCACTAAATGCAAAAAGCCATGACCAATTATCCCTGTTTCCGTTGTGAATTTATACGTATAAACCCCATCTGCAAGCTCCTTTCCGGAAGTATCTTTTCCGTCCCAATTGTTTTGGTAATTAGCTGAAGAATAAACGATATCCCCCCAGCGGTTTAGAATAATTACCTCGGTGTTTTCGGGTAAATTTTCAATTTCAAAAACATCATTGGCTCCATCCGAATTTGGGGTGATTACATTTGGGAATTCAAAATTTGGCTGGGGCAACGGTAGTACATTTACAACAACGGTATCACTACCAGTGCATCCATCTGTATCCGTTCCATTTACGATATAAGTCGTATTTTGGGAAGGTTGAGCTGTCGGATCTGGACAATCAAAACAAGTTAAACTTGATGATGGATTCCAAGTGTAGGAAACTCCTCCCGTGGCATTTAATTGAACTGAATCACCGACATTTATAGTTGATATTTCTGGGTTAGCGTCAATTGTCGCGGCATTGCTATTTGCTAAAATGATTGTGGTATCAATAGGACAGCCGACTGCACTATTTATTGTGATATCATAAGATCCTGGAGCAAGCTCACAAATACTGTCCACAATCATTACAGTAGGAAAAGGCCAATCGTAAAAATACGTTCCGGCAGGGGATGGATCAAAATATATACATCCGTTGTTATTGCCACAAGTAGGCTGAATAACCGTTGCGTTTAATTGGTATGATACCGTTTCGGTGATAGTAACTGTTTGTGTTGTTGAATTACCACATTCATTTGTAATGGTGCACGTATAATTTCCAGCGGTTAAACCACTAGCTGTTGCGTTTGAACCACCGCTAGGCGCCCAAGCATAGGTAAACGTTGTCCCACCCGAAGCTACAACTGTTGCAGATCCATCTGAATCACCGTTACAAGTAACATTGATTTGACTTGATGCGGCTGTTACTGCAGGACAGGGATTATTATTAGGAGGAAGAATACAGCAGTTTCCACCGGCTGAAATAGTAAGCGTTTCGTTTACCCAACAATTATATTGAGTTTGGTGATAAAGCAGTGTTCCTGAAGTCGCATTAAGAAAGTAATAGACAACCTCATCTGGAGTATTTCCTCCTCCAGCATTGATGGTCGTATCGCAAAGACCTGCAACTCCAATAACACCGCCTCCCCATGGGCCAGAACCGTTTCCATGAGCTGGAGTATAACCTACAGGTGGTGGATTCATAGGAGAGCTAATCGTCACGATACCGTTAGGAACTCCCGTGACAGAAGTTGTAAAATTACCAAGTCCACAATTATTATTGTTCTGATTAGAATTCATACCAGCGTAAATAACTTGGGTGATATTTCCTACAAATGGTCCTGTGAAATTAACTTGAATGGGCTCGTAGGTACAGATCCCAACCTTAAGATTGGGAATATTTTGGTCCACGTTTATTGTTAAAATACCCCCATCGTAATTGGAATAAATCACTAAATTGCCAATAGGATCACAGACATTTTGTGAAAAAGTTAGATTTAATTGAAAAAAAAGTATTGATGTGAAAATTAATTTTTTCATGGTATTCACCGTACTAAATGCACAAAGCCATGACCAATTATACCTGTTTCCGTTGTGAATTTATAGGTGTACACCCCATCAGCAAGCTCCTTTCCAGACGTATCTTTTCCATTCCAATTGTTTTGGTAATTCGTTGATGAAAAAACAACATTGCCCCAGCGATTGAGGATGATAACTTCTGTATTCTCCTGTAAATTCTCAATTTCGAAAAAATCGTTTACCCCATCGTTGTTGGGAGAAATCACGTTAGGGATAAGCAAGGGAGAATCTGGAATTACGGGGGGAGGATCCTGAGGACAATCAACCAAGGTTAGCGTAAGTTCTAAGGTGTCTGTATAACATTGAAATTCCACAAGGGCTGAAACCGTATAAGTTCCGACATTAGAAAATGAGTGGCTTGGATTTAAACTCATTGAAGTATTGCTTCCCCCGGAATTTGGGTCACCAAAATTCCAACTCACTTGATTTATGGATAAGCCCGTATTGATGGAAAAACTGGTCGTACTTTGCCAACAAGAATCGGGAAGCATCGTGATCGGAGGGCTTGAAAAGTTGCGTTCGGGCACCCTCGCAGGGAGTCCAAGCAAAACAAGTCCATTGGTCGAAAGCGCATTGCTCGTGTAATCACAAAAAGAACTATTCGGCGCATTAATCACATCCAACACATTGCTCCCTCCAATCGCTACGTATAACTTTCCGTCAAGGCCCTCCTCCATTTGAAAGGTTGGATTTGCCGGAGTGGCTATCAAGGTATGCGACGTGGCAATAGAAAGCGAATCATAAGCCGTTAGCTTGAGCTGATAAACTGAAATGTTGTTGGTATAATAAAACATGCTTCCGTCCGGTGAAAAACTACACCCGTATTTTCGAATAGGTGATGCTGGCGTGTTGTCGGTAACCTCAACCGTGATCGGATTGAATAATTGACCGCTTGCCGCATCAAAGGAATAAAAGTCAATGAATTTACTGTCGTCAATCGGCATAGCGATTCTATCTCCCGCATTATTAGCTTTCATGGAACCATAAAAAGGCATGCGCGGATCAAAATTAGAATTCGCACCTAAGAGTTCCGTTCCAACATTACTTATCACTGGAATTGGATCTACTCCACAGCCGTCCACTTTGTACGCCAAAAACTGATTGCTTTCACGTTTATGCACAATCACCCAATATCCCCGTATATACTCACTGCGTACAACCGTTATCTTTTCCGTTAGAAAATTCGTTAAAAAAACGTTTTTTTGGAGAAGGTCTACGGCTCCCATTCCATTATTTTGATTCATATCAACCACCGTATAACGCAATCCATTATCCAATTGGGGAATGTCATATTCCAAATCGTCCAAGGTGAACACGTAATATTTCGAATTATCTTCTGGAAAAGGAACGATTAATGGACCTTGCGTACTAGACAAATAAGCCCCGCCAAATAGATTCAGCCCGTTCGGCATCACCGTGTGGTTAGCGTCCCAAACGCTCTGCCCATCTGAATAAAAGAGCAATTGACCGGTGGCCTCATTGGATACGGTGGCACATTGTTCATTGCTATAAATTGCCGACGCTCCAGTTCCTACGGGAACACCTCCCGTAAAATCCACCCAACAATTATAACCAAATGTCCAATGGGAATTTTGAAGTTGTGCCTGAGCCTGACCCAAAAACACCGTGAACAAGATTAAAAGTACCCGTTGAAATAACATCTCGGACATAAAGTTAAATATTAAAACCTAAAGTTTTGACTCCTTTTATATAGTTTCCTCGATTAATGAATATCCAACCGCCAGGAAATATAATTGAAAACAAATCCGATCATTAGCTGTTTCATTCAGAATGTAAAGAATTATTAAATCAATGCTCACCCTCTCCCTTATTTTAAACATCCTTATCCTTATACCCATTTGCTATTTAATGTTGACCAATAATGTTAGAATTGTCGAAACATTGGGTGAATTCAACCCAGCAAGAGGAATTCTTTTAGCGATTTACATGACGATACTTATCGCATCTATTGGCTTATTGATTTTTCCAGATACCAAATTTGCGATTGCACTTTTACTAATGCAAATCGTGTATAAACTCCTTACGCCAGTTACCGTCAAAACACTGAAACACCCGTTTGTAATTAGTAATATGTTGGTTGCGATTGTTCATATTGTGACGGTGTGTTCGCTCCGATAATAGAAGCGTCGCTAAGCAAAATGCTAAAACTTTTTGTTTTATTAAACTCTTAGGAATTATTATTATTCTAAATTGACAAAAACCACTTTTAAATTTTTTTTTGTTTCTGGCATTAAAAAACTAATTCGGGAAATCTGACAGAAATCACCGTACTAAATGCACAAACCCATGACCACTTCTACCAGTTTTGGTTGTGAATTTATAGGTATAAACCCCATCCACTAGCTCAATTCCTAAGGTATTTTTCCCATCCCAATTGTTTTGGTAATTGGTTGATGAAAAAACAACATTACCCCAGCGGTTTAGAATGATTAACTCCGTATTTTCTGGTAAATTTTTAATTTCAAAAACATCATTGGCTCCATCCGAATTTGGGGTGATTACATTTGGGAATTCAAATGGTAGAATCGGTATTATGGTATCTGAGCAATCAACCACAGTTATATTCTGAGTAACGGTTTCTGTGTAGCAATCAAATTGAACAATAGCATTAATCTGATACGTTCCTGTTTCAGAAAATAGATGACTTGGATTTAAAGACGAAGAAATATTACTTACTCCAGAATTTGGATCGTCAAAATTCCAATTTATTTGGTTAATCGGTGATGCTGTTGCAACAGAAAATGAAATATCACTTTGCAAACACGAATCAGGAAGAAATGTTATGGTTGAGTTAGCCGCAAATCCTCCAAGTGGGACTTGTGCAGGCAACCCGAGTTGACATATTGCAGGACCGAAACTAACAGCATTGCTTACGTAACCACAACCGATCCCAATTGAATTAGGATTTGAAATTTCATCCAAGGTAGAGGAATTCATAACTGCAACGTAAAGTTTGTTATTCGGAGCTCGCTCTATTTGACCACAATTATATCCGATGGGTTGAAAAAATGTAGAGTAGATTAAAATATGAGAAGAAGCAATTGCCGCTGAATTATAGGTACTCAGATCTAGTTGATACACAGAATTAAAATTTGTGTAGTAAAATTTTGAACCATCCGGAGAAAAACAGGCCCCGTACTTTCTAAAAAAAGGTGGATTTGAATCATCTACAACATTTACTGTCAACGGGTTACTTACAACCCCTGTTGTCTTGTTGAAATCGAAAAATTCTAGACGGTCACTCCAATCTATAGGCATTCCGATCCGATTTCCATCGGGAGACGCATCCATTGCTCCTGACCAAGCTTCATTCGCCCCGAAGGGAGCACTCGAAAAATTTGAACCCACGGTACTTACAACAGGTTGTGCAGTAACACCACATGCATCAATTTTCCAAGCTAAAAATTCATTCGCATTCTTTTTATGAGCAATCACCCAAAAACCTTGTATTTCAGTACTTCTAATAACAATCAATTTTTCGGTCAAATCAGTTGCTAGTGGTGTATTTATTGTGGCAACTTGTACATCTCCAAGACCTCCATTCAATGTCATGTCCACCACACTATATCTCAAACCATTGTCAACAACAGGACTTAAGGAAAGCGCTTCCAGCTCTTCGAGTGTGAATAAATAATAGCGTTGGTTATCCTCAGGAAAAGGT
>JBIKUO010000001.1:0-176121 GCA_044347515.1 Crocinitomicaceae bacterium | reverse complement strand
TTGTAGTAAATCCGATTCCAACCGTGCAAGCGGCTCCGCCTCAAACCATATGCGATGGACAATCCGTAACTATTGGTTCTACCACCTCACCTCCTAATGGTACTTATTCCTGGACGCCAAACGGAACAAATGCTTCGCTAACCGTTACTCCTACCTTGGCCAATCCAACGCAACAGCAATCGTTTACATATTCCGTTACCTATACCTTGGATGGATGTCCTAGTTTACCAAGTTCCACAACTGTTACGGTGAATCCTAAGCCTACAATTTCAGTTAATAATTTAAATCTTTGCAGTGGAGCAAGCGATACTATTGAAGCGAATCCTAACCTTTCGGGTGGCACCTATTATTGGAGTACTGGAATTAGTGGTTTATTGGACAGTGCGATCATTGTTAGTCACATAACCAATCCACCGAATCAAATCACAACCTACAATTACAATGCTTGGTATATTCTTAACGGATGTAGCAGTGATACCATACCTACGGTAGTTACCGTGAGTCCTATTCCCGTTATCACCACAAGTAATCCTTCCCCCTCTTGCTCTGGGTTAGCGTTAAATATCCCCTTAACATCGAATACTGCTGGCTCGACATTCTCATGGTATGCATCTGCCAATTCCAATGTTCTTGGGGAATCAGTAAGCCCCCAACCAACAAATACTATTAACGATGTATTGACCATTTCACCAACTCCGGGAGTTGAAACCATTAATTATTTTGCAATAAACAGTTTTAATGGATGTGCCGATACTTTTCAACTCAATGTGGTAGTAAATCCAGCACCTTTCATAAATACCATTAATGATATTATATGCAGTGGTGGATCTTTTGATACGATACCTAATCCGAATGCTATTGGTAATTTCATACCGTTAGGAACCACGTATTCATGGACCGTTGCCACAAACAATTTAGTTTTAAATGAAACCGGTAGTCCAAATCAAAATCCAAATATCTTTAACACGGGACCCTTAACGAGTTCTTCAATCACCAATACAACGCTGGTTTACTCCGTTACACCGATTGCTGGGGCATGTACTGGTCCGGTATTTAATGTCAACATAACCGTGACTCCTACCCCATCCATTAGTAATCAATTGGATTCCATTTGCAGTGGGAATTTCCCAACAATTACAGGATTGCCTGGTGATGTGATACCTGCGACGGCACTGTACACATGGACTATAGTCACGGATAATCCGAACATTAACGGACAAAGTAATCAAGGTGTTGGCGTTAGCGACTTAAGTAACCAGGTATTAGTTAACCAAACCAATATTCCACAGAACCTAACTTATTCTATAACGCCTTCCTCTGGGCCTTGTCCGGGAAGTCCATTCACCCTAACCGTTACGGTAAATCCTGGTCCTTCACTAGATACCGCATTATACACAATATGCAGTGGTAACGCTTTGACGGTTACTTTGGGACAAGGAAATGACATCATTCCCGTTGGAACAACCTTCATTTGGAATGTAATGCCAAACACAAACATTACCGGACAAACAAGCAACAATATTCCATCCCCCAACTTTTTTACGGGAACACTTCAAAATTCACAGAGTGTTAATGATACCCTCGAATATTGGGTAACACCGACCGGACCGGCGAATCAAAATCCACAATGCAACGGTTCTCCATTTCCTGTATTTGTAGTTGTAAAACCAACCCCTAGCTTATCAAACACCTTATTAAATGATATTTGCAGCGGATTGTCTTTCACATATAATCCAAATCAGAATCTTACGCCAAGTTCTATCTACAATGCAAATACGGTATTATCATGGACCGTTACTCCGAATGCTAACGTTAGCGGATGGTCAAATAGTGTAGGAACAAACAATCCGACGATTACTCAAACCCTAACAAATCTGACCAATACGGTACAAGCTGTGGTATA
Source organism: Crocinitomicaceae bacterium (assembly GCA_044347515.1). Taxonomy (GTDB): domain Bacteria; phylum Bacteroidota; class Bacteroidia; order Flavobacteriales_D; family Crocinitomicaceae; genus UBA952. The sequence continues at coordinate 174,218 of JBIKUO010000001.1, read as the reverse complement.
CAATGTTACTGCGGCTGATACGCTTTCATTGTGTACAAGTTCCACATTTACAGTGACAGTAAACGTTCAACCAACCCCAACGATTCAACCTCAAACCGCTAGTGTTTGTTCAGGTAATGCCTTTGTCATCACGCCATCAATTACGAATAACCAACCTTCTCAAATCGTTCCAAACGGCATCTTATATTCATGGCCAAATCCTGTTTCTACACCGGCAAATTTAATTAGTGGTGGAAGTGCCCAATCTAACCAGATAAGTATAAGCCAGGTACTGAATATTCAACCACCAATTCCCCCTCAATTTGGCACTTTAGTTTACAACGTAACACCAAGTTACCCTGTTTCTAATAATTTGACTTGTAGCGGTCAACCATTTACAGTGACTGTAAATGTTAACCCAATTCCAATCATTGATACTGCATTTGCCCAACCAGATACGATTTGTTTTGGATCAATCTCCACACTTCAAGCAATGGGTCTTCCAACCTTGTTACCACCAAATGGAATCTATAATTGGACTCCAGCTGCTCAAATTTCTGGTGCAGCAACAGGGCAAACAATTACAACGCTTCCCCTTAATACTACCACTACCTTTATCGTTACCTATACCCTTCCAGCTAATTTAGGTAGCTGTCAAAGTCAAGCTTATCCAGTAACTGTAACAGTACAAGCACCACCAAATATTTCCACTATTACGGCTGTTGAAACGGAATTCTGTGTTGGTGGCTGCACCAATGTTACTGCAAATTTTGTCGGTGCAGTTGCTGTTGATTCTGTTCAATGGAGTACGGGACAAGTAACGTATTTTTTCCCGCATAGCATTCAAGTTTGTCCAAACGATACCACTACATACACTGCAACAGCATTTCTTGGTGGGTGTAATGGAAATATCGCGAATATTACCCTTAATGTTAATGCAGATCCTTTAATTTCAACACAACCCTACACGGATACAACAATTTGCGTGGGTGGGACCTTGCCGCTAAGCGTTCAAGTTTTAGGTGGTGCCGGACTTCCAATATATCAATGGTACCAAAACCAGATCAATTCAAATATTGGTGGCACACTACTTCCATCACCTCCTCCATTTGGCTCTTCATATCAACCACAACCATTTAATACGCCAGGTAGTTTTTATTATTACTGTATTATCTCTTATGCTCCAAGCGGTTGCGGATTCTTAACCTCTTTACCAAGTGAAATCAATGTAATTGCAGACCCAATTGTTCAGATTTTAGGTCAAGACGAAACCTTGTGTATTGGCGGAACGCCTCAATGCATAAATGCTGTAATTAGTGGGGGAATTGGCTCATCAACACTCACCTGGAACCAAGGCGGATCCAATCCAACCTTCTGCCCACCAAATATTCCAATAGGCATTGAAGATTATACCGTTTCTGTTCAACAATCAGGGATTGGATGTTTTTCCAATTCTCCGGATACAATTACCGTTACTATACTACCTGACCCTGTTGTTAGTATAGCTGGAATTAATGAGGTATGTGTCGGTGCTCAAGTTCAATTAACAGCAACCATATCGGGTGGATTTGGTAATGTCAGTACCTACCAATGGGCGGAATCCAATCCGACGGGAGCTCCATTTACAAATATTCCGAATTCAAATAATTATACGATTACTACACCGCCCCTCGTCAACAACATTACTTATCAATTATCAATCATTCAAGACATTGAAGGATGCGACGGAGATACGTCAATTGCAATTTCAGTTTACCCTGATCCTGTCATTGGAATTGAAACAGACCCCTATTCTTGTTTTGGCTCAATGCATGAAGTAGAATCAATTATTACGGGTGGAACCCCTTCATCAACGAATCAGTTTACATGGTATCTGTACAACGTTTCTATGAGTGATTCTGTATTAGAGCAAGGACCTAATCCAATGAGCAGCATGAGCTATCTCTCAACTGGTGATACAAACATTGTGGTGTATATGGTGAATTCTGGATATGGTTGTGATTTAGCAGTTGATACGTCTTTCGTAAACGCAATATACCCGGCAATCGCAAACTTTGAACCTTCTTCAAGTGTTCAGTCATTCTTTAATCCGACATTCGATTTTGTGAATACTTCCGAAAATGCAACAGACTATTATTGGGATTTAGGTGAATGTGATCCAAGTCTTGATTTTTCAGAATTATTCGCAACACCAAGTTCTTACTATGACCCAAATAGTTCAAACATTTTAGGTTATACCTATGGATGTCCTCCAGGAGTGTATGATGTTCAATTGATTGCAAGCAACATGGGGTATTGCCCCGACACAACAATCATCAGTATTCGAATAGAACCTGATGCATTATTGTATGTTCCCAATTCGTTCACCCCTGATGGTAAAGAGCTAAACAACTATTTTTACCCGGTATTTAGCCATGCAATTGATCCAGAAGATTATGTATTTAGAATTTATAACCGTTGGGGAGAAATCATCTTTGAGACTCATGAATTGCCTTCTATCCCTACCACATCGGCGAACACCTTAGGTGCTTGGAACGGAGATGCTCCGAGACCATATGGAGGTAAGGTAAAAACGGCACAAGATCAAGTATATACCTGGGAAGTTTACTATAAGCTACCCAATGCCGACAATCCCAAACGAGTTGTTGGACATGTTACTGTACTCAGGTAGTATGGAATCAAAACCGTATACCAAGCCCCAGATTAAACTGTACATCCCAGGATTCACCCTTTAAAATGTTTTCAGTAGCTTGGAGAAATTTAGTATCCAAACGAAGTGCTATCTGCTCTGTTATTTGATATGTAGGACACAGGGTATACCCGCCAATTATTGTTTTATCTACCTCACCAATTCTTGCGCACCGGTTATCCGGGTCATAAAAAACTTCTAAGCGTTGTGCCAAACTCCAATGCGCGTTGAAGGTATAGCGATTCATCACCTGTGCAGCGCCCCAAATCTTACTTGATTCTATACCCAAGTCAAGCGTTCCCCATGTTTCCCATTTCCCTTTCTTCCATGCGACATTAACATGTTGATAAAACCGATTTATAGATAAACTATCTGAATATATTGACCCGTAAAAGGCTCCATACATTAGGGAAAGGTTCTCAGAGAAATTATACTTGTAGTGTGCGCCAATACTTGGTTTAACTATAGCGGGATCCCATCCAATACGCTGCCATCCATTCAATACATGGACACCTGCTTCATGTTTTTTATTGTCACTACTATATACAATACGAGTACCACTCAGATAATATGGTGAGTTTTCAGCAACCAAACTCCGGGTTAAGGTTGGACAATCCGATGACACGGCAGATTCAATTCCAATATAGGAACTATAAACTCCAGCGTCCCACCAAATATTTCTTGTTTTTGAAAGCTTAAAGCCCACATAGGCTTCATTCAGTGGCTTTGCCCAAGAAGGCTCCGCCGCTAAATTGTATTGACTATAATCTCCCGTCATTAAACCGAAAGTTGCACGAAATCTATTGTGATTCAATTCACCTTTTACCAAAAGTAAATTTGTTCTGAGTCTATTATTGACTTTATGGTTATACAGAAAGGACTCCTTTTTATTGTAATTATCCCAATGTTTACCGAAATATAAATCTCCAAACCCTGTGATTTTAAAAATCGTTTTTTTACTTGGGGACTGAAATTCAAGCCCTTGTGAAAACCCTTTGAACACAACACTCAACAGAAATACAAATAATAAATATCTTCTCATTTTTAATCCTTTAAAACAAAATTGCAAAAAAAAACCCTGACGCTAGGTCAGGGTTTGATATAATTAGTTTAATCCTATCTTTTGTGAAGTGGCTCGTCAGAAACTGTAAGTTTCTTTCTTCCTTTTTTGCGACGTGCAGCTAATACACGACGACCATTTTTGGTAGCCATTCTACTTCGGAAACCATGCTTGTTTCTTCGTTTTCTTTGTGAAGGTTGAAATGTTCTTTTCATCGTCTTGTCTTTAAATATCTACCGAAAAACGGAGTGCAAATATAAGATATTTTTCAGGAATTCAAATTGTTTTGATAAAAAAAATGAAATTATTCCTCACTCCCTTAAAAGTAGGTATTTTTGCATTGCAATCCATTAAAGTTGAACGCCTTGTCATCCAAACAACCAAATACCAAGAAGATTAGTGCTTCAAAAAAACTACGCTTTTTACTCTCTTATTTAAAACCTTACTTATTTTCATATAGTATTGGATGGATATTTTTAGTGCTATCCACCTTAGCGGGACTTGTATTTCCTTACCTGATGGGAGGATTATTGGGTGCTGATTCTGGAGGAAGTTCTGTGGATACGATTGGACAAGTCTTGTCTAAAAACTCAGTCAACGGAATAGCATTTGCGCTGTTTATTCTATTCGGCGTTCAATCGCTTTTCTCTTTTTTTAGGGTGGTATTATTTAACAACGTTACTGAAAATGCTTTACGAGATTTGCGTAATGATGCATTTGAGCGCATGATATACATGCCGATGGATTTCTTCAATACGCACAAAGTAGGTGAATTAACAAGCCGCATAGCCTCGGACATCACACAAATTCAAGAAACAATGCGCACTACGATCGCAGAGTTTTTCCGGCAATTGGTTATTGTTGTTGGTGGAATCGCGTTTTTAGTATTCATCTCATGGAAACTTTCCTTAATCATGCTGGGGACAGTTCCTGTGATGGCAATTATCGCTGTGATTTTTGGTCGGTATATTCGTAAATTAAGCAAGAATGCACAAGATTTCACCGCCGAATCTAATTCAATTATTGAAGAAGCCCTAAGTGGAATAGCCAATGTTAAAGCCTTTACGAATGAAATATTCAACCTAAATCGCTTTAGGATTAATACTCAAAAAATGCGCGACCTGAATGTTAAGAGCGGCATTTGGCGGGGCGTTTTTGTATCCTTCATCATTTTCTGTCTATTCGGAGCGATTGTATTTATCATTTGGCAAGGAATGATCATGACACAAGGAGCTCATCCTACGCTACCAAAAGAAGGCTTTTATCAGTTTATTCTATTTACCATCTTAATGGGGGCGAGTATCGGTTCTCTGCCAGAATTATATGCAAACATTCAAAAGGCCCTTGGCGCGGTTGAAAACCTTGTCGAGATCATGAATACGGCCACTGAAAGAGAATTAGTTGACGGGACTAAAAAACCTGCGTTATCGGGAAATATCCGATTGGATGATGTTCATTTCCAATACCCTCAACGCTTGGATGTACCTGTACTCAGTGGAATAAATTTCAGCATTGCTAGAAACCAAACCCTTGCCGTAGTTGGAGGATCGGGCGCGGGGAAATCAACCTTGGCTAGCTTACTCCTTAGGTATTATGAACCCCAATCCGGCGCTGTGTTTTTGGATGATACGAATACCCGTGAGATTGACTTGGAATATTTACGCTCACACATTGCGATCGTACCCCAAGAAGTGATGCTTTTTGCAGATACCATTCAAGAGAATATTCGCTTTGGCAGACCCGAAGCAAGCAACCAAGAGATTGAGGATGCCGCAAAAGCCGCCAATGCCTTAGAATTTATACAAAGTTTTCCGGAGGGAATGAATACCCAAGTAGGAGATCGAGGAATACAATTATCGGGTGGGCAAAAGCAACGCATTGCCATTGCTAGAGCAATTTTGAAAAATCCGGCGATTCTTATACTCGATGAAGCCACCTCTGCATTAGATTCCGAATCTGAAAAATTGGTTCAAGATGCACTTGATCGTTTAATGACCAATCGTACCGCAATCGTGATCGCACACAGACTTTCCACCATTCGTAAAGCGGATAAAATCATCGTGCTTCAAGATGGGAAAATCATTGAAGAAGGCAACCACGAAACGTTGATTGGGCTCAACGGTGCCTATGCACGATTTGTGGAGTTACAAAACCTTACCGAGGCATGATTCCCTTAAAACGGTACCTGCTACCCAGAACCGATGTCAATGGGTTTGGAACTGCGATTGAACAATGGTCTAACCAAAACAAACACACATTTTTGAAGGGAGAAGTCTCAAAGGCTAGCCTTCTGGAACAATGTAAAATTAAATCAACCACCTATTCAAGCGCGCATAGAAAAATACTTAGTTCGTACCTAAGCCATCAATATTCGAAAAGTTCCACCACTGAAGCGCAGGAAATAAATCTTAGGAACTTCGCTAAAGACAATACACTAACCATCACCACTGGTCACCAACTTTCGTTAGGCCTTGGTCCACTTTTTCTTATATACAAAGCGCTGCATGTAATTAATCTCTGCGAACAGCTGAATAAAGAACAAACCGAGTATCATCTTGTTCCTGTTTTTTGGTTGGCCTCGGAAGACCACGATTTTGAAGAGATAAAATCCACCCAGTTTTTTCATAAAGATTTTGCTTGGGAATCGAATCAAACCGGACCCGCAGGTAGATTTGAAACCTCAGGCTTAAACGAAACCTACCAAGCAATGCTATCGCTGTTCCAACAAGAAGCGCGGGATGAATTAACAGCCCTCTTTCAAGTCAGTGAAGGTCGATATGTGGAACACTATAAAACCCTACTAAATAAAGTGTTTGGGTCATATGGCTTGCTCATCATGGATGGCGATAATCCGGAACTAAAGCGGATGTTTATCCCGCTAATGCAAAAAGAACTGGAAAGTCAATTCGTTTTTGAACACGTTAATAGAACCAATCAAGAATTACTGGATGCTGGTCTAAAAACACAAGCGTATGTGAGACCAATTAACCTGTTTTATATGACCGAGGGAAAAAGGTCTCGAATTATTCCTTCATCAGATGGCTTTCTAATTGATGAAATAGCATGGAAGAAGGATGTATTATTTAAGGAATTAACAGAGTTTCCAGAACGATTTTCTCCGAATGTGTTGTTCCGTCCTATTTATCAAGAGTGTATTTTACCAAACATTTGCTATGTTGGTGGAAGTGGCGAAATGGCATATTGGGCTCAACTCAAGACAACATTTTCTGCTGCGAATGTGGAATTTCCGTTAATCCAAACGCGTATCAGTGCACTTATTACTCCAGATTATATCGATGAATCGGTATTGCCTTCTTATTTCAGTGACTTGTCAAACCAAATTGAAACACTCCTTTCAAAACAATCAAATCGAGATGCGGTCTTTAATGAAATCGACAAAGAAGTGATAAACCTAAAACTTCGCATGTCAGAAGGAATTTCATCCTTTGGCAACGAAGCGAATAAATGGTGTGGAGCACAACACGCGAGCATTGATTCAAGCATAAGCCATTATAAGCAACGTTGGCAAAAAGAAGAAAAACAGCAACTGGATACACAAATTAAGCGACTTGAACGGATTCATCGGGAATTGTATCCCAATAAAGTACCTCAAGAACGACAAATGAACCTGCTTCATTTTTGTGGAAAACATAGTATTAACGAATGGGTTGAAGCACTTCAAGGCCTAATCAATCCGTTTTCTCAGGATATTCATATTTTTGTAAAAGCCCATGAAACAGAATAATATACGTGCCATTTTAGAAAAACATCCGATCATTCCGGTTGTTACCTTCCATGAATTATCTGAAGTAATTCCCCAATTGGAAAAACTTGAATCACAGGGCGTATCCTGCATCGAAATCACCCTTCGAACTCCTATTTCTTTTGACGCAATCGCGGAGGCTAAACGCACTTTCGGACAACGCATGGACATTGGCGTGGGTACCCTAGTTACCAATGAACAAATTGAGAAAGCGGCTGCATTAGGCGTTGATTTCATGGTAAGTCCTGGAATCAGTAAAGTCCTTGCCCATACCTTTCAATCCTGCGGAATTCCATTTATCCCGGGCGTTGCTACACCCAGTGAAATCATTATAGGACTTGAACTTGGCTGGGATACCTTTAAGTTCTTTCCTGCCCATCTCTTTGGTGGATTAGATGCTCTAAAAACTTACGGACAAGTATTTCCACAAGTGAAGTTTTGTCCTACCGGAGGCATCAAAGCGGAAACCTACGAACACTATTTGAAATTGAACAATGTGATTTCGGTGGGTGGATCCTGGTTACAGTAAGGTTAATCAGTAGGTGATTTAGGAATCTTAGCCTGACTGTATTTGATTAGTGAGAACTGCGCTCCAAAATTCACATTGAATTGGTTGTATAGAAACATCTGTGAAGCACGGTCACTTGAATTCATTGTTGTTCGAATATCTGGCATGTGAATAAATCCCATCTTAGCCTCTCCCTGAATGAAGAAATACTTGAAAAAATTCAGCTGCAATGACATAACGCCATCTACTCCATACCCGGCCAAATGAAACGCATCATATCGCGGATTAGCCAACAACGTGGTATTGGTTTTAGGCAACAACATACCCAGTCCTCCGCCGAATAAAAACGTAGATTGAAAATGTTTCACTCCTAACATTCGAATAGACTTCCGGAGTTCAGTGTTTATATAGTTTAACCCATCCGTATGTTCAAATTTTAAAAAATCTTGTCCAATTGTAAAGGGCTGATTAACATAAACCCCATCATAGCTCGTATTGCTATTATAAATATATCCATTGATGGTACTTGGCTGATCGTGCAACATCACGTATTTCATGTGATCTACTCCTAAGGAAATCTGCAAATCATGTTTAAAGTAATAACCAATTCGTGCATTATATTGTGGAATTGTCATTTTATTCGGAGTAAAATACAATTGCGCATCGAAAGGGGATTGCCGATCTACAGCTACTACGTCATACAATTGAAAATCATAGGTTTTTCCACTGAAATGAATAGTTGACGGCGAATAATATGCGCGATTCCACCCCCAATAAAAATAGAAAGAACCTTTCTTAAAAGCCTCTGGTTTTCGTTGGGCTACGAAGGAAGAAGTAACAAAAATGAAGAATAGGATTTTTATGTTATGCATGGCAAAATTTTCGTTGTGTAAAGATGAAGATATTTACGCAATCAGCCGTAAAGACGATAAACTTTTAATAATTTTAAGGCATGAAAAACTTTCTTTTTCTTATGGTGTTAGCACTTGCTGCTCACATTTCAGCTCAATCCTCGATCACGCTTGATACGGCGATCCAACGTAGCATTCTAATCGAACACAACAAAGAACGCAAATTACTAAGTATTCCAAACCTTACATGGAATGAAGAGATTGCTTCGTATGCAGAAGAATGGGCGCTTCAACTGGCGGAAGAAGATAACAGCATTCATCACCGCAGTGGAGACAATTATGGTGAAAATATTTCATGGATTTCCAGCATGCCGGATGACATCTCTGAGGGCGTTGCAATGTGGAATGAAGAGAAAGTATATTTCAAATATAAACCCATCGGAAATGATTGGGCAAAATCTGGTCACTATACCCAAGTGATTTGGAAAAATACCACCCAAGTAGGTTGTGGTTGCGCGGTGAGTAAATCCGGGGCATTTTTCTTCGTTTGCAATTATGATCCTCCCGGTAATTATATTGGACAAAAACCTTATTAACATGAAACCATTTATTGTAATTTGCTTACTTTCGTTTTGTCTTTTTGCTTGCAAATCCTCCAGTGGATGCAATTGCGCTAAAGCACAATCAACCTTTAATAAATAAAAACATGCCCATTTATTACATCTTAGGAGGAATAGCTATCGTAGTATTAAGCGGACTCTACACCGTTAATCAAGGAACAATTGTTGTAATAACTCTTTTTGGTAAATACAAGCGAACCGCAGCACCAGGATTGCGATTAAAAATTCCGTTTATAGAAAAAGTTTACAAGCGTATTTCTTCGCAAAACCAAAGCATTGAAATGGAATTTCAGGCGGTGACCATTGATCAAGCCAATGTGTATTTCAAAAGTATGTTGCTATATGCAGTGATGGACGAAAATGAGGAAACAATTAAAAAAGTTGCTTTCAAATTTATTAGCAATAAAGACTTAATGCAAGCTCTAATCCGCACCATCGAAGGATCGATTCGTTCGTATGTGGCAAGTCAAAAACAATCAGAAATCTTAGGCTTACGTCATGAATTGGTTGAAAGTGTGAAAGGACAAATCGATCACACCCTAGAATCATGGGGATATCACTTGTTAGACCTTCAAATAAACGACATCACGTTTGATGCAGCGATTATGGAAAGTATGAGCAAGGTGGTAGCTTCGAACAACCTTAAAGCTGCGGCAGAAAATGAAGGCCAAGCACTCTTAATCACGAAAACTAAGGCGGCAGAAGCTGAAGGAAATGCGATTAAAATTGCTGCGATGGCAGAAAAAGAAGCGGCAATGCTCCGCGGACAAGGGGTTGCCTTGTTCCGTCAAGAAGTAGCAAAGGGTATGACCGAAGCGGCAGAACAAATGCAACAAGCCAATCTAGACACTAATGTCATCTTGTTTTCCATGTGGACAGAAGCAATCAAAAATTTTGCTGAATACGGTAAAGGAAATACCATATTTCTAGACGGCAGCCCGCAAGGCATGGAAAATACCATGCGTCAGATTCAGGCCATGATGACCGAGAAAGGTCAAGGAATGCCAAAATAAACTGAGTTAAAAAAATCCGTTAACCAAGATTTTTAGATTTTTTCACATCTGTTTTAAACAAGTGTTTAATATTTGTGTTTAACTTTGCAGCGCCAAAAGCAAGGATGAACCAAAACGCAGAAGAAAAAATTAAGCAAGCCGCCCTGAGGGTCTTTATACAAAAAGGTTCGGCGAATTGCAGTTCGCGTGAAATCGCTCGTGAAGCGGGCATGAATGTGGCCCTTGTTAACTACTATTTTCGATCAAAAAGCAAGTTATTCGCCCTAATCTTTGAAACCGTAATGCAGGATTTCTTGAAGTCCATGGTACAAGTATTCAGCTCAGACTTACCGATTCGAGAAAAAATCAAAATCCTTATTGAACGAGAATTTGAGTTTTTAGGTCAACACCCCGACATTCCTAACTTCGTATTAAATGAATTAGCAAGAAATCCAGAGGCCATGCAAGGAATTCTTCCTGTTCTCAATATGGTCAATGAATCTGGTGTATTTGACGAAGCCCGAAAACTCCAAGAGCGCGGCGACATGCGCCAAATGGATATCGTTCAAATCACATTGCTCATCATGTCTAATTGTCAATATCCATTCATGGCACAACCGCTCATGAAGGTGATACATGGCGTAAGCAACGAAACCTATAAAGAACATCTCACCGCCCATAAAACCCATGCCGTAAACATGGTGCTCGGGTATCTTTTCCCAAACGATCAATTATAATTCCTCATGAATAAAGCAGTCCTGTTTCTCTTTTTATTTCTTTCAACTTGGGCAACCGCGCAAGTGTATTCGCTTACAGACTTATTAAAAATGGCTGACACAGCTAATCTTTCGTTAAAAAATGCACGCATCGAAATTTCAGCAAATGCAAACCAACGAAAAGCTTTTTTAGCAAGCCAATATCCAAAAATCACCGCTACAGGCGATTATCGCTACAATGCGATTATACCGGGTCAAATTGTTCCAGCTGACTTTTTCGGAGGCCCTCCAGGTACCTTTGCCGAAGTGAAATTCGGTGTTCCGTACACGCTAAGTAATACGGTTCAACTCACTCAATTCATTTTTAATCCACAACTAAATTATGGATTGAATGCCCTTGCAATTAATGCGCAAATCGTTGAAATTCAAGAGAAAATTACATTCCAAGAAGTGCACTATCAAGTGTCAAACACTTTTTTCGCGTTACAAGCGGTCAACCAGCAAGTAGATTTCCTTAAGAAAAACGAAAAAAACATGGATGAACTCATCCGTAATATGGAATTAATGCAACAGCAAGGGTTAATCATTCCCACCGAAGTAGATAAACTAAAAATCAATCGAAATAGCATTACGAATGGCATCATTAAACTTGAAAACACACGGTTACAATTGAATCAATTGTTATCCATCCTAGTCGGTTTTCCAGAGGGAAAAACACTGACAATAGCAAGTGACGAAATCATTTCTAATCCAACAATTACCGAACAAACCAATGCGCTGCGTCCTGAATTAGAATTAATTCAACTTCAAAAACAAATGAACGTTGAAGAACGCAAGGGCACATACATGGCCTACCTGCCTACTCTATCGTTTTATGGCGCTTACAATTACAATTACAACATGAAACCCGAAGACGATTTTAGAACGGGGATTCCTTCCGCATTTCTTGGACTCCGATTAGACTGGACGCTCTTCGATGGATTTGAAAAAAAGAATAAGCTAAAAGTTAATGCCTATAACAAAGAAAAAATTCAAAATCAAGAACTATTAGCCACGCAACAATTGAATTTGGCTACAGCAAATGCAAAACGTGATGCCGAGTTACAAACTGCTAATTTGGAAATGAATAAGGAACAATTAAGGCTATCAGAACGAGTTTTTGATGCGGCAAAAGCCCAGTTCAAAGCAGGCACAATTAGCACCAACGAATTACTCCAAGCAGACAATGGACTTCAGCAAGCCCAGTCCAGTCTTGTAGGCGCATATCTTTCACTGCGTCAAGCCGAATTAAGCTATTTAAAATCAATAAGTCAACTCAAATAAGTACCCATGAAAATAAACAAAAGCATCCTTGCCGGCATTGCAATTGCAATCATTCTAATCACATTCACCGTAGTGAAATTAATGTCTAACAAAAAATCGGTAGAAGAGAAAATTTATATCCCAGATGTAGATGCACCCGTTTTGGTAGAGGTGGTAAACCCTACCATGCATACCTTTGAAGACGAATTTTCCTACCTCGGAACCTTTGAACCCTTTCGTCAGAATTTAATTGGTGCAGAAGGGAACGGGCGAGTTATTTCCATGAATGTTTCTGAAGGAGACCAGGTTGGTCAAGGCAGCGTAATCGCGAAACTGGATGACGAAATGATTAAACTTCAAATTGAAAATTTAGAAGTAAGCATCGAAGGACAAGAAAAAGACGACGATCGCTACACGACCCTATCCAATCAGAATGCAGCACCTGCCGTGCAAGCGGAAAAAACTAAACTCGGTATAAAAGCGGCAAAAATTCAAAAGAAACAATTGGAAAAACAACTCAAAGCAACCGTGATTAAAGCTCCATTTGCAGGGGTTATTACCAAAAAATTAATCGACCTAGGCTCCGTAATTGGGGCGGGATCACCCGTTGTTGAAATTACAGATATTTCAAAATTGAAGCTTACAGTGAATATTCCAGAACGAGACATTCAAAAATTCAAATTGAATCAATCCATCAGCATCACCAGTGATCAAGTATCCGCTTCAATCAACGGTAAAATAACCAACATCTCAGTCCAAGCAGATAAATCTCATAATTTCAAAGTACAAATCACGGTAAATAATGCGAACAAAGCCCTTCGGGCAGGCATGTATGGCTCAGCCGTTATACAAAGTGATTACAGCGTAGCCAACCTTTCAATTCCAAGAAAAGCAATCGTTGGTTCCCTTAAAAACCCACAAGTATATGTAGTGCGAGATGGCAAAGCCAAACTCGTTTCCTTTGGTATTGGACTTTCAGAAGGAGACGTAATCGAAGTGCGCAGTGGATTGCGCGCAGGAGATAAAATCGTGGTTCGCGGTCAAATCAACTTAAGAGACAATAAAAACGTTAAAATCGCTCAATAACATGACACTTACCGAATTATCGATTAAAAGACCTTCTTTCATTATCGTTATTTTTACGATTCTGATTGGTGGTGGGATGCTGAGTTATCAGCAGTTGAGCTATGAGTTGATGCCCGACTTTGCTCCGCCCGTACTTACTGTAACGACAACCTATCCCGGTGCCTCTCCAGCCACGGTTGAGTCTCAGGTTTCTAAACCCCTAGAAGACGGACTCAGCGGAATAGAGAACCTTTCAGAGGTTACTACCTTTTCCTTAGAAAACGCCTCCATCATCCTACTCGAATTCAAAGATGGGGTAGATATCAATTTGGCCTTGCAAGAAGCACAACGCAAAATCAACACCATTGAATCTGTTCTCCCGGATAATTCCACAAGACCTGTTTTAGCCAAAATTGAACCCAATGCTACCCCCGTATTGCAAGTAATTGCTACGGCTAAAAATATGGGAGGTAAAGAATTCATGACCTTGATGGATGACCAAATTCTCCCGCAAATCAAACAAGTAAAAGGAGTAGCCGAAGTGCAAGTAATTGGTGGAGAAAAACGGGAAATCCGGGTAAATGTCGATAAAGAAAAATTAAAGTCATACGGTCTCACGCTTGCCAATGTAAACCAAGCGATAGCGGCATCCAATGTTGAATTTCCTACGGGAAAAGTAAAAAGCACGGAAGAACAAATGACCGTTCGTCTTTCTGGTAAATTCAAATCCGTTGATGAAATCAAGAACTTAATTTTATTTTCTAGTGGAACATCTGTAGTACGTTTAGCTGATGTGGCAGAAGTAGCCGACGGCTCTACCGACCAACTTTCATTATGCCGGTTAAACGGGAAGGAAGGAATCGGATTACGAATCAAAAAACAAAGTGATGCCAATGCGGTTGAAATGTCTGAGCTCACCCGCAAACGCATCGACGAGATCGAAGAAAAATACAAAAAGGAAGGAATCAAATTTACAATAGCAACCGACACATCCACGGTAACCCTAGATTCAGTGCATGCCGTACTTCATGACCTCGAATTGGCTATCGCCTTAGTTGCGATTGTTATGCTTCTTTTCTTACACACCCTGCGAAATGCCTTAATTGTATTAATCGCTATTCCAGCCTCCTTAGTTTCAACGTTCATTGCGATGTATGCCTTAGGTTACACCTTAAATTTAATGACCCTGTTAGCGATGTCGCTTGTTATTGGAATTCTAGTAGATGACTCGATTGTGGTACTCGAAAACATTTACAGGCACCTTCAAATGGGTAAAAACAGAAAGCAAGCAGCCTTAGATGGTAGAAATGAAATTGGATTTACCGCACTGGCTATCACCTTGGTTGACGTCGTGGTATTCTCACCGGTAGTGTTCATTCAAGGTGTAATATCTGACATCTTAGAACAGTTTTCTATCGTAGTAGTAATCTCTACGTTGATGTCGCTTTTTGTTTGTTTTACACTTACCCCATGGCTCGCTTCACGCATGGCCAAGGAAGTGAAATTGGAAGAGAAAAAAGGGATTTTCTATCGGTTTTTATATTGGTTTGAAATTCGACTTTCCAAATTTACTGAGGCCTATGTTTCCTTAGTGAACTGGTCACTGAGACATAAAATCATCACCGGACTTTCCATTTTGGTATTATTTATTGCCAGCTTTGGAACCATGGCCCTAGGAATTGTAGGTCAAGAATTCGTGGCACAAGGAGATCAAGGGAAGTTTATGCTCAAATTGAAATTTGATAAGAGCACAACCATTGAAGAAAACAACCGAGTTACCTTAGCCATTGAAGACATGCTTAATGGGCAAAAAGAGGTGAATTCCGTAGTATTTTCTAATGTGGGTGGACCGAGTTCAGGTATGGGGGCCCTATCCTTTGGGTCTGAATATCGATCAGAGATTACGATAAAGATGAAACCAGGTATGCAAGAACGCTATCCAACCATCAAATTCATGACTAAAATCCGTGAGAAAATTGAACGAACCTATCCTGGACTTGAAGTGAGAGCCATGAATATTGGAATGATTGAATCGGAAGAAGCACCCATTGAAATTTTCCTATCATCAGACGATAATGAGTTACTCATGAGTGAGGCCAGAAGAATGAAAGGATTCATGGACAGTATTAAAGGAGCTAAAGATGCTTATATCTCTACGGATGATGTTACACCAGAAATCCGAATTGAACTTGACCGCGACAAAATGGGTCAACTGGGACTTCCAGTTGCGGTAATCGGTATGCAGCTTCAAAATGCGTTAACCGGTAATGATGACGTCAAATATGATGACCAAGGAAATGAATATGGAATCCGCGTAATGGCAGATAAATACGATCGAAAAAGTATTGAAGATATAGAATCCATGGCATTTACAACAAACGACGGGAAACTGGTACGACTGGAAGAATTCGCTAATGTGACCATGGAAAATGGAAACGGAACCTTAGAGCGTAAAAATCGGGCAAACAATACCACCCTCCGATGTTGGGTTCTCGGAAGAGCAGCTGGAAATGTTGCACAAGACATCGATAAGTACCTTGTTGATCATCCCTTAAATGACCAAGTAAGAATGAAATGGGGAGGTGAAGTTAAACGTCAGAAAGAATCCATGGGTGCACTAGGTACAGCCATGGGAATTGGCGTAATTTTAGTCTACCTCATCATGGTGGTCTTGTATGACAATTTTGTCTATCCGTTTGTTGTATTATTCTCGATTCTTGTATCGTTAATTGGAGCCATACTCGCCCTTAGTTTATCCGCATCGAACATGGGAATATTCACCATGCTTGGAATGTTGATGCTCTTGGGATTGGTGGCCAAAAATGCCATTCTAATTGTCGACTTTACCAACCACTTAAAAACAACAGGGGTTAAAACGCACGAAGCCTTATTAGAAGCAGTTAGAACACGTATGCGTCCAATTTTAATGACAACCATCGCCATGGTATTCGGAATGATTCCAATTGCCATAGGTAAAGGCTCAGGAGCAGAATGGAAGAATGGCTTGGCATGGGTCTTAATTGGTGGATTAACTTCCTCCATGTTCCTTACGATTATCGTCGTACCCATCATGTACAGCATGGTTGATTCGATAAAAGAGTGGTTTTCTAAGAGAAAAATCGCGAAACGACTGTCCGAAGAGTTTAATGAAGGTTAGTTTAACAACAATGTGATGGGTTTAACAAATCCATCACATTTTTTACCGGGCTGAACACATTTGACGGTATTTCGACAAAAACGGTATTCCAATGATACATCGAACCATTCCATAATCCCGGTTTTTCAAGATAGTATACGGTCTTACCTAAATGATTCTTTTTAACCGCCATGGAAAGGTCTTCTCGCACATACTCGGTTAAATCCAATTTATTTCCCATCAAATCATACGGTGAAATAGCCATCATTACCGGATTAAAATGAGAACTTTCAGTAAGTTTAGCCAAGTGAATCGAATCGATTTGTGACTTTTCTATAATTTGCTTTGTTTTAACCCCTTCATGAGAAACCCAAAAAGGACCTCCCCCGGGCATACCCTCATTCTTTACCATACCACAAACACGAAACGGTCGCTGTAGCATTGTTGAAACATATTCCCAAGATTTCATTCCCTCGGATTCATCAAGTAATTGAAAATCAATACAGATACGCATAATTTCAGGCATATTTTTTTCTGAATATGCATTTAAAAGCTTGTTGCGCAGACTTACCAATACGCCACCAAGTAATCCCCATGTTTGATTCACATGTGTATCTTGCAATGGGCACTGAATGTTATCAATATTCTTAATAAAAATAAGGTCTGATGCTAAGCCATTCAAATTTGAAAGTATGGCTCCGTGACCTGCAGGACGCCTCACAAACGATCCCGTTTGATTACTCAAGGGTTGCATGAACTCATCAAACACATAAGAATCAGTTTCCATTGCTTGGGTACTAAAATCTATGTTGAACGGAAGGCTATTTAACAGCGTGCCACGAGCCATTGATAATTGACTTAAATGTTCCTCTTGTACCGTGAAATGAAATGACTCAATTGGTTTTAAGGCTGTTTTACCTTGCCTTAAATGACTTTCTAAGGGTGAAGCGTTCTTTTCATTCATCCGATGAAAAGGAAACAAAGCTTTTGGGGTACCAGAAAAATTCAATCCTTGCGGTCCGAGTAAATAATCACAAAGCGCCAATAAATCTACAGAAGGATCCATTAATAATTGTCGCCATTCTTCATTCACTTCATGATAGAATGCGAAGGACTCGATTTTACTTAAAAATAAACGGACCTCATCCCCTTGCTCATGTCCCATAGAACCTAGGAATTGCTGAAGAAAATCGAACATGCGCGAACCAACACCAGACGCTGGAATAAAGAACGAAATCGATCCATTGGACGCAACAAATACTTCTTGGAATTTCTTAATTTCTGCCGGAGCATATTTAAGGATTCCATGTCCAACCGTACAAGCCTCTACGATGTTTGGAGACGCCAAGGAGGAGAACAAGCGGTTACGCTGTTTATCAATCGCTTCTTGTATATCCTTCTCCATCCGAGATAAATAGTTTTACTTTGCAGTGTGAATCTAGTCTTCGAAGGTATAAAATATCAACTACACGCCAAAAAACGGCAAGGAATTCATTCGCCCTTTATTTATGATTTAGTGGATAAGGGCCTGACAAGTAAGGTTTCTAGTGAACATAAAAGTATATTGAAGGCTTTTGATCAAAAACAGCGCACGGACCGACGGCTGTTAAGTATAAACGATTTAGGTGCAGGGTCAAAAACGTTAGGCGATCAACGTTCCGTTAAGCAAATTCATAAGACCAGCAGCTCAGGTAAACGTTATGGGAGATTGCTTTACCTGCTATGCAAACACTACAAACCCTTGCGTATACTCGAATTAGGAACCTCATTGGGACGTGGGACCTTAGCCATGCATCTTGGGCATTCTGAAGCACAAATTACCACGATAGAAGGTTCACCTGAAATCGCAACCATTGCAAGTGAAAACATTAACAAATTCGCCACAAATCCCACCAAAATTGAAGTTAAAGTAAGTTCATTCAGCACCTATTTATCAGAATTAGATAATGCAACCTTTGACCTTATTTACATTGATGGACATCATAACGGGGAAGCCCTACGTAAGTACCTTGACCAAATAATGCCTTACACACATGAACAAACCCTTTTTCTATTAGATGACATCCGATGGAATGATGACATGTTCAAGGCTTGGAATGAACTAATCTCAGATGAGCGATTTCACGTGAGTATTGATTTTTTCAGAATGGGTATGTTGAGCCAACGGAATTCTCAGGCTAAAGAACACTTTACGTTATCGTTTTAATAGACCGGCTTAATTTGCTTCAAAAGGTATGAAGTATTTAGCCGCTTTGGTTCTAGATTTGATTTTTTCTTCGAATCGACATTTGCAATGACTACGGAAGAAGATTCCAAGTTCTTATCCATAGCCGTCCATTCATAGGTATTACTTGAAGGTGCTTTACTTACAATCGTTGCTTCACTTGGAAGAACAGTATTATCCGATCTGGTCCCTCTGGTCTCTAATGATTTAGCTTCTTCTTGTGGTTCGGCTGCCAAGGCTAAGGGTTCATCAGAAGGTGTACTTATTTCATCATCATATGCAGGATCTGACTGAATAACCTGCGGTAGTTCCGCTACTAATGGTTGATTGGGTGCAGTTGTTTCCTTAGCCAACTGCTTGTTTGGGGAAGGATTTTGTTTGGTTCGTTCGATTTTCTTATTTACTCGAGCCGTCTGGTCCTTAGGAGTACTCGTAGTATTGAATAAATATATAGTAAACAAAATAAGTAGACTTGCCGCTACAGCAGAGGCAATGAATAAATTGAACATCCTAGGACGCATACCTTTCGCTGAGGGTTGGGAATACGTTTGATCGAATGTTTGATTAAGCGCTTCCAACAAATGTGCGGGAGGACTTACGGGTAATACATCCATACTTCGAGTGACCAAGGCCTTAACTTGCTGAAAACTAACTTCATCTGAACATAAGTCCTCAATTAAGGATTGCTCACTTGGAGTCAAATCGCTGTAATGAGCGTTTAAAAATAAATCGTCTATCTGCTTCATCGTTCTACGAGTTCAAACATTTTTAATTCTGCTGCCAATTTCTTAATTGCATAAAATAAGCGTGACTTTACAGTACCTTCATTGATTCCAACGATCTCAGAAATTTCTTTAATCGAAAGGCCATCAATATGTTTTAATACAAAAACTTCACGGTGTTTATCATCTAATTTTATAAGTTCTTGATCCAACGCCGCTTTAAATTCCCAATCATTCACCGTTTGCTCTACATCATCAGCTCCACTCAATTGGTAATGATTATCCAATCCATTGCTTGTGTTCTTTCTAACTTCATTCCGCTTAAACTCATTCTTACATAAATTGGAGGCAATGGTATAAACCCATGTTTTAAAACTCCGATTGGTATCAAACAAATGAGGTTGCGTAATGATCTTAGTAAATAAATCCTGTAATAAATCCTGTGCACGAACTTCATTGTACCAAAGTAACTTCAACATATACCCATAAAGCTTACCAGAATAGCGCTGATACAATTCATTAAAGGCAGTCTTCTCCCCTTGACGAATCGCTAACATGAGCTCTTCATCTGAGAAATGAGAAAAACCTGACTTCAATCCACGCATAAATCCTTTATTTCTTCGGTCTTATTTTGTACTTCTTATTTTCGATTTTGGAACGTTTTTCCTTGCTTTTGTCAGTACTTAAGGTTTCGACAGTTAAAATCATTGGCATATAATTTTGCCTAAGCGGCGATATTGTTTCATCCGGCTCTTCACCGCAATCTAAATATGAAAAGGAGTCCAAAAATCGCTCATTATTCAACAAAACCTGTGCTTCATCCAAGGTATTCGGATATAAGAAGACAAGTCCGTTTGGAACTATATCTTGTTCAAATTGGAACAGATATTCCCTTGGAATAGTCATGGAAAACGCAAATTTTGTGGCAGGATTAATCCGTATGAAATCCCCCAGGTATGTGACATCGACTGTGGGTTGAACCGGTATGGAATAGCCTTTTTTAAGTAATAAGGCTCGATATTGCTGGCTTTGTAATAAATCCAATGAAATGATATCAATGGAATTTCTTCGCAAAGCAACTTGTTCTTGAAAGGCGCTGTAGGTGTCCAGTGTTCCGTGTGTAATAAGCGTAGTGTTCTCAGGTACCGATTTGATTAGATCAATGGCATAACAAGTCATGGCATCGGGAATCAAACGCAAAGATTTCATCTTATTTAAGGTATTCAAAACTGTTAAGGTATCTCCAGTAACCAATGAATTAGCAACCTTTAATTTTAAGCCCTCGGGATGATTTGGATTCAACCTCAAGGCCTCATTCAATTCCGGCGCTCGATCTGCATTGTAATTCCCCTGATCGTAATAGAGCACATTCGCTTCAATTTGTTCCGAAGGCGTTTGAGCCAACCCTTTTAATTTAGTTACGGAATGTTGGAGTTGGACCTCATCTACGTCGGATGCAGATCGGGACGTTGAATTACTTTTAAGCGCGACTTTCTTTGACTTATAGACATCGGCTTCTTTTTTAAAATTATTTTGCTGTAGAACTTCCGATTCGTTTAATTCCTCTACATCATCAGCGGCAGGAACCTGATCCTTATCCATAAGTTGCAACTGTGCGCTATCCAAAACAACCGTTGTTGAACCTTGGTTATTAAACAGATTTCCATTGGAAACACTATTGGATTGCGGAGGTTGAGCCAGCGAAAAAAAAGCGATACAAACGCCAATTAAAATAAGTAAGTTTTTTTTCATAACAAGTCCCACTACATCGTTAAAAGGAAAAAGTTCATTTAACGAAGTTAAGTATTTACCCTAGACAAATAATATGTAAGTTTGTGCGTTAAGTCGCACGTGAAAAATCTAATTTATTTTCTGGGTTGCCTTTTGATTATTCTTGGGTTTATTCCCTTGAATTCCTGCAATAAGATAAAGGGGTTCTCAAAGGAAAATCTAACATTTTCGCTAGACACCGTTGTTTTTGACACGGTATTTACGACGATTGGCTCCACAACAAAACAATTTAAAATCTATAATCCGTCAACTAAATCAGTTCAGATTGAGGAAATCGAATTAATGGGCGGTGATCAATCTCCATTTCGCTTGAACGTTGATGGTGAAAAAGGAACGTTTTTAGAAAACATGGTCCTTGAAGGAAAAGATAGTCTTTTTGCTTTTGTAGAAGTCACCCTTGCTGCCAATTCCCAAAACCAACCTTTAATTATTGAAGATTCTATTCGATTTAGGACAAACGGTAAAGACCAATATGTTAAACTTGCGGTATGGGGACAAGACGCATATTTTCATTACAAAGACTTAAATGAAGGAATATGGCCCAACGATAAACCACACGTTATTTACGGTTATGCAGCCGTAGACTCAGCTAAATCATTAACTATTCAGGCGGGAACTCAAGTCCATTTGCATAAAAATTCCATTCTCTATGTTTACAAAGGAGCGTTGCACATTCAGGGAATGCAAAACAACGAGGTGGTTTTTCAAGGCGACCGCTTAGAGTCAATGTATAGCAATGTGGCCGGACAGTATTACGGAATCTACTTTCACGAAGCACTACCCTCCACCATCGATTATGCCATTCTAAAAAATGGAACAGTAGGCGTGCATTTGTATCATGAAGACCCAAGTAATGCAGGTTATACCTTAGAATTAACAAATACACGGATTTTTAACACCTCAAGGTACGGGGTTTTTATTTATGCCGGGGCGAAAGTAAAGGCAGAGAATTGTATCGTATCAAGAAATGAAAGTCATGCATTATTGGTATTAGAGGGCGGAGATTTTAATTTTAACCACTGTAATCTTGTGGGTTACGGTACTTCGCAAGTTCCAGCGGTTGGAATAAGTAATTACTTTTACAATGCAGCAAACGGAACGACAACCGTTTCATCCATCAATGAAGGGGTGCTGCGTAATTGTGTAATTGCGGGGAATCTAGATTATGAGTTGGCTATAGATACAATAAGCGCCCCTGGAGTTACTATAAATTTCAATATCACGCATAGCCTAATACGAAGTGAAACGACCTACAACGATCCATTCTACTCGAATATCATTTGGAATGAGAATCCATTATTTGAAAATACAGCGCAAGGTGATTTCCTGTTTCTCCAGAACTCACCCTTAAACGGAGCAGGGATTAACACTGCCGTTTTTACTGACATTTTAGGGAATTCAAGAAATAACCCACCAGACATTGGAGCCATTGAATTGCCTTAACTGGTCATAAAAAAAATCCCGCAATTGCGGGATTTAAACTATTTCTAATGTCTGATACTACTTATGCTGTAGCATTCATATTATCCAGCACATCCATTACACTTTTAACGGCTTCTGCAGATTCATTAAGTAGCGCTTTCTCTGCGTCATTTAAGTCTAACTCAATGATTCGTTCGATTCCATTTTTACCCAATACCACAGGAACTCCAAGATAAATATCATTTAATCCATATTCACCGGTTAACCATGCGCAAACTGGGAAGATTCGTTTTTGATCACGAACAATTGCTTCTACCATTTGTGCTGCTGCCGCTCCTGGCGCATACCATGCAGAAGTTCCAAGCAATTTAACGATTTCACCGCCACCAAATTTAGTGCGCTCAATAATCTCATTCAATTTATCTTCTTCAATTAATTCAGTTACAGGAATACCAGCAACCGTAGTGTATCGAGGAAGTGGAACCATCGTGTCTCCATGTCCACCCATTAATACCGCTTGAATATCCTTTGGTGAAATATTCAATTCAGTAGCAAGGAACGCACGGTATCTCGCTGTGTCCAATACACCAGCCATCCCAAATACTTTCTTTGAATCGATTTTAGCATTTAAGTATGCACAATACGTCATAACATCCAGCGGGTTGGAAACAACCACTATGATTGCATTCGGGGAATATTTAACAACATTCTCAGTTACGGTTTTAACAATACCTGCATTCGTAGCAATTAAATCATCGCGCGACATGCCTGGCTTACGAGGTAACCCAGAAGTAATAACCACCACATCCGAATCTTTAGTCATGGCATAATCATTCGTGGATCCAATGGTTCTTGAATCATACATGTTAATTGGCGCAGTTTGCCAAATATCAAGTGCTTTACCTTCAGCAAAGCCTTCTTTTATATCCAATAAAATAATTTCATTGGCAATTTCACGTGAAGCTAACACATCTGCACACGTTGCTCCCACATTCCCAGCACCTACAACAGTAACTTTCATAATTTCTCTAATTAACGGTTTGTAAATTTCCTTTGCGAATTTACGACAACTGCATTAAATTTAGCTTCTCAAAAGAAAAAATGTTTGCTAATTATAATAATTGAGGCAACGACATTAAAAACTAGTACGTTAACCTATAAAAGCCCTTGGAAACTGTAGAACTTAAAGAACTTGTTGCAGCGTGTGTGCGGAAAGAGCGAAAAGCTCAACATATGTTCTTCAAAGCCTACTACGGGAAAATGCTTTCAGTATGCCTACGATACATTAAAGATCGGGACAGTGCTCAGGAGGTAGTTCAAGATGGTTTTATAAAGGTCTTTGATAAATTGGAATTATTTGACTTCCGCGGCTCAATCGAAGGATGGATGCGTAGAATTTTTTCGAATACTGCAATTGATGCGATTCGAAAAGCAAAACGAAATCCGTTTTTGTCTGACCAAGACAATGACTTTAAGGTGCCAGCTGAAAATGCCATGGAGGAGCGAGAAGCCTTAGAAGAATTACAGGTTAAATATGAGGTTGCCATTGATTGTATTGATCGCTTGTCTCCTGCATATCGCACCGTATTTAACATGTATGTGTTTGAGGAGTATTCTCATAAAGAAATCGCTGAAATCTTAGGAATTAGCGAAGGAACGTCAAAATCCAACTTAGCAAAAGCTCGAATGAATTTGCAAAAAATGCTAGAAACGAAATATAAAAAAATCCAACACTGATGGATAAATTAGATGACATATTTAAAAAAGCAATCGAATCGCACACTGAACCGTATGATCCAACTGCTTGGGAGGCTCTCGAAAAACGCTTAGACAGCCAATTGCCTCCTAAAACAAATCCATTCAAAAAATGGGGACTTCCAGGTGCCGCATTGGTGATTGGAATCTCTTTTGCTACCTGGTATTTTACAGATTCTTCAACTCCTGTATCTGCTCCTATTTCTCCAAAAACAGCGACCATTAAGCAGCATAAAACCGAGGTAAAAACGCATGTAAATCATTCGAAAAAGAAGGAAAAACAACATGAAATCGCAATGCACGATGAATACCTTGAACCGCTGCCTGAATGGAAAGAATCAACTATTATCGATACCGAAGCAGAACCTGTATTTCATCAACTTCAAAGTGTTTCATCAACGATTGATGAATTACCATCCAAAACACTTGAACTTTTAGATAACCCAAAACCAAAAGAACTTTTTACATACAACCCACTGGTTTTGCCTACCTGTGCCGGAGTTTCTTCAGAATTGAAAAACACGAATGGATTTGAGATTACATTAAAAAGTAACAATTTGTTGCTTTCAATGGAACCTAATTCTTCGTTAAAACTTGAATTGAGTGCTGGAACCATTGAAATTATAGACCCTAAAACGGGCGTAATTCTACAATCGAATGTGATTGCCGGCCCCAAGGGAGATCTTGTTATGGATGAAATGATTTATGAAAACGGCTTACCTGTTCAAGGCATTCATGTAAAAACAGAAGCCACTGTGCGATTCATACGCTACGGAAAACAAATTAAAGAGAATACAGGGAAAGATCTAACCCTTCATTTATTTGATAAAGGAACAACCTTGGTGCATATTGATTTAACGGATGATAACGGATGTACCAATGAAATCTCTGGATTAATCAATGTGTCAGAAGACTATAATTTATTAGCGGTGAATGCATTTGAGCCTTCTTCGCAAGATGCACGCAAGACCACATTCATGCCTTATGCGCTAACACAACGAGCCACGCCGTTCCGAATGATCATTATTGATCCTAATGACGGCGGGATAGTATTTGAAAGCACTGACGCAACATTACCATGGGACGGAATTGATCGACGATATGGTAAGATGGGTGATTCAAATAAAGCCTTTGTTTGGAAAGTAACTCTATCTGAACCTAAAGCTGGTGAAAAATCAGAATACATGGGCACCGTAGTGCGTATGTAATAAATCACGCTAAGAAATGTTAAGTAAGGATTATTCTTAGGGATAATCCTTATTTTTGTTTAATCGCTTATGGCGAGGTTCAATATGCAAGTGATTAAGCGTCTTCCAACTCAATTAGCCAATCAAATTGCCGCTGGCGAAGTGGTTCAACGTCCTTCCTCTGTGGTGAAAGAATTGATGGAAAATGCCATAGATGCAGGCGCAACAGAGATTTCGCTAAACATAAAGGATGGAGGAAGAACCTTAATATCGATTCAGGACAATGGTTCAGGTATGAATGCAGAAGATGCATTGCTATGTTTTGAGCGACATGCCACAAGTAAGATTGATGCCATTGACGACCTATTCAAATTAACCACGATGGGATTTCGTGGGGAGGCTCTTGCTTCCATTGGTGCCGTTGCGCATGTATCCTTAAAAACCAAGCGAGAAGAAGCGCTCACTGGGGTTCACATCAAAATGGAGGGTGGAAATATCGCAATGAATGAGGAGGTGGTTTGTTCAAAAGGTACCTTGATCGAAGTAAAAAACCTATTTTACAATGTTCCCGCTCGTCGAAATTTTTTAAAATCAGACTCGATAGAATTTAATCACATCGAAGATGCGTTTTTATATATAGCTATCGCACATCCAGAGGTGAGTTTTATTTTGCATCACAACAATCAAGCAATATACAATTTAAGTGCGGCAAATTTAAAACGCAGGGTTACAGATGTTCTTGGGAAAAATGCAGGCGACCGTGTATTCCCCATTGAGTCAGAAACAGACATTGTGAAACTCACTGGGTTTATAGGAAAGCCTGAAACTGCAAAAAAAACACGGGGCAGTCAGTTCTTTTTTGTTAATAAACGTTTTTTTAAAAACTCGTATTTTAATCATGCGGTATTGAAAGCGTTTGAAGGATTGATTCCGGAGAAAACACATCCTACGTATTTTATTTTCTTGGAAGTAGACCCTGCAAAAATTGATGTAAACATTCATCCAACGAAAACAGAAATAAAATTTGAAGAGGAACGCTTCATTTATTCAATCCTGCTAAGTACTATCCGGCAATCATTAGGTATGTTTAATCTAATGCCAAGTTTAGATTTTGAATTAGAAACCGCATTTGATCTTCCAGCTGGTTTTAATAAGCAACCCATTGTAGAACCAACCATTCAAGTGGATCCTAATTTCAACCCATTTAAACCGCAAGCTAATAGTGGTAAATCGAACGGTTTTTCAAAAGGAATTAAGGAACAAGGATTTGGGTCAACTACACCAAATGAGGCGGATTGGCAATCGTTTTATTCGATTAATGAAACCCCTTTACCTGAACAACAAGAATTGCCGGGTATAACCGATGTTCAATCAGTAGCTGATCTTTTATTGGTGGGACGATACATCTTTACACCGGTAAAAACTGGAGTAATGATGATTGATTCCAAACGGGCGATAGAAAGAATCTTATATGATGAGTGTATTGAATCCTTTGTAAAGCATCCCTTGAATCAGCAAATGCTATTATTCCCTATCGATAAACCCCTTGAAAAACAAGAGGTGCGCATTGTTTCAAATCATTTAAAAACCTTTGAGCAACTTGGGTTTAATATCTCATTGGAAGAAGAGGTATTACACATTTTTGGTGCTCCCGAAATATTACATGAAAATGGTGTTGTACAATGTCTTGAAGAATTAATTGACCGTGTAGAATATAGTGAGCAACATCAGGAAGATGTGGCGCATTCACTTGTACTACAAATGGTTAAACATGCAGCTAGATATCATCGAATAAGCAATAAATCAGAAGCTGAGCTGCAAATTCAACGCTTATTTAGTTGTCCTGACCATACCTTGAGTCCATCCAATGAGCCGATAATTCAAATCTTGGCTTTTGAACAATTAAACCAATTGATAAAATAACTTCATGTTAAACAACATTCCTCAGGTTACTAAAAATTTACTACTCCTAAATATTTTTGTTTTTATTCTAACATTGATACTTGGAAGCAAGGGGGTAGACCTCAATCAGCTGTTAAGCACACATGCCATTGGCTCCCCGCTATTTCAACCATACCAAGTGGTTACGCACATGTTTGCCCATGCCGGTTTCTTGCATTTACTGATGAATATGTGGTTGTTTGTTATGCTTGGAGGGTATTTAGAACGCTTATGGGGACCGAAACGTTTTTTCATTTTCTTTTTACTGTGTGGATTTGGGGCGTTCTTACTTCAAAACGCGATAAGTGCCTACCAACTTTTTGAATTAAAGGCTAAGATCTCTGCTTCAGGCATTGATATAAGTACTATAAACTATTACATTACGAACACCTCAAGTATTCAAGAAAGTTTATCTGAAATCAATAATATGGGTAACATTAGTCAGTCACAAGCGACCTTGATCATCGACTATGTTATGCAATCAAATTCCTCTATGCTCGGAGCCTCCGGGGCTGTATTCGGCGTTCTTGCCGCGTTTGCCATTTTGTTTCCTAACCAAGAGTTCATGCTGTACTTTGCTATTCCGGTGAAAGCGAAATATTTAGTCGGTGGATACTTTATTTATGAGGTTTATCTATCTTACCAAAACAATCCAAATGACCAAGTTGCGCATTTGGCGCATGTAGGTGGAGCCATAGCAGGTGCGCTCATTGTCTTATATTGGCGGAAACGTGATCGAACTAATTTTTATTGATTTTACATGATGCAGCGCAGTATTCTCGAAGAAATTAAATTCCAATTGAATAATGGTAAAATGACCGTGCGCTTAATTATAGTGAACGTTATCATCTTTGTAGCGGTTTATATTCTTGGATTAATTGAAGGCCTCATAGGAAGTACTAATATCGGATTAAGCCTTTTCACTTTTCCTACGAGTGTTTTAGAATTTGTAATAAAACCGTGGACAGTATGCACAAGTATTATTGCCCACTTTTCCCTAGGGCATCTTTTCTTCAATATGTTGTTTTTGTTCTTCGCAGGGTCAATGTTTGAGCAAGTTTTTGGTGGAAAAAAACTACTAATCACCTATGTTTTTGGTGGTATTATGGGGAACTTATTCGAACTAACAGTTACCTTTCTTTTTCCAGATTTCTCCCCTCCACATTATGTAGTTGGTGCAAGCGGCGCAATTATGGCTATCTTTTCAGCAATTGCCGTGTATAGGCCTCAAACACCAATTTATTTGTTCGGTTTAATTGCTATTCCAATTTACGTGCTCGCCTTATTTTTCCTCGCAAAAGATTTAATCGGTCTTGGTGCTTCTGATGAGATTGCACATTTCGCGCATCTGGGTGGCGCATTTTTTGGATTTCTGGCGGTTCAAAACATTCATAGCCAATCAAACATGTTAAATCGAATAACGCGGTTGTTCGAAAGAAAACAAGGGACTGCACCGCGAAAAAATGCACGATTTAAAACAGATGAAGTTTTTAATGCAGAGAAAATAGCAAAACAAGAACGTATTGATGAAATATTGGATAAAATTTCTAAATCCGGTTATGAATCATTGAGCAGAGAAGAAAAAGATTATTTATTTAATCAAGGGCAAAAATGAAAGTCTTTGATCGAATCCTTCAATTTGCCCTATGGACCACGAGCTCTTTGCTTTTAATTTCCTATGCAACCCCATTCTTTCATCCTGAAAGTATTTCATGGCTTCCTTACATCGGTTTATTATACCCCATCTGGGTATTTGCAGCCCTTGGAGTTACAATACTTGCATTCGTTCGAAAAATACCATTTAAATACGTAGGCGTATTTGTTTTATTCATTGGATTCTCATTTCATCTTAGATTAATTGCACTAAGTTTTTTTAATAATGATACCTCAGAAAACTCCATAAAATTACTATCATACAATGTAAGACTTTTCGGAGTTTATGATGAAAGCACAACCGAAAGCCGAGACCATATCTTTAACTTGATTCGTTCAGAACAACCGGATGTGGCGTGTTTTCAAGAATATTATCGGCAAGACAAACCCACAACATTCGAAACGTATGATTCCATTCGAACGATTCTAAACTCTGTTGATTATCATGAGCGAAGTGCGCATAATGAACGAGGAAAACGAAATTTTGGAATTGCTATCTTCTCTAAATATCCAATGATTGCTCGAGGGGATGTCATGTTTGAAAGTCAAGGCACCATGGATTTTAATTATTGTATTTTCGCGGATGTTGTTTGTAGTAAAGATACCGTCCGAATTTACAACGTTCACCTTCAATCCATTAGACTAAGTGAACCTGGGAATAAGCAAGCCTCTGGGACTTTATCGCTCTTGAAAAGTGGAATTAAAAAAATGAATAGTGCCTACGTTAAGCGAGCCGACCAAGCACGTAAAGTAATCGAGCACATGGAAACCTCCCCCTATCCTATCATTGTATGCGGCGATTTTAATGATACTCCCATGTCTTATACCTACCACCAGTTTTACAAAAAAATGACCGATGGATTTCGAGAAGCTAGTTATGGCCTTGGTGCTACGTATATCGGCCGAATTCCAGCCGGAAGAATCGATTATGTATTCCATACGGATGAGTTATCCTGTTCTAATTTCAAGGTGCATAAGGTTAATTATTCGGACCACCGTCCAATTACGTGTAATATTAATTTCGCTAAGCCCTAAATGAAACGCATTTTGATTATTGATTGTGGAAGCAGCAAGGTTCCCCAGTTAGAAGAAATCATTTACGAGTATGCAGATTATGAAACCCTTCCTTTTTTTGAAGTAACAGAGGACATCATTGGGTCTTTTGATGGAATAATTATTTCAGGGGCACCCATTCTAATTATGGAGGAAAATATGGACCCTTACCTAGCCCAAATCGCTTGGATTAAAACTACGGAAAAACCAGTGCTTGGAATTTGCTTTGGTCATCAACTCATTGGTTTATGTTATGAGGCTTTTGGCTCACGAATGAAAGAATGTCGATCGATGAACGAAATTGAACAATTTGTAGATTGTCCATTATTGTATCGATTACCCGATGTGTTTGATATGCAAGAAGACCATTGTGAAGGAATTTCTATTCCAAAGGAATTTGAATTAGTCGCTAATTCAGATGAGTGTGTGAATGAAGTAATGCAACATGAATCAAAGAAAATCTTTGGCGTGCAGTTTCATCCCGAATCATCAGGAAATTTCGGACATATCGTACTGGAAAACTTTGTTGAATTGTGTTAATGACCTGAAACGTGAAGCATTTTTTTAGCATCCAAGACGCTTATTTTACGTGTATTAATTTCGACTAACCCTTCTTCTTTAAAATCTTTTAATAAGCGAATTAAGGTTTCTGTTGCCGTTCCAACAAAATTAGCCATATCCTCTCTGGAAAGATTAATGGGTTCATCTTGATAAATTTCCATTAATAGTAACAAGCTAAATGCTAAACGCTGACGAACAGATTTTTGAGCCATATTGGTTATGAAATCAGCCCTATCTGCAAGTTCACGAGAAAGTTCTTTTAATATTCCATTTCGCAACATCGGATTGGTATCTAACATCGGTAGAAAGTCTTCTTTCCGAATGAAGCAAATATTACATTCTTCTAAGGTCTCCGCAGAGACTTTGTATGCATCTTCTGTAAACATCGCACGAAACCCAACTAATTCTCCTCCTCTGGCGATTTGAATAATTTGTTCTTTTCCTTCATCACCCCGTTTAAAAATCTTAACCTTTCCCTCATTAATACAGAACACTCCCCTTGGGAATGAACCTTCAACAAATAGGGATTGATTCTTTTTATAGTAATTACAAGATTTATGGTCCTCCAAGTGTTCCATTTCCTCCCCCATTATTCCGCCAAGTAAATTCTCTTTTCGACGCAAACAGGTACTGCAAGAAATATTTCGGAAATTATTCTCCAACATATACAAATCCTATAAAACAAAGATAAGAATATTGAAGAGTTTTCGAATTGCTTATAATAGTTGTTAGATGGCTCCTTATACCTAGTTAAAACTTTTGAAGCACAAAAAAAGGCGGACTAAGCCGCCTTTTAATAAACTATATTGTACTGTTACAATTTCATGAATTTTACAGACTGGTTTTGTTTTCCAGAAACCAATTTGATTATGTACGTACCTGCAGGTAAATCTTCAGCATCAATAAATACTTCATTTTCACCTGATGGCATATTCGATTTTTTAATTTGCTTAACCAAACGTCCAGTAATTGAATATACTGCCACATCTACTGCCCCACCTTTGTTCAATTCAAACGAAAGCGTAGTATTTGCATTCGACGGATTCGGATAGGTTAACAACTTAGCCTCCATGGTTGGATTGTTATTTGAACCGTTTTGACCAAGTCCAAGATAAGCCTCAGTTTTCCAGATTCCACGTCCGAAGGTACCGATGTAAATTTCTCCAGGTCGATTGTTTCCTTCTTCAAAGGTTCTCCAACTCTGACGTACTTCATAAACCGGTGTTCCTTCAAACCCTGCGGAAGCATTTTCCCAAGAAGCTCCACCATTCTCGGTAACGAAAGCTCCTTCAGAGGTGCCAACTACAATAATGTTTGGATCATCACGATCAATTATACCATCATAACATCCAGGTTGAGATCCAGGAATTATACTTCCTAGAGCCGTAAACGTTGGCGTTGCAGCCGTTGCATTCAAAGACCTTCTGTTTGTACCGTTAAATCCAGCAAATAATACAATATCATTTTTATCGGATGGATTAACTGCTAAACCTTCATAATTCGTCGTTGAAATTTTCGTTGCCGTAGTGTAGGTTGGGGTTGTTGCCTGAGGTCCAGTTCCTACAAAAGCTACCTTATCGGAGAAATCTGGGTCGCTAGAATACACGCTTCCTAGGCCATTAATTCTCCACACGCCATTACCAGCAACAACATAGCAATGTTCTAAATCACGTGAGAACTCGACATCAACCGAACTGTTAGAACCAATTCCTCTAGCAACACAAACCCATTGAACATTCGTTACCGCTAAGCGAAGTGCATTACGTGTTCCCCATAACTCTCCTCCATTAGCATTTACATACACTAAAAACCAAGATTGGAATGGGTCAGCAACTTTCAAGGTATCCCATGCAACGTTATATATCACGGTATCTGATCCCATTTCAACTAATTCACCTGTTGCTGCATTCTGGCCGTAGTTTATTCCATTAGCCGTTAAAGCAGGATTGTACAGTAATGTGTCATCAAAATATAAATCGGTTGCAGCAAAATAATTGATTGAATCCCCTGAGGATAAACTTGGGATTCTAATTAAATCACCCGCATCATAATTCTTTGTTGCGATATAATTGACTGAATCTTCAGAATTTGGATCAAAATACTCAGCTAAAAACACTTCCGTGTGGAATGGGTGGAAAGAACTTCCATCCGTTCCTGGTGGGTCATATGAACCTGGTAGAAGTGGTTCAAAAGTACTCCATGTATTTCCTTTATCACCTGATCTAGAAATATTATTGTAATAAATAGTGGAAATCATCACCGCTGGGTTGAAATAAGATATCTCACACTCAAATCCATCACCTCCACCCACTTGTCTAAATTCTTTATAAGTAGAAAGTGTGTGGTTGTTATACAATGTCCCGTTGTCTTGTGTACCACCCATTACAGCACCATCTCGGTCAAACGCGATACCGTAAAATTGAGTTACGTTATATCCTCTATTCGCAACAAACCATGTGTTACCATAATCTGTTGTAATGCTTACACCACCATCATTTCCAGCATAAAAACGATTATTGCTATCCCATTTCATTTCATGATTATCAGCATGCACATAAATAGATGCATTCTGAGAAACAGACCATAAAGAGATTTTTTGGAATCCTCCAGATGGTGGATTATTAACCGTTTGCTTCCATCTCCAAATATCAATACCACCAATTAAAATTTGTTCTGGATCATTCGGAACAACAGTAACAATTGAATTGTAGGTTCCTTGGTCACGGAAAATATCGAATTCGCTTGGCGGACCAGAAGCTCCTACGAATTGTGTCCATGTTGCTCCATCATCGTGAGAAACGTGCATGCTTAGTAGGTTCGAATTTGTTCTTACCGCATAAAGCGAGTGATGGTTAGAACTGTTTTTAATCGCTGAAACAGCGAACTCGATTCGAGGCGCATTGGATGGAACTAAATTATTTGCAGCTGTTCCTGATTTGTTAGAGAAGTTCGCACCACCATCAGTAGAAACAAAAGTAGTGTTGGCACCAAATGCACAAACGATTACCTCACCATCTTTCGAAATTTCTAAGGCGGTACATGTTCCGGCAGTTACTGGCACTGAAGTCATTGACGCATCTCCAAGTTTCCATTTTTTCAAACCTCCAGATGTCGCCATCCAAACGTAATTATCAATGTCCGAACTAACAACCTGCGTACAATTATTTGTGTTTGGAACGTTGTCCCACGTGGCACCGAAATCTGTTGAATACCAAACACCATTTCCGCCCCAAGCTTCTTGATTTGACCCTGTTGCAACATACAACACACCATCAATTGTTTGTGTCATGGATGAAATGAACGGGTTAGCTCCAGCGCTAAAATATTCATCTACTCGATTCCAAACATTTCCTTTATTGAGGGAAACAAATAATCCTCCAGAAACACCACCAGCCCAAACACGGTTAATGTTGGTGCGGTCCACTTGAATAGCACGCGTACGACCACCAATATTATCTGGTCCCTCTTCTGTAAACGTAATGTTTTTAGAACGGTCCATTTGAGCAACACGCTTACGGATTTCAAGTAACTTTTCTTCTGAAACTTGCTGCCCCGTTTGAACGTCAACATAACGAGCTTTCAACCATTCCAATGCCTCATCTGCACCTTTCGTTTCTTTTTCGTTCGAAGCAAATAAACCAAGGGCGTTTTCTTCATATGACCCCAAGTTTGATTTGCGTAATTCGTTTAGGCCTACCCCTGCTATTACAGCTGCAACAATCAGAGAACCAATAAGATATATTTTTTTATTCATGAGAAATAGGTATTATACTTCTAATTTAGTGTGCCAATATAGTGAAAATTCAGTTTACAATAAACACAAAATTTAATCTTCTGTTCAACTTTTTATAAAATATGTTTTTCTGCGTGATAGGAAGACCGAACAAGTGGACCACTTTCAACGTGCCTAAAACCCATTTTCAAGCCTACTTCACGGTAATAATCAAATTGTTCCGGTGTAATAAATTCTGCTACTGGAAGGTGATTTAGAGACGGTTGCAAATACTGACCCAAAGTAACAATATCCACATTCACTCGACTTAAATCTTCCAAGGTTTCTAACACCTCATCGCTCGATTCGCCTAAGCCGAGCATGATTCCGGATTTTGTTTTCATCCCCCCTTTTTTTAGGCGAAATAACAACTCCAACGAACGGTCGTATTTGGCTTGAATTCGAACTTGTTTTGTTAAGCGTCGAACCGTTTCTAAATTGTGAGAAACAACTTCCGGAGCGGCCTCAATAATTTTCTGAAGATTATCCCAATTTCCGGCAAAGTCAGGAATCAAGGTTTCCATGGTGGTTCCAGGTGATTGATGTCGAATGGCACGAATGGTTTGAACCCATACATCAGCCCCTCCATCTTTTAAGTCGTCGCGATCAACAGAGGTTATTACAGCATGTTTAATTTGCATGGTTTTAACGCTGTGCGCAACCTTTCCGGGCTCAAAGAGATCAACCTCAGCTGGTTTTCCAGTTTGAACACCACAAAATCCACACGAACGCGTACATACATTACCCAAAATCATAAACGTAGCGGTGCCTTCGCCCCAACATTCTCCCATATTCGGACAACTTCCGCTTTCACATATCGTGTGCAACTTATGTTCATCGACTAATCCGCGAACCTTTTTATAATTTTCACCAGTCGGCAATTTAACTCTCAGCCAGTTTGGTTTTTTTATGCGTGAATTGTTCTCCATTTCGGTACAAATTTCGGTAAAATATTCTTAAAACATAGGTCAAGGGAATTTGGTTTAATTATATCCATAAAACAATCCGTACCTTTGAGCCCTATGACATCAATTGTAACCTATCAAGGGTCATTAAGAACTGCTTGTGTGCACACGGCCGGGGAGCAAATTATAACCGATGCTCCAATAGACAATCATGGGAAGGGCGCCTATTTTTCGCCAACAGATTTAGTGGCTACAGCGCTTGCATCGTGCTTTTTAACCATTGTAGGAATTTATTGTGAGGAACGTGAAATACCATTCACTTTTGCCCGAATTGAGGTAGAAAAAATAATGGCATCAAATCCCCGAAGGATCTCAGAAATTCATCTAACCATTGATTTCCGCGGAAACGATTGGGATGAAAAAACATTAACAAAAATTATTGCTGCCGGTAAGGCCTGTCCAGTAGCTGTAACGCTGAAAGATCAAGTAAACATCGAATACCACTTCAAATGATTAAAAAACCACATCAAGCATATACTCGAAAAGAAAAATCGGATATTATTTACGGGATTCACAGTGTGAAAGAAGCTGTTGAAGCGAAACGTGAAATAAACAAGATTTTAATCCAAAAAGGGATTTCAAAAGAAGGGTTTGAAGAGATAAGAACGTTTTTAACCGGTAATGACTACGTAGTACAATATGTTCCTATTCAAAAGTTGAGTCAATTAACCTCTGGCAATCACCAAGGCATTGTTGCATATGTATCTCCCATAGAATATCAGCAAATTGAAGAATTGGCAGAGCAATGGCTGGAGGCTGGGGTAAAACCTTTTATCCTCGCGCTAGACCGCATCACGGATGTTCGAAATTTCGGGGCTATTGCACGAACGGCTGAATGTATGGGAATTCATGCCATTTTAATTCCAACTAAGGGTTCAGCATTGGTAACGGCAGATGCGGTTAAGGCATCTTCTGGGGCTTTAAATCGAATTGCAGTGTGTAAAACCGACCAATTCAAAAACACTTTATTTCACCTCCAACAATTAGGAATACGCATTGCTGCAGTAACTGAAAAAACAAAGGTCGCTATCGATGGGGCAAATCTCCGCGGATCGATTGTTTTGGTTATGGGTTCTGAAGAAGATGGCATTACGCAAGATATTCTGAATATGGCCGATCTTCGGGTAACAATACCTATGGAAGGCACTACAAGTTCTTTAAACGTTGGGGTTGCCGCAGGAATCGCGATGTTTGAAAAAACAA
This sequence comes from Crocinitomicaceae bacterium, assembly GCA_044347515.1. GTDB lineage: Bacteria > Bacteroidota > Bacteroidia > Flavobacteriales_D > Crocinitomicaceae > UBA952. Next base: position 137,288 of record JBIKUO010000001.1, on the reverse strand, counting down.
GACAAGAAAAAAACCGATAATCAGCGCATTAATTTTGCAGCAAGTTGCGGAATTTCACTTAGGCAGTTGATTCTATAATCGTACTTCGATTTTTCATTTTTCTTTTCCTGATACCAAATGGCTTGCATTCCGGCTTTTAATGCACCCGCCACATCGGCACGGTAATCATCTCCAATCATCAAACTGGCCTGAGCCGTAGTATTTGCTCGATTGAGTGCATGTTTGAAAATTTGGGGATTTGGTTTGTTTACCCCGACTTCTTCACTGCACAAGATCACATCGAAATGGTGATGAATTGCTGCGTGTTTTAGCTTAATATGTTGCACCTCTAAAAATCCATTTGTGATTATATGAAGCCTAAATCCCATTTCTTTTAGGTCTGAAATAACTTCCGCAGCAAAAGGCACCAGGGCTGTTTGTTTTGGTGAAAGGTCCACATAACCATCTCCAAATCGCTTTATGAGCGACTCGTCCGTTAATTGAAATTTTTTAAGCGTTGCCCGAAAACGTTCATAGCGTAACGACTCTTTCGAGATTTTTCCATTGGAATAGGCATGCCAGAGCGCTTTATTTTTATTGTGATAAACTTTATGAAACGATTCGAAGGTTGCAATATGTTGCCCTAATCCACATTCCTCAAAAAGTATGCGCAAGGCGCGCTCGGAGTTTTTATCAAAATCCCATAGCGTTCGGTCTAAGTCAAAAAAAATATGTTTACCCGAATAGGCCATACCACAACAAATTCAAGAGCACCGAATTAACGCTGATCCATAGTATAATCAAGGGGAAGGTGTATTTATTTTCACTATAAAATTTGGCGCAAATCACGGATCCAACAGGGACAGATAAAAACAAGGGGGCTAAATACGTGATCCCAAGAATTCCAAAAGTCTGTTTGATTTTAACAACCCACTTGTTGGTCCGGGTAAATTTCTTCTTTGGTTTGAACGTACCTTTTAACACCTTTTGCGCTTTGCGTTTGTTTTGAAACTCAATCACCTTTTCGCTGGCAAAATAAAAAACAATCGCACTGAAATAACCTCCAAGGGCGGAGGCAACCGTCACCTCCCAAATTGGCGCTCCGAGTTTAGCACCTGGAATACCTGAAAATAAAAACTTGAATGTAGCAAGCACAAAGGTGCTCCAGAGGATGTGCCAATCCATGTTATACTTTTTCTCCGAATGCGAGGTCACCCGCATCACCAAGTCCAGGAACAATATATGATTGCGCGGTTAATTCTTTATCTATAACAGCTACAAATATTTCAGTGTTTCCTGGAAAATGCTTTGTTACACGCTCTATGGCTTCTTTTGTTGCAATGGCCGCCGCAATGTATATTTTTTTAGGAATCCCCTGTTCTTTTAAGGCGTCAAAGACCGTATTCATTGAATTACCGGAAGCCAACATGGGATCTGAAATAATCCAAATCCGATTATCTAATACGGGTGCAGCAAGGTATTCCACATAAATTTCAAACTCCTCAGGCGTGGTATGTTTGCGATACGCTGAAACAAAGGCACTTTCTGCACGATCAAAGTAGCGAAGAAAGCCGCTATGCATGGCTAATCCTGCACGAAGTATTGTAATTAACACGGGTTGTTCTTCCAACACTTTACTAGGCGCGACACCCAAGGGTGTTTCCACCTCAACCGCTTTATATTTTAGCTTTCTTGAAATTTCGTATGCCATAATTTCCGCAATACGCTCCAAATTAGCTCTAAAACGCATGGGGTCTTTCTGAATCTGTACGTCGCGTAATTCTGCTAAATAATTGCCAATGATAGAATCTGAATCTGATAAATTATGGACCATGATTGAATTTTTACGAAGGTATCAAATTAAAAGGCAAAGGTCTGTTAAAATTTGCTATCCGAGTTCTTTTTTTAGTGTCGCCTCGTCCAGCTGTTTATCCCAACGTGCAACGACAATGGTTGCTACGGCATTCCCAATAAAATTAGTCAACGCGCGGCATTCTGACATAAATTTATCAACGCCTAAAATCAAGGCAATTCCTTGAACTGGAAAACCTTTAACAACTGCTAGTGTTGCTGCCAAGGTAATAAATCCAGCCCCGGTTACTCCTGCTGAACCCTTTGAACTTAGCATTGCAATAAGCAAAATGAGAATTTGTTGGTTGAGTGAAAGTGGGAAGTTACAGGCTTGAGCAATGAATAGCGCAGCTAAAGTCATATAAATATTTGTGCCATCAAGATTAAAGGAATAACCGGTTGGCACAACCAAACCAACAACCTGCTTTGTACATCCTAACTTTTCTAGTTTACGCATCAAATTCGGTAATGCCGATTCAGAGGAACTGGTTGCTAGTACCAAGAAAAGCTCATCCTTAATGTACCTCAACAATTTAAAAATGGAAAATTTATTATACCATGCAACTAATCCAAGAATAACCACGATAAAAAGAAATGCGGTAACATAAAATGTAGCTACTAAACCGATTAAGTTCCATAAAACGGCTAATCCATATTTACCAACTGTAAAAGCCATCGCACCAAAAGCACCAATTGGGGCTAATTTCATAAGAATCTCAACAATTTTAAAAATTGGGTGCGCTAAACCATGTAAAAAATCGATTACCGGCTTACTCTTTTCTTGTGTCATCGAGAGCCCAATGCCGAACATAATTGAAACGAACAACACTTGAAGAATGCTGTCTCCGGTGAGTGAACTGAGCAAGGAAGTTGGGATGATTCCAAGAATAAAAGAAGTTAAGGAATGTTCCTTTGATGCATCCACATAATCTTTGATTGACTTTGGATCCAAGGAACTCGGATCGATGTTCATGCCATGCCCAGGTTGGACCAAATTAGCAATTACCATTCCGATGACCAGTGCTAAAGTAGAAAAGGTGAGAAAATACAACATCGCCTTTCCTGTAACCCGACCCACCGTACTCAGGTTATTCATTGAAGCCAGCCCCGTAGAAACAGTAACAAAAATTACAGGCGCAATGATCATTTTTACCAGCGCAATAAACCCATCCCCAAGGATTTTTAGCCCCTTTGACTGATCAGGCCAATAATGTCCTAGGACTATTCCAATGAGGATTGCAAAAATCACCTGCACATACAGCAAGCGATACCAAGGTTTTTTTTCAGCAACAGTTACCGATTCATTAATTTCCATAGGGTTAACTTGAATTAATACAAAGAAACAAATCTTTCTGAAATAGCGGGCGCAATTTGAGCACCTTATAATAGCTAGTAAAAAATATTATTACCTTGGGCGCATGGAAAAGCAAGCATTTAATCGAAAATCCTTACTCCTTATCATTGTTGCATCCCTTGGTTATTTTGTAGACATTTATGATTTAGTACTTTTTGGGGTTGTGAAAGCAGAGAGTTTACTTAGCATTTTGCCAAATGCTAGCGATCACGTTCGAGCAGCTACTGGAAAAATGCTCTTCAACTATCAGATGATTGGCATGTTCATCGGTGGTCTTTTATGGGGTGTACTCGGAGACAAAAAAGGAAGAGTAAAGGTGCTTTTTGGGTCCATCCTATTGTATTCCATAGCAAATATTGCAAATGCCTTTGTAACGGATATTACGAGTTACTCCATCATCCGAATTATTGCAGGAATTGGGCTTGCCGGTGAATTAGGTGCAGGAATCACCCTTGTTTCTGAACTAATGCCGAAAGAAAAGCGTGGATATGGAACCATGATTATTGTTTGCTTTGGAGCACTTGGCGCCGTGTTTGCCACCTTAATCGGAGCCAAAGGAGAAGCGGTTGGGGGTATATTAACCATGCTCACGGGTGTTAAATTTCTAAATTGGCAAATTGCCTACTTGGTTGGAGGAATGCTCGGTTTATTCTTACTCATTATTAGAATGGGAAGTTTGGAATCAACCATGTTTCATGAAATGCATGAAGAAGGAGTGACAAGAGGAAATCTGAAATTAATATTCGGTAATCGAAAAAATCTCATCAAATATATCCAATGCATTTCTGTTGGAATTCCTATTTGGTTTGTTATTGGGTTGCTAATCATGAATTCTAAGGATGATTTCGGTCCTTTACTTGGCTTAAAAACCATCAATAACGGACTGGCAGTCATGTACGCATACATTGGACTATCCGTTGGAGACTTAGTCGCCGGACTTTTAAGCCAATGGTTAAAAAGTCGGAGGAAAGTGGTGATGATTTTTTTAATAATGACAGTCATAGTAACGAGTAGTTTTCTTTTCGGGTCCAAGACCATGAGCGAGGAAACCTATTATGTTTATTGCTTTCTGCTTGGCGCATCAACCGGTTATTGGGCGATTTTCGTGACTATAGCGGCGGAACAGTTTGGAACAAACATTCGATCTACGGCTGCTAATACGGTCCCGAATTTCGTACGAGGAAGTGTGTTTTTAATTGTTTCACTCTTTGTTGTATTCACGAACTTTTTAAGTATTGGAATGTCCGCATTATTCGTAGGGTTATTGAGTGTAGCCAGTGCTTTTTGGGGAATCTATCATTTAAAAGAAACCTTTTCCAAAGATTTAAATTACCACGAAGAGTTTATTTGACAAATTAACCCGCTTCTTGTATCTTTGCTTTCGAAATGCCCACGTGGTGAAATTGGTAGACATGCCATCTTGAGGGGGTGGTGCCAATAGGCGTGCTGGTTCGAATCCAGTCGTGGGCACCCATCAAAAGTCTGGAAATTCCAGACTTTTTTATTTCTTGCCGTTAAATGCTTGCATTTATTAAGGATGGAAATAAAAAAGTATGGTAGCGACAAAAGGAGTCAGACTTTTGATTGTTTAGCGATTTAACCTGCTTGGTTCACGAAGTAATCCTATAGTAATAAAAAGCATGATGTGCGACAGAGGAGCTAGACTTTTGATGGTATAGCGAAAAAACCTTTTTGGTTCATGGAGTAATCCAGTCGTGGGTACTGACGCTCGTATATCGGTCAGCACAAACACCCATCAAAAGTCTGTTAATTCAGACTTTTTTTTTGCGGCAACGATGAAAGCTTGCTTTTAAGTGTTAGCGTAAAAAAAAGGATGTGCTACAGAGGAGCTAGACTTTGTTTACACTTTTAGATTCTCCTTCCTTTCTTTACCTTTGTTATATGTTGAAACTGGTCATACTTGTTCTACTTGGTTGTTTTGCGGTGGTTGCCCATGCACAACGAATTAAATGGGAGAACTTTAATAATCGGGCCAATTGGCGATCTAATCGCTTAGAAATTCAAGCGGGTTTTTGTGCCACACAATTTACAGGAGATCTAGGTGGAGGTTCGGGTCAGGGCATTGACTATTCCATGAAAGATATCGATAAAGAAGCCTTAGGGAAAGGTGCTCAAGTCGCATTTAAGTTTCGATTTAATCGATATCTTGCCACAAAATCAGAGTTGAGTTATTTTCAAGTAAAGGGAAGTGATGCGTTTTCGGAAAATGCTAAACGCAGGGCTAGGAATCTAAGTTTTGAAAGTTATAATTTCGAATTCAGTCAACGCCTAGAGTTTATATTCCTAGCGCAGGAATTCAATGGTAAATTCTACAACCTCACATCGAGAGCAAGACATAAAGGATCAAATTTTCAGCTTTACACCTTTAGCGGTCTTGGGTTTGCAACATTTAACCCCAAGGCGAATTATAATGGTACCTTAATTGAACTTCGTCCCTTAAAAACAGAGGGACAAGCCACACCCTACGGTAAGGCAACTGTAATTATGCCGCTTGGTTTCGGAATGCGTTTGGGACTAACTAAACAAATTCGCATTGGATTTGAAGCCACTTGTTTTAAAACCTTTACGGATTATATGGATGATGTATCTACTTTTTATCCGGAAGCTGGTGTATTAACTGACCCTGCCGCGATTTACCTATCTAATCCAAGCCTTGCACCTGAACTGTTTTTGCCGGGTAGTCGTCGGGGAGATTTAAATCAAAAAGACACGTATTACAGGCTTAGTGCTTCGTTAATTTTCAACTTAAAGAACCGTTAAAAGGCTCAAATCCTTCATGTAATTTAATTCGGAGGATTTCTTTTTCCTTATCAGAGATAAATGCCGCTTGAAGCGCTTGCTCGTTTACATATAGCATGTCATGAATATCCCAGCCTTTTGTTTCTTTAAGCCATCGATATTCATCTGCCAAGGTCACGTTAGAAATTGCTCTACCGTCGGTATTAATACCAAAAGACATGCGATTAAGCAATAAATTATTTACTGGGTAAGTTGATTCTTGTGGGTAAACTCGTGTAATATGGTTACTTGTTGGACAAATCTCTAGGTGGATATTGTCTTGTTTCAGCGTTTCAAGTAACTCAGTATCTTCTACGCTACGTATTCCATGTCCTATGCGTTTTGCACGCAACAAGGACAAGGTTTCAATCACCGATTCAGCGCCTCTTGCTTCTCCCGCATGGGCTGTACAAGAGATACCGTGCGCATTAACTTTCTTAAAAGCCGCTTGATGGTTTTCTAATCCAAATCCTGCCTCATCAGCCGCCAAGTCTAATCCAACTACTCCTTTTTCTGCATACTTAATGACTAAATCTGCCGTGAGGTCACTTTGTTCTTTTGTGAAATGTCTTAAAGTACAAAGGATTAGATTGACTTTAACCGGTCCGGCATAAGAATGTACAGCCTCTAAGGTAGCTTCAACAACCTCCTCAGGTGTTAATCCTTTAGTTAAATGTTGTAAAGGAGCATACCTTAACTCTGCATAAATCACGTGATCAGCTTCCAATTGATGAATAACATCTAAGGTTGCATCAACCAGTTGCTCTTTCGTTTGCATTAATAAAATTGCTGCTTGAGCACATGCCAAATAATCGTTAAGTGAACAACAATTCACAGGCGTATTATAAACCGCTTGATACTCGGATAGGCTGATGCCGGGAACATACTTCGATACAAACTGAAAACTCAAGGAGCAATCAATATGCAGGTGCAATTCTATTTTAGGAAAGGTATAAGACATAAAAAATCCCGCTCTCGCGGGATAAGATTTAATTATTTCAATTGTTCGTTCGAAAACTGATACACGGGCAGCTGAACGCCATCAAACTCAATGACTTCGACACCACAACCAATCAATAAACGACCAAGCATTAATCGATTCATTTCAACATTTTCTTTCATCGTAAAGGTACCAACATAGGTTGCTGCGTCAAAAGATGTGGTAAAGTATTCTGTAAAGTTCTCACCATTCGTCAAAATGGTTTCAGGCAATACATCAGAACCGAAACGAAAGGTAATGATTCCAGTAGATTTTTGAGTCGCATATTCTGCCTTGGAGGCAGCAACTGCGTATACTTGAGCATCTAGGCTCATCCAAGTCATCAAAGAGAAAACGGAAAGTAAGATTAATTTTTTCATGAGTTTAATTATTGTTCGAATTTATAAATTTTTGTTCACACAACGATTTTTTTATCAAAAGGGTTGCCATTTCATTGTTTAATCGACCTAAAAGTAAGCAATTATATATTTTTTCAATAGGACTCCAACAATGCGGCATTAGGATTGGAATGTGTGTTTCGCTTTTGAAAAGACTATAAAGCACCATTAATATTTAAAAAGCTTCACCGAATGCAATCGAGAAGGCATTAATTGGCAAAGATATACACCACCTACTAAATGGGAAATATCAATAAGCTTATCCGTTGATCCCTCGTAAACAAGCGTTCCATAAAGATTAAAAATAGAAACGCTAGTTGCCTCATTTCGTAAACTTTCATCAATGAGGAAAACACCTGATGATGGGTTGGGAAAGATTTTAAGGCGAGATTCTAGCTCAGATTCTACTATAAAATTTGAAAGCTCACAAAGATCAATCGGTGTAACGGGGATATTGCTATCGGTATTTTGTCCAATACCTAATTGACCCAACGAATTGGTCCCCCAATTAAAGAAATTGCCATTAGCATCCATGGCTTGCGAATGACTAAAACCTGTTGAAACAGAAACAACAGGATTAATAGTGGATACTAACAAAGGGACATTGCTGCTAATGTTGGTACCGATACCCAGTTCCCCATTTAAATTCGCTCCCCAAGCCAGTAATGTGCTATCGCTTTTGATTGCAAAAGAATGCAATCCAGCACCGGAAACTGCAATAACACCAACTAATAAATCCAAATTAACCGGACTATTAGCGTCTGAATTAGTCCCGTTTCCCAATTGCCCGAATGAATTTGCCCCCCAAGCGTAGACAGAACCGTTATTTTTAAGTGCCAACGAGTGATATCCCCCGGCTTCTATCGCAGTAACATTTCCGAATCCGACTATTGTTGTTGGTGTACAAGTATTTGAATTTAAATTGCCGATTCCTAATTGTCCATTGCCATTATCACCAAAAGCTATGACCGCCCCCATGCTTTTAAGAACCAATGAATGATTCCACCCTGCGGAAATACCAGCTACTCCTGTAAGTGAAGGCACTTGAACTGGGCTATTGACGTCAATATAATTCGAATGACCTAATTGACCAAAAAGATTCCATCCCCAAGTCCAAACGGTGCCATCACTCTTCAAAGCCATGCTATGAAAGCCACCGCACGATATTGCAACCACATTATTGAGCCCATTAACAAGAACAGGGTTTGGGCTATCCACATTATTTCCAATACCTAGTTGCCCTCTGCTATTATCCCCCCAGGCCCAAACGGTCCCATTTCCCTTTAACGCAAGTGAATATTCAGAACCGGCAGAAACGGCAATAACATTGGTTAAAGTGCTTTGTTGAACTGGGAGATTACTATCCGTTGTGGTCCCATCCCCTAGCTGTCCGCGATTGTTCCGTCCCCATGCTTTTATTCGCGCATCATCGCAAATAGATAGGCTATGCCCCTCACCTGCCGCAAAAACCTGAGCTTGAATTTCTGAAACAAAAACACAAAATGAGAAACAAATAATAACTTTTTTCAAGGTCTGCACTGTAATGGAATTAAATTAACGCTTATTTCATCGAAACAAAAAATATTCAATGTTGGATGACCATGTCAAAAATATGATTTTTACTACGAAAAATTTATTCCGAAAGAAAAAAATACAGCCGCTACAAAACAACACTTACTTTTATTATTGGTCCTTTTACCGGTGGCCTTTCTGCTCAAATCACCATTGATCAAGGCGATATAATACGTAAAGAAGATAACATCCCTAGAAAATCCGATACCAAAGAGAAAAAGGAAAATAAGATTAATTTTTCACACGGTTAATTATTGTCCGAATTCGTACTTTTTTGTTCACACACCGATTTTTTTATCAAAGCGCTTGCTAATTCGTGGATTCAGAAGCTAAAAAGTAATCAAATACTCATTTTTCAACAAAATATATCAAAAAACAAGAGAAATACGTTTTTGCCGCCATCAACCCAAAACTTTCTAGTCTTATGCTTAAATGTCTTGCCTACACCCTCGGTGTATTCTTAACCATGCCTTTCATACGCGCTCAACAGAATGCTTGTCCAAATGTAGATGTATCGCAGGGCAACTTTACGAATTGGAACGGATATACGGGCAGTTATTATTCCCCCGGCACCACCTTTGGAATTGTAAACGGAAGACATACGGTAATTTCCCAACAAGGTACAGATCCCAACACCTGCAATCAGCTACCTTTAATCCCTTCGGGGCATACAAAGTCAATAAAACTAGGTAATCCGGGAACCGGAGCCCAAGCGGAGCAATTGGTTTATTCAATTCAGGTTACCCCACAAAGTAGCTTATTCATTTATAAATATGCCGTTGTCCTTGAAAACCCCGGGCATATCCCGGCACAACAGCCAAAATTTGAAACAAAAATTCTAAATGCCTTGGGCCTGCCGATTGGTGGAGGTTGTGGCACCTATACCGTTTACGGTGGGCAACCTGGTCAGAATTTCCAACAATGTGGCAGTAGAACTTGGCTTCCTTGGACTACCGTAGGTTTAGATTTAACACCCTATATGGGACAAACTATTCAAGTAGAATTCACCACGTGGGATTGCGCTCAAGGGGCGCACTTCGGGTATGCCTATTTAGCGGCTGAATGCTTACCACTATCCATTGATGTCAACTACTGTGGAGGAAATCAACCGCTAACGCTCACCGCTCCGAGTGGATTTCAATCCTATGTTTGGCAACCAGGAAATTTATCGGGACAACAAGTTACAATCATCAATCCAACCTTGAATCAGACCTATACCTGTACTATGACCACCTATTCTAATCAAGGAACTTGTGCAGTGGATTTAAGCGTACAAGCAAGTCCAACCATAGTAAATTCTAACTTCGTTTATACCGCAGGTTGTGAAAATGAACCCATTACATTTCAAGCTACGTCAACGCTAAGCACAATCAGTCCCAATGTAAGTTTATCGTATCAATGGAATTTTGGAAATGCAAATCCTGTTGCGGCCTCTGGAAGTACTCCGAATACATTTTTCAATAATCCAGGAAATCAACTCGTGGAATTAATCACAAGCAGTTCAAACGGGTGCAGCGATACAATCCAACAACAAGTCAATATCCTACCAACACCTCATATAACACCAAGTGTTGATGCGACATGCATTCAGCAACAAACAAGTTTTACCTTAGTAGGAAGCCCTAATGTACAACAAGTTACTTGGGATTTTGGGGATAATTCAACCATTGCAACAGGAATACTTGTTACACATCAGTATTCCACGCCCAGCAACTATTCTATTGAAGTTATCGGAATGGGCTTGAATGGATGTCAAGATACGGTTTCAATGCCTTTAACGATACAGCCCCTTCCCTATTTACATGCCGGAAATGACACCGCAATCTGTCCTGGGCTTGGTCTGATTCTAAATGCTCAAGGTGCACTCAACGTAACTTGGGATCAAGGTTTAGTACAGGGTCAAATCCATATACCAAGCCAACAAGAATATCTCAGTGTTATTGGAATCGATAGCTTACATTGCATTGTAAGTGATAGTTTTCTGATTCAAATTCACCTCATCGATTCGATTCAAGCCATGCCTCCAAGTTTTCTGTGTGCTGGCGATAGTATACAACTCGCTGCGGTAGCATTTACTGGAATCTGGTGGGAAAATGGCTACATAAACCAAGAATGGATCACAGAGCCGGTTGGAATTCACCAGTTTGTTGTTCATGGTTTAGATGCTAATGGCTGTGCATCAAGTGACACAACCCAAATTGAAGTATATCCATTACCTCATGTAGTTGCCGGTAATGATACCACGATTTGTTCAGGCTCAACACTACTCTTGCAAGCCAGTGGGGCAATTCAATACCAGTGGTCGAACCAAGTTATAAATGGAAGTATGGTCTCCATTCATACGAACCAAGATTTAAGCGTATTGGGAATCAATGAACATGGATGCCAAGCAATCGACAGCGTACACATTGGGATTGACTCTATACCGAATTTAGCCTTTAATATAGCGCCATACCATGGATGTATTCCGGTTGAAATTAATTTACAAAATCAATCCTCCGGAAATTCGTTTACGCAAGTTGAATGGTTGAGCAGTAATGGCGCCATTGCATTTGGTGATTCAGCACAGCTCCTGTTTACAGAAGTTGGATGTTTCGATTTAACACAGACAGTTACTACGGCACTTGGCTGTAACTATTCAACTACGCAATCCAATGTAATCTGTACAAACCCTTTACCTACCTCTCAGTTTTCACTTCCTCAAACACCTTTGTCAACCATGAATTACGGCGGAAACTTTACAAACTTAAGTTCCGGTGCAGGAGGATATCTTTGGGATTTTGGAGATGGTAGTGAACCAAGTAATGAAGAACAACCTTATCATAATTTCCCCGATCAACAGGCTGCATCCTATCAAGTCATGTTAATCGCATACAATGAGTTTGGCTGTTCAGATACGAGCCATCAAATCATTCAAATAAGCGAAGAATTAGCCTTCTATGTTCCAAATTCCTTTACTCCGGATGGCAATCAATTTAACAATGTGTGGCAACCTGTGTTTACTGAGGGGCTCAATCCGCAAGCATATCATGCTGTCATTTATAATCGTTGGGGGGAAATAATATGGGAAAGCTATGATGCGGCTGTTGGTTGGGATGGCACTTATGGGATGAATGGTATTGAAGTTCAAGATGATGTCTATATTTACAACATCACATTCGGATATATGGATTCGGCAAAAAAAGAACGAATTACGGGCCACATCGTCCTAATTAAATAAGTTCTCTTACTTCAAAAAATCATAGGTCTTGAATTTGAAAATTCTCAACTGAACGCCAAATTCATTCTTAATAGACATCGTATTCGTAATAGGCCCAGGAACATAGCGAAAATAGCACTGGGCCTTCACATTCCATGCCTTACTTCGTTTAGAATATCCTGTTTGGTAATGAAAGATCCCAAGTCCAGCGCGGACCGAAAACTGTCCTTTATCGTAGCGATCCGTATTGCTTTTAATCAGGTAATTATACTCCGGAGCTGCAAAAATCTCGATAATTTCTCCGCGACAAGATCGTCCCTTTTTCCGTTGATTGATTGGGAATAAGGATTTTCGCAAATTAAGTCCAGCGGTCAAATACACATTATGCATTTGACTATTATCCGAAGGAGCAGCCAAAGGGAGCGTAGCTCTTAGTCCGATTTCTGGTTCAAAATAATTAAGAACGGACCGGGTTAATCCAATGGACGCGGTATTGAACTGTGCATCTTTAAAGGTTCCACCGGTGTAGAACCCAATATTTTGCTTTTTACGCATGTAGGCTTGCGCTGTTGTTTGATGAAGCATCGCCAACGATAGGAATACAATGAAAAAACGCATGAGGTAGATTTTACAATACAACCCATGCGTTCAATTTGGTTACAACTCATTAGGAACTAAAAATCTTTCACCGCTCGAGAACAAAAGTTAGAATTCCCATTGCAATAACAGTTTGAGGTACCTGTTCCAAAGTGTACTGTATAGTTTTGACTTCCATTTTTGGTTGAGGTCCAATAATGCCAAGAATGAAAATACCCTAAACTCGCCTTCATGCTATAAACAGCGAGCAACTCGTCCTTCGATGGTAAGCGCCATCCGGCACCACCTTCACTATAAGAATTAACAATTGAAACTGATTCGTTGTAGTTATTCCCTGTAGATTTGGTGACCTGATCTTCTTTGGCAACAACTACACCGTGTTCACCAGAAGCATCCAATTTGATTACAATGCCTCCAAAAGCTTCTTGACCGACCTCATAGGTGGGCTGACGATGTTTGTTACATGATAATAAAACAGCTGTTGAAACAGCTAGACAAAACACGATGTTTGTTTTCATGGCAGTAGATATTAAAAGGTTAAACAAGACATCAGTGGTTCAATTTGCGCGCGGAAGGCTTGTTGCCCGGAATTCCAATCATACCCTGATATTTCGCATAACGAAACGATAATTTTAAGGTTGCCTAGACGTTGAAATTTCCATTTGTTCCCCACAGTGCGCGATAACTTCCATCCTTGTCGTACAACAGGGCTTGTTTCTCCACATTAAATTCACGACCGCCTCGATTATCGTTACCAACACCGGCAATGTAGGCCCAATTTCCCCAATTGGATGCTACATCATAATCCACTAAACAATACTCAAACCACGCCGCTCCATAACGCCAATCTTGTTGCATTCCAAATACCCAATAGCTCGCTAAGATTTGTCGCATGCGGTTAGAAACAAAGCCCGTTTCACGAAGCTCATTCATGCCCGCATTGATTAATGCTTCGCTTGTTTTTCCCTGGGTCCATGCTTCAAATTTTGCACTATCAAAATCGGTATACCGTGCTTGTTGACCAAGCCCATGGAGTTGAAAATAAGCGTTAGGGTATTTCTTGAAACTGAAACGAAAAAAATCACGCCATAATAATTCAAAGATTACCCAGTAGGTTGATTCATTGGCTACCACTTCACGTTCAAAGCGTTTTATTTCGGTAAAAATTCTTCGCGGAGAAATGCAACCAAGGCTTAGCCAAGCTGAAAACTTGGTAGAATAATCCAATCCGGTCAAGAGGTCTCTGGTCTCTTTGTAGGTAGATATCGCTTGACTATCCCATATAAAATGATTTAGTCGTTTAATCGCTTCATCTTCACCACCCTGTAACCAGGACGGTTTTCCGTTTTCATGAGAAATCAACTCATGGATTTCGATTGGGGGAACTACAATGTTTGATGGTGCATCAAAAGGAACTCTTACGTTGGATTCCTTCTCTGCCAACTTCCGAAACTTCGTAAATAGCATGGGGATATCTCGCACACTAAAGGGTAAATCATCCGGGTGATATAAGGTACTTGTAGAATAGGTCTCGAAATCAATTCCAAACTTTAATAGCTGCTCTTTAATCAAGGACTGTATGTTCTTCTCTTCGCTACCTACTTGCTTTTTCGTATATACTTTTCGTATATCATATCGTCGACAGCATTGAAGGAGTTCCTTTTCTACGCTGCCATGAATTACCAATAATTTTCCACCTCGTACTTGAAACTGATATTGAAGATTGTTTAAGGACTCAAATAAGAATGATTTACGATCCTTACTCATGCGCGGAATATTCAATTGCTGCTTATCGGCTAATTCATCTAGAAAGTAGACAGGAACTATTTCATCATTTTCCGCAATCGCTTTCAACAGGGTTTCATTATCATCAACCCTCAAATCTTCCGTAAACCACACCAACCCTCGTTTCATAAATGTTCAATATTTTGTTTAATTTCTTGCGCTTTTTCTAAGATTAATTGCTTTTGTGCATCCTCCATTTTATCCCAAACTTTATACATCATCCCTATCCTCGGATTTCGCTCAAGTAAGGACCGATTTCTATAATAAAAATCCCAATACAAGGTATTAAACGGACACCCTTTATCTCCAAATTTTTCTTTTGTTTTGTAGAAACACCCCTCACAATAATTACTCATTTTTTGGATGTAAGCACCCGAGGAAACATAAGGTTTTGAACCCACGATTCCCCCATCAGCGAATTGGCTCATTCCCCGTGTATTGGTTATCTCTACCCATTCAAAAGCGTCGATATAAATCCCCAAATACCACCGATCTACCTCATCGGGATGTACACCAAGCAAGGAAGCAAAATTACCGGTAACCATTAAGCGTTGAATGTGATGCGCATAGGCATGTTCTACCGATTGCTTGATGGAATGTTGCAGGCAATTCATTTTTGTTTCACCCGTCCAAAACCATGCGGGTAGCGGTGCTTCATTTCCAAAATAATTTAGTGTGGAGAATTCGGGCATTTTCGCCCAATAGATTCCACGCATGTATTCGCGCCACCCAAGAATTTGACGAATAAATCCCTCCACTTGATTTAAGGCATAGCCTGTTGGAATGTTAATATAGGCCTTCTCTACCGCTTGAATGACTTCCAGGGGACCAATCAACTTGACGTTCAAAGCAAAAGAAATACGCGAATGGTACAGATACCAATGCTGCGTTGTCATGGCATCTTGATAGGTCCCAAACAAGGGAAGTGCTTGTTCAATAAATTCGCGAAGTAAGGCAAGTGCAGCGGTTCGTGTAATGGTCCAAAGAAATACGGTAGGATTGATTTCTCCTATGGTTTTAATGGATGTACGTTGGATCTCTTCGTATACCTCCGTTTGGTCTGTTGTATGCAGTTCCGTTGGAAAAATTACCTCATTGGGCGGAAGTTTTTTACGGTTATCGTGATCAAAATTCCATTGTCCGCCCACCGGTTGATCCTGCTCCATTAATACCTGATACTTTTTTCGCATGTGTCTATAGAACGTCTCCATGAGAAACGTTTTCTTCCCTTTAAAAAAGGCTGAAAGATCTTCCCTTTTCGTTAAAAAATGTTCGGAATCTACCGGTGATAACGGGATGTTTGACTGCTTAAAGTAGGTATCTAGGCGGTATTCATCAGGCCATTGGTAAGAAATCGTTTCTGCTCCTGTAGTTTTCTTTAGGGCCGAAAGATTCTTGATAAAATCTTGTTGGTTGTTGGGATCGTTGATTTTGAAATAACGAACATGATGACCATTCGTTTTCAACTGCGCAGCAAAGGCCCTCATTGCGGCAAAAACGGCGACTACTTTTTGAATGTGATGGGTAACATATTCCGATTCGGATTTTACTTCCATAAGCACATAGCAAACCGAGGAATCCACGGCATTGAACCAGCTGTGATTCATGTTGAGTTGGTCACCTAAAACAAGTCGTAGTTCACGTATTTCCATTGGTTTTATTTGTTCTGCAGCGATCGCTGCAATAAATCACATCTTCCCATACACGCTCCCATTTTTTTCTCCACGAAAAAGGCCGTTTACACACCGGACAAATTTTCTGCGGAAGATTCGCCTTCTTAACGTTTTTCATGTTGAACCCTATTTGGTGAAACATGCGTAGCCAATACTTTTTTCCCTAGAGTTCTCGCGTTAGGTGACTTTTTTATTCCATACATGATGTCAGACGCATGTTTACGAGAAGTTTCTATATCTACAATCGGAAAGGGGTAATCAACGCCGAGGCGACACGCATAAAATACTTGGTCAATTTCGCTCATTTTCCATGGTTCATGTATCAAGGAGGATGGAACATCTTTCAATTCCGGAATCCATTTCCTGATGAATTCACCATCCGGATCATGCGCTTCCGAGTTTTTTATTGGATTATAAATTCTCAAGGTATTTACTCCGGTTAAGCCGGCCTGCATTTGAATTTGGGGATAATGTATACCTGGTTCATAATCCAGAAACTGACGAGCCAAGAAATGAAGGTCTCTCCAATCTTGCCATAAATTGTAAACGAAAAAGGAAACGACCATGGCGCGCATTCGAAAATTCAAATAACCTGTAGCAACCACACAACGCATGCACGCATCCACTAAGGGAATCCCTGTTTTGCCCTCTTGCCAGGCGCTAATGAAGGCGTCATTTTTTACCTTACCTAGGCCTTCAAATGCCGAATTAACGGGCAAGAATTCCATCCGACATTCGGTTTCAAACTTTTGAATGAAATGGCAATGCCAATGTAATCTTGAAATGAAATTAGCAAGTGAACGCGCATTCCCGGCCTGCTTTTTTGTACTCAACGCCCTTTGATAAACTTGTCGAATGGAAAGGTTTCCATAGGCTAAATAAGGAGACAATCGACTGCATGATTTTCTAGCGGCCTCAGGCTTGGAAATATGTAAAGAATAGGTTCTGTGACGGGACTCAAAAAAAGTAACCAAATAGCGTTTTGCATTGAGTACTCCCCCTGGCTGGAAGGTTTTATTTGAGGTTTTAATTGCTTCAGGTAAGGAGGTTTCATCCGCTAAATCCCATGAGACATTGACAGAAATTAACTGCTCGAGCTTAGGGTCGTCTATCGGCGCATGCATAAATTTAAGCCATTCTTTGTCCCATGTTTTTCGATGCTTTAATCCGCGTATAACACCGTTGGATTGAAATTCATGCCATGGAATTTGCTTTGACTTAAGAAAAGCCGCAATTCGAATGTCTCGATTATACGAAATCCAGTTCCCGGTTTCTTGATAAGAAAACACCCCTTGAATATCAAAGTGGGTACTTAATGTTTCGAACACCAAATCGGCACTGCAATGCACTACAGTAACCTCTTGTTGTGGCAAGCATTGTTTTAGCTGATTTAACGACTCATACACAAAGCGCCAATGACGCACATCCGAATCCGCTGCCTCCATCAATTCAGGTTCAAAAACATACAGTAAAATAAGGGGCAACCCCTGTTCTATGGCTCTCTTAAGCGGTAAGTGATCACTAAGTCGTAAATCACGTTTGAACCAAAGAACATTTACTTTCATTGTGTGAAAACAACCAATATGGAAAAGTGTTTCACAAGAATTCATGGTTTAGCTACCTTTGTAGTATGTTACGATTAACTAATTATTTATTTCTCCTGTTTATGGGGGTGGTTTTCTTGGGGAATTCTCAAGAAAAACAAATTCAATACAAATCTGAATACTTTGTGATTTTGGTTATTGATGGCCCAAGATATACAGAAACCTATGGGGATACCGGTTGCACCTACATACCCAATTTATGTAATACACTGATGCCGCAAGGCACATTCTTTTCCAACTTTCGTAATAATGGACCAACCTTTACGGTTCCAGGACACACGGCGTTAATGACAGGGATTTACCAACGAATATCCAACGTGGGTGCAGGTTTACCGAGAAATCCATCGTTATTTCAGTATTACATTAAGGAGCGTCATACCTTAAATACGGATGCTCAAATCATCGCCAGTAAAGGCAAGTTGAATGTATTATCCAATACAAAAGATCGTAAATGGAAAAATAAATTTCGTCCGTATTCATACTGCGGACCTAATGGCAATGGGCTGAGTTATGGTCCTGACCGAGAAACGATGGTTAAAGTGAAGGAGACCTTATCCTCCACTGCCCCACCCCATTTGATGCTAGTTAATTTATTGGGCGTGGATGTAAATGGGCACGGCAACGATTGGAAAAAATATCTGGATAACATCAAGTACACGGACGCCTATGCCCTTGAAATCTGGAATGCTATTCAAGCAAATCCAATGCTTAAAGATAAAACCACCTTATTTATAACAAACGACCATGGTCGGCATACGGAAGGGCACAAAAACGGATTTGTTAACCACGGTGATGGGTGTGATGGGTGTCGGCATATATCTTTATTAGTGTTAGGACCAGATGTACCTAAGAATCAAGAAATAACCACGGAGGCAGAAATGATTGACATACCTGTTACGATTGCAAAGATGTTACATATAGGATTTCCGACGGGTAAAGGAAGGTTTTTGTCTGAGATTTTTAAGAAAAAGAGCGAATAAAAAAACTATTTACAATGCTCCATTCTCTATATACTTTTGATAAAGTTTCCGGTAAGGATTCTTTTTAATGTTATAGGGTGTATTTCGTGTAGTTCTACGAATCACTTTATTCAGCATTATTTGCTTAAAGGAACCTAAGGTGCCATTCTTCATGGCAGTCAAATTCCAAATAGGCATATTCCCCAAAGTATCAATTAGAGAGGCTCGCAAGGTAATTGAATTTGTAATGAGTGTTGTACCTGTTGCTTGTTGAAAGAAAATGGCAGTTGCCTCTGAGACGGGTTCAAGAATTTGAACATTTGATTCAAACACGGCATCAACCTTAAGTAATTTACACAGTTCTTTCGGCGAAATTCTACCTTCATTATATCCAGCTGGAAGTGCGACATCATTAGTTGAACTCATATCTAACACTTCCACAAAACATTTCCCTTCATTCATACGGCGTGCAAAGGATCGAATCAATTGCTCTTGTAATTGACTCTGTTTTTGAAGGGTTAACTCATTGAATCGGTCGTCCGTCATCCAAATCTTACGTTCAATGGTCGTTCTTGGTGGCAACACCGCAATGGCATGGTGCTTTTGTGTGATCTTAATGATGTGCGGAAGATAGTCTACACTGACACAAGATGAAAGAAATAAAAGTATGAATAAGGGAGCTAACGTTTTCATAATCCAAAGGTAAAAAAATGATAGATATCAGATTATGTGTTACTGAGATGTGTTAATTTTGCCCTATGAAAAGAGGGGTTGCACTCTTATTGATCTTGTTGTTTTGTGGGAAGTTCATATACACATCCTTTTGGTTAATTTATTTTCACATAAATCAGCAAGAGATAATACGTCTTTCTTGCGAAAACAAGAACAGACCTGAGTTAAAATGTAACGGAAAGTGTTACTTGGCTAAACAACTTAGAAAAGCTGATTTTGATTTATCTCAACGTAAAACCAAGCAAGAAACGCAACGCTCACTCATAAAGCAGCTTGAATTAGAGAACTTATATTTGCCCGCTACATTCAAACTGTCGGAAGAAGGAATACCTGAAATGTCCGATAAAATCTTAGCTATTCCATATTTCTGCCCTAAATCAAGGGCTCATTTATCATCGATATATCATCCCCCAATTTTTAAGATTTAACAGTACCAGTTGTTTAATCTTTAATAAAATAATCCATGAAAATCATGAGTTTGGTTGGATGCGTTTTTTTAACGTATTCGATTTGGTCATGTGACATTTGTGGTGGTGTATCAGGTAATGCCTCTATTGGGCTGTTGGCATCCACTCAATTTCATATGATTGGGATGAAAAGTAATTTTAATTCGTACCGAAGTTATCTTGATGGAATAGTTCATTCCCGTGAACGATTGTTTCAACAAGAGCTAACCGGACGATGGCAATTAACTCCCAGAATTCAACTTATTGGCAGTATTCCTTATCAAATCGGAATGCAAAAACGCGATTTGGGAACAGATATAATTTCCGGGTTGGGCGACCCCAGGTTGGTGGTAAATTATATCCTCTTGCATCAAAAAGATGATGACATGAATACTCGAAATTTTTTATCCCTAGGGGGAGGAATTAAAACTCCGTTGGGAAAAAAAGCACCAGAAACGAGTATGATTCGAAATTTATATCCTGGCACTGGAGCCTGGAATATAAGTGGTTTATTAGTTTTCACAAAACGTATATCCCACAATCTCAGTTTGCAACAAGAAGGCATCTGCACGTTTAAAACCTCGGATAAGTCAGGTTTTAGATATGGTAATACCTATTCCTATTCCGCAACGTTGGTTTGGAATAAAAAAGTTGGAATTGGTCGCATAATATGTGGCCCCGGACTGATGTTGGAGTATTTTGATGCCAGTACCAATCATGGATTACCCCTTGAAGGATACAATAACCAAGGTTACCTTGGTGAAGGACAACTAAACATTCATTATTTAAGTTATCGATGGTTGTGGGGAATGAATGTTAAACAACCGATTATTCAAAATTTTAATAAGGGAAGCATGAAACAAGGACCATTTGTTTCAATTTCCCTTTCTTATTTAATTACAAAAACAAATAAAAATGAACTTAAAAATTAACATTTCGATATTGCTCCTTCTTTCTCTTGTTATTTGGACGGGATGCGAAAAAGAGAGCGAACCTGTAACAGCTACATTAACCTTAATTGAACCAACAGCAGGGGACACGATTCCTGCCGGAGAAGCATTACATATGCATGGTACGGTAGAAGGAACCGGAGAACTACATGGGTACAGTTTAACATTAACGAATTTAACAACCAATCAAGTAGTTTATAGTGGAAGTAACGATAACCACCAAACATCATATGCTTTTGATGAACATTGGGTGAATATGGAAGGTGTCACTTCATCAATGAGGCTAACATTGGTGGTCAATTTAGATCACGATGGGACTACCTCAAGTAAGAGCGTGGATTTCGTTGCTGCGCAATAGCTTAACCCATTAACTCAATTAATATGGACAATTTTCTAATTTGGTTGGATATTATTCTTGGCTTCATTGCCATAAGATATGTTTATGATATTCATTCCTATTTAAAAAAAATCAATTCAACTCCCGATTTGAAAAGTAAACTATTGAAAAAATTTAAATAGGCATAAAAGATAATTCTTTAAATAGACATACTAATTCAATTAAAACAATGGAGCAGTGCTGCTTCATTGTTTTTTTTAAATAATAATTGAACCCGCACATTCTATTTTTAGTAAACAATCAAAAATCCAATCCGAATACTAATCCAAAGACCATTATCTTATTACACCTATTCATTACCTTTGCAGAAAAATAATCACATGTCGAAACCCGTTCGCGTACGCTTTGCCCCTTCTCCTACTGGCCCTTTACATATGGGAGGTGTAAGAACTGCACTTTACAATTATTTATTTGCTAAAAAACATAAGGGTACGTTCCTCATCCGAATTGAAGATACCGACCAAACTAGATTTGTACCGGGTGCGCAAGATTACATTATGGATGCGCTTTCTTGGTGTGGTATCATGCCGAGCGAAGGACCTGGACTTGGAGGAGACTTCGGACCCTATGTGCAATCGGAACGAAAAGCCATGTATCGTCCGTATGCGGAGCAGCTTGTAGCTAACGACAAAGCATACTATGCCTTTGATACCGCGGAAGAATTGGAGCAAATGCGAGAACAGGCTAAACAAATGGGGATGCCGAATTGGCAATACAACAGTGTAACGCGGGTAAGTATGAAAAACTCGTTAACCTTACCACTTACGGAAGTAGAACAACGTTTAGCTAATGGAGATCCGTATGTGATCCGTATGAAAATGCCACGGAATGAAGACGTTCGTTTTCATGACCTCATCCGAGGATGGGTAGTTGTTAATACGAATAACTTAGACGATAAGGTATTGTTCAAAAGCGATGGTATGCCAACGTATCACCTAGCGAACATTGTGGATGATTATACCATGAACATATCGCATGTAATTCGCGGCGAGGAGTGGCTACCTTCAGCGCCATTGCATGTGCTGCTTTATCAAGCCTTCGGTTGGGATGCCCCAGAATTTGCACACCTTCCACTTTTACTTAGACCCGATGGAAACGGGAAATTGTCCAAACGCGATGGTGACCGCCTAGGATTTCCAGTATTTCCAACCAACTGGATTACTGCAGAGGGGGAATTGTATTCTGGATACCGTGAAAAAGGGTACTTACCTGAAGCATTCATTAATATGTTGGCTTTATTGGGTTGGAATCCAGGTACGCCTCAGGAAATTTTCACCTTAGACGAGTTAGTAGAAGCCTTTTCTTTAGAAAGAGTTTCTAAATCCGGAGCAAAATTCGATCCAGAGAAAACGAAGTGGTTTCAACAAAGTTGGTTGCGTATGCAAGATGATGCAGACATCGCTAAGGGATTAAAAGAAACAAACCCTACCCTAAACATTTCTGATTCCGCTCTGGAAACCTTAGTTGGATTGATGAAGGAACGTGCCACCTTTGCAGAAGATATCTTAACGGATGGTGCCTATTTCTTGGCTAATCCAAGCGTATTTGATACGGAAACGATTCGTAAAAAATGGAAAGCAGAAACGACGGGATATTTGAATGAATGGATGATTCGATTGGAGGGAATTTCTGAGTTTAACTCGGCGAATATCGAAACTGCTTTCAAGGGATACTTGGAAGAGAAAGGCTTGGGAATTGGTGCTGTATTGCTCCCTTATCGTTTATCCGTTACAGGTGTTGGCGCTGGTCCAGGAATGTTTGATGTGAGCGCGTTTCTTGGAAAAAAGGAAGTCTTAACCCGCATGAAAGAAAACCTACCTAAAATTGCCGCCATTCTAAATGAAGCATAAAATTCACGTTCGGGGTATTCGCTGTTATTCTTTTCATGGGTGCATGGAAGAAGAAGCACGGATTGGCGGATATTATACGGTAGATATATCGATTGACACCGACTTTTCAAAAGCCGCCGAAAGCGATGAATTAATTGATACGGTAGATTATTGCGCCGTTCAAAATATAGTAGCAGAAGAAATGGGCATTCGGTCGAAATTGATTGAGCACGTAGGACAACGGATCGTTTCAAGAATAACAAAAGAATTGCAGGGAATCTTGGGCCTTCGAGTTGAAATTCACAAGCTTTCTCCGCCTATTGATGGCGACACTCGTGAGGTATCTATTGTAATTGAGGTATAGGCATCGAACTAATCTTAACCTAAGGAATAAACGTTTTTTATTCCTTTTTTAATAATTTAGTACTATGTATTACATATATCTAGTTTTTACATATATCTTTGCATTAAACATTAAGTCATGAACTCAGAGAATACGCAGGCACAAATGAGAAAAGGTATTTTGGAATACTGTATCCTAAGCATACTGTCCTCTGGTGAGGCCTATCCATCCGAAATTCTTAACCGCTTGGAATCCGCACAATTAAGTGTTGTTGAAGGAACGATTTATCCCTTGCTTACGCGTTTAAAAAATATGCAACTGCTGGACTATCGTTGGGCAGAGTCCACTTCAGGTCCACCAAGAAAATACTATTGCATTACCGTAGAAGGACGCGTTTTTCTATCGGAATTAGAAAGAACTTGGCTTGAATTACAACAAGCTGTTTCAACAATTACCTCTAAAAACAACTGATTATGAATAAGACAGTATCCATTCATTTACAAGGCTTTCCTTTTATTTTTGAGGAGCAAGCTTATGCAACCTTAGAATCTTACTTGAACGCATTAAGAAATGTATTGCAACATGAAGAAGGATTAGAGGAAATTATTCAAGATGTTGAACTACGAATTGTTGAATTACTACAACCTCAACTATCAGCAGGAAAACAAGTTGTTGAAAATAAACACGTGGAAGAAATCATAGCGAAAATTGGTGAACCCAAAGATTTTGGATCGGAAACCCAGGGAATGGATGAACCGAATTCGGAATCCAAAACCAAAGCAACTCGAAGATTTTTCAGAGATAGCGATACCGCCTTGCTTGGTGGAGTTTGTTCAGGTGCTGCTGCTTACCTTAATATTGACGTAGTATTTATTCGTGCCATTTATCTCATTTCATTTTTAACTTTTGGTGTGGGTGGATTATTATATTTTATCTTATGGATAATCATTCCGCCTGCCAAAACCAGCAGTGATAAACTACAAATGAAAGGTCAAGTGGTTAACCTAGAGAACATGAAGACTGAACTAGGTTCAGCTACGAATCGCCTGAAAAAAGAAGCTAAAGCACTAAATAACCGAACCGATATTGCTAATTTGTTGCGCAGAATTGCTCGATTCGTTTCAATTATTATTGGCGTCTTAGCCATGTTGGTTGGCTCGGTATTACTAATTACTACGCTTATCTTTATATTTATTCAACCACAATTTATTCCAGCAGAAATCAATGGACAACACGTTTCATTAAGTGAACTATTGGTACTAATTTTTGATAAATCGACTATGATTCCACTCGCTTTTTGGGGTATTGGATTAATTAACCTTTCAATCATCGGATTATGTTTTTTAATTGGAATTCGATGTTTTAAATCCTTATCCTCAAAAATAATTTATATCGGTATGGGTGTACTTTTGCTTTCATTTATAATCGGAACCTCTATGGCAGCAACTGCTGGCGTTCAGTTCGCTAAGTCTATAGAATCTCATGGGGAGATTGAAAAAGAAATAGCCACATATCATGGAGAGAACCTCACCATCTCACCAAAATTAAATGACACAAAAGTTTCAGGAGGGTATACCATTAAAAGCAACGGGGATGATTTAGGTTTTCTAATTCAAAAGAACAACATTCTGTTCCATGGAATTGAAATAATGTATGAGGCCTCTAACGACTCTTCATTTCATATCTATCAATTAAATTCGGCACAAGGAAGTTCTCATAAAAAGGCCATTTACAATGCTCGTCAAATAAAAAATATCAGCTTTTTAAAAGATTCAATATTTACTATAAATCCGTGTTTTTCCTTTCCCAAATCTACAAAACTGAGGGACCAAAAAATTAAATTTAGAATAACCGTACCTTCAAATCGTACGGTATTATATCAAGGAAGAAGAATTTATCCCATAATTGACTCGATATCTACCGAAATACGAGCACACGGATATATTTCTAAAGAGGGAAATTATTCTGAATGGTGATTACATGCTATCGAATGGCGTTAAAAGAGGCGTGAATAGAATACCTTATTTTTGTATAAAGGAGATACATGTTCAAACTACAATCAACGACAGTTGAAATTATAATTAATCCCCTAGGCGCTGAACTTCAACAATTCACGCACATAACGCATGGGAACTTGCTTTGGCAAAAAAACGACAAACTCTGGAATCGCTTTGCCCCAATTCTATTTCCTATTGTTGGCCGATTACTTAACGATCAGTACACGTTGAATCATGAATCATATGGCATGCGGCAACATGGCTTCGCCAGGGATCAAGTTTTTCAGGTAATGGAACATTCAGAAGATTCCATCACTTTGCGGCTAACGGATAATGAACAAACCCGAGCACAATATCCTTTTGCCTTTGAGCTACAGGTGAAATACACCTTATTACAAGATACCCTAGAAATTGAACATCGTGTTACTAACCTTGATTCGGCGGAACTCTACTATAGTCTTGGCGGGCATCCTGGATTTCACATCGAAGGAAAACTCTCAGCGTATTATCTCGATTTTGGAGCGGACTATGCAGTACAACAACACTTAATTACAGGAAATTACTACAACGGTAACACAAAAGAAATTCAACTTTCACGGAAGTTCGAACTGTCTGATGATTTATTTGCCTCCGATGCAATTGTAATTAAACATCCCCCCTTTCAATCCATAGGATTTGGAAAAATACATGGGCCAAAAATTCTTTCATTGCATTGCGACACATGGACTGCGGTCGGTTTATGGACCAAACCTGGCGCTCCATTTTTCTGCATTGAACCGTGGTGGGGATGGGCGGATGCACTGGATTCAAGCGGTAACATAAACGAGAAAGAAGGTATAATGTCGCTTGCGTCAGGAAGTCATTCAACACACAAATATTGTATTGAATTTCATTAGAATTACCGCACATTTATGCGTAGTTTTGACGTATGCGAACACTTCAACTGCTCTTGCTTTTTATCCCATTTCTTTCCTTAGGACAATTGGGCAATACCATGTATGGCCTATACAGAAATAACAATCCATCTACGGTGCAATTGGCTGCGATTGATCCGGTAACAGGAATAATTAATGTATTGGGTCCAAACCTAGGAAATACCATCAATTTAACAGGGGTCTCGCTTAACCCATACAACTTCACCTATACCTATCAAGATCAAGATTCATGGCTTTCGGTTGATTTATCGAACGGGACATTGGTCAACGATGTGATGGTAAGTTTACCCAATGCCACGGGAAATTTTGATAACTTCAAATTCAACACCTCCGATACCACGATGTATGGGTTATTTTCACAAGTTCTATATAACCCAATTACGGGCGTATATTCAGGAGACATGCGCTTGGCCACTTGCGATTTAAGTACGGGACAAGTTTCGCTCATTTCGCCAGCATCCGTTGCATCAAGTTATGTAATGGCTGGCTCGTCCATAGACCCTCACCTGATGGTATACTATTTTATTTCTGAAGGAAAACTTATGGGAATTGATTTGTACAATGGTTCAATATATACTCAGCCCTTGATTAGCATTCCAAGCGGTGGAGATAGCTTTGATAATTTTGCCTACAGCTGTGTTGACACAACGATGTATGGTTTAATCATGAATAACGGAGTGGGCGTTCAATCGTTGGGTAAAATCAACGCTACAACAGGAGTAGTAACCGCCTTATCAACTCCGTTAAATTTCAACAACTATATAATGAACGGTGGGGCCACAATTGACCCAATTAACCTCATCTATTATTTTGAAACGATGGATAATAACGCACAAATCTATCTGGTTGGTTTATCCCTTGTAGATGGTTCTATTGTTTCCAATGTTATGCTCCCACCCAGTGGTGCATATTTCGATATGGCACGTATAGATGGAGATTGTTATGGGGCTGAGCCTTCCCGCTTAAATCCCTCTCTGCAACTCGCGGAATCAGATTTATCACTTTCCATTGCACCAAATCCAAGTTCTGAACTAGTTACTGTACATTCAAACTCACAAATCGAATACATACGCTGTTATGGGATGGATGGAAAAATAGCACTAGAAATCACCATGAATGGGATTAATCAATTTTCAGTGAAATCACTTCCCAAAGGAGTATATATGTTGGAAGTACGGACAGCACAATCTTCGCAGATTGTTAGATTATTGAAAGATTAATTTCTTTTTTTCTTTTCTTTTTTAAGTGATCTATACAAACGGAGTGCTCCCATTGGTAAAACCTCATTGTCTAGATACATCCCCGCAGCTTCCAAGGAAACCGCAAAACCCTTTTTTGTCATTAACTGAATTCCAAACGGAACATAACCAACGGCAGCACCATAGCCATCAATTCCTCCAGAACTTCCTCCACCAATTATGAACGCTGCACCGATAGCAGCACCGAGGTAGGGAGCAAATTTTGTTGGTTTTGCTTTTGAACCAAAATAATAACGCCCTCCGACGTGAACCCCAGAAATTGCTAAAATAGAACCGGCCCCCGCTTCAATACTCCAATGATGATTGAAAAAATGCTCATAATTACAAGAAAGAAAACTTGGTCCTCCAAACTGAACACCGAGCTGATTTTTAACTTCCAACCTTCTATTCACAGAGTCACTAACTTGGTTCTGACCCCATGCCATAGTATTTACTACCAATAAAATCAAACTTAAATTTCCTTTTTTTAATTCCATAGAGCTGTAATTATATGTATTAAACAACTTTATTTAATCATTCTCATTCCGGTTTTCCAGACTACACCCAAATCACGCCATACGGACGCGCTGAGTTGATATTCCAAGTTGATTCGGATTTTCTCTGGCATGATTACTTCTATATAAGTACGTTCAGGATCCTTACTATTTGCCAGTATTTTATTCTCTTCAAAATAGGTAATTGAAGCTAAATCAGTAATGCCTGGCTTGTACTCCAACACTCTGCGTTGCTCCTCAGAATAATGCTTGACATAGTCAATTACTTCTGGTCGAGGACCAACTACGCTCATCTCTCCCTTTAACACATTAATAAATTGAGGGAATTCATCGAGCTTATACCTTCGTACAAAGGTTCCTACTCGAGTAACCCGTGGGTCGCGCGCTCCCACCGTTAATTTGCCATGCAACTCTGCATTCGGACGCATTGAACGAAATTTAAGGATCATAAATGGCTTTCCGCCGAGCCCGATGCGCTCTTGACGATAAAAGACCCCTCCTGAAGATTCTAACGCAATACAAATCACAATGATCAATCCGAACGGCAAGAAGGCAATTAAAATAAATAAGGAAAATACGACGTCCATTAAACGTTTCATCCCATCAACTTATGATATGCAATCGTTACCGCCTTAATTACGCTATCAACTTGCTCATTTGTCAAGTTGTAATAAATCGGCAAGGAAATTTCTCTTGAATATTTATCATAAGCCACGGGGTAATTTGCTATATCATACCCTAACTCCTTATACGCCGTAAACAGAGGCAGGGGTTGGAAATGGACATTGACCGCAATATCTTGCTCAAAGATCTCATGCATAATGGCATCGCGCTGCACTTCGGTAACCCCATTAATATTCAATTGATATAAATGACAACAGGAAACACGAATATGGTCTTCACGTATTGGAGTCTCAGCCCAATCAAGATCCTCAAACCCCTTGGTGTATTGATCAAAAATTTCGTTTCGACGGTCTAAGGTATCTTGATAGCGCTCCAATTCCACTAATCCTATAGAAGCTTGAAGGTCGGTCATATTACACTTATATCCAGGCTCAATCACATCATAACGCCACGCCCCTTTTTGCATTTTAGCTAAGGCATCCTTGGACTGACCGTGAAGTATTTTAATACAAAACAATTTATAGAGTGCTTCGTGGTCAAATGAATCAGGCAAATTAAAACAAATTGCCCCACCTTCTGCCGTGGTTAAATTCTTAACTGCATGAAACGAAAAGCACGTAATATCAGCTACCGCACCCATTTGCACGCCCTTATACGTGGCGCCAAAGCTATGTGCTGCATCCGAGGCGATTAAAATTCGTCCTAATTTCTGTTGCTGCTCATTCGAAGGAGTAAACATCGATTTTGCTTCTTCAACGAGTTGTTTAATGGCATCAAAATCGCAAGGTAAACCGGCAATATCAACCGGCATAATGGCTTTAGTATTTGGTGTTATGGCCGCTCGAATGGCTTCAATGCTAATATTAAAATCATCCGGATTGATATCCACCATGACCGCTTTAGCACCGGTATGTAACACCACATTGGCACTCGCACAATACGTATAGACAGGGATAATAACCTCATCGCCCGGACCTATACCCCACCAGCGCAATACAATTTCCATTCCAGTGGTCCACGCACTAACGGCTACGGTTGTTTTACACCCCACATATTCGGTGATTTTCTTTTCAAATAACTTAGTTTTTGGACCCGTAGAAATCCAACCACTGCGTAAGGTATCCGTAACTTCATCAATGATTCGTTGATCTATTCGTGGGGGAGAGAAAGGTAACATATTAGATAATTTCGTTTTTGTAAAGTTCGAGAAAATTAATCAATCTATGCACAGGTATATCTAGGGGAAGATTAACAATGTGCTTACTTACATATACTGCATTCGGAAAATTAGAAACTTCCAGCCCCCAAGGTTCCAAGGAATCCAATACGGGATGCAAGGGAGAAATAAACCAATCTCCAAGTGGTACTTTTTCTTTTTCTGCCTGCTGCAAAAACAACGCTCGGTCTTTAACAAGGATGGGATACTTAAGAAAGGCATGTTGAGCCAAGTGTTCTGATGGGACGGTGGTTTTGCTTTGATTGGCCAACCATTCATGCACTGAGACACCCGAATTTTTGCGCTGTGAAATCACCTGATCTAATGTGCTTAACGCCTTAATTCCTGTTCGGCATTGCACCGTACTCATCCCTTTAAAATAGTCCTTCGGCATGTGAATCCCCTCTAATTCGGAGGCACTGGAAGATCCTACGACCACCCCTTTCTTACTCAACCATCGATACAATCGAAGTAAGGTCCAATACGTAAATCCTTTTAGCAAATACGTTCTCGCCCAAACAAGTATAAAAAGTATGAACTGATCCTTTGTACTTGGTTTAAGTAAATGCGAATTAAGCTGATTGACCGGCTGAAGTAAGTCTCGATTATTTAGTACCAACATTCCACCAATTCCAGTTGAAAAGGGCTTATTCCATTGACTTGAAAAAAATGAGGCATCGCTCCGTAGGCCGTTGAATACACCCTGATGTTTCCCTCCAAACCCGTGGGTGCAATCTTCAATCGTATAAATTCCTCTTGCTTTAGCTAAGGATATGATTTCCTCCACTTCAAAACTCAACCCAAGCATGTTTTGAATTAAAATTACTTTAGTTTTTGGGGTGAGTACCTGTTCGATTTGGCCGGCGCTACAGCATAAAACCGTAGGATTGATATCCACATAAATGGGTGTTGCACCCAAATAAAGAATGGCATTGGGTACCACAACACATGTGAACGCTGGGAGCACAACTTCATCTCCGGGACCTACACCCATTGCCTTTAACACGGTATATAGCGCCACCCGTCCTTTCCAATAAAGCGAAACTTGCTCCGGAGCAATGTGTAGATACTTGGCTATCCTTGCTTGATATGTCAACTTAACATTCATCTCGTTCTAGCGGTAAAGGGTAAACTAAGCAAGCCCAAAAAGGAACCAAGTCCGTAAGCGAAATGAAGTAACTTAAAGCCAATGAGTACCATTAGTACCTTGTTTTTTCCATTACGCGCCCGCCAAGCTACGGCCGTTAATACGCCGGTGTAACAGATTAGCACTCCGAATGAAGCCAATGACCACAGGGGATTCCAAGTGATTAAGGAAAGTAGCAGTGGAAGTGTCCATGAACCAAGAAATAGCATGGGGATAAAATGACGTAAACTTAGGGAGGAAAATGTTCGGGTGATATACACCGTTTTCAAATTCCACTTGCCATTATTGAAGTTATTCTTTGCCATGGCCCTAAACGTTTCCCGTGCATAATAGGTGCATCGTGCCTTCGGTGTTAGGTAAATTTTTCCTCCGTCTCGAAGTAAACGCTTCGATAATTCCATGTCGTGGTTTCGAATTAGTCGTTCATCATAGCCTCCAACAGCTTTTAGTTCCTGAGCACGGTATAATCCAAAGGGTACGGTATCCACAGCAATCACATCTGAAACTCCTGTTCGAAATTTAGCATTCCCCACACCGACTGGATGCATAAGTACGGTGCGGATAGACTCAGACATCGCTGTACTATTTTTCACCTTAGTTTCCATCACCCCACCCACTGCAATTGCATCAGAGTGATCGTTCATTGTTGAAATAAGGGTACTTATGTATCCGAAATCAAACGCTGCGTGCGCACTTGAGATTAATATATATGATCCTTGAGCGGCATGAACACCAATATTTAAAGCCCGCGGTGTAATTCGATCCGGATTGCTCAGCACCTTCACCTGGGGATAAATTTGTGAGAGCTCATTCAATAAGGCTACGGTGCCATCGGTAGATCCTCCATCAATCACCAACAATTCCATGCGTGAAGGGTCTGTTCCATTCGACAGCAACGAAACCACGCAATCCCTTATGTATCGCACTTCATTATAACACGGAATCACGACAGAAATTTCAGGATTCATTGGGTTGGATTTTAAATGCCGGATGAATACCAATAAACAAACAACTCCATAATAACCAGAACACAATGCCTGATTGTCGCTCCAACATAGATTCAAACAAGGAATTAAAAGCAAATGCACAAACAACAAGGATTAAAATCCCTTGTTTATGCTTCCACCCATACCAAAGCATGGAGATTAACATACCAAGCAACCAAAGCAAACCAATCCAACCCGTTTCCACTGCTGTGTGAAAAAATTGATTGTGTGGATTCAGGTGCTCCTTAGCTAAATTAACCTGACCATATTCAAGCAGTTTAGCCTCCATTGTGGTTGGGAGATTACCTACCCCCACTCCATTCGGGTGATCGCGTAAAATCTCTGCAGAGGCAGTCCACAAAATCAATCGCGCATCGTTGCCACGAATTTCCCCACGGGGAAGATGCGTATAGGCATAGGGGTCCTTCACATAATTACGGACAAAAGAAACGGAATCTAATACATTACTTCGTAAGGAAGGTATAAAATAAATCCCCAGGTAGCTAACCAACATACCAAGGGTAAAAACTCCAATGAGTATAGTCCAACCTTGTTTTTTAAATAACCAATATCCAACTAAACAAGCCATGAGTAAGACTGCGAATAATAAGCCAGATAAACTTTCTAACTGCACATGGGTATAGAGTAAAAAAAGTATACCGACCGCCGAGAAGAGATGTTCCCTCATGGTCATAGGGGCTTCCCAACGCTTAAACAACATAAAAATCCCTAAGGCGCAGAAAACGGAGACATAGGTGGGGTGATGAAACAATCCAGAAAAATGGGAAGAGAATAAGTAAGCAGCATCATAATTGTGCTCTTCATAATTGAAAAATGCTCCCAAATAACACAGAAAAAGCATGAGGAATAAGGAAATTAAAAACCCATTTTCCAAGAAACGTTTATTCAGATAAAAGGTAGGAACAAAAGAAAATACGAGAGGAAATAGAACGAATGATAGTTTTTTTTCAATTCCAAACATGGCTTCATGCGGGTCTAGGGCATTCATCGCATACAAGGAATAATAAGGAAGAAATAAGCTTACTCCTAGGAGAATTATATTGAATTTAAAGGTGAGTTCTTTCTTCACAATACCCGTAATCACGATCACCAAGAATAATAAACAAAATAGCCCGGTAAGACCAGGCAATAACATCCACCCGGCTAATAACAGCATTAGCGCCCATTGATACACCCTTGGATAGGTTAATTTCATTCGTTCAAGATTTCAGTATAACACCCCACCAGTTTATCTTCTTCCACCGTCCAATTAAATGTATCCTGAACGAGTTTTTTCCCCCGTGCACCCATCGTTTTTGCGATTTCCGGATTGGATCTGAGGTATTCAATTGCTTCACCAATGTCCTTCGGATCTTCAGGGTCAACACAGAGTCCAACGTTTTGCGCTTCTATAAGTAATTTCCACATGGGGAAATTAGAACCGATTACAGGAATCCCTGAAGCCATATACTCAAATATTTTATTAGGCTGGGCATTGACGTGGTTCGGAAAAGGGAGAAAGGTCACTATTCCTGCAAACGCTTTTTGCTTGATTGCCAAGGCTTCTTTGCGGTTCACATGACCACATGAAACCACCTTGCTCCACCCCGCACTTTCTGATAAGTTGCTTTGAAAAACATCGTCTAGGGCTCCTGCCAATTGCAAAGTCGTTTTTGTATACTGCATGGCATCAACAAGTTGTGAAATCCCACGGATGGGTGTTAACCCTCCGATGTAGCAAACATGCGTACGTTCTTCCGTCGACTCATCAAACGCTAATTCGGATAATAAGGGATAGTTGTTAATATCAATTACTCGAGGATGAATTTTTTGAAAGCGCTCTCGAATAAAAGGTGTTGCAGTGATAACGGCATCCAATCTTTTAACCACATAATTCTCGTAAAACTCAAAAATCCTTGAGACCATCCCTCTCATGGGTAAATAACTCTTGCCTAATAACTGTCGTGGTAAATCCTCATGAGCATCATAAATCACCCGTTTTCCATTTCGTTTTAACTTGAGTGCTATACGCAAGAGTTCGGGATCGTGCAGATGATATATAGTACCATCCAAGGCCATACCCTTTTGGAAGACTTCATTCACCGTTTGCCACATGCGTTTTAATCGACTGCCTGTGCGAGGAGCAACAGAATGTATGTGAACGCCTTCTTCGACGCGTTCTGTTACGCCAGATAAAACCAAATGAACTTCTGCATTTGGAAACCTTTTAGCCAAGGAACGACACTCCTTCAAAAATATCCGAACATCAAGATCTGGATGTGCACTGCTCAGGTGAATGATTTTCAAGGGCGAAATCGACATGTAACAAAAGTATCAGAAAGGGAGTGACGAAATACAGCACACCCATTGAGTTTTCCCCATAAGATGTTGAATAAAGCGCTTTTAGTATCTTTGATGCCATATGCTAGGTAAACCGAGTTTATTGAAACGAATTCTGCGAAGGATTTTTCCTGCGGTTAGCCCGTATATGATCACACGAATTAAGGACAAGGATGGGAAAAATATACCTGGAACCCGAATTTCATCGCATACCTTTATTGATCATCCCGGCTCCCTTTCACTGGCTCAAGGTGTTTATATTGGACATTTTAATGTGTTAGAGGCTAGCCATGGATTAACGATTGAGGAAGGAGTCCAAGTTACTACACATTGCGTAATTACCACCCATTCAAGCCATCAATCGATTCGGTTGTATGGATCATCCTATGCGGGAAAGGAAATGATTGGATATGTCAAAGGGAGTGTAAGCGTTGGGAAATATACCTTTATTGGTCCGCACAGTACCGTTATGCCTGGGACTATCATCGGAAAAGGCAGTTTAGTTCATGCATACAGTTACGTCAAGGGAGAATTTCCGGATTTTTCGATCATCGGTGGGAATCCAGCCAAGGTCCTTGGTGATACCCGAACAATAGACCGTACGTTGCTTGACCAATATCCTGAATTGAATTCGATGTATAATGAGTGGACGAACTAATTGGCTTGCTTATGGGTGTGCAATCCTTGTACTACTCGATGCCTTTTTTATTCCTGATATTCGGATTTCAGCCCAATTGCCGGCATTTCAATTAACTGATTTCTTAGTTCCAATAATCGGACTCCCTTTATACCCCAAGTTACCCCAGGTTAGAAAAGAATGGTGGTTTATTTGGATTGCTTTATTTGCAGGATATATGTTGCTACCAATTCTGATTAATGGTCGGATTAGGCAATGGAACGACTATTTCGAACTGTATAGGTTTATAAAATTAGGGGTGATTTTCTTATTATTTAGGGTTACCCAAAGTAATCAACTATACCCCTTGATTGTGGGGAGTTTTATGTTGTTATTGCTCATTAATGTGCTGCACTTATACAACGTATTTAACATCAATGAACTCTTAACCTACGCATACGGTGATAGTATTCACTTTAAACTTTTTGGAAAGGATTCTCTTGGAAATCCAGCGGTAAAACGGATGTTAGGCACCATGGGAAATCCCAATACCAATGCCTTGTTGTTTTTGTTATTTACCGTGTATTTTTTACCCATAGAAAAAAACCGAGCACATTGGGCGCTCTATTATTCCGCACTATTCATGGTATTTCTGTGTCAATCGAGAACTTCCCTTCTTGCTGCAGGTGTTGTGATTGTGGCGTTATTGATTCTTACAAAAAAGGACGGTATAAAGGCTGCCGTTTGGAAGATTGTTTCATGTATAGGGCTCTACGTATTAGCTACCATGATTGCGACTTCATTTTTTAAATATACAAGCTACAGTAATAGTTTAATGGATGGTTCCGCTCTATATTCCACGTCATTGCGCAGCAGGTGGGAATCATGGTCTATCCTGTGGGATATGATAAAAACTAAGCCGCTCTTTGGTTTTGCTCCTTATAAATCATATTTCACTGCGCATCAATTATATGCAGAAAATGAATATTTACTCATTTGGTGGCGGTATGGGATCTTTGGATTGTTGTTTTATTTAGGGATATTCCTTTTACCTTTTTGGGAATTATTTAGACGAAAATTAGATAC
This sequence comes from Crocinitomicaceae bacterium, assembly GCA_044347515.1. Classification (GTDB taxonomy): domain Bacteria; phylum Bacteroidota; class Bacteroidia; order Flavobacteriales_D; family Crocinitomicaceae; genus UBA952. Next base: position 101,142 of record JBIKUO010000001.1, on the reverse strand, counting down.
ACACTCGGTAAAAGCGATGATTATGATTGGCGTCATGTTAATCGCTGCATTAACTAACAACCCGCTAACAGAACGTACAATTAGTGTGCTCTTTGTGTTTATACTTGCAAGTGGATTACCAAAATCAAAAGAACATGAAAAAACTCTTGCTCATTGGTAGTAATACCGGAAACGCGCATTTAAAAAACTACTTGGAATTAGTAGGTGATTACTTCGATGAAGTATTGGTTGTAAGTGATTACCCTGTAGAATACGCCCCGTCTAAATCGGTTTCATTTTCACTTAAAAATCCATTTAAAATTAGGAATTCCATTGAAAAACTGAGACAGATTATCCACGATTACAACCCAAGCATTATACATGTGCACCAAGCAAACAGCTATGCGTTTATTGCAGGAAAAGCCAATAATAAAAGTTTTCCTATGGTACTCACTGCTTGGGGAAGCGATGTACTCCTTTTACCAAAACGATCGATCCTTCATCGGTGGTTAGTAAAGCAGGCCTTAACTAAGGCTGATATTGTAACAGCAGACTCCGTACAAATGATTGAGGAAATACATGGTTTGTGCCCAGGGAAAGATGTTGTAAATGCAAACTTTGGAGTGGATTTAGATATACCTGAGGTAATGAATGCCGACCGTGAACTCATACTTTACTCGAATCGAATGCATGAACCGATCTATCGAATCGAAGATATCCTCATAGAATTTAACGCGTTGTGTAAGGATTCAGATGGGCAACTAATTCTTGCAGGAAAGGGAAGTTTAACAGAAAAACTGAAGGGATTTACCACGCTACACGAACTTACCAATCAGGTTACATTCACTGGGTTTGTTACAAAAACTCAGAACAAAGCGAACTATTTGAAGAGTAAGTTTTTTATTTCAATTCCTAAAAGTGATGGCACATCGATTTCGTTACTTGAAGCCATGGCATATGGTTGTATTCCAATGTTATCCGATATCCCTGCGAATCGAGAATGGGTTGAAGATGGGAAAAATGGTATTATAATCGGTCGAACAGAACCATTGAGTAAGGCAATAAAACGAGGGCTCGAATTGGATGCAGAAAAGGTTCAACATTATAACCGTGAACTAATAAATCAACGGGCTACAAAAAGCGCTAATGCTGAACTATTTAAGGGAATTTACTCTCGTATGTTAGCGTCTGAAGCCAAGGCAAATCGATAGTACAAGTACAAGGTAAAGATTAACCAAATGGCTTGAACATAGGATACCGTTTGCAAGGTTAAAATAAATACGGACGATGATTTACCGTAGAGCAAAGGGAAAAACCAAAAGGGTATCACTTGTATTAAGGAACTCACCACGCCCATAATCAAAGCATAACGTTGTTTGTTTAGAAGCAAAGGAAGTGCTGAAATCGGAGACAGGACAAAGTTAACCATTAACCAAAAGGCCATCGTTTCTGCATAGGTGCCTGCTATTCCCCAGGTAGTTCCGAAAACAAATCCGAAAATCTCGGTGCCATAGAAAAAAAGGATGGTGAAGGGAACAATAGAAATCAAGGTCAGTACACCAATGGTTTTTGTAAGAATCGGTGTAAGTTCCTTTTTTTTGTGCATTGCTTCAGAGGAACGGTTATAAAAGAGTTGTCCAACGGATACACCTACCAACATCAATGGAATACGTAGCATTTGATACGCGTGACCATACGAACCATAAACTGCTTCACCAAAATACGCCAAAATCAAGGTTGCAAGCAACATATCCCTGCCGTTGTCAATGAACACATGTGGAAGATTCAATAGCGGAAATTCCCGATGTTCTTTAAGTACTACACGGGTTTTAGGTGAGGAAAACAACGCTCGGAACCGATGATGCGTTTTTCGAAAGTCCCAAATAAATTCAAGTGCAGAAACGATAAATCCCAATAAGGTAGCAAGAATAAGTCCGAAGGATTTCCAATTCAAGAAAAAGAAACCCCATTTAAGTGCATTAGAAACCAAGGAGTTAGTGATTTTTTGTCGGGAAATTATACCATACGTTCCAGTACGAACGGCCCAACTCGTGCCCACATTAATAACGATCATAGCGGCCGCCCCGAGTATTACACAAAGTATAAACCAAGGCTGAAGATTCATTAGATCAAACACTAGGGAAAAGACTAATAAAAAACAGGCAATAAAAACTAAGAGCCAAAAAGAAAATAAATACACAAACCGATACATCAAATAGGAATGCTCATCCCGTTTAGGTAAAGGAAGAGCCGCTTCATATCGCAAGGTGGCTATTGAAGAAATGAAAGCAATTAAACGCATGTAATACAGCATTTCACCCATTTCGGCGTTGGAATAAAGCCGGGTTAAAATCGGTGCGATGGCATACCCTATCACCTGAGCCATTAAGGTCCCTGAAAAAAGCACGGTGAACGATTTAAATACATCGCTCTTAGTGAACTGTCTTATTCTTTGTAATGGCATTCATTGCAAAGATACTATGATTATATTTGTCGGACTAATTCAGAAATGTATGAAACACGTAGCGGTTATTGGAGCAGGAACCATGGGAAATGGGATTGCTCACGTATTTGCCCAATTTGGACACCAAGTAAACATTATTGATATATCGCAAACCGCGTTAGATAAAGCGATTGCTACTATAAGTAAAAACCTTGACCGACAAGTAAGTAAAGGGGCGCTGACCGAAGCAGAGAAAGAAGCAACCTTAGCTAATTTAACTACGCATACCGACATGAAGTCAGGAGTTGAAGGAGTATCACTGGTAGTAGAAGCTGCCACGGAGAATGTTGACTTGAAACTTAAGATCTTTAAGGAATTGGATGCGCTTACCGATCCTTCTGTAATATTAGCTACAAACACATCTTCCATTTCTATTACTCAAATTGCTGCGGTAACTGGACGACCAGACAAGGTCATAGGAATGCATTTCATGAATCCTGTTCCGGTAATGAAATTGGTTGAAATAATCCGTGGGTATTCTACTTCAGATGAGGTAACAAACACGATTATGGACATGTCTAAAAAACTGAATAAAGTTCCTGTTGAGGTGAACGACTATCCTGGGTTTGTTGCGAACCGCATATTAATGCCAATGATTAATGAAGCAATTTACACCTTATATGAAGGTGTGGCCGGCGTAGCGGAAATTGATACGGTAATGAAATTAGGGATGGCTCATCCAATGGGACCCTTACAACTCGCAGATTTTATCGGGTTAGACGTTTGTCTTGCTATTTTACGCGTATTACACGACGGATTCGGAAATCCGAAATATGCGCCATGTCCCTTGTTGGTAAACATGGTTATGGCTGGTAAGAAAGGCGTAAAATCTGGGGAAGGATTTTATACTTGGACCCATGGCACCAAGGAACTAATCGTCGCAGAGAATTTTAACAAATAGGGTTTTACAGGTTATGCTTTCTTGGCATATAAGACTGCTCTAACTTATCATATTCAAAAGGGAAATCAAATAAGTCCCCCATTGTACAATTCAAGGCTGACGCAATTTTAACATAGGTCAATAATTGCGGGTTCGATTTACCGTTTTCAATTACAGATAAATTTGAAGGTTCCATTCCTACGGCCTGCGCTAAATCCTTAAGCGCTTTTCCTTGTTTTTTGCGAATTAATCTAATTTGCTTTCCAACATTTATCAATAGGTCTTTATCTGAATTCGTTGCCATATGCTATTGAAGTTTAAGTTAGTTCATGTAGAAGCCAAAAATACATAGAATAATCCTATTGAAACCTAAGGAGAAAAATAAAAAAGCAAAAACCACTATTTTAGTAACGATTCCTTTAATTCAGTAACAACTATCTTATCTATTGGGAAGGTCATTTGATCCGGAATTAAGTCCGTCAATGCACGCCATTCTACGCATTCAAAATCACTTGAATCCATTGAGCCTACGGGTTGGTTTTTAACCCCAACAGTAATCTTAGTTGATTTTAATGTAACTAAATAATAAAATGATATAATTTGATCTTCCGCTTTAAAAACGGAAGCTTGATAGAATTCATTCAGATAAAACAAGCGCGCGGATTCAACTGGAACACCTAATTCTTCTAGAAACTCTCTTTTTAATGCATCTAAAATTCCTTCACCCAGCTCTAAACCGCCGCCAGGAAACTTAGTAAATTCAAATCCATTTCGTCGTTCATGGGATATCAGGACTTCGTCTTGATCATTAATTACAATGCCATAAACCCTTAGATTGAATCGAGTAACCAACTATTTAATAAACTTAAACGAGGTCCCTGGATAAACGGCATCATCCCCTAATTCCTCCTCAATGCGAAGCAACTGATTATATTTTGCCATACGGTCACTTCTGGATGCTGAGCCCGTTTTAATTTGGCCGGTATTCAACGCAACGGCTAAATCGGCGATGGTGCTATCTTCTGTTTCACCGGAACGATGACTCATAACGGACGTATAGCCATTGGAGGTTGCCATTTGAACGGCTTGAATGGTTTCAGTTAAGGAACCAATTTGATTTACTTTTACTAGAATTGAGTTAGCAATTCCCTCGGAAATCCCTCTGGATAAGCGCTCTGTATTTGTCACGAACAAATCATCTCCTACTAATTGTGTTGATTTCCCTAATTCATCCGTGGCTAATTTCCATCCGGCCCAATCATCTTCAGCTAGACCATCTTCGATAGAAATCAACGGATACTTTTGGCACCAATCTTTCCAATACCCGACCATTTCAGATGAGGTTCTTTTCTCTCCTGTAGATTCAAACTCGTATAAGCCAGTTGTTGCGTTATAAAATTCAGAAGAAGCGGCATCCAGCGCGATGTACATATCGTGACCGGGATTAAAACCTGCTTTTTCAACGGCTTCAATCACCACTTGAATGGCTTCTTCGTTAGAACCGAGATTTGGAGCAAAACCGCCTTCATCGCCTACGTTGGTTGACATTCCTCGTTTTTTTAACACACCTTTTAATTGATGAAAAACCTGTGTACCCCAGCGTAGTCCTTCAGAAAATGAGGAAGCCCCCAAGGGCATAACCATGAATTCTTGAATGTCTATTTTGTTATCGGCATGTGAACCTCCATTTAATATATTCATCATGGGTACAGGCATTGTAACGGCTCCTACACCGCCTACATAGCGATATAAACTCAAATCTGCCTCTATTGCTGCTGCCTTTGCTACCGCTAAGGAAGTTCCAAGAATCGCGTTAGCCCCCAATTTTGCCTTGTTTGAGGTTCCATCCAATTTGATCAAAAGAGAATCTATGCCTTTCTGATTAAATACATCGACACCTTGAAGCGCTTCGTTAATCACCGTGTTTACATGTGAAACTGCATTCAATACGCCCTTACCTAAATATACATTAGGGTCGTTATCTCTTAATTCAACCGCCTCATGTGCTCCGGTAGAAGCTCCTGAAGGGACAGCTGCTCTTCCTAAAACTCCAGACGAGGTAATAACATCAACTTCTATGGTCGGATTCCCGCGTGAATCTAAAATTTGTCGCGCAAAAACGTTGGCTATAAAACTCATGATACGAATTAGTTAAGTTGATTTATAAATTGATCAAATAGATATCTTGAATCATGGGGTCCAGCCGATGCCTCCGGATGATATTGAACTGAAAAAACCGGTTTACTTTTCATGGCTATTCCCGCAATTGTGTGGTCATTCAGGTGAACATGCGTAATCTCAATTTCAGTTTGAGCATCAATGCTTTCTTTGGTTATCACAAAGCCGTGATTTTGAGAAGTAATTTCTCCTTTCCCTGTAATCAGATTTTTTATCGGATGATTTATACCTCGATGTCCATTGAACATTTTCTCGGTTTTTAAGCCCTGACTTAATCCCAAAATTTGATGTCCTAAACATATACCAAATACGGGACGATTCAAGGCCACAATATCTTTCACTAAGGAAATAGAATTCGGCATAGCGGATGGATCTCCAGGGCCATTAGAAAGCATATACCCGTCTGGATTAAACGAATTAATTTCATCCAGTGTAGCTGATAATGGAAAAACACGTACATGACATCCCCGATCTGTTAGACAACGAATGATGTTCTTTTTCACACCAAAATCTAATAGGGCCACTCTAAATCGAGCATCTGAATTTTCAGGTAACAGATCGTACGCTTCTGTAGTAGCTACCTTCGACGATAATTCGAGTCCATTCATTTCTGGAATAGTAGCTAACTGGGCTTTAAGTTCTTCAATATTCAAATTTTCTGAAGAAATTATCGCATTCATAGCCCCTTTACTTCGGATATGCCGAACTAATGCTCGTGTATCCACATCTGCAATGCCAACTTTATTTTGTGACTCAAATAATTCCTGCAAAGACGAATATCCAGAGGGTCTTGAAAAGCCATTAGAAAACTTTTTTGTTATAAGACCTGAGATCATTACTTGATCTGATTCAACCTCAGTTTTATGAACGCCATAATTACCAATGTGAGCGGTAGTCATGACCAAAAGCTGTCCAAAATATGAAGGGTCAGTAAATACTTCTTGATAACCGGTCATCCCCGTATTAAATGCAATTTCTCCGGTTGCGGTTCCTTTGGCACCTATCGCGGTTCCTTTAAAAACGGTGCCGTCTTGTAATACTAAAATTGCAGGTTGTGAATTTGTCATGGAATTATTTTGACAAAATTAATCGCTTCAAACGAAGCAGCACCTGTATAAAACAAAAAAGACGACTAAAAGCCGTCTTTTTTTATCAACATGTGTGAATAGCTTATGCTTCTTTTGAGTCTTCTTCAGAAGAATCATCTGATGTAGGTTCAGTAGTATCTAATCCTTCTTCAGCTACTGGTACCTCTTCAGCTACTGGTGCCTCTTCAGCTACTGGTGCTTCTTCAGCTACTGGTGCTTCTTCAGCTACTGGTGCTTCTTCAGCTACTGGTGCTTCTTCAGCTACTGGTGCTTCTTCAGTTACTGGTGCTTCTTCAGCTACTGGTGCCTCTTCGGCTACTGGTGCTTCTTCAGCTACTGGTGCATCTTCAGCTATTGGTGCTTCTTCAGCTACTGGTGCTTCTTCAGCTACTGGTGCTTCTTCAATTATTAAAGCGTCTTCAACTACAGGCGCATCCGTAGAATCTGTTGGAGTTGAATCAACCATTACAGTTTCTTTAGTTGCACTTGAACCACCGCGACGTGAGCGGCGTGTAGTTTTCTTCGTACGATCTGTATTATAGATTTCATTAAAATCAACTAATTCAATCATACACATCTCTGCATTATCCCCTAAGCGATAACCTGTACGAATGATTCGGGTATACCCACCATTACGCTCAGCGATTTTAGGAGCAATGTCTCTGAATAATTCTGTAACAACTTCCTTATTTTGTAGATAAGAGAATACTACCCGACGTGAATGCGTAGAATCCGTTTTTGATTTGGTAAGGATTGGCTCAACAAAAACGCGAAGCGCCTTTGCTTTAGCAAGGGTTGTATTGATTCGTTTGTGTTGAATCAATGAACAAGCCATATTCGAAATCATAGCCTTTCTGTGGGCTGATTTTCTTCCTAGATGGTTTAATTTATTTCCGTGTCTCATCTCTCAGGTCTTTGCGACTAGTCTCTGTCTAATTTATACTTTGCTACATTCATTCCAAAAGTAAGTCCTTTATTATCTACAAGGTCTTCTAATTCTGTAAGAGATTTCTTACCGAAATTTCGGAATTTCAATAAATCTGATTTCGCGAAAGAAACCAAATCACCAAGGGTGTCAACTTCAGCTGCCTTTAAACAATTCAAGGCACGAACAGATAAGTCCATATCGACCAATTTCGTTTTAAGCAATTGACGCATGTGAAGCGAGCTTTCATCAAATTCCTCAGTTTCAGTTTTCATTTCATTATCCAATGTGATTCGCTCATCAGAGAATAACATAAAGTGTTGAATCAAAATTTTAGCAGCTTCCTTCAAGGCCTCTTTCGGATGAACTGAACCATCTGTGGTAATATTAAGTACCAATTTCTCGAAATCCGTTTTTTGCTCTACGCGATAGTTTTCAATCGTATATTGAACATTTTTAATCGGAGTAAAGATTGAATCAATAAAGATAGTACCGAATGGAGCGTCTTCTATTTTATTCTCCTCGGATGGATAGTAACCACGTCCTTTAATGATTGTAAGTTCCATCTCTAACTTCACAGACGGTTCCATGTTACAAATCACTAAGTCCGGATTTAACACTTGAAATCCATTTGTGAACTTACCGATATCACCTGCTGTTAGGGTATTTTGACCAGTAATAGAAACTATTACCGTTTCATTATCTACAGAATCGATTTGTTGTTTAAATCGAACTTGTTTCAAATTAAGGATCATTTCCGTTACATCTTCAACCACTCCTTTCATGGTGCTAAACTCATGATCAACGCCCTCTATACGAATAGAGGAAATTGCAAACCCTTCTAGAGAAGATAAAAGAATTCTTCTTAGCGAGTTACCGATTGTAATGCCATAGCCTGGTTCAAGTGGGCGAAATTCAAATTCTCCATTAAACGCATCCGATTGGAGCATTACAACTTTATCCGGTTTTTGAAAATTAAGTATTGCCATTGCTGAAATTAAAAATTATTTAGAATACAATTCGACGATTAGTTGTTCCTTGATGTTTTCAGGGATCATATCACGAGAAGGCATATTAATCAATTTACCTGTCATGGTTGCTCCATCCCAATCAATCCAATCTAATCTTTTGTTAATCGAGTTTAATGAAGAAACAACAGCTTCAAGCGATTTAGATTTTTCACGCACACTTACGGTATCCCCTGGACGAACGTGAAACGAAGGAACGTTTACAATTTCTCCATTCACGGTAATGTGACGGTGACCCACTAACTGACGAGCAGCTCTTCTAGACGGCGCAATTCCTAAACGGAACACCATGTTATCTAAACGAGATTCGCACAATTGAAGTAAGTTCTCACCTGTAATTCCTTTCATTCGAGACGCTTTCTCAAACATGTTAGCGAATTGACGTTCTAAAATACCATAGGTATATTTAGCTTTTTGTTTCTCACCCAACTGAATAGCGTATTCAGATTGTTTTCCTCCTCTACGTTTAGACGGCCCGTGTTGTCCGGGACCATAACTTCTACGCTCAAGTGCTTTATCAGGACCAAAAATTGGATCTCTGAATCGACGAGCGATTTTTGATTTAGGACCTCTATATCTTGCCATTGTTATTAATTTTTAGTCATGAATTAAGGCATTTTCCTTCGATGACTGGTTAAATAAAATTATACTCTTCTTTTCTTTGGTGGACGACAACCGTTGTGCGGTAGTGGTGTCACATCAATAATTTCAGTTACTTCAATTCCTGAATTGTGAAGTGAACGGATCGCTGACTCACGCCCAGCTCCTGGACCTTTCACAAAAACACGAACTCTACGTAGTCCGAAGTCATGTGCTTCTTTCGCTGCGTCTTCAGCGGCTAGCTGAGCGGCATACGGGGTGTTCTTTTTAGAACCTTTGAAGCCCATTTTACCAGCAGATGACCAAGAGATCACTTGTCCGGCGTTGTTTGTCAAGGAAACAATAATGTTGTTGAAACTTGCTTGGATATGTGCTTCCCCTGCAGCCTCAACCTTGACATTTTTCTTCTTCTTTTGATTGGATTTTGCCATGTTCTTACTTATTATTTAGTTACCTTTTTCTTGTTGGCAACAGTTTTTCTCTTACCTTTTCTTGTTCTAGAATTGTTCTTAGTATGCTGACCACGTAGGGGTAAACCTGAACGGTGACGGATACCACGATAGCAACCAATATCCATTAATCGCTTAATGTTTAATTGGATTTCAGAACGCAACTGACCTTCCGTTTTAACTTCGTTCACTGAATTACGAATTGCCGACAACTGGTCATCATTCCAGTCTTGAACCTTTACGTTTTCGTCAATTCCGTTATCGTTTAGAATTTTTTTAGAAGTACTACGTCCAATCCCATAGATGTAGGTTAATCCGATAACTCCTCTTTTGTTTTTTGGTAAATCTATACCTGCAATACGTGCCATATATCTTATTTTATCCTTGACGTTGTTTTAACTTCGGGTTCTTTTTGTTGATCACATAAACCCTTCCCTTTCGCTTTACAATTTTGCAATCCGCAGTTCGCTTTTTAACAGATGCTCTAACCTTCATTTTCTATGTATTAATTATTTATATCTAAATGAAATTCTACCTTTTGTTAAATCATATGGTGACATTTCTACCTTAACTCGATCTCCTGGGAGAATTTTAATGTAAAACATTCTCATTTTACCAGAGATATGCGCAGTAATCACGTGTCCATTTTGAAGTTCAACACGGAACATTGCATTGGGTAATGCTTCCAAAATAGTTCCGTCTTGTTCTATGGATGATTGTTTTGCCATTTCTTAAAATCCTGATAATTCGTTAGCTCCTCTTCTTCCTCTCACCTTCGTGTCACCCATTAATGAATCCATATGTCGATTCAACAAATACGTTTCAATCTGTTGAAGTGTGTCAAGCACAACACCAACCATAATTAGAAGTGAAGTACCTCCAAAGAACATCGCAAATGAATCATTAACTCCGGCAATTTTCGCAATTGCTGGTATCACTGCAATACCTGCTAAAAACAGGGAACCTGGAAAGGTAATTCGTGTTACTAAATCATCAATATGGTGCGCAGTGTCATCACCAGGTCTTACGCCCGGAACAAACCCACCGCTTCGCTTAAGATCATCCGCAATCTTACGTGGATTAATCATAATTGCAGTATAAAAATAAGTGAACACTACAATCATCACCACTAGAATAACATTATACCATAAACCGTACGGATCGCTCAATATGCGTTGAACAATACCCCCTCCACCTTTGGAGTCGGTTGCGCTCAAAAATATAGTCATTGGAATCGTTAGTATTGCCTGAGCAAAAATAATCGGCATTACCCCACTTGCATTAACTTTTAGAGGTAGGTAATTTCTTGTTTGTTGTGCTTCTACCGCGCGATTTCCAACCACACCTTTTGCTGTGTTTAGCGGCACCCTGCGTACCCCTTGAACTATGAGAATAACACTTAAAATAATTAGCATTAACACGATAACTTCTAATACCAACTTGATAAGGTTACCTCCTTCAAAAGACTTTCCAACCTCTGCAATGAAAGCTCCTGGAAGTCGCGATAAAATACCTACAGCGATTAACAATGAGATTCCATTGCCAATTCCTTTCTCTGTAATACGCTCACCTAACCATACAGCGAACATGGAACCAGCAACTAATATAATTATGGTTTGTGCCCACCAAAATGTAGATGGATCATCAGGTAATGCGCCTTTCTGTTCTACATACATTTTTAAGTAAGATGGAGCTTGAAGCGCACATATTACTATGGTAAGAATTCGGGTATAATTATTAATTACTTTACGTCCTGATTCCCCTTCATTTTGAAGTTTTTGAACGGCTGGAACAGCCATCCCTAACAACTGCATGATGATACTTGCTGAAATGTAAGGCATTATACCTAAAGCCATTATAGACGCATTTGTAAAACCACCACCAGAGAAAAGAGACAATAAATTCTCAATTCCTTTTTGAGTTTCAGAACCACCTGCAGAGGCACTTTCTAATATACTGTAGTTAATTCCTGGAAGAATTACAAACGAGCCAATCCGGTATGCAAGCACCAACCCTAAGGTTAATAGGATTCGTTGACGAAGTTCAACTACGTTCCAAATGTTTTTCAGATTGGTTATGAATCTTTTCATTTCGATTTATTATCAGATTTTGGTAACACTACCCCCTGCTGCTTCGATTGCTGCTGTTGCTGTTGCAGAAAAATGATGTGCAGTTACTTTAACTGCAGCCTTCAATTCACCACGACCTAAAATTTTCACCAACTTGGTACCAGAGATTAATCCATTATCCAAGAAAGTATCTAAATTGAATTCTGAAATTCCTTTAGTTTCGGCCAACATTTGAAGCGAATCAAGATTTATAGCCTTGTATTCAACTCTGTTAATGTTTTTGAAACCAAATTTAGGCACTCGTCTTTGCAAAGGCATTTGCCCCCCTTCGAAACCTATCTTCTTCGAATAACCAGAACGAGACTTAGCTCCTTTGTGACCACGTGTTGATGTTCCACCACGGCCTGATCCTTGTCCTCTACCTATTCTTTTTTCACTTTTAACCGATCCAGCGGCCGGTGTTAAATCATGTAAACCCATTTCTAAGTTATTATCTTATTAATCAACGATTTGAATAAGGTGCTTTACCTTATTTATCATACCCAAAATCTGCGGAGTTCCTTCTTTTTCAACCACATGATTTAGACGTTTAAATCCTAATGCTTTAATCGTAGCTTTTTGATCAGCTGGACGTTTAATGGCACTTCTTACTTGTTTGATTTTAATTACACTCATTGTTTGAAAAATTACCCGTTAAATACTTTATTAAGGTCAATTCCACGCTGACGAGCAACTGCTGCTGCATCACGCATTTTAGAAAGCGCATCCATTGTAGCTTTTACCACATTGTGTGGATTCGAAGACCCTTGAGATTTTGCTAATACGTTGTGTATACCAACAGACTCTAGCACTGCACGCATCGCACCGCCTGCAATTACACCGGTACCATCCGTAGCTGGTTTCAATAAAACCTCAGCACCACCGTATTTTCCTTTTTGCGAGTGAGGCACAGTTCCTTTACGAATTGGAACGCGAATCAAATTCTTTTTCGCATCATCAATTCCTTTGGTAATGGCTTCTGTTACTTCTTTTGCTTTTCCAAGTCCATGACCAACCACACCGTTCTCATCTCCAACCACAACGATTGCTGAAAAACTGAAGGTTCTTCCTCCTTTGGTTACTTTAGTTACACGGTTCACGGCAACGAGTTTATCTTTTAACTCAATATCTGCCGATTTTACTCTGTTTAAATTTTGTTGCGTACTCATTCTTATTAAAATTTAAGTCCACTTTCTCGAGCCGAATCAGCAAGTGATTTCACTCTTCCGTGATATAAATAACCATTACGATCAAACACTACCGCTTGAATACCAGCTTTCGTAGCATTTTCAGCAATCATTTTTCCAACCATTGCTGCTTGTTCAAGTTTTGCTGCTTTTTGAGCTGCATCATTCTTCAACGAACCTGCAGAGGCAAGTGTTTTACCTGTTGTATCATCAATAATCTGAGCATAAATCTGCTTATTACTTCTAAATACAGACAATCTTGGAATAGCAGAGGTGCCAAAAACTTTCTTTCTGATTCTGCGTTTGATTTTCGCTCTTCTTAAAACTTTGTTTAGTGCCATGACTTTACCTATTATTTTTTACCTGCTGATTTACCAGCTTTTCTTCTAATTTCTTCTCCTACGAACTTAATACCTTTTCCTTTGTATGGTTCAGGTTTTCTAAAGCTACGAATCTTCGCTGCGACAGCACCTAACAATTGTTTGTCAAATGACTCTAACGTTACCACTGGAGCTTTACCTTTTTCAGTTACTGTTGTACAAACAACTTCCTTAGGAATTTCAAAGATTATTTGATGCGAAAACCCAAGTGCCAATTCTAATAATTGTCCGTTCGCATTTGCACGATAACCTACACCAACGATTTCCATCTCTTTTTTAAATCCGTCTGTAACCCCAACAATCATGTTTTGGATTAATGCACGATATAAACCATGCTTAGATCGGTGATCCGGAGCTTCTGAAGCGCGAGTAATCGTAAGGATATTATCTTCCAAACTCAATGTAACACTTGACAAATCTATATCTTGTGTTAAAGCCCCTTTCTTTCCTTTGATGGAAACTACATTTCCATTCAGTGCATATTCTACACCTGCAGGGATTGTAATGGGCAATTTACCAATTCTTGACATCTTTCAATTTTTAATATACGTAACACAATACTTCACCACCAACATTCAACTTGCGTGCCTCTTTATCTGTAATCACACCTCTGGATGTAGAGATCATGGCGATACCAAGTCCGTTTAATACACGCGGAAGTTCTTCGGAACCGGCATATTTTCTTAACCCTGGCTTAGAGATTCGTTGTAATTTGGTAATTGCAGGAATACGCGTAGACATATTGTATTTCAATGCAATTTTAATGATACCCTGTTTGTTGTCATCCTCAAACTTGTAGTTAAGAATGTAACCTTGATCAAACAAAATTTGTGTCATTGCACGTTTTGTGTTTGAACTTGGAATTTCAACCATTTTTAACCCAGCAGCGCTTGCGTTGCGTATACGGGTTAAAAAATCTGCGATTGGATCTGTAGTCATTTCTTTTTAAACTTTATAATATTACCAACTTGCTTTACGAACTCCTGGGATTTTTCCAGCCAAAGCCATTTCTCTGAAAGTCACCCTTGAAATTCCAAAATGACGCATGTAACCACGAGGACGACCTGTTAAACCACAACGGTTATGTAGTCTGATTTTAGATGAATTCGCAGGAATCTTTTGTAACGCCATCATTGCATCCCATTTTTGATTTATCACTTCTTCGTCTGTTGAAGTAGATTTCAAAACCTTCGTCAATTGTTCACGTTTTTTAGCATATCGTGCTACCATCCGTTCTCTTTTGCGCTCACGCGCTTTCATTGATTCTTTTGCCATTTCTTATTATTTTTTTGCAAATGGGAAACCAAATGCGTCTAACAATGCTTTCGCTTCTTCATCACTCTCAGCGGTGGTCACAAACGTGATGTCCATACCAAGAATTTTATTTACTTTATCGATATCAATCTCTGGAAAAATAATGTGTTCTTTAATTCCTAGATTGAAATTACCACGTCCGTCAAATCCTTTAGGGTTAATTCCACGGAAATCTCGAGTTCGCGGCAATGAAACTGAAAGTAGACGATCTAAGAAATCATACATGCGATCTCCTCGTAAGGTTACCTTCGTTCCAATCGGCATACCTTTTCTAAGTTTGAAGTTAGAAATGTCCTTTTTGGAATTTGTAGTAATTGCTTTCTGACCAGCGATTCTTGACAAATCAGCTGCTGCATTTTCAATTAATTTTTTGTCAGCTACCGCATCGCCCATCCCTTGACTTAAAACAATTTTAGTCAATTTAGGAACTCGCATAGCTGATTTATATCCAAACTGCTCTGTTAAATCTTTAATGATTACAGCTTGATACTTTTCTTTAAGTCGTGGTGTATAACTCATTATTTAATCACCTCCCCTGATTTCTTTGAAAAACGTACTAATTTACCTTTATCATTTTCTTTTCTACCTACTCGTGTTGCTTGACCAGCAACAACCAGCATCAGATTAGAAACATGAATTGTTCCTTCTTTTTCCTCAATTCCACCTTGTGGATTAGACGCACTAGGTTTAGTGTGACGTTTCACAAGGTTAACGCCTTCAACCGTTGCACGCATTTTAGTACGGCTAATTGAGGTAATCTTACCTTCTTGACCTTTAGAGTCACCGCTGATGACTTTAACTAGGTCTCCTACTTTTATTTTTAACTTCGTTTGCATATCTCTTTAAATTACAACACCTCAGGTGCTAATGAAACGATTTTCATATAATTATTCTCACGTAATTCTCTTGCCACAGGTCCGAAAATACGTGTTCCTCTCATCTCACCTGCTTGATTCAAAATAACGCATGCATTATCATCGAAGCGGATGTATGATCCATCTGGTCTGCGGATTTCTTTTTTCGTGCGCACTACAACAGCAGTAGCCACTGAACCTTTTTTCACTGCACCAGTTGGCATTGCACTTTTCACAGCAACAACAATCTTGTCACCTACAGAAGCATATCTTCTGCGAGTACCACCTAACACTCTAATGCAGAGTACCTCTTTTGCGCCGGAATTATCAGCAACTGATAATCTTGATTCTGTTTGTATCATTTCTCAGGTTATTTCGCTCTTTCAACAATTTCTACTAGGCGCCAGTTCTTAGTTTTACTTAAGGGACGCGTTTCCATAATTTTCACTGTATCGCCAATATGGCTATCATTCTTCTCGTCGTGCGCTACAAATTTTGTAGTCGTTTTAACGAACTTACCATACTTCGGGTGTTTCTTCTTACGCTCTACAGCCACAACAACAGACTTATCCATTTTGTCACTTGTTACGATCCCGATTCTTTCTTTTCTTAAATTTCGCTTTTCCATGTTAAGCTTCAATTATTGCGCTTATGCTGCGCTGTTTCTTTTGGTTAATTCAGTATTAAATCTCGCGATTGTCTTTCTCAAACTCTTAATTCTCATTGGGTTCTCAATTGGAGCCGTTTTGTGAGTAAGGGTTAAAGAAATCATTTGACCCTGTAACTCTGTAAGTTTACGATTCAAATCTTCTAGCGATAATTTCGATATATCTTGTGTCTTCATTTTCTAAGATTAAGCAGGTATAACAAAGTCATTACGAACTACGAATTTGCATTTTACAGGAAGTTTTTGCGCCGCTAAACGCATAGCTTCTTTAGCGATTTCATAAGAAACACCATCTGCTTCAAACATAATTCGACCAGGTTTAACCACTGCAACCCAATGGCTCAATGCACCCTTACCTTTACCCATCCGAACCTCAGCCGGTTTTGCCGTAACTGGTTTGTCTGGGAAAATTCGAATCCACACTTTACCTTCCCTTTTCATGTAACGCGTAACTGCGATACGGGAAGCTTCGATTTGACGAGAGGTGATCCATCCTGGCTCTAACGTTTTTAGACCAAATGATCCAAAAGCTATAGAAGACCCACGTTGTGCTAAACCTCGGTTTCTCCCCTTCTGTACTTTTCTGAACTTCGTTCTTTTTGGTTGTAACATTTTAGTACTCTTTTAAGCGTATTACTTTTTCTTTCTTTTTGGTGAAGCTGAACCACTGTTGCCAGCATTCGACGAACCTGATGACATTCCTACATTTGGTGAAAGGTCACGTTTCCCGTATACTTCTCCACGGCAAATCCATACTTTGATTCCAAGACGACCATAGGTTGTATGTGCTTCTGAAACTGCATAATCGATATCTGCTCTGAAGGTGTGTAATGGGGTACGACCATCTTTGTACATTTCAGAACGTGCCATTTCTGCACCATTCAAACGACCAGATATTTTAATTTTAATTCCTTCGGCACCTAAACGCATCGTTCCTGCGATAGCCATTTTAATTGCTCGACGAAATGAAATTCGAGCTTCAAGTTGACGTGCCACAGCATCAGCAACTAATCGTGCGTCTAGCTCCGGACGTTTAACTTCGAAGATGTTGATTTGAATCTCTTTCTTAGTTAATTTTTTAAGCTCTTCTTTTAGCTTATCAACTTCTTGTCCACCTTTACCAATAATCACACCCGGACGAGCGGTATTAATTGTTACGGTAACCAACTTAAGTGTTCGTTCGATGATGATTTTTGCAATGCTAGCTTTAGCTAAACGAGCATTCAAATACTTACGAATTTGATCATCCTCTACGATTTTATCTTTGTAATCTCTACCACCATACCAGTTAGATTCCCATCCGTGGATGTAGCCTAAACGATTACCAATTGGATTTGTCTTTTGTCCCATATTCTTAAGAATTTACACCATCAACGATGATTGTAACATGATTTGATCTTTTTCTAATTCTGTGTGCACGGCCTTGTGGTGCTGGTTGAATTCGTTTCAACATTGCTCCTCCAGCAACTTCGATTGATTTCACAAACACTTTCTCCTCACTCAGGTCTTTGCCTTCGTTTTTCTGTTCCCAATTCGAGATTGCAGAACGTAGTAACTTTTCTAACCCAACCGCAGCAAATTTTGAATTATGGCTTAAAATATTAAGCGCTTTATTCACTTCAACTCCGCGAATTAAATCGGCAACCATTCTCATTTTACGGGGAGAAATTTTCGAATCATTCAATTGCGCTATCGCAATTTGTTTTTTCTCATCTTTCAACTTCTCAGCCCTTAGTCTTTTTCTAGCACCCATGACTTAAAATTTATCTTATCGTTTTTTATCTTTTTTATTTCCACCATGTCCGCGGAAGTTTCTCGTTGGAGAAAATTCGCCTAACTTGTGACCTACCATATTCTCTGTAGCAAATACAGGAATAAATTTGTGACCATTGTGTACCGCGAAGGTCAGACCAACGAAATCCGGAGTGATTGTGGACGCACGCGACCATGTTTTAATTACTGCCTTGCTGTTTGAAGCTTGGGCATCATCCACTCGTTTCATCAGTTTGTAGTGAACAAAAGGCGGCTTTTTTAATGAACGACTCATACTACGTTATTTTTTTCTTCTTTCTATAATGAACTTATTCGAATACTTAGTTTTGGATCTAGTTTTGTATCCTTTTGCTGGCATACCATTTCTAGATCGTGGATGACCTCCAGAATTTCTTCCTTCACCACCACCCATCGGGTGATCCACTGGATTCATTACCACACCACGTACACGTGGACGACGGCCTAACCATCGTGAACGACCTGCTTTACCAGAACGCTCTAGGTTATGCTCCCCATTGGATACAACACCAACTGTTGCTAAACAAGTTACAAGTACCATGCGTGTTTCACCAGAAGGCATTTTTACTACTGCGAATTTACCTTCACGTGCATTTAATTGACCATAAGTACCGGCACCACGAGCTATAGACCCACCTTTACCAGGCATTAATTCAATGTTATGAATTAGGGTACCTAATGGAACATCAGATAAATACATTGCATTTCCAACATTAGGAGTAGCTGTTCTACCTGCAGTAACGGTATCACCTACTTTCAATCCATTTGGTGCAATAATATAACGCTTCTCACCATCTGCATAATATAGCAATGCGATATTTGCAGTTCTGTTTGGATCATATTCAATCGCTTTTACGGTTGCAGGGATATCAAACTTATTTCGTTTGAAATCTACGATACGATACTTTTGTTTGTGCCCTCCCCCGATATAACGCATAGTCATACGTCCATCATTGTTACGGCCACCAGATTTAGTACCACCTTTAACAAGGCTTTTCTCTGGTTTCGACGCGGTAATTACCGACATGTCGATAGCCACTTTGTGACGTTGACCAGGGGTTGTTGGTTTAAACTTTCTAACGCTCATTGCTCAATTAATAGTTGTTAAACAAATCAATGGTTTCACCATCTGCGATTGAAACTACAGCCTTCTTCCATTGTTTGCTACGTTGCTCAACAATGCCTTTGTTTGTATATTTCACAGAAGATTTTCCACCGCCATAATTTTGTGTACGCACCTCTGTGACGTGTACTCCGTACATTTTCTCGACAGCATGTTTTATTTCAAGCTTATTCGCTTTGCGATCCACTTCAAAAGTGAACGCATTTCTAGCCTCAGAAGCAAACGTTGCTTTCTCTGTAATTATCGGCTTTTTAATTATTCCTTGCATGACCCTGGATCAATTAATTTAAAATTTCTTCAATACGACTAATCGCCGTTTGGGTTACTAAAACTTTGCGTGCGTTTAACACGTCATAGGTATTAAACGATTCTACCGTAACTACCTTTACCTTTTTCAAGTTTCTAGCAGCTAAATAAACAGCATCGTTTTTATCACCTAGGATCAACAAAACCTTTTGGTTCTCTAAAGAAAGTGCAGATACCATAGAAACAAAATCTTTTGTTTTGATTGCATCCATCTTTACATCTTCTAAAACCATTAAGGCATCATTTTTCATTTGATATGAAAAAGCTGATTTTCTCGCTAATCTTTTAAGTTTAACATTCAATTTGAACGAATAGTTTCTTGGTCTTGGTCCAAAAATACGACCACCACCTACACGAGTACCAGATTTAGCGCTACCTGCTCTTGCACCACCTGTACCTTTTTGCTTCTTAAGCTTCTTGGTTGATCCCGCAATTTCATTTCGCTCTTTAGTCTTGTGTGTTCCTTGTCTGCGATTTGCTAAATGTTGTTTAACAT
Organism: Crocinitomicaceae bacterium; assembly: GCA_044347515.1. Classification (GTDB taxonomy): domain Bacteria; phylum Bacteroidota; class Bacteroidia; order Flavobacteriales_D; family Crocinitomicaceae; genus UBA952. The sequence continues at coordinate 81,286 of JBIKUO010000001.1, read as the reverse complement.
CTAGATATATCGCATGGTTATTTGGCTCTATACCAAACACCTCATCAGAGAGATTTGCTTTCGCTGAAGACGCCTTACCGCTTACGCTATATACTTTCGCTTCCATTACTTATAAATTGTTACATAAGAATTATTCGCTCCTGGAATAGATCCTTTAATGATTAATATATTGCGATCCGCCAACACCTTAAGAATCTCAAGATTTGATTGTGTACGCTGCTTATTTCCCATTTGTCCTGCCATGCGCATTCCTTTGAATACACGAGCTGGATATGAACATGCTCCGATTGAACCTGGTGCACGTAAACGGTTATGCTGACCATGAGTTGATTGTCCAACACCACCGAAGTTATGTCTTCTAACTACCCCTTGAAATCCTTTACCTTTTGAAGTTCCAGTAACATCAACAAACTCACCTTCTTCGAAAATACTTACATTTATTTCATCTCCAGCATTGCAACTTTCGAATCCTTTAAACTCTACCAATTTTGATTTTGGTGTAGTATTTGCTTTTTTGAAGTGCCCTTTCAATGCATTCGGGGTATTCTTCTCTTTGCGATTTCCAAAACCCAATTGAACAGCATCATACCCATCACGGTCGATTGTTTTAACTTGAGTTACTACGCAGGGACCAGCTTCAACAAGCGTGCATGGCTGTGATTTGCCCTCGGCACTATAGATGCTAGTCATTCCGATTTTTCGTCCAATAATTCCTGACATAACTAATTTAACTTAAGATTATACTTTAATTTCTACATCAACGCCACTTGGCAACTCCAATTTCATCAACGCATCTACAGTTTTTGATGAACTGCTGTAGATGTCCAGCAAGCGCTTGTATGCACACAATTCGAACTGCTCACGCGCCTTTTTATTAACGTGTGGGGAACGCAATACCGTGTAAATACGCTTGTGTGTTGGTAATGGAATAGGACCACTTACAACGGCACCTGTAGCTTTTACAGTCTTTACAATTTTCTCAGCAGACTTGTCTACTAGATTGTGATCGTAAGACTTTAATTTTATTCTAATTTTCTGACTCATTTCTTTTCAATTTTATGCTGAAAAATTACTTCGCTTTTGAAATTACATCCTCTGCTACATTCTTAGGTGCTGCAGCATAGTGAGAAAACTCCATGGAAGATGTTGCGCGTCCAGAAGTAATTGTACGTAACTGGGTTACATAACCAAACATTTCTGATAACGGAACGTCTGCTTTAAGCACTTTAGCTCCGGCACGATCATCCATTCCTGTAGGCATTCCACGTCGTCTATTTAAATCTCCTTGAACATCTCCAAAATAATCTTCTGGTGTTACCACTTCCATTTTCATGATAGGCTCCAAAAGTATAGGTGAACAAGCTTTCAATGCAGCACGGTACGCCATTTTCGCACACAATTCGAATGAAAGTGAATCGGAGTCAACTGCGTGGAATGAACCATCAATTAATTCAACTTTCATTGACTCAAGTGGGAATCCTGCTAGAACACCGTTCTTCATTGATTCTCTGAATCCTTTCTCAACTGAAGGAATAAATTCTCTTGGAATGTTACCTCCTTTGATGCTGTTAATGAACTCTAAGCCTTTTTTCTCAGGGTTATCCTGGTGAGAAATTTTAACCAAAATATCGGCAAATTTTCCTCGACCACCCGTTTGTTTTTTGTAAACTTCACGGTGTTCAGTTGATCCGGCGATAGCCTCACGGTATGCCACTTGAGGAGCACCTTGATTAACTTCAACTTTAAATTCTCTTTTCAAACGGTCAACAATGATTTCCAAGTGAAGCTCACCCATTCCAGAAATGATCGTTTGACCAGTGTCCTCATCTGTATTCACACGGAATGTTGGATCTTCTTCGGATAATTTTGATAAACCAATAGATAAACGATCCGTATCTGCCTGAGTTTTAGGCTCAATTGCCAATCCAATAACTGGATCTGGGAAAACCATAGACTCAAGGATAATTGGTGCATTTTCCGCACACAAGGTATCTCCCGTCTTAATATCCTTAAATCCAACAACCGCACCAATATCACCAGCACCTAATTCAGGAACTTGATTTTGTTTGTTGGCGTGCATTTGGAAGATTCGAGAAATACGCTCTTTGTTTTCAGAACGTGTATTGAGTACATACGAACCAGCGTCTAATTTACCTGAATATACTCGAGTAAAACACAATCTACCTACAAACGGGTCCGTTGCAATTTTAAATGCTAAAGCTGCAAACGGCTCATCATAAGAAGGTTTTCTTGTTACTTCCTCGTCAGTTTTAGGATTAATTCCTGTGATTGCCTCAACATCAAGCGGAGAAGGTAAAATTTCCATTACCATATCCAACATTGCTTGAACTCCTTTATTTTTAAAAGAAGAACCACACATCATAGGAACTACTTTCCCTGAAATTGTAGCTTGACGCAAGGCATCAAGAATTTCACGCTCCGTTAACGAATTCTCGTCTTCGAAATATTTTTCCATTAATGTCTCGTCAAACTCAGCAACTGCTTCTAACAATTTACCACGTAAATCACGAGCTTCATCGATAATATCTGCTGGAATCTCAACTTCTTGGAAGGTCATTCCATAATCATCCTCATTCCAAACAATTCCACGGAAATTAATTAAGTCAACTACTCCTCTAAAATTGTCCTCTTCACCAATATTGATTTGTAATGGCAACGCATGGCTTCCAAGCATATCCTTAACTTGTTTACACACCTTAAGGAAGTCTGCACCTTGACGGTCCATTTTGTTTACAAAACCAATACGTGGTACATTGTAATTATTAGCCAAACGCCAGTTGGTTTCAGATTGTGGCTCAACGCCATCTACCGCTGAAAACAAAAACACAAGTCCGTCAAGTACACGAAGGGAACGGTTAACTTCAACCGTAAAATCAACGTGTCCTGGCGTATCGATAATGTTTACATGGTAAGGAGTACCTCTGTAATTCCAAGTTAATGTAGTTGCAGCTGAAGTAATAGTAATACCACGCTCCTGCTCTTGCTCCATCCAGTCCATGGTTGCAGCGCCATCATGAACTTCACCGATTTTGTGGTTAACTCCACCATAGAACAAAATTCGCTCTGTAGTTGTAGTTTTTCCTGCATCAATATGTGCAGCAATTCCAATGTTTCTGGTGTATTTAAGATCTCTTGCCATTTCTTAGAATCTAAAATGTGAAAATGCTTTATTTGCTTCTGCCATTCTGATGGTATCTTCTTTCTTCTTGAAAGCCGCACCTTCTTCTTTAGAAGCCGCAATAATTTCTGCAGCTAACTTTTGTGACATCGTTTTCTCGTTGCGCTTGCGAGCATATCCAATCAACCACTTCATTGCAAGAGATGACTTTCGTTCCTCACGCACTGGGGTTGGAATTTGAAACGTAGCTCCACCAACTCTTCGGCTTCTAACCTCAACGCTCGGAGTAACATTTTCAATTGCTTTTCTCCATACTTCAAGACCTGGAGTATCTTCAATCTTTTTTTCTACGAGCTCTATCGCATCATAGAATATTTTAAAGGCCAAACTCTTCTTTCCGGAATACATTAAATTATTCACAAACTTGGTAACAACCTGTTCGTTGAATTTCGGATCCGGGAGGATGGCAATTTTTTTCGCTTTTCTTCTTCTCATCGCTTAAAAATTATCGCTGATTGACAACTGTATTATTTTTGCTTAGGTCGTTTAGTACCATATTTTGAACGTCGTTGAGATCGTCCCTGAACACCCGCTGTATCTTCAGCACCGCGTACAATGTGGTAACGAACTCCCGGTAGGTCTTTAACACGACCACCACGAACTAATACTAAGGAGTGTTCCTGAAGGTTGTGACCTTCACCTCCGATATAAGCATTGACTTCGCGTCCGTTAGTTAATCGAACACGAGCCACTTTACGCATGGCAGAATTTGGCTTTTTTGGAGTGGTTGTATACACACGAACACATACTCCCTTTCGTTGAGGACATGAATCAAGTGCAGCAGACTTACTTTTCTTCACTACCGCCGTTCTTCCTTTGCGAACTAACTGTTGAATAGTTGGCATAAAAATACTCTTAATTTAACAATATATAATTACCTCAAACGCTCTTTGAGGGGTGCAAAGATACAAGGTTAAATTAATTACACAATAGGAAAAGTGAAAAACTTTTAAATATTTCGCATAAAATCAGGCATGTTATGATTTTTACTGTGTTTGATTGCCTGACAATAGATGATTTATTACTAATTAATCATAAAAAAGACCTAATGGAAAATGTGTAAAAAGCCGGCAAGTAAAAACTTGGTTCGTTCTTGGTCATCGTATGCATACTTTTCACTTTCGGGTAATATCGTATAAAAATATACCCCATCAGAAAGTTCTTTGCCGTTGTCCGCTATACCAGACCAATCATTTTGGTATGCATCATTTTGATAAACTACATTGCCCCATCGATTAAACACTCTTAACTGCACGGCGTTGTAGTCTTCTAAATGTTTAATTATAAAAACCTCGTTTGTTTGATCACCATTTAATGTTAATACATTGGGAGCCACCAAAGGACATTGGTTAAATACTGCAATTGGATCAATAATGGCTGTCTTACCACATTGATCTAGCACCTCTACAGAAAATAGGTTTTGGTTCGGCGCCAACAGGTTACCTGACAAGGTTATCGTGTCGTTATTTGGAAAAACTCCCGGAGACCAATTGTATTGATACGGTGGCAATCCAAAACTAGCGGAGCATCCAAGCCAAGGAACTTCGCCTCCCGCAACACACACATTTGTAGAATCAAGCGCGACAAGTTGTAAGGGTTGATAATCAACTAGGTTTAGCGTAATTGATGTGGTGTCGAAGGTGCCGTCGCAGGGATTCGGAACAATAACACTAAAGAAAACTGTTTCGGTTGACTCAATTAAGGTGTCTAATAATGCTTCAACGGCAATGGTATCTGAAAACACACCGGTAGGAATGGTTAATGAGGCGGGAATGAATGGATAATCAGCCCCATTTGTAGCTGTTCCACCAAGGCCTATTTGCACAATCAAGTTTGATGTAGTATCCGTTCTTGAAATTATAAATCCTGCAAAACCACAATCCTCAACCAATTGAGGCGGTCCTGTAATATTAACAGAAATCGGTATGTCCACCTGACAAATAACCACTCTAAACGCGAAGGTTCTAATCTTTGAATTTATTAATACCCCGTTTCTAAACTCGTTTACCCTTACCCCTGCAACAAAATTTCCGATATTGTTTGGCGTGAAAGACATCATACCTGTTTGGGGATTTATTGTAATCGATGAACCCACACCAAAAGGAACGAGGGTGGAAAATCCGGGATTCCATGCAACACCTGCATATGGAGGCGGTGATTCAGGGTTTGGGATTACATTAGCAATACTTCCACCGAGTAAAGGGTCTGCTAGCTCATAGGTAAGGGAATCACCATCCGGATCAAACGCTACGTGATCAAAGTTTAAGGTGTTTTGTGCGCATAGCACCAAGGGGGGATAATTAGTAAATCGTGCTCCCTGATTATAGACAGGGGTTAATGCACTCCCTGGAATAAAGGTTGTTAATGTGATTCCATTATTTCCAGGATCTACGATGTTGTCTATATTATTTGCCCAACAGCATCTTTGATAAGATATATGATACCCGGATGGATTGAATGGCAATTGAATCGTATCAATATAAATTCCTTTTTCAACGCAAATATTATTTGGAGGAGTTACGCAAGGGTCATCATACACAATGGGTAAAATCGCACTAGAAAACAAGGAAACAATCTCTTCTGAGTAATAGGTTCCATCTTCATTAAATATCGTATAAACGAGCGGGTTGTCATAGGCCGTTGCACTGTTACAATCTCTGTAAATCTCAAATGTTACCTTATAAAAACCGTTACCTAAAGAATCGTAATAAATTTCTCCGCCAAGGATATGTGTAGCCTTAACCTGATTGGTTAACACACAAATCAATATAAAACAAAAACCTAATAATAATCTTTTCATATTTAAATACTTACTATTCCTCAATCCAAACCCTTTCTGTTGTTCCATCCTCAAAATATAGTATGAGGATTTGGCCCGGTCTCTTTACAGTTACTCTGCCACTCAAATCAGTAATCCTGACTATTCTTTTCGATGATAACCCATTTAAGTCATTAATTCCGCCGGTTAAAATAGTTAGGGTTAAGGTAACCAAGCTATCGCACGCATTTGCATTCGCTGCAGTATCAACGTATGTCCCAGAAGACGTGTAAACCATACCGTTGAAAGGCCATGTGTATGGACCTGTGCTCGTTACATTCAAGGTTCCTGTTAAAAGTGGTTGAACTGTTATTGCCATAAGGCTCGTATCACAGGTCATACCATTACAAGCAATCAATTGAACGTTGTATGTTCCCGGAAAATAATAACACGCTGGATTGGGATTTTGCAAGGTGGACATTTGACCGTTACCGAAATCCCACGAGTACGTATTTGCACCGGTACTGGTATTGGTAATCGAAATGCAATCTCCTATGCACGTTGCGTTACTGGAAAGCATATATGAAGCTGTCACCGACGGTTGAACTGGGGACGTAATTTTCACGTTATTGATAGCCAAGGAAGGATCTGAACCAGTACCGTCATTATCATTATGCCATTCAAATCCAATTCTTAGGGTGGAGATATTCGAACAACCAGCGGGCAACAAGGCAACAACACTACTCCAAAGTCCTTGCCCTGAGGCACAGGTTGTACCTGAGTTTATAACCTGCAAAACAGACCAATTACTTCCACCGTCTAGACTGTATACTACATTTCCAAAATCAGCTCCTGGCTGCCCTATACCGATGTAATCAAAAGACAAATTCAAAACACCAGTATTCATTGTATTTATATTGGTACTCGTAAATGCGCGTTTATTTGTTGTAGCATCAATTAATCCAAAGCCACCATCGCCTGCATTATAGGTAGCCCCACTGCCAACGCACCATGCACCTTGGCATCCCACATGCAAGGTCTTATTGCCATTTCCAGCAACTCCACAATTGCCGGCCGCTACCCCACCTTCAGCGTCTGAAATCACCCAGATATTTGCATCAATTCCATTCGCACCGCTTACAGCATTTAAAGTCCAGGCTGCTGGGTTTTCAAAATCATCCTGCCAAATGATGTTTTGTGCAAAAAAACTGAGTTGCTGAATAAAGAAAATAAGGAGTAGGTAGTTTTTCATGGGTTAAAATTTAGCTTAAATTTAAATGAAATTCAGAATTAACCACTACGTATAGAATTAATACCCTTAATTTTAACTAAAAAAATGCGCAATACGCTCTTTATATTTTTATTGATTAGTCTCAACGTAAACAGTCAAATCGAACGAATTTATTGTTCGGAAATTAATGACCAATTGAAATCGAAAGGCGTGTTTCCTTTTGGCGTAGCATCCGGAGACCCAACAGAAAAAGGGGTTGTTTTGTGGACGGCGTTAAACCCATTCAAGCTTCAATCCTTTCGTATGGTGCGTTGTCAAGTGAGTGAACAAGCTAATTTTAAAGAGGTCGCAAGAACATACCAATATGAAGTGGAGATTTCGCGGGGCTTGTCAGTTAAAATGAATGCGGCCAATCTTTCGCAAGACAAACAATATTTCTACAGATTCATTTATGGTGAGGATACTTCTATTATTGGAAAAACGAAAACCATTGGAACGAATCCAGACCACTTAAAATTCGCTGTGGTAAGTTGCAGTAATTATGAATGGGGTTATTTCAACGCTTATGAATCCATAGCCAATATTCCTAATCTAGATTTTGTAGTTCATCTTGGCGATTACATCTATGAATATGGTCCCGGGGTTTATGGCGACAAGTCCTTAAATCGTGCGCATCTGCCTGCCAAAGAATTACTAACGATTCAAGATTACCGATCTCGGTATGCCCAATATCGATTGGATGAACAACTGCAAAAAGTTCATCAAAACACCCCGTTTATTTCTGTTTGGGATGATCATGAAATAGCGAATGATACATATACCGAAGGAGCTCAAAATCACCAAGAAGAAGACGGGGATTGGAATGACCGAAAACATGCCGCGCAACAAGCATATTTTGAATGGTTACCCATTACGGACAATACGCAATATGAAATACAAAGGGAATTTAACTTTGGTTCCTTAGCCAATTTATTTATGCTTGATGAACGACTCAAAGGAAGGACAAAACAACCAACACAAGAAGGTGAAAACCTAGATAGCAGCAGCATGTTAGGAAGCACACAATATGATTGGCTTGTGAACTCCATGAATCAATCGGATGCCGCCTGGAATATTCTTGGTAATCAAGTTCTCTTATCTAGTATTACAATTCCACCAGGTGTAGCCGGCATAAAAAAAAGTATGGATACCTGGCAAGGGTATTTAAAAGAACGAAATCAATTATTCGATGAATTCCATAAAATCAGCCTTGCTAAATATCAAGCAAATAACCTCATTGTGCTTACGGGTGACATTCATTCTTCATTAGCTTTAAAACTTGAGCATAAAAATAAACCACTTGGGGTTGAATGGGTAGCCCCTAGTGTAACATCTGCTAATTACAATGAACGGTATTCGTCTTGCAAGACAAAATCGGTTGAACGCAAACTACGAAATAAGACCCTTAATCCCGCATTGGACTTTGTAAACCTAAGACATCATGGATATGTCCTAATTGAACTGAATACTTCCCATGCAAAATCAACATGGTTCAAAGTAAAAGTTACTAAACCAGGTAAAACAAAATCTAAGAAGATTCATACAGAATCAATCCAAAAAACAATCATCCTTAACGGATAGAAAACCATCCGAACTACGTATAACTACGTAGTGCCTTCCCAATAACTACATAGATTCTTATCGGTATGTACGTGTATTTTGCATGTGCCGGAAGAAAAACTGAATATATCAGACTTTATATATAGTCACCTTTGGTTTAACAAACAACGCTAATACCAAAGGATATGAAAAAAACAGCACTACTTTTCGTTTTAATCTTAGGAAGTTTAACCACTGTAAGTTTAGGTCAAGTTTCTAAAGTATGGGTGCAGATTACGGATCATTCAGCAATCCCAACGGTTTCAACAGATGGACAATTGGTATCAAACAATGAAACATTCAATGCTGCGATTTCTTCCATAGGAATCACTCGAGTAACACAAGCATTAGCATCATCAAAACAAGCTAAGCTTCAACAAGTTTATGAGATTGAATGTAATTGCACTGAAGAAGTATTAACGAATACACTTAAGTCAATACCTGTGCTTACAGGAATTGAGCAAGCACCAAATTACCAAGTATTATATACACCAAACGATTATAACTTAGGTCTTGCAAATAATTATGCCCTAGATTTAATTAATGCGCAAGGGGCCTGGGATATCACTCAAGGGAATGCGAGTTTTATTATTGGAATTAGTGATCAAAATGTAAATCCCTTGCACGAAGAATTGACTGGTAAAATCGTATCGTATGACGCGAGTAATACTGCTACTCCAACACACGGAAATGCCGTTTGTGCAATTGCTGCAGGAAATACAAACAATAATATTGGACTTAGTTCAATCGGATTCAATTCATCAATTGCATTCTACCAAATGAACTACAATCAATTACTTGTTGCTACATACAACGGAATTCGGGTGTTAAACCTAAGCTGGACCTCGGGATGTTTTTACAATCAATACGAGCAAGATGTAATAACCGAAGTATATAACAATGGTACATTTATTATTGCTGCTGCTGGAAATGGGAACACATGTAATTCGCCAGACGCGTTAGTTTATCCAGCTGCATATGCCCATGTATTTGCAGTAACCAGCATTGGTGAATTAGACAATCACGAACAAGTAAACGGAGATCCATTATCTACGCATCAACACAACCAAATGGTTGATTTATCTGCTCCAGGATACAATGTTGCGATTGCTCCGATGGACGGATGGTATTTGAGTAGTTCGGGCACCTCCTATGCCGCTCCATATGTAACAGGTACAGTTGCCCTTATGTTGGCTGTAAATCCTTGCCTAGGAAATGTTGATCTTGAAACAATACTTAAAAATACTTCTACCAATATCGATGCATTGAATCCATTGTATGCTGGAAAAATTGGTAGCGGGCGTTTAAATGCTGCAGCAGCAGTCTTACTGGCTCAAACCTTTGTACACGAAGCGGTTTTTAATGTAACCATTCAAGGAACTTGTGCCAGTACCTCTTCAACAGTTAGCCTTAATCCAACGAATGTAACGGGTAATGTATCGGTTACATGGTCCAATGGTATGGTAGGACTTCAAAATACGGGAATAGAAACTGGAACCTATACCCTAACCTTGGTGGATGCCATTGGTTGTAGTTCAGATACAACGTTTACAGTGAATGCGCCAGTAGCAGTTCAAGTTAATGGCGTTGTAACTCCAATTCAGTGTTTCGGTCAAGCGAACGGTGCTATCGATGTGAGTATACTACAAGGAAATCCTGGTTTTACTTACGCTTGGGATAACGGAGCAACTACGCAAGATTTAACGAACCTTGATGCTGGAACCTACCGATTAACCGTAGTTGATGCCAATGGATGTATTTCGTACAGCAGCTATACCCTTTCTCAGCCTGCTGAGATTATATTAAATGCTACAGTAACTGATGAAGTACAAGGTAATGACGGAACGATTGATTTAACAATTACGGGAGGAGTTCCATTCTATACTACCCTATGGTCAAATGGTGTAAATACCGAGGACCAAACGAATCTTACCGCTGGAACATATGAAGTAACAGTAGTTGATGGGAACGGATGTATGAATAGTTTAGAGGTAATTGTTTTGAATAATCAAACAAATAATGTTTCAGAGGAACAAGCCATTAATATGATGGTATTTCCAAATCCTAGCATGGGAAATGCAACGGTACAATGGAATGAAGAAATGGTACAACTCTTGGTAATTGATAACAACGGTCGTGTTGTTTATAGTAAAGAAATCAACGGACTTAATTCAATCGAAATTAATTCATTGAGTTCTGGAACTTATTATGTGAATTTATTTAATAAAGAAGGAATTGCAGGCACGCAACGAATCGTTGTACTGTAATAGTTAGGTTTAGGGTTGGAAAAAGGGATGGCAACGGCTATCCCTTTTTCTTTTTCATTAAAAAATGTTGAATTTCACCAAAAAGTAAATGGGATGGTTCAATGCAAACATACCCCAGTTTCTCATAAAACCCAAGCGCTTGCGCTCGAGCATGTAAGATAATTTCAGTCGCTCCCGAATTCCAGGCATCCAATTCCATAGTATTCATCAAGATTGCCCCTATGCCCTTGGATTGACAGCTCGGTTCAACCGCCATAAATCTAATTTGTCTTGTAGTAGGTTCTAAATAATCCAAGCGACCTACGCCAATTATTTCGTTGCCTTCGAATGCGGCAAAATGCCATGTTTCGTATTCATAATCATCTCGTTCAGAACCTAGGGGTTGATTCCACGGCTGCCTTAGCACCTTCCATCTGAGGTGATAATACTTATCCCATTCTTCCTTGTTTTGTGGTTCTCTTATTTCCATTTAAATGCAAGTTGCGTTACACGTTTCGTAGATGTAATGCCCTGTGTTTCTTCACGAATCAACGCTTTAGCCTCCAGGGTTTCAAAAACCTCATCTAATGATTTGATAATTCCCAACGGAATTAGATGTTCTAATGTCAAATCAGATAATTCTTTAGCCTCATACATTAAAACATAAGGCGCAAGTTCTTCCATTAATTTTATGCGGTTTTTAACCCGATCTTCGTTTGTTGCGTAGTCTAAATTTGACGAAATTAATTCACAACCAAGCACCTTGCATAGTGTTTGAAATTGCCGATCCGAACCAACCGCAAACGTGACTAATTTTTCATCTTTTGTTCTAAAAATCTCTCCATAAGGAGCGATGTTCGGATGTAAACTTCCCATGCGGGTTGGAATTATACCATTCATTAAAAATGCAGACGCTTGATTCACCAAACTAGAAACCGCTGCATCATAGAGCGAAACACTAACCCAACTCCCTAAATTTGTCTTTTCACGTTTAAGTAATGCGAGCAAAAGTGCCTCTTTCAACTGATGTGCGGCTAGTACGTCAATTAATGCAATTGGCATTTTAGTTGGAAAACCATCCGGCGCACCATTCATGGCCATAATTCCCGATTCAGCTTGCAGAATTAAATCATATGCTACGCGGTCTGAATTATCGCCAAACCCTGAAATCGAACCTATTATCAGGCGTGGGTTTATTGCATGTAATTTTTCTTTTGTAAGATTAAATTTCAAGTAATCTGAGGACTTAAAATTCATGATTAATACATCAACCGTAGGGAGCCGCTCCAATAACCACGAATAATCGGAAGACAAGGTAAAATCCTTAGTAATGTACACCTTGCGGAAATTTATACTTGAAAAATAACTTGTAACCTCTTGCTTTTCCCCGGGAATTCGCCACGTTCGTGTCACGTCTCCATGAATCGGATGTTCAATTTTGGTAACCTTTGCTCCCAGTTCAGCAAAGAAGCTTGCTACCGACGGGCCAGCCAAGACTGTAGAAAGATCAAAAACTTCAAGATCAGCAAACATTGCTCAAAAGTACATTAAAAATCTATTGAAAAAATGCAAGATTTCATGGTAGATTGGTAGCAATTTTATGTTTAATTGAGTAGCTTTGCGGCAATAAAAAATTTACTATGGTTTTCGATATTGACATGATTAAACGGGTATATGCAACTTACCCTGAGCGTATTAATGCAGCTAGACAAGTGCTAAATAAACCGTTAACCTTAACGGAAAAAATACTTTATGCGCATTTATGGGATGGGAATGGTACGGTTGCGTTTGAACGAGGAAAATCATATGTAGATTTTGCACCAGACCGCGTTGCAATGCAAGACGCTACGGCTCAAATGGCATTACTTCAATTCATGCAAGCAGGTAAGAAACGCGTTGCGGTTCCTTCTACGGTACATGCGGATCACCTAATACAAGCTAGGGTTGGTGCGAGTAAAGATTTACAAGATTCATTGAATCAAAACAATGAGGTATTTAACTTTTTGTCCTCTATTTCAAATAAATACGGTATCGGATTTTGGAAACCAGGCGCTGGTATTATTCACCAAGTGGTCTTAGAAAACTATGCGTTTCCTGGAGGAATGATGATTGGTACGGATTCCCACACTGTAAATGCAGGTGGACTTGGGATGGTAGCGATTGGTGTAGGTGGTGCAGATGCCGTGGATGTTATGGCTGGAATGGCTTGGGAATTAAAGTTTCCAAAATTAATTGGGATTAAACTAACTGGAAAGTTAAATGGATGGACATCTGCAAAAGATGTAATTCTAAAAGTTGCAGATATTTTAACTGTAAAAGGTGGCACTGGATGTATTGTTGAATATTTTGGAGAAGGAGCTGAATCTTTATCTTGTACAGGAAAAGGTACTATTTGTAATATGGGTGCTGAAATTGGTGCCACAACATCAACCTTTGGTTATGATGACTCCATGCGTAGGTATTTAATTGCTACAGGTCGTCAGGACGTTGTTGATGCAGCCGATGTTATTGCTGAACATTTGACTGGAGATGCTGAAGTGTATGAAAATCCGAAAGCTTATTTTGATCAAATTATTGAAATCAACCTTACTGAATTAGAACCGCACATCAATGGTCCGTTTACTCCAGACCGTGGTACACCGGTATCTAAAATGCGCGCAGAAGCAGAAAAGAATGGGTGGCCGATGGACGTAGAATGGGGATTGATTGGTTCATGTACAAACTCTTCGTACGAAGATTTAGCACGAGCAGCCTCCGTGGTTAAACAAGCCGTTGCTAACGGAATTACACCAAAAGCAGAATTCGGAATCAACCCGGGATCAGAGCAAGTTAGATTCACCGCTGAACGCGATGGGATACTCGCTGATTTCGAGAAGATGGGCACTAAAGTGTTCACGAATGCCTGTGGACCATGTATTGGACAGTGGGATCGTGAAGGTGCTGAAAAGCAAGAGAAAAATACAATTGTTCATTCTTTCAACCGAAACTTCTCAAAACGTGCAGATGGTAACCCAAATACTCACGCCTTTGTTACTAGTCCTGAAATGGTGGCAGCATTGGCAATTGCAGGGGATTTAGGATTTAATCCATTGACGGATACCTTAACGAATGCTGAAGGTAAGTCCTTCAAGTTAACTCCACCTGTTGGAGATGAATTACCAATGAAAGGATTTGCTGTTGAAGACAATGGATATCAAGCACCGGCAGCTGATGGAAGTGCGGTAAATATTATTGTAGCACCTGATTCACAACGTCTTCAATTGTTAGAAAACTTCCCGGTATGGAATGGTAAGAACATTACCGATGCGAAGCTATTAATTAAGGTTAAGGGGAAATGCACAACAGACCATATTTCAATGGCGGGTCCTTGGCTGAAATACCGAGGACATTTAGACAATATTTCAAACAACCTGTTAATTGGTGCTGAAAATGCATTTAATGGAAAAGCGAATGAAGTAAAAAATCAGTTAACTGGAAGTTACGGTGAAGTTCCTGCAGTTCAACGCGCCTACAAGGCAGCAGGAATTGCTTCAATTGTTGTTGGCGATCATAACTATGGTGAAGGAAGTTCAAGAGAACATGCAGCGATGGAGCCAAGACATTTAGGAGTTTCTGCAGTCATTGTTAAGTCTTTTGCTCGGATTCATGAGACTAATCTTAAGAAACAAGGCATGTTAGCGTTAACGTTTGCTAATGAAGCGGATTACGATAAAATCCATGAAAATGATTTATTTGATTTTATTGATCTTGAGTCTTTTGCCCCTGAAAAACCATTGACTATGCGAATTCGTCATGACAATGGTACACACGATGATATTATGTTAAATCACACCTACAATCAATCGCAAATCGAATGGTTTAAGGCGGGATCGGCATTGAACTTGATTAAACTTATGGAGAATTAATTCAAAGTTTACAGCATAAAAAAAGGGAGGCAAGCCTCCCTTTTTTTGTATCAATAATTTGTACTTAAAACTTAAATGAAAGTCCTGCTTGAAGCAAACCACCTCCGAAAGCACCTAACTCAACATGCGCACCGATGTTTTGCGTAAAGTACATTTTTGCTCCGATCGCAATACGAAGTGTAACTGGTACTAAGGCACCATCAAGATTTGCGTCTGTATAACTGGACGTTGTAGGATTTGTCTCACTTGCACGATTTACCGATTTGTAACCACCCGCAAAGCCAGCATACATATCCAATTTCTCTTCTTGAACAAAATGATAATTCAAACGGAACATGGCACGCAATTTCTTGGCGGTATATTGGGTTTGATATTGGGTAATTAAATAGTCCCCATTCGCATCCGTAACATAATCACCATCGATATCAAATACATAGTCATCGAATTTATACGAATAACCCGAAACTTCATAGTTCACATCCGCACCAATTCCCACTTTATCGGATGCCATATATTCAATACGACCACCATAGGACAACATACTTCCAACCACTTGATAATCTTGGATATTCGCTTGACTACCATCATATTGATTATAAAGTAAGGAGTTTGCCCAGTTTGGTACCCCGATGTAGGGATCAAAAGAAATATTCCCTTGTAGCATTTGCGCTTTCGCACTTACTCCACCAATAATAGCGAAGATTAAAACATAGATTTTTTTCATAATTAATTAATTTGATTGTGTGTACTTCGATTTACAGATAAAGTTTCATTTCAGGGAATGATTTTGCCACAGAGTCGAATTCAGTCAATAAAACGTTCAGTGAAGAAATTTTTGAAGCCACGATCGCTGCTAAAACAATCCGATGGTCATTATACGTATCAATGTGAACAGACTTATTATTAATTCCTCCCGTAATTTGAATTTCATTGGTTCCTGTTTCAAAAGAAACGCCTAAAGAGCTAAGCATTGCCATAGAGGATTTTAATCGATCTGATTCTTTATACATTAGGCGCTGTGTTCCTTTTATGATTGACGTTCCCCTTGCAGAGGCGGCTAAAACGCACAATAATGGGAACAAATCCGGACTATGTGTCACATCGCAATTAAACGACCTATTTTCGGAATGCCTTACCGAAATAACATCCCCATTCCATTCAATTTGCGCACCGTACAAGGTTAATATATCAAGTATGTACTCATCTGCTTGATTGCTTTCAAGACGTAAGCCTTTAACGCCAATTTCATTGGTTATAGCCCCTATACACAACAAATTTGCAGCCCCACTCCAATCCCCATCAATTTGAATATCTCGACCTTGAATCTGGCTATTATCATCAAAGGAAATGCAGTTATCGACCCACGAAAGATTAACCCCTCGATTCATTAAATTATCAACCGTCATTTCAAGGTACGGTGTACTTACAAGATTCTTTAAGCACAACCTACGCTCCCCTGTGGATTTAGCTAAGCGGATTAAGACACCCGATCCAATTTGAGAAGTAGCCGATGCATCAAGCTGAATATGCTTTTGGCATGGTTGAATTTGCTCCAAGATCAAAGGCCATTCTCCATGATTTGAACGTTGAATTAAACCCAATTGCGTCAAAAGCGCCTCATTCATGTGAAGTTCACGCGTAAGCAAGGTGCCTTTCGCATGAATTAAAAGTTTCCGCGCAAATAAAAAACCAATGGAAACAATATTTCGAATTAAAAAACCAGACTCCCCAACATGAACAGTAAGTTCATCTTTTATTACTGGGTTGATGGGTGGAATAACTTCTATCCTATTTTCATTAATTAATACAGTAGCAGCAAATGACTCAATACACTTAATGGCCGATAATACATCATCCGGAAGTGAAATGAAATTACCATGGAGTCGCGTAGGTGAATTTGCCACAACCGACAATAATAGCTCTCGCTGCATATGGCTTTTAGATACGGGAGCCTGAATAAGAGAAGGCAATACAATGTTAGGGATTCGAATCACCTTTATCAGAATTTCGTAATATTTTTGATTGAATATCTATAGATTCTTGATGAATCAATTTAAAAACTTCCGCAGCAAACTCCTTGGACAATTCAGCATCTTCGGATAATCTGAGAAATTTAGCTAAGGCTTCTTCCCATTGATTCGGTTGAAAAATAGCTATATTATTTCGTTTCTTATAGTGCCCAATCTGTTCAACTAATTCCATACGTTTAGCAAATAGCTCAACCACTTGATTGTCTAAAATTGAAATATTGGCGCGCAACTCACGTATCTCTTCTTGATCAATGGCCTCCCTGCTTCGTACATTCAACCTTGCAAGCAGTTCAAGATATTCTCTAGGAGTTAATTGCTGTTTCGCATCTGTTTTTGCTTCGGCGGGATTTGGATGAACTTCAATCATCAAGCCATCAAACTTCAAATCAATGGCCTTTTGTGATACTTCAAATACATTATTTGCTATTCCTGAAATATGCGATGGGTCGCAGATAATTTCTAGACCCGGAAACTCCGCACGCAATGCAATTGGAATTTGCCAATTGGGAAGGTTACGATATTTCAGTTTATCATACGTTGAAAATCCTCTATGAATAGCAATTACTTTTTTAACCCCAGCTTTATACAAGCGTTCAATTCCTCCTACCCATAGTTTTAGATCGGGATTCGTTGGGTTTTTAATTAGTATCGTCGCATCTGTACCCTGAAGGGAATCCGCGAGTTCTTGAACAGAAAATGGGTTGGATGTTGTTCGAGCGCCAATCCACATCATATTAAAGCCGTGGGCTAAGACTTTTTCTACATGTGTAGAATTAGCAACCTCGGTTAATACATTTAATCCGAACTCCTCTTGAATATCACGCATCCAACGTAAGGCCTCATCTCCTGCCCCTTCAAACGCACCGGGTTGTGTTCTAGGTTTCCATATCCCGGCTCGAAAGGCAAATAAATTCACCGCGTCTAATGCTTGAGCAACAGTTCTTAATTGTTCGTAAGACTCTGCACTACACGGACCGGCGATAAGTTTTAAATCAGCGGGAAGCATACATTATTTAGCGTAATTCACTGCTCTTTTTTCTCGGATAACGGTCACTTTTACCTGACCTGGATAGGTCATTTCTGTTTGAATTCGTTGAGATATGGTAAATGATAATTCTTCTGCACGTTGATCTGTTACTTTTTCAGCTTCAACCAATACACGCAACTCACGTCCCGCTTGAATTGCATACGCGCTACCAACTCCATCATAGGAAAGCGCTAAATTTTCAAGTTCCTTAATTCGTTTAATGTAAGCTTCAACAATTTCACGGCGAGCACCTGGACGAGCACCTGAAATCGCATCACAGACTTGAACAATCGGAGAAATCAATGTTTTCATTTCGATTTCATCGTGGTGCGCTCCAATAGCATTCAAGACATCCGGTTTTTCACCATATTTCTCAGCGATTTTCATTCCTAGGATTGCATGTGGTAATTCTGGTTCTTCATCTGGAACCTTACCAATATCGTGTAAAAGACCTGCGCGTTTAGCCACTTTAACATTCAATCCCAGTTCAGCCGCCATAATCGCACAAAGGTTTGCCACTTCTCTGGAGTGTTGAAGTAAGTTCTGACCGTAAGATGAACGATACTTCATACGTCCAACCATTCGCATTAACTCAGGGTGTAGGCCATGAATACCTAAATCGATACACGTCCGTCGACCTGTTTCCGCAATTTCTTCATCTAGATTTTTTTTCGTTTTCGCTACAACCTCCTCGATACGCGCCGGATGGATTCGTCCGTCAGATACTAATTGATGTAAGGACAAGCGAGCAATTTCTCGACGTACTGGATCGAAGCAAGATAAGATAATGGCTTCCGGTGTATCATCTACGATAATTTCTACGCCGGTTGCAGCTTCCAAGGCGCGAATGTTTCGACCTTCACGACCAATAATTCGACCTTTAACCTCATCCGATTCGATATTAAAAACAGTTACGGCATTTTCTATCGCCTGTTCAGTAGCTACACGTTGTATCGTTTGAATAACAATTCTACGAGCCTCGCGATTTGCGTTTAACTTAGCTTCTTCTGAAATCTCTTTAATTTGAGCCATAGCCGCAGTTCGCGCTTCATCAACCAAGGCATCCATTAACATTTTCTTTGCCTCTTCAGGTTGAAGGTTGCTAATTTTTGATAATTCAGCCACACGCTTTTGTTGGATTTTATCCAGTTCCTGCATTCTACCGTCTAGGCTTGAACTTTTTTGCGTTAGTTCTCCTTGGGAACGTTCAAGGTCTTTTTCTTTGCGATTTAAATCTTCTAATTTTTGATTAATTGATTTTTCTTTTCCACGAATTCGATCTTCATTTGATTGCATGCGACGCTCACGTTCTTTGACGTTATTTTCATGCTCTTCTTTTAGTTTCAGAAAATTCTCCTTGGCTTGAAGCATCCGCTCTTTTTTGATGCGTTCGGCTTCATTTTCCGCTTCAGAAATTCGTTGTTTAACTTTGTTACCTACAATCCATTGTTGAACAGCAAAGGCTCCGCCTCCACCAACAACAAGTCCGATAATTATTCCTAATAAATCCATACCCTTTTTTTAAAATTATTAATTCAGGGTTGGTAACTTCTTAGATTAAGTCCGTAGCCTCAGCTGTTAAATCGTCTAACTTTTGTTCAATCTCACTGTAATCTACAGGGGTGTTGCTCAAGGGTTTCATTAAATACTGTAATGAAGCCATAGCCAATAAATCCTGTTGATCGTTCACTGCATAGTGTTTTTTAAGAGACTCAATGGAAGCATTCAAGGCGTTTGCTGCACTCAACACCTTATCCTTCTCAGATTCCAATACTGAAATCGGATAAGTTCTTCCTGCAATTTCCAACTTTAAGGATACTTTAGCCATTGTTATGTTTTAACTGGGCAATACAAAAATCTATTTCTTTTACCAACGAATCGATTTCAGCCTCGTTTCGTGAATAACCACTAAACAAATTGGGCTCCACCGCCTGTTGTTTTTTGTTTGCTTGAGCTAACGCAGTTAATCGGGTGATTTCTTGTTGGAACGTTTTCTGCGCATTGGTAAGGTGTTCTATTTCCTTTCTAGCATCTTCTAATTCAACATTTAATTGTTGAACTGTTTTCCGTTCTTGCTCAATTTTTGCTTTTAATTGATGAAAAATGGTTCTTAACTGAGCAATCTGTGTATCAATTTTCGGCGTCATCCGTGCAAACTTTCCACAAAGTTAACACACATTGTTAGATATACCGATTATTGCGCATTTTTTTATCAAAAAACACACGTGAATATTATGCTATTGTCGAAGCGCTGTAAAATGCTTTGGTATAATTCGGTTTAATTTGATCAATATTATCAAAATCCCCGATTGAAAAACGATGAAATGCGATGGCTATCTGTCCGATTGCCGAAGGTTGAATTTCGTCATCAAAAGCATGTTGTGGCTCTGTTCGCAGCATCTTTTTTAATTTAACATTCGCATCACCAACCCATACCAAGGTGTGGGCCGGAGAAACAAAATCTTCCGTTATAATCACGGGTTGATCCGTCAATAGCACCTTGTCTTGCTGTTGAATTCGAAGAAAAACCTCGTCTCTTCTCGCATCAAAAGCCGCAGCGATTGTTGCATCGGTATGTTTTGCACGGGCTAAAGACACTAAACTCTCCAACGAAGAAACGCCAATGAAAGGAATACCTAAACCAAAGGACAATCCTTTTGCTGTGGCTAATCCAATACGTAAGCCTGTGTAGGAACCAGGGCCCAAGCTAATGGAAATTGCAAGCAAGGATTTAATATCAATCAAATTACGCTTTAATAATTGATCAATCATTACTGTTAGTGCTTCGCCATGTATAAATTGATCATTAGAAGTCTCAATAAAATCGAAAAGTTCCCCATTTTTAGAAAGGGCAACAGAACAAATTTTAGTGGACGTTTCTAAATGAAGAATCATGCTTTGATTTCTAACTTAAACCCAACGCCATGAATGTTCAAAATTTGAATTCGCTCATCCTCTTTTAGGTATTTTCGCAGCTTTGTAATGAAAACATCCAAGCTTCTACCAACAAAATAATCATCTTGTCCCCAAACGGTATTCAAAATAACCTCTCTTGGCAGTACTTGATTTTTAAATTTATAGAGAATTTTTAAGATCTGGGCTTCTTTTTTCGTAAGGGATTGAGACGTTCCTTTTAAGGTAAGCGTCAAATTTTCTGTATCAAAAATAAACGTAGATACGTTGAAGACTTTTTCTTCGGGGATTTCAGTTCGAATATTAACTCGTTTCAAGAGTGATTTAATTCGAAGATTTAACTCTTCTACCGAAAATGGTTTCGTTAGATAATCATCCCCTCCGGAATTAAACCCCTCAATTTTATCTTCTGTCATTGACTTGGCTGTCAAAAATAAAATAGGAACATCTGAATTGATTTGACGGATATCTCTTGCTAAGGTAAATCCATCTTTTTTTGGCATCATCACATCAAAAATACACAAGTGATAGGGTTGCTCATTAAACCGTTTTAATGCTTCGACGCCATCGGTAGTTAACGAAACATGATAGCCTTCAGCACGTAGTTGATCTGCGATAACAAATCCAAGATTTATATCGTCTTCCGCAAGTAAAATTGAGATTTTCATGGTAGGCAACATTATGATTAACTTGATTATGAAAAGCCAAGAGCCTTGGTTACCCAGGGCCCTTGACTAATCAACCTAACCTACTACTGCTGCAAAGGTAATGTGAAATTTGAGATTGGTTACGAATCGCAAGTTTTTTTTTCTTAAAAAAATGTTAATGTTCCGTTTATAGCTGTTTTCATAACCATTTGCAACAGAAATCTGCTTAACTTCGAAATCAAATGGGGCATATACTAATTGTTGATGATGAAGCAGATATTCGAGAGTTACTCAAATACAACCTCGAAAAAGAAGGTCATACAACCGATGTTGCCGAAAATGGAGCTGTTGCATTAGACCGAATCAGCGAAAGAAAACCTGATTTAATATTATTGGATGTAATGATGCCCGTAATGGATGGGATTCAAACATGCGAGACGGTTAAAGAAGACCATACAAACAAAGATATTTTGATTTGTTTTTTAACTGCAAGGGCAGAAGATTACAGTCAAATTGCAGGCTTGGAAGCGGGTGGCGACGACTATATTGCTAAACCTATCAAAACAAAGGTATTAGTTAGCAGAATAAACGCACTCTTGCGCAGAAAGAGCATCATCGGCAAGCGTTCCCCAAAAGAGCAGCAACCCATAGAAGACTTGATTATTGATAAAGAAGCTCATCTTGTCCATGTCCAAGGAGTCACCTTACAACTTCCAAGAAAAGAATTTGATTTATTGGTCTTGTTAGCCTCAAAACCCAATACTGTTTTTAAACGTGAGTATATTTTAACGAATGTGTGGGGTACCGACGTAATTGTTGGTGATCGTACCATCGATGTGCACATCAGAAAAATAAGAGAAAAAATCGGAGATTCTTACATCCAAACCATTAAAGGTGTAGGTTATAAATATTGTCCAAAATTCTAAGTATGAAAACAACTTTTTTTATCGCATTAACTTGTATCTTAAGCGTAAGTTATGGTCAGCGAAATCCTGCCTATGAACCCGTAAGAAAGAACTTAATGCAATGGGACTCGATTCGCGGCGGATGGATTTATGAAGCGATTCATGCCATTCATTTAAAACAACCTGTACCAGACAGAACCTTCCCAGAAGATTTAACGCCTGTAGAACTTTTCTCACTTGCACCGCAGGAGGATAGAGAGGCGTTGCAAACCACACTGTTGGATATTAATCAATCCGACGCGTTTATTCAATTAATGAGTACGCTAGTAAATGCTACTTATTGCAATGCAAATCAAGGACGAAGCTATGGCGATCCGCACATCGCAACCTACGATAATACGAGCTACTCATTTCAAACGGTTGGAGAATTTATTTTAACAAAAGTCGGTGACAATTTTGAAGTTCAAGCCAGACAGAAGCCACAACGGGATGATTTTTCATTAAATACAGCGGTAGCAATAAACCTTTATGGTGATCGGATTGCTTATTATGCTGAAGATGTTCCCGACGGATCGAATTCACCCTTGTGGTTAAACGGAAGCCCAATTCGATTGGAAGGTAGAACGTATTATTTACCTTGTGGCGGTAGCATTAGACTCATCGGTCGAAATTACATTGTTTCAGGACCGCTTGGTGAGAAAGTAATAATTGATAACCGTGGGAGTGCTAACCGTGGGTTTGTAAACCTTACTGTTAATTATCCATCATGTAACATTCAACAAGTAAGTGGCTTACTAGGAAATGCAAATAATAATCGACAAGATGAGTTTCAAGTTAATCAAATCAATCAAACAACCAATTTAACGGGTTTTATTGGTATGAACAGTCCTGAATTTGCCTCATTATCTCAAGATGTTGAACAACGGTATCAAAATGAGATTATTAAAGATTTTGCAGAATTACATCGTGTAACTCAAGAACGCAGTCTGTTCGATTACCGTCCAGGATTAACTACCTCTTTTTATACAGACCGTTCTTTTCCTCGGGTAATAAGAACCTTTAATTCTATTCCAAATAACAACCGGGATGCTGCTCGGAATCGCTGTCAACAAATGGGCGTAACAGAAGCTGAGATGAACGGCTGTATATTCGATGCGTATTATTTGGACCTTACTCCAAATCCAATTCCTACCCCACCTCCGGCAACAGAAGGAGTTGTTCTAAATAAATTAAGGCACCCGATGGTAAATTCGAACACGATAGCTCCATCCAAATTTCCGGAGAATGAAGCGCAACCTATGCCTACCAAACCTATTGAATCGACCTCCAAGCCCGTAGAATATGAACCGGTAAGTAAGCCTAGCTCCGAACCCGTCAAACCAACAATTAACTTCAAGACTCCCGAGCCTAAAACACCCAATGTATCTAAGCCAATCAGCGAGCCAAAACCTATTAAAACCCCTCCTGCATCCCCTGCCCCTAAAAATCCACCCGCTTCGGTGCCATCAAAAGGGAAAGGATAATGAAAGAACTTCGTTTCATCTTGCTGTTTATACCGGTAATAATCTTCGGGCAATCCCCAAAAATTGTAGTTGGTGTTGTTGTTGACCAAATGTGTTACGATTACTTATACCGATTTCAACATCATTTTTCCACAGACGGATTTAATCGGTTTCTGAATCGCGGCGTAAATTGCAGAAATACCAACTACAATTATGTGCCAACCTATACCGGTCCGGGACATGCCTCTATTTACACCGGCACAACGCCATATAATCATGGAATTGTTGCGAATGAGTGGTATGACCGAACCAAAGCCAAAGGTGTTAATTGTGTATTCGATCCCAGCGTACAAGCCGTTGGGAATTCTTCGAGTGCATATGGACAAGTTTCCCCCCACCACCTAGAAACCATGACGGTTACCGATCAATTAAAATTCACGTACCCTGCTTCTAACGTGTATTCCATTTCAATAAAAGACCGAAGCGCTGTGCTACCTGGTGGACATTTAAGCGATGGGTCCTATTGGTTTGATTACAGCAGTGGGAAATTTATTACAAGCACCTTTTATACCAAGGAATTGCCACCTTGGGTTCAGGAATTCAATCAAGCACATAATGCAGATACTTATTTAGCCGATTGGGAACTTCTAAATGAACCATCCAGTTATTCAAGAAGCATAGATAATTCTCCGTATGAAGTAACTATAAAGGGTGCAAAAACCCCAACCTTCCCGTATGCGTTAACGTCTTTCGCAAAAGGGAATTACAGTCAATTTACTATAACTCCATTTGCAAATACCTTATTAACAGACCTTGCCTTGGAATTAATACAACAAGAACGCCTGGGTAAAAATGAAGCAACGGACATGCTTTGTGTAAGTTATTCAACGCCAGATATTGCTGGGCATGCCTTTGGACCATATTCCTTAGAGGTAGAAGATATTTATGCGCGTTTAGACCTCGAACTTGCCAAACTATTCAATGCGTTGGACAAGCAGGTTGGGAAAAACAACTATGTAATATTTTTAACCGCAGATCATGCGGTAGTTCCAGTTCCACAGCAGTTAAAAGACGAGAAACTGCCGGGTGGGTATTTTGATATGTCTGCATGTTTAACGAGCGTAAATACCAAACTTCAAAAAAAATATGGAACAAGTCTAATTCAATCTGAAGAGAATCAAAACATCTATCTTAATAATGCGCTCATTGATTCATTAAAAATCAGTAAAAGTGAAGTTCAGCAAGAGGTCGCTGATATTCTACGAAGCTTTCCTGAAGTAAAAGTTGCTGTTACAGGCTCTGATTTGGAACGAGGAATTATTCAAGATCCTTGGATGCAGATGATATTAAACGGCTATTCTAAAGAGCGCAGTGGCGATGTTATTTTTATGCTTAAACCGGGATATCTTGCCATTTCTTCTGATAAAGGCTCAGAACATAAAGGCACATCTCATGGATCTGCGTTTAACTATGACACCCATGTTCCCTTATTGTGGTATGGAAATAAAATGAAACATCAAGAAATATTCAGACCCATAGAAATAACAGATATCTCAGCCACCTTGGTTCACTTGTTAAACCTTCAGCGAAATGGCAGTATGACTGGAAAACCAATTATTGAAATCTTAGGCCATTAAATATTTTGACACCTTATTATTGATTCGAGCAATCATATCCTCTTGCGCATCTTTAATAAAGGCCTCGCCGGTTATTTTTTCGTAGAGCTCGATATAACGCTGACTGACTAATTCAACAAAATCATCCGGCATCACGGGCATCTGTTGGCCTTCTAACCCCTGAAATCCTTGTTCAATAAGCCATTGACGCACAAATTCTTTGGATAATTGTTTTTGAGGTTCGCCGTTGCGTTGGCGTTCCTCGTACCCATCTGCGTAAAAATATCTAGACGAATCAGGTGTATGAATTTCATCAATTAAGATTACTTGTCCATCCTTTAATCCGAACTCATATTTGGTATCTACCAAAATTAATCCACGATCTTTTGCCATTTGTGTGCCCCGTGCAAACAAGGCTCGGGTATACGCTTCCATTTGCAAATAAATGGCTTCAGGTACATGACCATGCGCTAAAATATCTTCCCGAGAAATGTCTTCATCGTGTCCTTCCGCAGCCTTTACCGCCGGAGTAATAATTGGAACTGGAAAGGCATCATTCTCTTTCATATCGTCTGGCATTTCGACCCCACACAACATTCGTTTTCCTAGATGGTATTCTCGCGCTGCATGGCCTGCCAGATAACCGCGAATAACCATTTCAACGCGAATTGGTTCGCATTCTACGCCAACAGAAACATTCGCATCAGGGGTGGCTAATAGCCAATTAGGTACGATGTCCGCCGTTGCTTTCAAAAAATAGGTCGCCACCTGATTTAATACTTGACCCTTGAATGGTATTGGTCGAGGCAGAATGTGATCAAATGCACTGATTCGATCGGAAGCAACCATAATCAATCGCCCATCATTCAATGAATAAACATCCCTTACTTTTCCATGATAAACAGAAGTTTGTCCCTTAAAGTTAAACTCATGGTTTTTCAGTGCCTCTTTCATATTTCTTTTGTTTATCTAGTTGTTCTTGTTGTTCAAATGCTGTTATAATTTTTGCAATCAATTTATGTCGAATGATATCACTTTGTCCCATTTCAATAATCCCAATACCCTCCACATCACGTAAGATTGAAGTAGCATAGGCAAGTCCTGAGCGCTGCTTTCCTGGTAAATCTACTTGCGACATATCCCCAGTAATTACAAATTTGGCGGTCATCCCCATACGGGTCAGAAACATTTTCATTTGCATAATGGTCGTATTCTGTGCTTCATCTAAAATAACAAAGGCTTTATCCAAGGTCCTTCCGCGCATGAATGCCAGAGGAGCAATTTCAATGACGCCATATTGAATCATCTCCGCTAGGCGTTCTGGAGGTATCATATCTCGAAGTGCATCATACAGAGGCATTAGGTACGGATCCAATTTTTCTTTTAAGTCGCCCGGAAGAAACCCGAGATTCTCACCGGCTTCAACCGCAGGACGGGTTAATACAATGCGCTTTACCTCTTTTGCTTTTAAGGCTTTTACCGCCAAGGCAACGGCAGTGTAGGTTTTTCCAGTACCTGCAGGTCCGATGGCAAATACCATATCATTCTTTTGAATGGAATCGACGAGTTTCTTTTGATTTACGGTACGAGCCTTAATCTTAACCCCACCGTTTCCGTGCACCAAGGTTTCCGATCCATTATCGGTATGGAGCATTTTTTCTCCATCCGATAGCATCAAATTGTCGATATTATTTTCGGATAGCGAATTAAATCGGTCAAAATGCCTAAGGAGGAGGGATAATTTAAGTTCGAATTGATCAATTATTTCTTCTTCCCCTTTTACCGTAATCTTGTGTCCACGCGCAACAATCGACAATTTTGGGAAAAAGCTTTTCAAATGTTTTAGATTTTGATTGTTTACCCCAAAAAATGCAGCTGCATTTATCCCGCCAAGTTCTATATTCCGACTACTTAAATCCAATTAAAATCAATTTATCAGGCAAAAATGTGTTGAAAAACTATACTTTTGGTAAAATTAAAAAATAACTCAAACATTGCGTTCTTAAAATGCAAATCATTACCCTTACATCGGACATTGGATTGAGAGATTATTATGTAGCTTCAGTAAAAGGACAACTCTTACAAGAAGTAACAGGAGTTCAACTGATCGATATTACGCATTATGTGAAACCTTTTGAAGTTGCTGAAGCGGCATATCAGGTTCGGAGTTCTTATTCTTCTTTCCCCACTGGAACGATCCACATCATTGGTGTAGATTCAGAACCATATCTTCCATACAAAATCACTGACCCCTCGCAAGAAAATCAACTTGCATACCCCAGTATCCTTCGTTTTGACGGGCACTATTTTATTACAAATGACAACGGATTTATTGGTACATTTTTGGGGGAAGATGTTCCTGAAGCGCTTTACCGCTATACAGAAATTGAAAATGAACCTGAATCTTGGACCTTTATGATGAAAACCTGCTTTGTTAAATTAGCAGGGAAAATCGCCAAGAAAACACCATTTAAAGAGTTCACTACCGAGGTGAAATCTTATAAAAAAGCCTTTGCACAGAATCCAATCATTGAGCACAATGTGATTCAAGGAAACGTTATTCATATCGATCATTTTGGAAATATCATCACGAATATATTCAAGCATGATTTTGAGCGGTTTGGTATTGATATTCCATTTACTATCAGTTACCAAAAAAGAAATTACGACATCGACGTTATTTCTCGCGCATACAATGATGTAACCATCAGTGAGCGAGTGGCTATATTTAACGATGCAGGAAGATTAGAAATCGCGATAAATCGTGGGGCTAACGGAGGAAATGGCGGAGCGGACCGCTTGTTTGGTATGCGCCTCGGAGAGCCTGTTCGAATCACGTTTTATCCAAAAGGTTCTGTGCGAAATCTTAATGCCTTGTTATGATCACTCGGATAGTCAAATTGAGCTTTAAGCCCGAACTTGTCTCAGAATTTTTAACTGAATTCGAAAAAGTAAAAACCCGAGTTGTAAATTCGGAAGGGTGCTTATCTATGAAGTTGTTACAGCATCAAACAAAGCCAAGTGAGTTTTTTACACACAGCATCTGGCTCAGTGAAACCGCGCTGGAAAACTACCGTTGTTCCGATACATTTATTCAACTTTGGAGCACCATTAAACCAATGTTTGCGAGTAAAGCAGAGGCTTGGACCCTTCAAACAAGATTTGAAGGATGGAACGAAAGCGTCAAAAAACAATAAGAAAAGCTACTATTTCATTAAAAATCCTAATTTTGAACTCCACTAATTCAGGACGTCTATGTATGCCCTCTATCTAAAAGAAGTTAGAAGTTTTTTAAGCTCTATTGTGGGCTATGTTTTTATTGTGATTTTCTTAATTGCATGTTGGTTATTTAATTGGATGTTAAGTTCAAACATGAACATTTTGGATAGTGCTCAAGCGGAACTTATTCCATTTTTTAACACAGCCCCCTACATCTTTTTAATTTTAATTCCCGCCATAACGATGCGTTCAATGGCTGAAGAACGTCGGACCGGGACCATAGAACTCCTGTTCACGAGGCCAATCAGTGATTTAGGTATTTTACTGGCTAAGTATTTCGCAGGGGTTACCTTACTCCTTATTTCCATTCTTCCAACTCTTGTTTACTACGCTTCTATTTATTACCTAGGAAAACCGGTAGGGATTGTAGATGAAGGCGCAACATTTACTTCGTATCTAGGGTTAATCTTGTTAGGTGCCGCGTTTGTCGCAATCGGTATTTTTGCTTCTTGCATCACCTCAAGTCAAATTGTAGCGTTTATTTTGGCAACCGCTTTGTGCTATTTATTTTATGATGGACTTTCCTTACTCGGATCGTTTGCTCAATTCGGAAGCTTGGATATAATTATACAATACCTTAGTTTAAGTCATCATTACGACTCCATTAAAAAAGGAGTGGTTGTTGCAGGAGACCTAATATTCAACCTCTCGTTCATTGTGTTCTTTTTAAGTGCATCACTTGCGGTGATTAAAACCCTCAAAAAATAGCCATGAAAAAATTTAAATGGAAAGGCATATTCAATTGGGGATTTTTTCTTGGAGTCCTGGCAGTATTGATTTTGATTAACATTATTGGCGCCTTAGTTAATGTCAAAATGGACATGACCGAGGATAGCCGGTATTCCTTGGCTAAAGGGACAGAAAATTTCCTTGCAGATGAAAAAAACTTCGAGAATCGAATTAGTTTAAAAATCTATTTAGAAGGCGATCTTCCAGCCGAAATTCAACGTTTTAGGAATGCCATTGAAGATAAGTTAAAAGACTTTAAATCGATTGCAGGCAAACGGATTGAATATCAGTTCATTAATCCAAACGAAGGGCATGCCAACAAGAAAGAGGAGTATTTCTTTCTGCGGGGAATCTTTGAAAAAGGAATATTGCCGACTAAGGTTGTTTACGTTAAAAATGGCGTCCAATCGCAACTCATATTGTGGCCAGGGGCAGAAGTCACATACACATCCAATGGTGTTGTCAAGGAAACGTACATACAATTTCTACCCGGTACGCCAAATGGCGAGCCCATTGATTTAAATCGCATTAATCCAATTCTAGAAAATTCCTTGAATAATCTGGAATACAACATGCTTTCTGCGTTACGTAAAATCAGTCAAAAAGATAAAAAACGCCTTGCATTCTTGCAAGGACATGGTGAATTGAATGAGCATGAAACGATGAATGCGCGAGCAGTTTTGAGTCCTTATTTCTACTTGACTTCACTTTCTTTTAATAGTAAAGAGTCTTTAAATGAGTTAAACGAATTGGATGGCTTGATTATCGCAAACCCGACAAAACCTTTTAGTTCGATGGATCTATATTTCATTGATCAATTTGTAATGAATGGTGGGCGATTAATGGTCTTTATGAATACGCTTTCCCATCAGGAAGATTCACTGGCCAAGAACTTTATGGATCATACCATACGGAGAAACTTGAGGTTGGATAAAATGCTTTTTGATTATGGTGTGAACATCCATGAAAACTATGTATTTGACCGCATTTGCGGTTATCGAAAAGTGCGCATGGACAATGCGAGCAGTTTAAGTTGGCCATACCACGTCTTGGCCTCTCCTTCCTTACATCCAATAACAAGAAACATTGATCCTGTTTCCCTTGAATACGCAAACGAACTTCAGTTAATAGAAACGCCTGGGGTAAAACTCACCAAAGTATTGACCAGTTCCTCCAATGCAAACCGCTCTGGATTAGCCCCTCAAATTAGCTTGATGGATTTTCAGATTTTTGGAGAAAATCCTGCATTTGTTGAGAATCCAGAAGATCCTATTAACAAAATCACCTTAGCCGCAATGATTGAAGGGACGATTCCATCCCATTTTATTAATCGGGATGTGATCATAAATGTGGATACCTTGGCCTCGTACATTCCGGTTAACTACCGCAAAAAACAACTCAAAAGTAAGGAAGAAACTAAAGTGTTTGTGGTAGGGAATGGTACATTCATTGCGAATGAATATGACTCAATATTCCGGGGAGGGAAATATGAATACGTTTCCTCGCCTCCTTTTCCATTCAATGCACTTAAATACAGTAAAGTGAGCGACTTGAATGGGCGTCCCTTGATCTACGGAAACCAAGAGTTTATTCAAAACATGGTAGATTACATGATGGGAGACAACAGCGTATTGGATATTCGAAGTCGTCAAATTGAATTTAAAGAGATGGACAAAATGAAATTACAAGCGGAAGGAAGCAGCATTCGATACATGAATTTATTTCTACCGATAACGCTCGTAGGACTTATCGCCGCTTTAATGATGCTCTCAAGAAAACGCAAATACATTAACCGATGAAAAAAAACAAAAAATTAATCGGTATATCGATTCTCTTGATAGGGATTCTTACCCTTTCAATAGTTACCGTAAACTTGATCAAATCTAGAGGGAATTCAGATACGGAATGGATTAATTTTGCGATTGAAGATACAACGAAGATTACTAAAATCATTATTGAAGATACCTATGGTCAATACATAGAGCTTATTCAAGAGGATGGTGTTTGGCATGATGAAAAAGGTGAATGTGTTTCAAAACCCAATGTATCCTTTATTCTTGAGGCCGCTAAACTGATCGAATTCAAAGGGTATCTTCCCGATAAATCGAAGCCGAAATTCACAGAGCTGATGGCTACCCAGCACATAAAAGTCTCGTATTATGTGGATGGTGAATGGACAAAATCTTGGTACATTGGACCACCTGCGCAAGACCATTATGGTCAAATCATGCTCTTAGAAACCGCAAATGACGGTAAAAGTAAGGATCCAGTAATGATGCGTATTAAGGGACTTAACGGGATTATTAGTCCGCGTTTTTTTGCAGAACGTAAACGGTGGATGTGTACATCAATTTTTGAATTAGCTCCAGAGGAAATCCGGTCCGTTGAAGTAAAGAACCTTGAAATTCCGGCCTTAAGTTTTAAGGTTAAAAATCTAGGGCGATCCTTTGAAGTAACTTCGAAAGGAAAAAAGCTATCGCAGATCGACACCGCGAACGTGTATCGCTATTTGCAAGCATTCAAGAAGGTGCATTTCAATTTTCCAAATGTTGAACTATCCAGTAAACAAGTTGATTCAGTCAAACGAAGCCCACTTTTTGCGAAACTCATCTTAACAGAAAAGTCCAACAAATCAACAGTACTTAAAATGCATCGTATAAAAAGCGAAGTTGCACAACGCAACGAAGTAGGTGAAATGGTTAATATGGATATGAATTTATTCTGGGCTGAACTGCCGAATGGCGAGCTTGTTAAATGCCAATACTTCGTGTTTAACGCCTTGTTGATGGGACACGTCTATTTTCCAGCGCTCAATTCAACGAAATAATGTGTGCTTGAATGGAAATCTATGAGATTTCGCAAAGTATTGTTATCTTTGTTTGTTGAAAATTAAGCTATGAATTTTATTACATCCAGCAATACCTTATTAAGTCATCTTCAAAGCATTTCTGGTGCCCTAAGCACCAACACGAAAATGCCTATTTTAGATAATTTTCTATTCACCATCGCAGGCAATAAACTAACCGTTTCTGCCACGGATCTTGAAACAACGATGATCACGCATTTAGAAGTGCAATCGGATGCAGATGGTAAAATTGCAATTCCGGCAAAACTTATTTTAGATGTATTAAAAAGCTTACCGGACCAACCGTGTACGTTTCGTGTGAACCCAGAGAATTATGCCGTTGAAATTACCTATGATAACGGTAAGTCTAAAATGGTAGGATTCAACGGAGAAGAATTCCCGAAATTACCGACCGTAGAATACAGCAGTTCTATTGAAGTAACTGGTGAATTGTTGTCCAGCGCAATTAACAAAACCATCTTTGCTATTGGAACCGATGAAATGCGACCAGTAATGACGGGGGTATATTGTCACTTTTCCCCAGAAGATATTACGTTTGTTGCAACAGATGCTCATAAATTAGTTCGTTATCGTCGTACAGACATCAACACTACATCTAGCTCAGCGTTTATTTTACCTAAAAAACCACTTAATCTACTCAAGGCGAACTTACGTGGAGACGAAGCGGTTAAGCTCGAATATAATGAGTCGAACGCTACGTTTACATTTAATGACTTAACCTTAGTATGTCGCCTAATTGATGGGAAATATCCTAATTATGAGGCGGTGATTCCAAAAGAGAATCCAAATGTATTAACTATTGAACGAGGTCATTTTCTTAGTTCATTGAAGCGTGTGGCTATATTTTCGAATAAAACAACACATCAAGTAAAGTTAAAAATTGCTGGAGCGGAACTTCAATTATCCGCTGAAGACGTTGATTTTTCTAACGAAGCGAATGAGCGTTTGACGTGCAATTTTGATGGCGACGATATGGAAATCGGCTTTAACTCGAGGTTTCTAATTGAAATGTTAGGTAATCTTGAAACCGATTCAGTTCAATTATCAATGAGCGAACCATCCCGTGCGGGGCTTCTGACACCGCATGAAAGTGGCAATCCATCAGAGCATATTCTTATGCTGGTTATGCCTGTGATGCTTTCCAGATAATTTATGCCTTCGGATAAACCCAACATTCGCAACCTTTCCTTACCTGAATTAACTGATGCCATTTTAGCGGGTGGCTTCCCTAAATTTCGTGCTTCTCAAGTTTATGATTGGCTTTGGAAGCAGAATGCCGCATCCTTTGATGCGATGAAAAATATTGGCACTGCCCTATCCGAATATCTTAATGCGCACTACCATATTGACCACTTAGTGCTTGACAGCATGCAAAAAAGTAATGACAAAACAATAAAATGTGGATATAAAACTATTGATGGTCAGATTATAGAAGGCGTATTAATTCCCACCAGTAAGCGCATGACCGCGTGCATTTCATCCCAAGCGGGTTGCAGTTTAGCTTGTGCATTTTGTGCCACAGGAAAATTGAAACTCATGAAGAATCTGAGTGCGGGAGAACTTGTGGATCAGGTGGTTTCTCTTAATGAACTAGCGATAAGTAATTACGGTATCCCCTTGTCAAATATCGTATTAATGGGCATGGGCGAACCCTTACTTAATTACAAACAGGTAATTACAGCGTTAGAAATCCTAACCGATCCAAACCGGTTTAACATCAGCCCTAGGCGTATAACATTATCTACGGCGGGAATCGCTAAAATGATCATGAAACTTGGAGATGAGCAGGTTCGATTTAATTTAGCCTTGTCGCTTCACGCTGCTGATGATATCAAACGAAGTGAAGTAATGGAAATTAATGACTCCAACAACTTAGAGTCATTGAGAGATGCTTTGATATATTTTCATGAACGAACGGGCTCAAGAATCACCTTTGAGTATATTCTCTTCAGAGACTTTAATGATTCCATGGAGGATGCTTCAAACTTGGCAAATTTTGCGCGCTGTGTACCTTGTAAAATTAACATCATTGAATACAACAGCATTGGAGATTCTAAATTTGCGAAAGCAAGCGCTGAACGCACAGAGGCCTTCACAGAATTTTTAGAACGAAGAAACTTAATTGTAAATGTTCGCAGAAGCAGAGGTAAAGATATTGACGCGGCATGTGGTCAATTAGCGAACAAGAATAACCAAGCTACAAAATCTCTTTGACCTGGGATAATGCGTGTAGGGAACTGGTGTCTCCTTTAAATTGACAAGCTTCTTCGAACGCCATAAGATAACGTTGGATTAAAATGGTATTCGACGTAGGCTCGAAAAATTTGCGCTCCGGTTCGATTTCAATTTGCTTTAAAAACGATCGTATTTCTTGTTCGTCAAAGACAATCCCTTTTCCAATCGGATTAATGTAGAATAAAACGCCATATTGACTCTCCGATTCATTGAACAAGGAGGTGTTATTTTCATCCATTCTAGCGAGAATGAAAATTTTCGGGAAATCAACCCCATAAATAGGAACCTCTAACCATGTAGCGATTATGGAATAAATAAGACCGATAATCAAGGGATTTCCTTTTTTATCAGCCAACACAGTTCCAATGTTTAAATGTGTAAGATCACGTTCAAATGCCGACATACATTCGAAGCCATACACTTCGAAAAACATATGATTCAAGATTTTAACCTGCTCGAATGCCGTTTGGTAATCGTTCAATTCTAACCATACGTCTTTACGTATAGCCTCCATTTGCTGAAGTATGAAAGATTCGTCTAGGCTTGGATCCATTAATTTATTTAAAGACACGATTGCTTTTAACAAGTCTTTATCAGATGAATCTCTCCAGTTCATTAGTTCCCGTGAAACCTCATCGATATGTATTGCTTGCACAATTTCTAAGGCTCTGAATCGCTGAATTTGAGCAGAAGATTCTTCATTAATTACGGCGTTTAACATTGGAATAATTGCCTGACCTTCTGCTTTAATTACCTGTTTAATAACCAGGTAAATACGCTCATCGGGGTCCTCCAATAAGGCAACTAATGCTTTCCGTTTTCTATCTGACATTATCACGGAACAAAAATATCCGACTAGCCTACTTGTTTAAAAAGGAACTGCTTTGTTTATCAAATCGAAAATGTTAATACCGATGTAACCTAATTCCAAGTTCTTCGTTATACCTAACCAAATTCAAATGAACTATGCTACAGGTTATTTGAGATCTAGGGGGACATGTCCCCCTTTTTTTTTACATTTGACTATGAAAATATTTATCACACTTTTGGTTGCTTTGAGCTTGATGTCCTGTAAATCGACTAAAAAAACAAGCGCCCAAGCAATGAACGAGCCTAACAATCAACTCATCGGTATTATTCATGTTAACGAGAATCAATGCCCAACATATATTGAAATTCCCGAAAATTTAAATCCTGGTATCAACGTGCCATATAACACGGTATATCCATTAAATTTAAAAGATGGAATGAAAAAGAAAGGATTAAAGGTTCAATTTACCTACACCGTGTCTAAAGCAATGTCACCTGAAGGCTGTTCTGCTGATGCGGTAGTTCAATTGGATGAAATCACCGTGATTCCATAGACGCGATTGCATCTAGGCATAAGTAAGACAAGGCTCTTCCAATTGTTCGTTCATGGTCACCTTGGGAAATTGCACCCTCGGTTAAATGCACATACGCATATTGATTTCCATTAAGCGACAACACTACTTTTCTAATATCATCTAAACTCCAACCGGATGGAGAAGAAGCCGATGAAGGCATGTTAGCGATGCAATCCAAATCTATTTCTAAGCCAAGGGGTTCAGTAGCCTTTAAAAACACGTGCCGAATGTCCTCTGAAAGCGATTGCTCCCCTGTCAAATAAGATTCAAAGAATCTGACATCCACTTGATGCTTTTTAATAAAATCCTGCATGAATGAATTGATTCCATAGGCATGCACTCCAAAAACATGATATGAGGATAGAATTCCTTCAGACATGGCATATGAAAAGCTATTTCCCGAATGCCTTCTTGTCATTGCACGACAATCGGTATGAGCATCAATGTTTATTACGGTAGAACAACGTTTTACTTGATGTGCCCATCGCATCAATGGAAGCGCATTATTATGACCTCCACCAATTATTATTGGAATTTGGCCTGATGAAACATACGACATCAAAACTTCAAAAACGAACGCATCTAATTCTTGAACCAAGAGGCTTGCTGATTGAACATCGGTAGGAAAGGTTCCTACAAAAGCAATATTCCCAATGATATCTAATGACTGTTGATGATGCGGCCAATTCAAAAAATGTTTAAAAAATGCAGAGAAGGCAAATTCAGATCCCGTGCGGCCATAATTTGCAAAAGGTCCAACAGCCTCACTAATGCCTAAGATAACAACTCGGGGTTCTTCATGAGTTGTTTTGAGAAAATCCCCCATGCGCTCTTCGCCCGCCCGTCCAATAAATAAATGGTCTGCGAACAACTGGGCTTTGGACCGTAATTCGAAATTGTTATGATTTGATTTCATGTGCAGCAAAGATAGTTCGCAAATTTTCAGGAATGCGCATAGGTTTTCGATTATGAAGTGATTGAAATACCAAAACGGTACTTGCTGTTGTTAATACCTTGTTGTTTTCATTAAATAATGAATAAGAAAATTCAAGGGTACAATTCCCAGCCCGTTCAAGCCTAGTTTCCAAACGCAATAAATCGTCATACAATGCCGGCGCTTTGAACTGGGTGCTCATAGAAACAACGGGTAATAAAACACCTTCATCTTCGAGTACTTTGTACACAACTCCGAGTGAACGCAAAGCTTCCACGCGACCCAACTCGAAGTAGGTGGCATAATTACCGTGATAACAATACCCCATTCGATCTGTTTCACTGTACCGAACCCTAAACGTCAGGATGTGAGAATAATTCAAATTCATTGTAAAAACCGTGCTTTTATTTGCTAAAACGCCTAAATTATTCTAAATTTGAATACTCCACGTTTCCTATTTCACAGTTGAACAAAAATTGTCTTTACAAGTAAAAAAAACTTAAAAGTCAAGTGGTTTTAGACTTTTTTTTTAAGTTTTTTCTGTGAATCTTTGTTCACAACTTTTTAACGGTGCTTAATTTGTGCTTAACACAGGTAATACACTGGTTATTAATTAGTTAATTTTATTAATGGTTTTATAAAAAGAATTATGTTAAAGGATCACACAGCGACTTGGGAGTCTTGTTTAAGAGTAATAAAAGATAACATCTCTTTACAGGCATACAAGGTGTGGTTTGAACCTATTATTCCATTAAAATTAGAAAACAATATTCTTACCATTCAGGTACCTTCTCATTTCTTTTATGAGTGGTTGGAACAGCATTACATTGGCTTGTTAAGTAAGGTGATAAAAAAAGAAGTTGGTGCCGAAGGAAGCCTTGAATACAGCATCGTAATGGAGAGCAATCATCGAAATTCCACTCCGTACACTGTTAAACTTCCTACTCAAAATAGTACACACTCACAGAACTCACCGCAGAATATTCCCATCGGAGCTACCGAACCTCAAATTCGAAATCCCTTCATTATTCCGGGCTTGAAAAAAGTTACCATTGAATCGAACCTTATTCCGAATTTTACTTTTGAAAATTTTGTTGAAGGCGATTGCAACAGGTTAGCACGTGCTTCAGGATATGCTGTGGCAAACAAACCGGGCGGTACCGCATTTAACCCGTTATTGATTTATGGTGGTGTAGGTTTGGGTAAAACGCATTTAGCCCATGCAATTGGGTTATCGATTAAAGAACAACATCCGAACAAAACGGTATTGTATGTGCAATCAGAAAAGTTTGCGCACCAGTTTATTGATGCTATTAAAAATCAGACCACCAATGATTTCATCCATTTTTATCAAATGGTGGATGTTTTGATTATTGATGATGTCCAGTTTTTTGCAGGTAAAGAACGTACTCAAGATGTATTCTTCAGTATCTTCAATCACTTGCATCAAAATGGCAAACAAATAGTGCTTACCTCAGACAAGGCTCCAGTAGAAATGCAAGGCATGGAACAACGCTTATTATCTCGCTTCAAGTGGGGTCTTTCCGCAGATTTAAATGTTCCAGATTTAGAAACGCGTATTGCCATTCTTGAAAAGAAAATGTATGCAAGTGGCATTGAACTTCCAAAAGAGGTTGTAGAATATCTGGCCTACTCAATCAACACAAACATTCGAGAAATAGAAGGCGCAATGAACACGCTTCTCATGCAATCATCGCTGAACAAAAAATCCATTTCACTAGAATTGGCAAAGCAAATGGTTGACAAATTTGTCAAAAACACGGCACGAGAGGTATCCATTGAGTATATTCAAAAAATCGTTTGTGATTATTTTGATCTACCCATTGAAATGCTTAAGTCTAAAACTAGAAAGCGTGAGGTGGTACAAGCCCGTCAAATTAGCATGTATTTCTCCAAAAAAATGACTAAGTCTTCCCTCGCAAATATTGGTGCGCATTGTGGAGGTAAGGACCATGCCACCGTATTACATGCGTGTAGAACGGTAGTAAATCTCTCTGAAACAGATAAACAATTCCGTTTGTACCTGGAAGAACTTGAAAAAAAGTTAACCATACATTAATTCTCTTTGAGCGATAAGAAACTGACCGTTTCAAAAGAAAGCACGTATACCTTACGTTCGAATAAGTGTACGTTTATTGCCTATTTGTTCCCTCTTGCACATGCAGCGGAATTCAAAAAACAGCTTAACGTCATCAAAAAAGAACATGTCAAGGCTAGCCATTTTTGTTTTGCATATCAATGCGGCAATCCATTAAGCACGCGGGCAAATGATGACGGTGAACCATCAGGGAGTGGCGGGCTTCCAATCTTAGGTCAGCTAAAATCAAATCAGCTCATTAATGTTGGGTGTATTGTAGTTAGATACTACGGCGGAACAAAATTAGGTGTACCCGGATTAATTTCCGCCTATAAGAATGCCTGCCTAGGGGCCATTCTTGCGAATGAACCTACGCCGCATATAGAATTTCTGAGGATTCAAGTTCATGGGACCTATCCGTCGTTAATGCGATTTCTGAGTATTGCAACACAGCACGGATGGAACGCAACACTTAATTCCGTTCAAGAAGAACACGTAATCAATGTTCAAATTGAGCAAGAACAAAAGCAAGGTGTTTTAAATAAAATATCTTTATTTTCGGACTTAACTTGGTCATAACCTCATATGTGCTATAGCAATTCAAGTACCTCTAGCAATGAAACACTCGGTAAATTTTACCAGCGTGAAATTGGCACACTACCCTCGGCTGAGCCATCCTATTACGCCAATGGCTTTACCTTTCCAAGCTGGAGAATCATCACCCATGAACCCCAAATAAAAAGTATGCAATGGGGTTTAATACCAGGTTGGTTTAGGGGTGAAAGCACAATAAACATAGCGAGCAAAACACTAAATGCCCGCGTAGAAACCTTGTCAGAAAAAGCCAGTTTCAAACGGCTAATCAGCACGCATCGTTGCATAGTTCCTTCCTCTGGTTTTTTTGAGTTTCAACACAAGGGGAAAGAAAAAATACCATACTTTATTTATCCAATTGATACACCTTTGTTTTCTATGGCCGGACTTTATGATGAATGGTTAAACCGAGAAACGGGTGAAATAATACAAAGTTTTACAATCATCACTACGATAGCGAACCCATTGATGGAAGAGATTCATAACCATAAGAAACGAATGCCATTGATCCTTGAACAAAGCCAAATTCAATCATTCTTACACGGCGAGGAAAACATAAACGGATTTTCGAGTCAGTCCTATGAAGCGATGAAAGCGCATAAGGTAGACAAACACATATTACTTTCTCAAACACCCAATATCCCCGCTGTGCAACACCCTATTGTTGATAATATTGGCCAACAAACCCTATTCATATAAGATATGGTATTAATTTTGTGTATTACGCGGCATGAAAATTAAATACCTTTTACTCCTTTTACCCTTACTATTTAGCTCCTGCATTGAAATTATCGATGATTTAACTGTTCATTCCGATGGGTCAGGAACTTTTAAATATAGCATCAACCTCAGTTCCAGTAAACTAAAAGTAAATTCAATACTTGCCTTAGATAGTTTGAATGGTAGAAAAGTTCCAGAATTATCTCAAATCGAAGCGAAAATTCTTGAATTCCGAACAAATTTAGCCAAAGAGCCAGGGATTAATTTAGTTAAAACAGATTTTAATTCTACGGACTTTATCTTAAAAATTCAAATTGATTTCTCCTCCGTTTCACAATTACAAGACGGGGTGAAATCTGTGCTACAAGTTATGAGCAAAGAGAAAGACAAAGAAGCGTTTGAGGGCGACTGGATTAGTTGGGACGGAAAAACCCTTAATCGAATCATACCAACCATTCTTGCAAACAAAGCAAAATCCTTTGAGAATTCAGATGTCGATCTTTTAAAGAACGGTACCTATACTAGCATATCCAGGTTCGATAAACCAATTTTAAAAACCAGCAATACGAGCTGCAAATTAAACCCAACGAAAACAGCCTCTATGCTTCAAGTAAATACATATGACTTGAAACTGAACAATTCGCTCATCGAAAACGCCATTACGCTAACGCCATAACTTGTATGAAACAGTATATATCCGTATTATTCCTTCTGATCACTTATGTACTCTTTGCACAGAAATCAGAATTTATAATTCCAAAAGAAGCTGTAACTGTTTTTAGCATCAACAATGTAGATGTACTCAAGAAAATCGGAGTTGATGAGCTTATTAAGTATGACTTCATGGATGAAATCCACCAAGAGTTGTTTGATGGTTCTACGGACAATAAATCTTTAAAAGATGCTGGAATTGACTTTGATCAGCGATTAAATATCTTTTATGGGAAGAATCAATATTTCGAATTATCCGGATTCACGTTTGGCATAAAAAACGAAAAATCCCTTTTTAGTGTTTTTGATGATTTTGACCCCCTACCTACAGAAATCCCTGGTGCAAAAGCGTATGGATCGTTTTTTAATAACTTGGTTATCAAATCGAATAACGCCTTACTTATCCGGGTAGAGCCTATCGAATCGAGTGTATTAGAAATAACCGATTCCATTTGGTTTTCAAGAGGTAACATGTCGCCATATTATAATGGATTTGAAATAGATGCTGAGTTAAGCGATGATGAACTCATGAAACAAGATTTGGAATATGATCTTCGCGAAAAAAACTATAATGAATTAAGAGACAGTATTCAATTTGTGCTTCAAAACCAATATTTAAATACTGTACTGAATGGCTTATTTAAAAATGGCGAATCACTTTATTCAATGTACCCAAAGTTCCAAGAGGTTTTACTTCACCCGGTAGCCGGTGTTTTTTATATGGATAACGAGCGGAATTTTGATCGTGCTAAGAACCTTTGGTACCTCAAGTCGGTATTGCCAACGCTCTATTTGGACGTTCAAGAACTTTACGAAGGAAATGTAATTGTGGGAGACCTAGTTTTAAAAGACAAGGCCATAGATTTCAATATTTCTGCAGCCTATAGCGAGCCCTTAGGGTCTATATATATGGAAATGAATGATTCCAAATTCGACAAGCGAATTTCGAAATATATTAAACAAGATCAGTCCGCATTCTTTACTTACAACATTAATCTGAAAAAAGCCTATGAAAAGGCATATGAAATTGTACTTCCAATCTTAGGAAAAGAAAAAAATGTAGAGCTATCGATGAACGTGTTGTTACTTAAGCTGGCTAACGAATTCATTAACAAAGATGCCTTATTTGACACCTACAAAGGCACAATGTTTGGCACATTCAATGGAATTAAAAAGGTTAAGACACGTAAAATTGAATTTTTCTATAATGAGGATACCTTTGAATATGGTGAGCGAGAAACAGATGCTGAAGAAGATATGCCAATTTTTACACTTGGATTTACAACAGCACGCCCAGATGTTCCAGAATTAATTTTGGATCACCTAAGTAATGTAACCAGTAAGTTTGAAAAAAAAGGAAATTACTGGATTTATAAGCAAGCAATTTTCGATGCAGCGCCGGTATATATGATCAATACAGAGGGTTTATTTATTTTCACAAACGATGAAGACTTAGCCCTTAATCATTCAGAAGGATATGGTAAAGAAGGGCTTAATAGTAAAACATTAAAATCGATAAAAAATTCAGGTTCGTTGTGTGGGTACGCAGATTTGAAGTCGGTTGCAAATCAATTTCCTATTGATTTTTTATTACCAGAGCAACAGCCTCTAATGGAATCCTTGAGAGGTAAATCAGGAAATATGGTCATGCGCTCTGGAAAAACCACGGTCAATAAAACTGAACTGTCTCTATCTTATTCATTTGAAACAAATGAGGATTCCGGGAAGCATTTATTAGACATGTTGAATACCTTGTATTTGATAACTAAATAACCGTGAGGTCAATAAATAAAGGGGTTTTCTTTATTATACTTATTGCCATTCTAGGTGGTATCCTAGTTGCTCGTAGTAACTTCTTTGAATTTAACTCGACACCTCAGCTCATTGATCGCTTACCTGAGTCTGATTATTTAGTACGGCTTAAATCGCTTCAATTCAGTAAGGAAATCAATCCCATTCTTTTCAAGTATAAGTTACCGATTCGTGAATTTGCCTCTCCAGAATTTATGTTAGGACAAGCAAAGCATCACGGCATTAATATTCAAACTGCAGCTTATTTATTTTTTAACGAAGCGCGCGATGAATGGGGTGCCTTAGTACAACTCAATGATTCATCAAAGGTAATTAATGGGATTGACCGATTCAGAAAAAATACGGCCTTAACCGACTCATCTACAGACGAAGTCCGAATCTTTCATTTTAATGAGTTGAACATAAAAATTGCATACGAAAAAAATTACCTTTTTATTTACTCAGGTAACTTGTTTACGAAGCGACTAAAAGAAGTACAACATGTAAAATCGGGGGAAGTACGGCCCGTGTGGAAACGATTCTTAAAGAAGAAGGAATTTCGAAAAGAAAATCTAGTAGTCTATTCTGAAAGCGAAGGCATAAAGTCATGGGGATTTGATTATGGTCTATTTGCTCACGATAACGATACTACAGGGCTTCATATTAAGTGCTACTTATATACCCGAGTTCCCCATGGAATTATCAAAAAATCAAAGGCATTGGGCTTACCCAAAACGGTACAAGATTCAAAAGCGATTGAATTACATATATCACCTAAAATAAAAGAGAGCAAAACTGGACAAAAAATGATAGGAAAACTCCACGAAATGGGTAAAAAAATCAGCTTCCCAACGCGTACTTTTTTTGATCATTGGGAAGGAGATTTGTCGTTTCGGGAAGGAGGGGTGGTAAACTCAACGCAACGCATCGTCACCTCTGAATTTGATGAAAACTTCAATGTGAGGGAAGTGATTAAAAACCAGCGCATTCAAGTACCCGGCTATACCGCGGCATTCAATACCAATGCGAATGGAAACGTCTTTATTAATTCGCTTTTTGGAAAAGGCTTATTGCGAAGCGAAGAACAAAAATTACGTTTTCTATTTTCCCCGCTGCTCTCTATGAAACATGAAAACTCCTTCTATTTATTTACCTCGGCATCTCATTTTCCAACGTTAATTGCTAACCCAGGGAATTATATCGTTTGGGAATATGAAGGAACGCCTGTTAACTTAAGGTTGGGTAACATTAAAAGAAGAAGTATAGAACTTCAAATTGATTTCCCAGTAAAACCCTTGATTAACTATTTACAGCGGACAAAAAACCGAAAGAAAAAAGGCTAACTACTATAAGGATTCGGTCAAAAACTCATTCTTTATCTCAGACATAATCGCTTGAACTTCTGCGAGTTCATTCGCCAG
Organism: Crocinitomicaceae bacterium; assembly: GCA_044347515.1. Taxonomy (GTDB): domain Bacteria; phylum Bacteroidota; class Bacteroidia; order Flavobacteriales_D; family Crocinitomicaceae; genus UBA952. The sequence continues at coordinate 36,906 of JBIKUO010000001.1, read as the reverse complement.
AACTAGGGCTGATTTATAGGACTTAAAATGAGGAATTCCTTTAAAATAATTCCCATAATGTCTTTTCATTTCAGCAATCCCTACCTTTTCACCTTTCCATTGAATACTAAAATTCAAATGTTCTTCGATGGCCTCCATCCGTTCCTTGAAAGTGGGTGGGTTCAGGTGTTCTCCGTTGGCTAAGAAGGCTTTAATTTCATTAAAAATCCATGGGTAACCAATGGAAGCTCTGCCAATCATAATCCCATCTACGCCATAGATATTTTTATATTGCAAGGCTTTTTCTGGTGAATCAATATCCCCATTCCCAAAAATTGGAATGCGCATTCGCTGATTATTTTTAACAGCCCCAATCAAGGTCCAATCGGCTTCCCCTTTATACATTTGCTTTCTTGTTCTGCCGTGTATCGTTAAGGCCTCAATCCCAATATCTTGAAGACGTTCTGCTGTTTCAACAATATTCTTAGTGGAGTCATCCCAACCGAGCCGTGTTTTTACAGTAACCGGAACATTCACCGCGTTTACAACCGCCTTGGTTAAGCGAACCATTTTAGGAATATCTTGCAATAATCCAGCGCCAGCCCCTTTACATGCAACCTTCTTTACCGGGCATCCATAATTGATATCAATTAAATCAGGTTTTACTTGTTCAATGATTTGCGCCGCACGTACCATACTCTCTTCATCAGAACCAAAAATCTGAACTCCAATTGGTCGCTCATATTCAAAAATGTCCATTTTTTGGACGCTTTTAACCGCATCACGAATAAGTCCTTCCGAAGAAATAAATTCCGTGTACATCATATCTGCACCATGCTTCTTGCATAACGCGCGAAACGGCGGGTCGCTTACATCTTCCATAGGCGCCAAAAGGAGAGGAAAATCACCCAGTTCAATGGTTCTTATTTTAACCATTAGAAAAACAATTCAGGATTTGTATGTTGAATTACTTGAAGGTACTTTTTCAAATCTTGTTCTTTATCCTTTCGCAATACCATTAACATACCTTCTGATTCTACTATGATCGTGTCTTGAATACCATCCAACAGTACCACCTTGTCTTTCGGAAGATGGATTAGACAATTATTCGTTTCAAAAAGATGAACCTTATCCCCAACTACGGCATTGCCATTGGCATCCGTTTGCATATGGTCAATTAAACTGCCCCAGGTGCCTAGATCACTCCAATCAAAATCAGAAATCACAACAGAAACATTTGTCGCGTGCTCCATTACGGCAAAATCAATAGAAATATCCTCAGCTGCAGCAAAGGCATTACGCATGAACCCGTCTTCCATTGGCGTATTGTAGGAATCTAGCGATTCACAAAAAATATGATACAAGGCATTGGAATGTAATTTCATGGCATCCAAAATAACATCGGCCCGCCAAATAAAAATACCTGAATTCCAAAAATAATTACCTGATTCAACGAAGGCCTGAGCTACCTCTATTGATGGTTTTTCGCAAAAACGTTGTACGTGTTTTACTGAACCCGCATCAAGTTGACCAGAGGCAACCTCAATATATCCATATCCGGTATCTGGTCGAGAAGGCTGAATGCCCAGGGTAACTAGTTTTCCTTGATTGGCTTCTTCAATAGCGATATTGATTAACCCTTCAAATCGTGGTGTATTAATAATTAAATGATCTGAAGGTGAAATTACCAAGGTCGCATTTGCATCTATAGATAAAATCTTGGCGGCTGCGAAGGCAATACACGGCGCTGTATTTTTTCGTTCTGGCTCACAAATTACTTGGTCGGAGGTTAATTCAGGCAATTGACTCAGTACCAAGTCGCGATAGCGTTCATTCGTTAGGATGTAAATTTTTGAGGAGTCAGAAACACCCAATAAACGCTCAAAGGTTAGGCGTAACAAGGATTTTCCAATGCCCAACACATCAAGAAACTGTTTCGGTTTATGCTGTGTAGACATTGGCCAAAAGCGACTCCCTACACCGCCTGCCATGATTAAACTGTATGTGTTATTCTTCATCTTTTACGTGTTGAACTTTTGCCATTAGGTGCACTAAATAGGTTCGATTCGAACTTAATTCTATGCATTCAAATCGTGTTCTTCGTTTCAATCCCTTTTGAAACGTACGATTATTTAGTACAAATTTACTGTTTTTTGGGAGCTTTTCTAAGGGAATCACCGCGGGATCTTCTTGGTCAAAAGATGCCAAGGCACGACTCAACTCAATATCTGTGCATGAAGAGGCCTTCAGTGAACTAAACGACTTATTCAAGGCCGTGCGCAAGGTAGGCGGAAGTTCTGGGTGATCAATAATGATAGCAATTAATTTTTGAAAATTCCTTTTCCATTCAGTGCCATGCGGAGCGGCACGCAAACCGACTTGCTGAAAGGTATGCAGGTGCGCAAATTCATGTAAGGTAGTAATTAGAAAAGCATATGGATTCAAGTCCCCATTGACCGTAATTTGAGGTTTCCCGTTTAAATTTCTTGGACGAAAATCGCCCCATTTTGTTTTCCTTCCCTTTACAATTTTAAAATGCACTCCAGACTCCACAAGTAATTCAGCAAGAAGGTAAGAAAAGCATTCAGGTACAAATTTTGAAAATGTATGTTGGTATTTCGTTAATTTTTCCACCGATTCAAAGATAAACAGGAATACGTTCCACCAAACGGCTCAAAATAAATATTACCTTTATCGGCGTGAAGTATATACGAAACATAGGCACCTATTTTTTAATGATGGGTTGGGTATTAAGGAAACCTCGCAAAACTTCCATCTTTTGGAAAATGTTTATGGAAGAGGTGCAATACATTGGAATTAATTCCATTCCAATCGTGGCCTTGATGTCCACCTTCATCGGTGCCGTTATATCCTTACAAACTGCATCAAACATGGACAGCCCACTCCTACCCGACTATACTGTTGGCTATATTACCCAGTCGAGTGTCATTCTCGAATTTTCACCTACGATAATTTCATTAATCTTAGCAGGAAAAGTTGGATCAAACATCGCCTCTGAAATTGGTACCATGCGGATTACTGAACAAATTGATGCCTTAGAAATTATGGGGGTTAATTCCTTAAACCACCTTATACTGCCGAAAGTACTCGCTGCGGTAGTTTATTTTCCTGTACTCGTTATTTTCTCCATGTTTCTTGCAATGATAGGCGGTTTTGTTGCCTTAATTGTCTCTGATTTACAAAGCACGGAAACATACATCTTAGGGTTGCGCTCATTTTTCGATGTGAGTAACATTACCTACGCCTTAACAAAAACCGTAGCCTTCGGTTTCATTATTGTGTCCGTTTCCTCGTTCTATGGCTATTACGTACGAGGCGGGTCTCTTGATGTGGGTAAAGCCTCTACTAAGGCCGTGGTAGTCAGCAGTGTGGTAATTCTTATCGCGAATTTCATTATTACTAAACTCATGTTGTTGTAATGATCAGTGTTAGAAACATAAATAAAACCTTTGGAAAGCAACAAGTCCTTTTTGATGTAAGTGCCGACTTCCAATCCGGACGGGTCAATTTGATTATAGGACAGTCTGGACAAGGGAAATCTGTATTAGCAAAGTCTATGGTTGGACTTCATGAAGTGGATTCAGGTCAAATATTATTTGATGGCCGTGACTTTACCTCAATGGATAAAACTGACCGGTCCGAAATCCGACAAGAAATTGGGATGTTGTTTCAAGGCAGTGCGCTTTTTGATTCGATGACCGTTGAAGAAAATGTAAAATTCCCGCTTTCGATGTTCACTAAAATGACCAAGAAAGAAATGCAGGATCGGGTAGATTTTTGTTTAGAGCGCGTAAACCTTCAAGGAAGAAATGCCTTGTATCCTTCGGAATGTTCCGGCGGAATGCAAAAACGCGTTGGGATCGCACGGGCCATAGCCATGAATCCGAAATATTTATTTTGCGATGAACCCAATTCTGGATTAGACCCAAAAACCGCGATCGTTATTGATAGTTTAATCAAAGACATAACCTATGAATATGGCATAACTACCATTGTTATTACGCATGACATGAATAGTGTAATGGAAATTGGTGATCACGTGATTTTTATTCATCAAGGTAAAAAATGGTGGGAAGGAGACCGTCATTCCATAATTACTACCGACAATCCAGAAATCGAAGCCTTTGTTTTTGCTTCAGAATTTATGAAGGAAATCCGCAGTTCACTAAAAGAACGAAATCGATAGGGTATTACAAATTTATTAAGCTAGGATCTGAATTTAATATTGAAGGATATTAACGCTACGATTTGCTACTTTTCATTTCTTTTGTATCTTTGTGCTCCAATTTGCTCAATGGAGCAGTATAATTGGAATAGCGGATGTGGTGAAATTGGTAGACACGCTAGACTTAGGATCTAGTGCCGAGAGGTGTGCGGGTTCGAGTCCCTCCATCCGCACCTCAAGGTCTCGTGAATTCGGGACCTTTTTTTTTGAACTATAAAGACACACAATATGAACGTACTTCGTCAAGAACTTGATGCGTTGAATGGCTTACTAACCGTAGAAATTAGTGCGGCAGACTACAGTCAAAAGGTTAAAAACACCTTAGAAAAACATCGTAAAACAGCAAATATCCCAGGGTTTCGTCCAGGTCATACCCCTGCAGGAATTATTGAAAAGCGTTACGGGAAAGCAGTGCTTGCTGAGGAATTGAACAAACTTGCCAACGAGGGAGTGTACAATTTTATTCGTGAAAACAACCTAGATATTCTCGGAAATCCAATCCCATCAGAAACTCACGCAATGGAAGGGTCTTTCGAAAAGCCTGATGCCTTTAAATTTACTTTTGAAATTGGAATGTCTCCGACTTTTGAATACCAATCTGTATTGAAAAAGGGGATTGAGTACAATACCGTTCGTGTGGATGAGAAATTAGTGAGTCAGCAAATTGAGGATATTCAGCGTCGCTATGGAAAAATGATGAGCGCTGACGAAGCCGGTGAAAAAGATTTAGTAGTTGGTACATTCACTGAATTATCAGGGGACGGGACGATTAAAGAAGGTGGGATTTCTCATAGCACTACCCTATCAATTGAGTTTATTGACCGTGCAGAGGCTAAGAACTTATTGATTGGTAAAAAGAAAGATGATGTGTTTCAACTGGATCCAAGCATTGTTTCTAAAGACGATGCCGATAAAGCGTCGTTATTGGGGTTAACACCCGAAACACTTCCTTCAAACGAGGTCGCTTTTGAGTTTAAAATCACGGATATTAAGCGCATGGAATTGGCTGAATTGAATGCTGAATTATTTGGTAAACTTTTCCAAGACGGTGAGATTACCGATGAGGCTGGACTTAGAGCACGAGTTACCAAAGATTTAGAACAAATGTTCGAAAGAGATGCGGATCGATTAATGACACGTAAAGTCTATGACTCCTTAATTTCGGATGTTCAAATTACGTTTCCAGAAGCATTCTTAAAGCGATGGATTAAATTAAGTGCTACATCCCCAATCGCAGATGAAGACATTGAAAAAGAATTTGAAGCTTATTTAAAATCCTTGAAATGGCAATTGATTCAAACAAAAATCTTCAAAGATTCGGACACGAAACTGGTCTATGAAGAAGTGTTGGCATTCACGAAAGGATTGATTATTAGCAATTATGCGCAATATGGTCTTCCTGCTCCAGAGGATGCCGAATTGGAGGCATCTGCTCGTGAGTTACTTACAAAAAAGGACCAAGCGAATAGCATTTATGATCAATTAGCTGAAGAGAAACTAACGCAATACTTCAAAACGAATGCGAGCTTGAAGATGAAGCCGTTATCGTACGATGACTTTCTAGCTGAAATGAAAAAATAAGCCCTAAGCGCTTATTTCCAATCCAAGATATGTATGGGCGCATTACGCGCTTGAGGATAGGCTAATTGAATTTCCTTCACCATACGCTCCATGTGTGGGGTTTTATAACTTCGCTGTGCGAAAACACTAATGATTTCTCGCGCAGGATACCCATAGGGTGAAGCTAATCTTTTACGAAATCCAGGTTGTTCCTTAGTTGATTTGAATTCGGCAGGAAGCAAAGTATACCCACCATTTATATTGACCATTTCAACCAACAAATCCATATTTCCACCGATATAATCCCACGAAGGAGCTTCCGCCGTTTCTGAAATATTACAAAAATTGATTACCTGGGTTCGTAGACAATTCCCCTTACTTAATAACCAAGGTTGTTGTCCATCCAAGGCCGAAACCTCTATTCCACCCTCATTTCCCAAGGCTGTATACACTTCAATTTCCTCTGTATATAATGGAACCGTCCGATATTTTACTTGTTGATAAGGCCCTGCTAAAATGCCAAAATCAATTGTACCTTTTTCTAATTCTAGAAGTAACGTTTCCGTCGGGTGTTCAACATATAAAAAGCGAACATTGGGCAAGGCACTTGAGAACAAGGAAAACAGTCGAGTTAACATGTAAACCGAAACGGTAGGAATTATACCTACCCTAATCTCTTCCTTAATTTTTCCTGCCATGCGATCATTAAGCAGCCTAAGGTTCTCGTTTTCTGATAAAATCTCACGAAGCATAGGAATAAGCTCTGCTCCATATGGCGTAAGCGAAAGCGGACTTGATGCACGATCAAATACAGTATATCCCAATTGATCCTCTGCTTTTTTAACCTGCATCGATAAGGTGGGTTGGGTTACAAAACAGCGCTCACTGGCTCGTGAAAATTGTAATTCTTCACTGAGAATAACTAAATATCGCATTTGCTGCAAGGAAATCATAGATACAATTTATGTGAATATAATTTATTTTGATTTTATTGATAACAAAGGATGCTTAACTTTGTTGAGAATTAACATAGTTTTCATTTGGTTGAACAGAACCTAATTCGGTTTGTTTTACCTTTGTATACAGTAACTTAATAAATTAAAATAACATGTCAGTTTTAGTAGGAAAAAAGGCTCCGTCATTCAAAGCAGGAGCAGTGGTAAACGGTGGAGAGATTATAAATGGTTTCTCATTAGATCAGTATTTAGGTAAAAACCATGTGTTGTTCTTCTTTTACCCAAAAGATTTCACATTTGTTTGTCCGTCTGAATTACATGCATTTCAAAGTGCATTAGGAGAATTCGAGGCGCGTGGAGTAAAAGTTGTTGCATGTTCAACGGATACCGAAGAATCACATTGGGCTTGGTTACAAACACCGAAAAACAAAGGTGGAATCGAAGGAGTAACTTACCCGATTGTTGCTGATACGTCTAAAACGATTTCAGAAGCATTTGGTGTATTGGCTGGTGAATATGAGTATGATATGGAAGGTGCCTTAACAGCGAGTGGACCAATGATTGCATACCGTGGATTGTTTTTAATTGACAAATCGGGAACTGTTATGCATCAATTGGTTAACTTTTTCCCATTAGGAAGAAACGTTGATGAAGCACTACGAATGGTAGACGCCTTACAATATTTTGAAGAGCATGGTGAAGTTTGTCCAGCGAATTGGGTTAAAGGAGAAGAGGCCATGAAACCTAGTTTCGACGGAGTAGCTGATTACTTGTCTAAACACTAAGCGTTAGCATACAATTATAAAGCCCCGAAATCGGGGCTTTTTTTTTTGACCTAATGGCAACCGATAAGTAATGGGTTCGTTATGCAGAAAACAAACCCTAAATTTTACGGCCATGAAAAAACTAATCTACCTCTGCGTGATGGTGGCAGGAGCCTCTTTCGCTCAAAAAAACTCATTAAGTATTTCAACTTCTGAATACGATGAATTGAAAAAAAGCGGTCAATTAAATACTGGAACCGTCTATCAATTTTCCGATTTAGTGGCACCAAGCAACACAAAGCCCAATTCTGAAACCAACAAAAATGGAATGTGTGGATGCATGTTGACCTTGGACAACAGCTATACCTTGGCCATGAGCCCTAATGACGATGGATCAACTAACTACATTCAACTTCCATTCAGTTTTGATTTCTACGGAACTCAATATGATAGTGTAATCATTAACAACAATGGGAATATTTCATTTTTAGCGCCTTATTTCGAATTTACGGCCAACCCTTTCCCTGACCCAGGCTATAACATGATAGCTCCTTTTTGGGGAGATGTAGACACTCGTTCCGCTAACGGAGGAAGTGTATGGTACAAAGTTACCAACGACGCCATGATTGTTATTTGGGATCACGTTGGATATTTTGATATGAACGATAACTTAACGAACACCTTTCAACTGGTGATTTCCAATGGTCAGGATACAATTATACATGGTAATAATAACATTTCATTTTGTTACGGAGACATGCAATGGACCACCGGTGATGCCTCATCGGGAGTTAGTGGATTTGGGGGATTTGCGGCCACCGTTGGCGTGAACATCGGCAACGGAGTTGACTTTTTCCAAGTAGGACAGTTTGATGCACCTGGAATAGGGTTTGATGGGCCTTACGCATTTCCAGATCAAATTGATTTTTTAGACGATCAAGAAGTTTATTTTGATGTTGCTGGCATGAATGCCTCCAACATCCCACCTTTGGTTATTAATAGCAACATTTGCGATACTATTGATGTCTATACCGGCGACACCCTTCACAAAAGCATGAACCTCGCTCAATTTGCGTTGTCACTAATGACCCCGGAATTTGGCCAACTAATTTCCTACGAAATTTCAAGCGATGCCCCAACTGGATTCAATTATGTAGAAAACGTTAGTAACAACGATTACATCAATTTAGCATGTTCTTTCGATGCCCAAGGACTACAAGAAGGCATTTATCATATTTTTATAAACGCTTCAGACAACGGGGTTCCGTCAGAAAGTATAGAAAAGACAATCCCTGTTAGGGTGCATCAAAGCCAATTGGCAAGTATTCAAACCCAAGTTATTGCCGGACTACGGGTGTATCCTAACCCTTCCAACGGAGCCTTTTCTCTATCGGCCAACGACGAATTAACCCATATTTCCCTGATATCTATGAATGGAAGTGTTGTATTAGAGCGCTCTTTGACTGGATTTAATACCGAAATTAATCACATAGCACCGGGTTCATATTTACTTCGCGCAGTAGACCGAAATGATGCAGCACAAACCTTACGCGTAGAAGTTTTGCCATAGTAAAAGCACAAATTAAAATCAAAGCCATCGGGACCGATGGCTTTTTTTATACGCCTTGAATAACATTTCAATGTGGAAATCTAAACTCTCGGGTCTAATTGGGTCATGGAATGCTTGTTAATTTAGCGTGACAAAATATTGACGATCATGAGAAATAACGCGAAATTGTTTTTAACCCTATTTGGAATTTTTGTTTTCAACCTTGCAATGCTGGCCCAAGACAACAGCATTGGTGGCGGAGAAGATGCCGCTGCAACAAGCAGTAAAGGAGGTGGAATGCCGCCAATTCCGTGGGAATTTATCATTCCTCTTGGGATTCTCTTGTTTTACACCTTGTATGTAATCTACGAACGGATTCTATATATCCGAAGAATGGTAAAATTTGATGCCAAATTGGTGGATAATATGCAACCACACCTTGAGAAAGGTAATATTGCTGATGCCATGGGTATGGTTAAAAACCAAGACGGTGCGTATGCTTCAATTGTTAAGGAAGGATTAGAGAGTATAGAAAGTAGCTTAAAACCTAATGAAGTAGAAGCTAACATGGAGAAAATCGCCAATATTGAAATTGGTAAAATGGATAAAAACTTAGGCCATTTGGGATTGATTGCTGGTATTGCACCCACCATTGGATTTATCGGAACGATATCCGGTGTAATTACCGTATTTTACGATATTTCTAAAACAGAAAATGTTTCTATAGGAATCATCTCTGAAGGACTTTATGAGAAAATGTTCTCTTCTGCTGCGGGTCTTATTGTTGGATTAATCGCCTATGCGGGATATCACATTTTGAACTCAGTGATTGATTCAAATACCTTACGTATGCAACAGGTAATCGTTAAATTCACGAAACTAACTCGTCCATAATCATGGCATTAAACAGAAATAGACGCCGGCACATTGAGGTAGCCACTGGAGCCTTGAGTGATATCATGTTCTTTTTGCTCTTGTTCTTTTTGATTATTTCAACCCTTGCTAATCCTAACGTTATTAAGGTTCCTTTACCCGAATCGAATACGACGCTTAAAACCAATAAATCTCACTTAACGCTGTCCGTACAATATGTGGATGATAAGTACATTTATTGTTTTGACAAAGATCTTGAAAATCAAATCATTGACAACGACGAAGCCTTGATGTCACAATTGGTATCACGGACAAAAGCACTAAATGATGACATCGTTGTAGTGCGCTTTGATAAGAATGCACAAGCCCAAAAATTGGTGGATTTGTTTGAAATCGCAAAAGCGGCTAATGTGAAATTACGCTTAGGCACGGTAGTAAAAAACTAAGGCAAAAAAAAAGGTTCAACTTGCGATGGCAAGTTGAACCTGTATTTGTCGATATTTTTTTTGCTCCATTATTGTCAAAAACTCATTGAGGCGTAGTTTTAACGAACCATTTCTAAACGAAGTCTGCAAACTAAAATCGCCTTTTATTAATTTAACAAACTCTAATTTACCCTGAGGGGTAATTCCTGAGACCATCAAAATTCCTGGAGCTGCGGGGATTTGTTCTGCCATTTTTTTGAACGCTTCAAACATTGCGTCATAGTCTAATTGAAGTTCAAACTTCTTTCCAGAAACTGAATTTGGATTTTCTCCAATTTCTACGCGGCGACGGATCAATTTTACGTTTTTTTCAGATCCAAAAACAGGCTTTAAATGTGTCATAAGTAAAAAAATTAAGATTTATAAGTAAATAAGAGCCTCATTAAGAGGCCAAAACGTGTTGGAAAGTCACTGCGCAGAGTAACTCTTGACGACCAACCAAGATGTCAAAGAACTTTTTTAACTCCGGAACAAACAAAACACAGCTTGCCCGGTAGGCTAAAAACCTACTATTAAATGCTTAAAAATTATTTTGGAAAAACCGCTGTGGGTTATGACATATTTAAATATGTTATTTTTTTTGGGAAGAAAAAAATGATTTTCAAAAATTTTAATCTTTTTAACAGGTACGCAGATGCATTTAAATCCTAACAAAATTTTGAAAAAATGAAAAATAGTGTACCTTTGCAATCCAAATATGGGCTGGTACCTTAGCTCAGTTGGTAGAGCAAAGGACTGAAAATCCTTGTGTCCCTGGTTCGATTCCTGGAGGTACCACATCTAAACCCTGACCGCAGCGTCAGGGTTTTTTATGTCAACGGTTATGATAAGTTGGCACAAAGCAAAATTTTCTTCGTGTCAATATGTTCGCAAAAAAGCCTCATTGCAGAGACTTTTTAGGTTAAATTCTTTTATGGTTTAACTACCTTAATCTCACCATCTTTACTAATGACCAAGCTTTGTCCAAGGGATTTTTTCTTTTCAATCAATTTTTGAGAAGATAATTTGATGGCTTTCTTGATTTTTTCCTTTAGCAGGTCTTTTTCTTTATTGCTCATTTGCGATAAATTTAAGTTGATGGAATTTCGAGGGTTGATGAATGATAAACTCACCGTTTAGTTCTTTCTCAGCAATTAGTTCTGATTCTATATTCGAGTTGTCATAAATGAGTAAAGAATCAACCTTATTTGCATAAAGCTTGAATAGGTTACTAAGTCCGGAGTTATAACGTCTTTCAATGATTTCCGCTTCAATATTATGTCCTCCTTCGGTAACTCTTTTTTTTACTCGATCTTTGGCCAATTGAATTGATTCTAACCAAAAGAAAATTAGCGTAATATAATATCCTTTTTCTCTTGCTGTATTAATCGTAGTAACAAATGATCTTGTAGATAATGTTGTTTCAAATGAAAAATCTTGTTGAGATTTTAGCAATTCATCTATCCTGGCTAGCATTAATCTTCCTGCTTCAATTGCTACCTTTTCTGGTTGAAATGGAGAAAGTCCTCTGGCAATTTCGTCTGCGTTGACAAACTCTTTACAATTCAATAAATCCGGAAGAATGTTAAATGAAGCAGTTGTCTTTCCTGCTCCATTACAACCGCCAATGATATATAACTTCTTTTGCACCACATTCAAAGTTAAGGAACTTTACTTTCTTTGCAATCTTGTGCAGTATTTATTGCGTGAAATAGGCTGAAATCTATTTGCAACAAGTTCGATATTTCAGGCCTTTCGCAGACATCAAAACCCTGACCTCAGCGTCAGGGTTTTTTGTTTTCAATCATTTCTATTCGTAACGAAAACACCTTTATGGTATTAACGAATTAATCATTCACTTTTTAATTACTCTTATGAAGCACTGATACCTCAACCCTTAAAAAGTAACTTTTATGAAACGAGTTGTCTTGCTTATCCTTATCCTTTGGGTGGTACCCATTAAAAGCCAAAAAACTACAACAATACCCAAAGAAGCGGTATGCATTATCGGTTCCCACTCCATTTACGCAGAAAGCAGTTTGCAACAAATGGAGAATATAGCAACACTTCTTGAAAGCAAAAACTACAAAGTACATCGATTCTACGACCCAAACAACGAATGGGAGGCCATTAAAAAAGCCGCGCTCAATGCTTCCATTTTTATATATCGAGGGCATGGCACACACTTAGGAATCGATGGTGGTTTCGGTGGAATCGTGGTGGATCAATTTGTTAGTGGGAAGGAAATTTCAACCAATTTAACCTTCAATCTAAGCCCCCTCGTAATTTTTGTCTCTGCCTGCGGTGGAGCGGGATCTTCCGCGGGAGATGAGCAGGATATTGGTGTAGAAGAAGCAAAAACTCGAGTACTCGGTTCCGCACTTCCTTTTCTTCTTGCTGGTGCACAAGGGTATTATGCCAACAACTATGAAGATGGCGCTTATGAATTCCTAGAGAAATGGACCGATCAAATTACCTTGGAAGCATGCTACATGAACTCAATCTACGAATGGTGCACGGTCCGAACTAAAGAATCAGTGGAAGATGAGCGAATCCCCAACTCCTTTAATATTGCCATTTCCTCCAGCCCAGATAATTCAGTTCATACCTTGTCCACAACCACCAACGGAAAAACGACCACTAAAAAAATCAACCGGAAATTTGCCTACAGCATAGCCTACCTTGGCAACCCCCAACTGACCATAGCACAGACCTTGAAAAAAAAGAGCCTGTATGCCAAAAACTGAAGGTCTGTTATCAATGTGATTTCCTACCTTTGATTCATGCAATTAACCAAGGTTTTTGTTCTAGATGGTGGCAACACCCACATTAAATTGGGTGCTTTCGTAGGTAATCAGCTGGTGCAAACCAATCGATTTCATGAACGTGCTTCCCTAGGAAAATACCTTAGCCCCGAAGATATGGTGGTTATAGCGAATGTAGGTGAACTTCAACTTCAACAGGATTTGATTGATCTTGGATGCCAAGTTTATACGGTATCTAACATGAACCCCCTTCCCTTCTCAAATGCCTACAAAACTCCAAACACCCTGGGAATTGATCGCTTGTGCAATATAGCCGCTGTGCATCAGCAGCACCCCTCCCGAAACATTTTGGTAATTGATGCCGGAACTTGCATTAAATTCGATTTCATCGACGCTTTTGGGACCTATCATGGCGGATCCATATCGCCAGGCATTTCCTTACGATATCATAGTTTACATGAACATACCTCACAACTCCCTTTATTAAATCCAACTAATGCTTGGGATGTAATCGGAACGAATACTGAAGGAAGCATACACAGTGGTGTGATGGGAAGTGTAAAAGCGGAAATTAACTGGAGAATTGAGGAATTTAACAATCGTTATGAGGATTTAATCATTTATCTCACCGGTGGCGACGCGCATTATTTTGATTTGGGACAAAAAAATGACATCTTTGTGGACGAAAATCTAACCCTAAAAGGGATTTATGCGTTATATCTACATCAACATTCTTCTGATACTTTGCATTAGTTTAAACGCTGCATTTTCTTTTGGTCAACAATTAACTTCTCACCCGCTCACCTCCTACGGTATCGGGGATCATCAATTAAACGATCATGGCATTTATTCAGGAATGGGGAATATTTTCACCCCGTTCTTAGACTCCGGTCAGTTAAATTACTTAAACCCCGCATCATATGCGTCGTTGAGCAAAGGAAATACCTTATATTCTATTGGTGTTAGTCAGCGCATTTCTTTTTATGATCAATCCGGTGATAAAGACATTAGGCCAAACGGTAATCTAACCCATATTGCCCTCGGCTTTAGACTTAAAAAGCATTTTGGAATGGCCTTTGGTCTCAAACCGCTTTCTGCAAAAGGATACTATTTAAGTGAAAAAGTCTTTACAGGATTTGATTCCATTCGAAATACATACCAAGGAGGCGGCTACATCAATCAAGTTTTTATTGGTGGCACTTATGCTCCCATCGTAAGAAAAGGAACCTATCTTGCCTTTGGAACCCAAATGGGGTATAATTTTGGTACGGTTAAAAACCAACGAATCAGTCAATTAATTCAAGGTACTAACGCGTCCGGCGGAATCTTCGAAGAATTAATAACTGTAAATGCACTAAGTATTGACTTAGGAGCTGCCTTTTATCAACGCATTGGTTCAAAAGGTGATGTTCGAATGGGAATCACGTACAAACCGAACCTCGCTCTAAAGAGTGAATTAGAACGTTCTTTCTACAGTGCTTCTAACTTAAATGCACCCAGTGGATACGACACCTTATTCTCCAATTCATATACGGGATCTGTACGCCAAGGACAATCCATTGCGCTTGGTGCGGCATACCGCATTGGACTTAACCCCCGAAAAGTAAAAACAAAAACGCTACACCCAGAAATTACACTTGCCCTGCAATACCAACGTAATGAGGCGTATACGTATGCATTCGATGGCACCAGCTATGATTCGATGGCTTCGCAATCCATACCCGCTCAACGATATGCTGTGGGTATAGAATTTAGACCTGAACGGTTTTTATATGAGAATATCGCAACGCTGGGCTTTTTTAACAAATTCACGTATCGTTTGGGGGCCTATTACGGCAATTTAACTTATCGAGATGCAAGCTACAATGCATTTAAGGAACAAGGAATTACACTTGGATTAGGGATTCCAATCTTAGCGCAGCAATCATTCTCATCCATCAACTTTTCCTGTACATTAGGTCAACGTGGTACATTCACCACGAACAGTTTACAAGAAAACTTCGTTGCGTTTCAGCTGAATGCCACGCTATCGCCAGCAAGTTTTGAACGTTGGTTCAGAAAACGTAAAATGGACTAAATGTTCCGCATATTTTTACTTTTAAACATCCTATTATTATTGATTTCCTGTGAAAACAATATGGATGACGTACAACGGGTTAGTTTTAATCCCAAATCCCCCGATGAAGTAATTGTAGACTTTCACATGGTATATAGCGACTCAGGGTTTGCCCGAGTAGCGCTTCGTGCTGGCTTCGCAGAAACCTATCGTTCTCCGGAACATATTACGCACCTTAGAGATAGCCTTCGCGTTAATTTTTATGGAAAAAATGGAGAGATGATTTCTACCCTAACGGCAAAATACGGAAAGATTAACCACTCTAAGAATCAACTGATGGTAAAGGATTCTGTTCGTCTTTACAATTATAAAAAGAAGCAAACCTTAAAAACCGAGGTGCTCTACTGGCAACAAAAAGACAGCATGATATTCACACCTAAGCGAGTATATATTTTCTCACCAAAAGGTAAGTTTATGGGAGAGGGATTAAAAACGAAACAAGACTTTAGTAGGTACGAAATACTAAAACCACAAGGGAATGTGGTGATTGAAAAAGAAGAAGAACTTTAATACCAAATACATGAAAACGTATAATTTGATTATGGGCTATTTTTGGATTGCAGTAGCAGTCATTAGCTTTATTGTAGTGACTTACAATGGATTCACTCAAGGGTTTGACCGGTGGGTTGGGTATTATGTTTTTACCTTGGTTGCTGTGGGTATGTATTTCATGAAGAAATGGATGATGGCTCGTATGGCGAAGCATGAAGCCTTTTTAAATGAGCAACAAAAGAAACAAGATAATTTGTAACAAATCACTTAGTTGATTGTCTATATACATGGTGCGTATTCAACTCCTTTTTCTTGTTTTAATCCTAAGTTTTTCAGGCCTTAGTCAACGGTTTTTGAAAGGGACGGTTGTTGATGAAAAGCAGCAACCTATACCCTACGCTAAACTTTATGTAAAAAATGACCCATCATTGCGCACGGTATGTGATGTAGCTGGGTACTTTGAAATGGGCTTAATGCCCGGAGAATATTACCTAGTAATTACGGCGACTGGTTATGAAGACAGGGAATACTATCTAGGAATGCGGGATGCGGATGTAATAAAAACCTTTAAACTCTTTCCCCCAAATGTTAAGGAAGTAGAAGATGTAGTTGTTTCTACAAAAAAGTCAAATCCGGGTAGAGAGATCATGTTGAAAGTGGTTAACAAAAGGGATACAATCAATCCATGGAACTATCCACATACGGTGGATGTTTATATCAAGGCGAGTGAAAAACTGGATTTTCCAAAACAGAAAGAAAAAGAAAAAGAGGAAAATGAAGAGCCAACCTTTGAGGCGCCAAAAGACACTATAAGCAACCGAATGAACTTGGTTGAAGTTCAAATGAACCGTTCTTATGCCCCACCAAACAAGGTCAAAGAAATCCGAAATGCCTATGATTTATATGGCAACACCCAAAACTTGTACTATACCACGACGGTAAAAAGTAATTTCAACTTCTTTGAAAATTTACTTCATTTAGATGACCTTCATCAAACGCCGATCAGTTCTCCGATTTCAATTCCGGGGATTCTATCCTACAAGTATCGATTGGAAGAAAAATATGAAGAAAATGGGCGAATGATTTCTCGAATTAAAATTATTCCAAGAAATACAGCAACCACAACCCTTGAAGGATACATTTGGGTAATTGACAGCCTATGGCTCGTACAAAAATTGTCCCTCACCATGAATAAGGGAAATCTCTTAATTTATGATCGGTTTCAGGTCGATCAAGAATTTGATCATCCAGGGGATAGCCTATGTGTTCTAACGAAACAAACGCTTACCTACGGGGTGAAATATAAATCTGAAACATCCAATGCAAGCACCGTCGCTTTATTCTCTAAGTACAATTTTAACCCGAATTTTTCACCAAAGTTTTTCAATACCGAAGTCGCAATTACCGAACAAACGGCGTATGAAAAAGACAGTACATTTTGGGGGCAAACTCGCGCCATCGGATTAAGTGAGGAAGAAAAACGCTTTATCTATGTAAAAGATAGCATTGAAGAAGCGCACAGTAAAAAGGAATACTTAGATTCAGTGGATGCTTTATTTAATAAAATCACTGCATTAAAAATTTTATGGTTTGGCGTAGATCAGCGAAATCGCGCGAAGCGGCAGCAATTATCTTTCGGTTCTTTAGCAACCATGGTACAACCCATCGGAATTGGTGGACCCCGTGTTGCTCCAAATTTTGGATACTTTAAAAAATGGGAAAACCAACGCACCTATGATTTTTTCACCCGAATCTCCTATGGTTTTCTGAACCGTGACCCCAAGGGTGTAATATGGAATCGCTACCGCTTCGACCCCTTTCATCAAGGCGATATTTCCGCTTCACTCAGTCATGAATTCGATGTAATCCGAGGCTATGATGCCATTACTCAAATTTATCGCCGAAATAATTTTATTGAGGCAACACAATTAAATATTGGTTTAAACTATGAATTGGTGAATGGCCTCTATGCGGGCGCAAACATTAACATCGCAGAGCGCCGAAGTTTAAAAGATTTCAAATTCTTGGAAATTGCTGACAATTTTATTCCAAACGACAGTGCGATGGCCTTTGACCCGTATCAAGCCTCTATCGTTTCTTTTGATTTATCGTATGTTCCGCAGCAACGTTATATGCGCGAACCGTACAGAAAAGTCGTTCTTGGTTCGGCGTGGCCTACCTTTAGTATTTATTACAAAAAAGGAGTGTCGGGACTTTTTGGGAGCGATATTAATTATGATTATATAAGTTTTGCCATTGAGCAGAATTTCAAATTAGGATTATTGGGCAATACCAGCTATCGTCTGAATACGGGAACATTTCTTAGCATGAAGGATGTTCGAGAGCCGGATTTGAGGTATCAGCGCAGATCTGATCCGATATGGTTTTCCAATCCCTTGTATTCTTTTCAAGGCTTAGATACAACGCTTCCTACAAAAAGCTGGGTGCATGAGGCACATTTTGTGCATCACGACAATGGGGCCCTATTAAATAAAATCCCGTTCATGAAGAAAACGCGCATTGGTTTAGTAATTGGGGGTGGGGCCATGTATGTACAAGAACATAAGTATCAACATTACGAATTACTCGCAGGATTGGAACGAAGCTTTAAACTATCTCGAAGAAGGTTACGAATTGGAATCTACGGTTGCGCGTCGGATGGCAACAAAACAATGCTTAATTTCAACTACAAGGTATCCTTTGCCTTGTTAGATGACCGAAATATGAAGTGGAATTTCTAGGCTTCCGGTTGGGAGGATTTCTTGAAAGAAAATAAGCTTTTTCGATTGAATAAGATCATTAAACCAACTCCAATTGAAATACAGGAATCCGCTACATTCCAAATGGCAGGAAAAACCGGTTTATCACCCAACCATGGCATCCATGTGGGCCAATAGGCATCAAACTGAAACATATCGACTACATTTCCAAATAAAAACCCCTTGTTTCTAACCTCTACAGGGAATGAAATCCCGTATTGATCACAATCCATTTTAATTCCGGAGCCTTCTAATTGATTAAAACTATCGCACGGATTAAAGGGGAAAATAAAATCGTAGCACATCGAATCAATTAAATTGCCAGTTGCACCCGCTAAGATCATCGTTAAGGCAATCAACTGAGGCCAAGCGATGTGTTTCTTAACTTCCCTCCAAATGTAATAGGCAATTCCGGCAATCGCAACGATTCTAAAAATACTCAAGGCTAGCTTACCATAGATGGAACCACCAAGTGTTGTACCGAAGGCCATGCCTTGATTTTCGATGTAATGTAAGGCAAACCAATTCCCAAAAACATACTGTGTTTCGTTCGGGGAAAAATTTGATTTAATGTAAATCTTTACCCACTGATCTATTGCTAATAAGATCACCAAAATTCCTACAACCGCCCAATATTTTCTACTCACGAATTCTTTTGTGCGTTTTTAGCATCTATACTCATGGTAGCATGCGGAACAAGGCGTAAACGCTCCTTTGGAATTAACTGCCCTGAAACTCGGCAAATGCCGTAGGTTTTATTTTGAATTCGGACCAAGGCCGCTTGTAAACTCTGAATGAATTTCTCTTGACGAGCAGCCAATTGAGCAACTTCTTCCCTTGACAAAGTCTCGGAACCATCTTCCATCATGTTAAATGTTCTACCCGTATCATCTGTACCATGGTCATCGTTGTGAGAAAGCGAGCCTTTCAGTAAGTTAAAATCGACTTGAGCTTCCTCTAATTTCTTATTGATTAATGCTTTAAACTCGTCGAGCTCTGCATCAGAATATCTTGTTTTTAGGTTTGACATAGCGCTTATTTTGAAAGGTAACAAATATATAATTTTATTCAATTTCTATGGGGAGAAACTTATAAAGTTAAAATAAAAGGTTCAACAAGAAATGATTAATTTCGTCTTATGATTCGATTTTTTGGGGATAATCGACCCTTAGTGCTATTTTTCCTGCCATTTGTAGTGCTTGGGTTTCATGTTGCTTATCACCTCAATGTTGCACCTAGTGGACCGCTAGATATTGATTTTGGGTGGTGGGGTAACCTTACCATCAAGCAGGGAAATGCGAACCTCGGATATGAAATCCTTTCTGGATGTTGGGTTTTACTCAATGCCATTCTATTAAACTTCACCTTCAATTCTTCGGAATTAAATGAAAAAAACACCTATTTACCCGCGCTAAATTTCGTGGTACTATCTGCCATTTCAATGAATTTTTATCAGTTCAATGGGTTACATTTGGCATCTACCATGATTATTCTTGGGCTCTATCAATTCTTACAATTAAACCAAAACAAAGATGGCGCGGCACGAATTTTTAATGCTGGGTTTTTTATTGGGATAGCAGCAACGGTATATCCACCCTTAATTACACTCATTCCTTTTGGCGTTCTACTTTATTTAATATTTCGACCCTTTCTTATTCGCGAATTCTATTTTTACATGTTGGGGTGTTTGGTTCCGTTCTTATACCTAATTAGCAGGTCATATTTATTCGGCTTTTCTTACCCGTATTACTCGTTTGATTGGAATGATTTCATTCGAAATTTCACCCTTAATCACGCCATTAACACGGCCATACTCATTAGTGTTTTTGTGATTAGTTTATTTGGCATAGTCCCGAAATTATCTACTGCCGGGAATCGAGTTAAGAAGGAGCTTCAACTTATAAATACGCTCGGAATCGGGATCTTCTCCGCCTTGGCTTTCTGTGTTTTCCTTGCTGAACCCGCCATAAAAATTGAATATTTTATCATTCCCCTGAGTATCCTTTTCACCTATCCACTCTTATCAAAACGTCTGACGTTTGCGTCGTCCTTGCTTTTTTATATTTTCTTGCTCTTTGGCCTGCTTAAGTTTACTTTTCTTAATCAGCTTCAGTAAGAATTAATACCTTTGTAACCTAATTTAAGGATATGAAGTTTGGTGTAGTCACATTTCCCGGTTCGAATTGCGACCAAGATATGATTTACGTGCTAGGTGACTTATTGAAGCAAGAAGTTGTTTCTCTTTGGCATAAAGACACGGATTTAAAAGGTGTTGATATGGTAGTCCTTCCGGGTGGATTTTCCTATGGGGATTACTTAAGATCTGGAGCCATTGCCAAATTCTCTCCCATTATGACTGAGGTAATTAAACACGCAAACCAAGGTGGCTATGTACTTGGTGTATGTAATGGATTTCAAATCTTAACCGAAAGTGGATTGTTACCTGGAGCCTTACTACACAATACCGATCGAAAGTTTATCTGTAAGAATGTCTACATAAAACCCGCCTCATCGAAGACCCCAATCACGGCCGGACTGTCCATGGAGGATGTTTATAAAATTCCCATCGCACACGGTGAAGGACGTTTTTATGCTTCCGATGAAACGATTGCACAATTGCAGGATAATGAACAAATCCTATTTCAATATTGTCGGGTAGATGGTAAAATTGACCCCGAGAACAATCCCAACGGATCGCTATTAAATATTGCCGGGATCACAAACAAATCAAAAAATGTATTTGGAATGATGCCTCACCCGGAACGCGCTGCAGACACCACATTAAACAACCGTGATGGATTAGCCCTGTTTGAATCCATTTTAACGCACTGCAAGGCATGAGGGTATTATTAATTGGTTCAGGAGGTAGAGAATCTGCCTTGTCATGGAAAATCGCTCAGAGCTCCATGTTGGAGTCGCTTTTTATTGCCCCAGGAAATGCGGGAACCAAGCAATATGGGAAGAACGTAGATTTGAATGTATTAGATTTTGACGCGGTAAAAACCTTCGTAATTGACCATAAAATAGAAATGGTAATCGTTGGCCCAGAGGAACCCTTGGTTATGGGAATTGCAGATTTTTTCAAAAAAGACCCCTCCCTTTCTTCGGTCGCGCTGATTGGCCCTACGCAAGCAGGTGCTGCCTTGGAAGGCAGTAAGACCTTTGCTAAAGAGTTTATGCAGCGTCATAAAATACCTACCGCGAAATATGGTTCATTTACACTTCAAACCCTACGGGAAGGCATAGAATTTCTACGAAACATGAAAGCACCATACGTCTTAAAAGCAGACGGGTTAGCCGCAGGCAAAGGTGTGTTAATAATTGAGGACTTAAAAACTGCGGAGGATGAACTCACGCAAATCCTATTGGATGAAAAATTCGGCAGTGCGGGACAAAAAGTGGTGATTGAACAATTTTTAAAAGGCATTGAACTTTCAGTTTTTGTGGTTACCGATGGAATCTCCTTTAAATTATTGCCGGAAGCGAAAGATTACAAACGCATTGGAGAACAAGACCAAGGGGAGAACACAGGCGGAATGGGGGCAGTTTCTCCGGTTCCATTTGCGGATGCTGGCTTTATGGATAAAGTGCTTAACCAAGTTATTATACCAACGGTTAAAGGAATTAAAAAAGAGCAGATTGATTATCGCGGATTTATCTTTTTTGGATTAATCAATGTGAAAGGAGATCCCTACGTGATTGAATATAATTGCCGCATGGGTGACCCTGAAACAGAAGTTGTAATTCCTCGCGTAAAATCAGACCTCTTAGATTTATTAGAGGGCGTAGCCACCAAAACCCTATCGGAACGAGATGTACAATTTTCTGAGCATTGCGCTTCCACTGTAATGATGGTTTCTGGTGGGTATCCTGCTGCTTATGAAAAGGGTAAAATAATTTACGGATTAAATTCCGTTACAGACGCCTTAGTATTTCATGCAGGAACAACCTCTGACGGTCCTCAAGTAATAACCAATGGAGGAAGGGTTTTGGCCGTTACTTCTTTTGGAAAAACCCTTGAACAAGCATTGGACCGGTCCTATGCGGGAATCTCTAAAATATCTTTTGAAAATGCGTATTTTCGACGTGATATTGGAAAAGACGTAATCTAATGGGTGAACAACTTTACATCATTCTCTTTATTTTATCCTTAATCGGTTCCGCGTTTTTTTCTGGCATGGAGCAAGCGTATTTGTCTTCAAATAGATTGCGTATTGAAGTAGAACGAACACGTGGAAGCCTTAGGGGACGAGTTAACGCTATATTTTACCGCAATCAATCCACCATGATTGCCATGATGTTACTCGGGAACAACATTTCTTTGGTAGTATACGGGATCACCTTTGGTAAATTATTGATAGGAGAATCTAATCACATTTGGGGTATAGAAAATGAGGTATTAATCTTGATTATTCAAACCATCCTTTCTACCCTTCTTGTATTGATTGGTGCAGAATTTTTCCCAAAAGCCATTGCATCAATAAATCCGAACCGCTTCTTAAACAT
The DNA here is from genome assembly GCA_044347515.1 of Crocinitomicaceae bacterium. GTDB lineage: Bacteria > Bacteroidota > Bacteroidia > Flavobacteriales_D > Crocinitomicaceae > UBA952. The sequence goes on along the minus strand of JBIKUO010000001.1, from coordinate 13,877 downwards.
TGGAACCTACCCCTTACTGATTGTTTATGCTATTCTTTACCTACCAACCCAATTCATCTTGTTTTTAAGTTTACTCCTATTAAAAGCTACGGGTTCTAAAATGAAATCGTCTGAAAAAGTATTCTCGAAAGTCGATTTAGAACATTATGTAGAGGACCTGAATGCCCGAATTGCTCCGGAACAAGAATTAAAGCATGAAATGACCATTTTACAAAATGCCTTAGAATTTAATCACGTGAAAGCGAGAGATTGCATGATTCCTCGCACTGAAATCATTGCAGTTGAAGTGAGTGAACCGATGGAATCTACCCTTGCACTTTTTCAACAAAAAGGCTTATCCAAAATCGTTATTTACAGAAACTCTATTGACAACATCATTGGATATGTACATTCTTTCGATTTCTTTAGCAATCCTACATCGATAACTCAAATTTTAAAACCCATTGGATTTGTTCCTGGTGTGCTCTCAGGAAGAGAATTATTGGAAACCTTTTCAAAACAAACCGGAAATATTGCTGTTGTCACTGACGAATACGGAGGAACCGCAGGGATCATTACCATAGAAGATGTAATCGAAGAGATTTTCGGTGATATCGAAGATGAACATGATAAAGAAGATTGGTTAGAAGAAAAAGTTTCAGATTCAGAATTCATATTTTCAGCTCGAGTAGAAATCGATTACATCAACGAGCACTATCCAATTAACCTTCCTGAATCAGAAGAATACGACACACTCGGTGGTCTCATCACCTATCGCCTCGAACGAATTCCTGAAAAAGAAACCACCCTGGACCTTAACAACGACATTCGCCTGGTGATTGAGGAAGTTAGTGAACGAAGAATCGAAAAAGTACGCTTATTTATTCGATAATGCGTATTAATCAAGTACATTTTGACGCGGTCATTTTTGATATGGACGGCGTACTCATTGATTCCGAACCGCTGTGGAAAATCGCCATGTTCGATGTGTTTGCCTCCTTAGGGAGCACCTTAACTGCGCATGATTTTCAACGAACCGTAGGATTGCGAATTGACCAAGTGGTTGAATACTGGAATCATGAAGACCAATGGGGGATTGATGACATTCATTCAGTGGTAAATCAAATCATCGATCGAATGGTAGCTTTAATCTCAGAAAACCCATATCCCTTACCCGGTGTTATTGATACCCTTGATTACCTGAGTAAAACGGATATAAAAATCGGATTAGCAACTTCATCACCCCAACGTTTAATTGATGCCGTGCTCAAATACCTAAACATTGCTCCTTATTTTGACGCCGTGCATTCTGCAGAGTTTGAACGGTATGGAAAACCTCATCCGGATGTGTACCTTAAAACAGCCGAGTCTCTTGCCGTAAAACCGAACAAGTGCCTTGTAATCGAGGACTCCTTGAACGGTGTGATTTCTGGAAAGGCGGCAATGATGAGCGTTGTGTGTATTCCTGAAAAAACTCATGTCCCAAATCCTAAATTAATCGTAGCGGATTATCACTTTGATAACATGGGTGATTTTCTCTCTGATTTTCGTGTAAAGAGTTAGGGCTACAATTCAAATGGAATGGTAATTTTGTAGTTAAAGCATATCCTTTGGAAGATTCATTTGATTATAGAGAGCAAGCAGAAAACCAAGAGCAAGATTACGATAAGGTCTTACGGCCTAAAACCCTTGCTGATTTTGCCGGACAACCGGCCGTGGTTGAGAATCTCCATGTATTTGTTAAAGCCGCTAAACTTAGAAACGAACCCCTTGATCACGTCTTATTACACGGTCCTCCGGGCTTAGGTAAAACCACCCTAGCCAACATCATTGCCAATGAAATGGGCGTTGGCTTTAAAGTGACGAGCGGACCCGTATTGGATAAACCTGGGGATTTAGCAGGCCTGTTAACCAATCTTAGCGAAGGAGATGTTCTGTTCATTGATGAAATACATCGCTTAAGTCCGGTTGTGGAGGAATACCTGTATTCTGCAATGGAGGATTATGTGATTGATATCTTGTTGGATTCCGGGCCTAATGCACGAACCATTCAAATCACCTTAAACCCCTTTACATTAATCGGGGCAACTACACGCTCAGGATTACTTACCTCTCCCTTGCGTGCACGCTTTGGCATTAATTCGCGACTTGAATATTATGACGCACAAACACTTACGCACATTGTTGAACGTTCTTCGAGCTTATTGAATATTCCCATCGATGAAACTGCAGCGTATATGATCGCCAGTAGAAGTCGTGGAACCCCGCGTATCGCAAATGCCTTGCTGCGAAGGGTACGTGATTTCGCCCAAATTAAAGGAACTGGAACCATCGACGACGCCATTACGGAAATTGCATTAAAAGCGTTGAATGTAGACGAAAACGGCCTCGATGAAATGGATATTCGGATACTTAAAGTCATCATGGATAAATTCAGCGGAGGTCCCGTTGGATTATCAACGATAGCAACAGCAATTGGTGAAAACGCAGGAACCTTAGAAGAGGTATATGAACCCTTTCTAATCCAAGAAGGATTCCTAATGCGCACCCCACGCGGTAGAAAAGTTACGGAGAAAACATACAAACACCTCGGACGAGATATGGGGTATTTTCAAGGTGGATTATTCTAAGCATGAATGCCGATCGATACAAATCGTTCATTAAGCAAAAAGCAAACGAGCTCGGATTTTTTTATTGTGGTTTTTCAACGGCTGGTTTCTTAGCCGACGAAGCACCAAAATTAGAACGATGGTTATCGGAAGGCCTACATGGAAAGATGTCCTACATGGAAAATCATTTCGATAAGCGCTTAGACCCCACCAAGTTAGTAGAAGGTTCAAATAGCGTAATCTCCTTGCTGCTGAATTATTATCCCTCCGAATCGCAAACGGAATGCGCCCCAAAAATCTCAAAATATGCCTATGGGGAAGATTATCATCTGGTAATAAAAGACAAATTAAAATTGCTTGTTGAATCGATGAAAGAAGAAATCGGTGATATCCAAGGAAGGGTTTTTGTGGATTCAGCACCTGTGATGGACAAGGCTTGGGCAAAAAAAGCAGGCTTGGGTTGGCTTGGAAAAAACACCAATTTGATTCATCCAAAAGAAGGTAGTTTCTTTTTTATTGCGGAGATTATTTCAGATTTATCCTTCACCCAAGATCCTCCCATGCGAGATTATTGCGGTACGTGTTCGAAATGCTTAGATGCTTGTCCAACGAACGCCTTAGCTACCCCCTATCAAATCGATGCGTCCCGCTGTATTTCCTATTTGACCATCGAATTAAAAGATCAACTCATCCCACAACAATTCAATGAATCTATGGAAAATTGGATGTTTGGTTGTGACATTTGTCAAGATGTTTGTCCGTGGAATCGATTTTCAAAAGCACACCAGGAAAAACGGTTCAATCCTGACTTTGAGTTATTAAATCTCAACACGAACGATTGGCAGGCCTTGACCTTAGATCATTTTGAAATCCTTTTTAAAAACAGCGCAATCAAACGCACAGGGTTTCAGGGGTTGAAACGAAACATCAATTTTTTGAAACCCATTGAAAAGCCGTAACTTTGAGCCATGTCAGGGTCAACCTTCGGAAAGCTATTTCAATTAACCACCTTTGGTGAATCGCATGGTGCTGCGCTGGGAGGAATTATTCAGGGATGCCCACCGAACTTTACCTTGGATTTCGAAAAAATACAAGCCGTATTAAATCGACGGAGGCCGGGTCAATCGGCACTTGTATCACCGCGAAATGAACGCGATGAAGTTGAATTTCTGTCGGGTATTTACAAAGGAAAAACTACCGGTACACCCATTGGGTTTATCCTTCGAAATCATGATCAACGTCCGGAAGATTACGAACAGCTTAATACAGCATATCGGCCATCCCACGCTGATTTTACCTATGACCAAAAATACGGACACCGGGATCCTCGAGGAGGCGGAAGATCAAGCGCCAGAGAAACGGTATGTCGAGTAGTAGCAGGGGCAATTGCAGAACAACTATTGGCGCATGTAGGAATAACGTTCTCAACCTATGTGGATCAAATAGGAAGTTGTCGGTTTAATTCAACAGACTTTTTTAGTATAGCTCATATTGATCAATCCTTAGTTCGTTGTCCGGATCAAACTGCATCCAACGAAATGATTGCCTTAATCGAAGAAACTAAAGTAGAAGGAGATACCTTGGGCGGAGCGATTCGAGGAATTATTGAGGGCGTACCTGCTGGATTAGGAGAACCAGTATTCGATAAATTGCATGCGGAACTGGGTAAAGCCATGCTTTCAATCAATGCGGTAAAAGGAGTTGAATTTGGAAGCGGATTCGATGCGATTGACATGAAGGGAAGTGCGCATAACGATGCCTTTACGGAGGGATTTAATACAGCGACTAATTACTCTGGAGGCATCCAAGGTGGACTGTCTAATGGAATGCCCATCTTATACAGAGTGGCCTTTAAGCCGGTTGCCACCATTATGCAAGATCAAGCAACCATGAACGCTGAAGGTGAACAAATAACACTTGCACCTCGTGGTCGGCACGACGTATGTGTGGTGCCTCGAGCGGTTCCAATTGTGAACGCTATGGCTGCCTTGGTAATTCTTGATGCCTATTTATTAAATAAGCGCTTATCTTTGTAGAAAATAACGCTATGTTAGGACGCATTCATTCTATTCACTTCTTGATTTCCATGTCACTGTTTGGATCACTATTCGCTGGATTAAATTTCTTAAAATTTGAAGCAAAAGGTGGACAAGAAGTTAGCACCGTTGATTTGTTTGGACGATCATCTTATTACATTACTAACAATGAAGAGAAGTTTGTTTCAAGTGAAATGATCCCCTTATTTTTACTTGCCATAGGCATGATTTTCTTACTCTTTATCACCCTGATGTCTTACAAGAAAATCAATCGTCAGCTTAGCCTTGCTCGCCTGACGCTTATGCTCAACGCATTCCTTGTATTGCTGTTCGTTATCTGGAGTACTTACCTATTCGTTGATGCACCTGCAGACAGCAACAATTCGGTACGGATCGGTTTTTACATATTATCCTGTACACTACCTTTTACATATTTTGGATACAAGGGAGTGCTAAGAGACAAACTAATCATTGACTCGATCGATCGCTTGCGTTAAGCACAAACACCATGAATGTACTCTCCGTTGAAAACCTCTCCAAATCGTTTGGAGAACGTATCCTATTTGAACGACTTACCTTTGGAATCGATCAAGGTCAGAAGGTGGCGCTTGTCGCGAAAAACGGAGCGGGAAAATCTACCTTGTTGCGCTGTTTGTATGGCAAAGAATCGGCGGATTCCGGCACGGTAGTTTTTCGAAAAGAAATACGCATCGCGTGGATGGATCAAACGGATGAATACAACCCGGAGTCTACGGTTTGGGATATTGTTTCAGATAATTACAACGAAAGTCATGGCTTACTTTCTGCCTACAATAAGGCCTTAGAGGCAGAAGATACGGATGAAGTTGAACGACTCAGTAATGAAATAACGGCCATTGACGGTTGGGGAACAGAAGCGGAAATTTCACGAATTCTGGGGATTTTAAAATTAGATGCAGATTCCCTAATTAAAACCCTTTCCGGTGGACAAAAAAAACGAATCTCCTTAGCGAAAGTCTTGCTTGCAGGGGCAGACTTTTTAGTGCTGGATGAGCCCACCAATCACTTGGATTTAGACATGATTGAATGGCTTGAATCCTATCTATCGGCAAGTAAAGCTACGGTGTTCATGGTTACGCACGACCGTTATTTTCTAGAAGCCGTGTGTGATGTAATACTTGAACTTGAAGACAAGACACTTTATAAATACAATGGGAATTTCTCCTATTACCTCTATAAAAAAGCAGAGCGTCAAGAGCAACTCGCATCCAGCATTGAGAAAGCTAAAAATACGTTCCGAACGGAACTAGAATGGATAAGAAGACAACCAAAAGCACGTGGCACCAAACAAAAAGCTCGTATTGACGCCTTTTTAGATGTAAAGAACGCCGCCTCAAGAAAAGTAGGTTCTGAAGAATTACAGCTTGGAATAAAAATGGAGCGATTAGGGACGAAAATCGTAGAATTCCATAACGTGAAGAAATCCTATGGTTCAAAGAAAATTCTGGATGGATTCTCTTATAACTTTCAGCGAAGAGAACGGCTTGGAATCGTTGGAAATAACGGTACGGGAAAAACCACGTTCATCAAGTTACTTCTGGGTGAGTTAGCACCCGAAGGCGGGAAAATCGTGGTGGGCGACACTATATTTTTTGGTCACTACACACAAGATATTATTGAATTCAAGGCGGATGCCAAAGTGATAGATATTGTAAAAGAAGTCGCGGAATTCATCCCCTTAGAAAAAGGGAGGCAATTGTCGGCCGCACATTTACTTGAGCGCTTTCTATTCCCAAGAGACATGCATTATCAATTTGTCTCAAAATTGAGCGGTGGTGAAAAACGTCGATTGAAGTTACTGCGTGTATTGATGGCAAACCCCAATTTCTTGGTGCTGGATGAACCTACCAATGACTTGGATATTTTCTCCATGGCGGCGCTGGAAAGTTATTTATCCTTGTTTGAAGGAAGTTTAGTGGTGATTTCGCATGACCGTTACTTCATGGATAAGATTACGGATCATTTATTCGTGTTTGAAGGCGAAGGTAAAATTGTAGATATTACAGGAAATTATTCCGCTTATCGGATGGAACAACGCAAACCAAAAACAGCTGAAGTTCACGTAGAAAAACCGAAAGAAAATAAACAAAGTTCCGAGAAGAAACGAATGAGTTACAAGGAACAAATTGAATTCAATCAACTGGAAAAAGACATTGCCTTACTTGAAACCGAAAAAGAAGAACTAACAGCTGCTTTGTCCAAAGGTGATTTATCTAATGAGGACCTCATGAGTTTGGGGCAACGCATCGGAGTTGTTGTAGAACACCTAGACACCAAGACGAATCGGTGGATTGAATTGGCCGAATTGGCATAAAAAAGGGCCCGAAGGCCCTTTGAATTTGATAAACTTTATCTTATGCTTGCTTTACAAACTGTGCTTCACTCATTAAGGTGATTTCATCACCTAGAACAACATTACCAGCTTCAGTTACTGCAGACCATGTCAATCCAAAATCAGAACGTTTGATTTTACCTGTAATAGTTAATCCTGCTTTAGTTTGCCCGTAAGGATCCACAGCGATTCCTGCGAATTCTGCAGTCAAGGTAAGCGGATGTGTAACTCCTTTAATGGTCATATCCCCGTTAATTTTCCACTCACCACCGTGTTGAATTACTTCAGTCGATTTAAACGATAAGGTTGGATAAGCAGCCGCATCAAAGAAATCTCCTGACTTTAAGTGACCGTCTCTATCCGCAACGCCAGTTTGAATACTATCGATAGCTGCAGAAAAATCAAAGGATGCATCTGCTAAGTTCTCATCCGCTGCATTTAAGGTTGCATCAAACGAAGCAAAACTTCCAGATACGTTTGAAATCATCATGTGTCGCACTTTGAAGCCTACTTCACTGTGCATGTTGTCAATTTTCCAAGTTGTCATAAATATATTTTTTTTAATGCGACAAAGGTAGGGCCGAATTAGCAAAAAGCCGTTGATATAGGTTAAGCATTCTTTCGTAAATTTACTCCATGATTAGATATCTCTTATTGTGCTGCCTTATCCTTACTGTTGCATGTCAGTCAAGCTTTGGGCAACTTGAAATCAAGCAGCAGCCAAAGAAAAAAAGCGGGTGGACACAACAGAAAATGGCAACCCAAGTAGCTTTGGAATTCACGCGAAATCAGTCGTTTCGTACCTTGGTGCCTAATGCCGAATTTCTAAATACGCCCTTGGGTGAACGAGCCAATGAAACCGCGTCAACCTTATGGAGTTATGGTCTTGGGATTAACACCGGCTTGGGAAAATGGGTGCGCTTTGAATCGGGATTGTTATGGTTACAGCAAGGCGAACAATATGCATTTAAGGACCCTAACAGCGACAGCAGTTTAAATTATACGAATCGATACCGATACCTTGGATTGCCCTTGGCACTTAACCTACAATACGGGAGTTCATTTAGGGTATTTGTTGGCGCTGGAATTGCTCCAATGATTTTCAACCGAAGCATCCAACAAATAAACTGGTCGACTGCGGTAGGTGCTAACGAAAAGGAAACCCTTAAAATCAAGAATAATGATTATTCGTCGGCTGTATTTCAGGTTTATTTTCAGGGAGGAATACAATATACCGGAGAAAAAGGATGGGGAATGATAGTGAAAGCTGTTTACAGACAACAACTTTCCAATACCTATGGTAAATACAATGCCTACATACACAAGGCAAATGCCATGGGATTCACCCTTGGAATCTCAAAAACATTTTAATGAAATTATTTCAGCTCACGGCTTATTTGGAAGAACGATTTCCTCTGAACCTTCAGGAAGATTACGATAATTCAGGATTACAACTTGGCGATCCAAGCATGGACATCACAAGCGTGCTTGTGGCACTGGACTGTACGGAGGCTATTGTAGAAGAGGCCATACAGACAGGCAGTAATGTAATTCTGGTGCATCATCCGATCCTATTTAAAGGCATTAAACGGATTGGAGTTTCAACGGAGATCGAGCGCATCTTGCATCGATGCATCAAACAGGACATTGCCATCTATGCAATACATACCAATCTGGACAATCACATTGATGGGGTAAATTCAAAAATTGCCTCAACTATTGGTCTTCGTCAATGCCGTATCCTTCAGCCTAAACCACATACCCTTTTCAAATTGGTTGTCTACACGCCGGTAGACTCCGAAGAACGCGTACATGAAGCGGTATGTGCTGCCGGCGCTGGGAACATTGGGAATTACTATAACTGTGGCTATACTACGGTCGGCATTGGGAAATTCACCCCCAATGAAAAAGCGAATCCAAGCATCGGTGAAGCGCATGTACCCACTCGGCAAGAGGAAGCGAAAATGGAGTATTTGCTTGAAAAAAACACCATTGGTGCGGTGCTTTCCGCCATGAAGGGAGCGCATCCGTACGAAGAGGTGGCTTATGATTTAATTGCCCTTGAAAACAGTAACGCACAGGTTGGCAGCGGAATGATTGGCGAACTTCCCGAACCCATGGATGCACTCGAGTTTTTATCTCATCTAAAAGAAACCTTTAATTGTGGGGTGATTCGATATACAGCATTGCAGAATAAACCCATACGTACCGTAGCACTTTGCGGTGGCGCAGGTAGTTTTCTATTACCCCAGGCAATCCAACAAAACGCTGACATTTTCATCAGTGGAGACTTCAAATACCATGAGTTTTTTGGTGCAGAAAACAAGATCATCATTGCCGATATTGGTCATTATGAAAGTGAGCAATATACTTCTGCATTATTAGTTGAAATAATTAGGGAAAAATTTCCTACCTTTGCCGTCCGTTTAACTGTAAATAATACAAATCCGATAAATTTCCTTTGAATATGGCCACTGCAAGTAAAAAAGAAGTTAGCATTGCCGAGAAGCTTGATTCACTTTTTGAGCTTCAAAAAATTGACTCTGAAATTGACCGAATTCGAACAATCCGTGGAGAATTACCTCTTGAAGTTCGTGATTTAGAAGATGAAATCGGCGGCTTAGAAACGCGTGTTGGAAAAATTCAAGATGAAATTAAGGAATTGGATAATGAGATTGCAGAGCGTAAAAATGCTTCTAAAGAATCTGAAACCGCAATTACGAAATATAAAGAGCGTCAAAACAACGTTCGAAATAACCGTGAATTCGAATCATTAAGCAAAGAGATTGAATACCAAGAGTTAGAAATCAAATTGCACGAGAAGCGAAGCAAAGAAGCGAAGTTAAAAATCGAAGGGAAGAAAGAAATTCTTGATGAAGCGCAAGCTCGTTTAGAGATGCGTAAATCCGATTTATCAATCAAGCAAAAAGAGCTTGACGATATCGTTAGCGAAACGCAGAAGGATGAAGATAAATTAATGAAAGCATCTGAGGCGGCTAAAAAGAACATCGAAGAGCGATTAATCTTTGCATACTCTCGTCTACGCGACAACGCTAAAAACGGTCTTGCTGTAGTTCAAGTGATGCGCGGATCTTGTGGTGGATGTTTTAACAAAATCCCACCTCAACGTCAATTAGACATTGTTACCAAGAAGAAAATTCTAGTGTGCGAGCACTGCGGTAGAATTTTGGTACCTGGCTCAGTTGAAGAAGAAGCTTAACGCTTAAAAATTGGCACCGTAGAACACGGCTCACCAAACATCATCGATTTAACGTAAGGTTTTAAGGCCAATACTAATTGCGTCAATGCATGTTCTTGGTCCAGCAATTTAGCACAGCCTTTTACGATGACGCGTTGATCCACAAAATCCGATAACGCTAAATTATTTAGTGCCTTGCGAATTAGATAGTGTTCCATGGCTATTTCATTTCCAGAAATTACATCCGTGGTATGTTCCGATAAGGCTGCTGTAACGAGCATGTAGGCCCAGGTTGGAATAATCGCATCGGTAGAACAATGGATTCTAACCGGTTTATTGGCGAAGATGGACCAATCGGTTTCTTTAATCCAGGATCTGAAATCTTTTTCTTTCAGTACGAACCCTTGCCAAAGTTGTTCACTTAAATCCAAGCTCATGGGAGCTTCGTTGGGCAAGAAATCCTCCAAATCTAATTGGATCAGGCTGCTTTCTTTTACTTTGTTTCTAATGGGTTCCATGCTACAAAAATACGCAATGTTGCGCGAAGGCAGCGATGTCTACAAAAATGTAAGACTTCCTAACTCCTTAAAAACAGATAAATCGTACATTCGTGTATGCGCAATAAACTAGCGCAAATACAGCTGTTTGGGTTGAATTGGAGAAGTTTTGTAGCGCTTATAAGTAAGTTGTGCGTCATTGTGCTGTGCTACCTCAAAACTGACTGCAAATAAAAAAAATCATTCAGACCGCAGGAAAAAAGAAATAAATTCGTCTAACAGAATAACCCTTTCTAATTCAGGAAAGAATTACTAAAATGATTTTAAAAAATGAATTCAGTAAAATTAGCAGTCTTAGGTACATTGGCACTGGCATTGAGTACAACCTTTTATTCATGTAACAAAGGTAAAATTGTTTCAACTGGAGATGTATCTATTACAGACGTTGTAAAAGCAAAATTCACCAGTGCCGTCTCCTTTTCTACAAGTGGTAGTGGTAGGAAGAGTAGAATTATTCTAAAAAGTAATGGGTTACCAGATCATAAAACACCCTATTGGGGTTCAGGTAATGCCTTATATGAAGATTTTCCATCAGGTCACGCACCTAATGCAAATACGACTATGGAATCCCAAACTTATGTGATGAAAATTCCGACAAATCCAGATGAAGCCTCTTCCAAAGAAGCAACATCATTAGGTGAAATTGGTATGGCATTGAACGGCGTTCCTATTTTTAATGATAGAGAAGGCGGCAATGTTTCTCTTGATGCGATGACATTAACCACTTTTGATAATTCAGGTGCACATCCAGCACCTCAAAAAAACTATCATTATCATACTACAGGTAAATACACTTCTGTGGACGATGCAAAATTGATAGGATTTTTGCGTGATGGATTTCCTATCTATGGCAGAAAGGATACTACTGGCGTTTATCCTTCATTAGATGCTTATGGTGGACACTTTGGTCCGACACAAGATTTTCCAAATGGTATTTATCACTACCACGCATCAAATGTAAATTATTTAAATTCAGGATATTATATATTGAAAGCAGGTAGTTATTATGGAAATAAAGGCACTTTCACAAATTAAATATGTATTTCTTATAGTTTGTGTTATCAATTTTGGATGTTCTCAGCCAAAAGAAGGAAAAAAAATTAATTCTTTTGAACAAGTTGATGTTTCGCAAATTCCAAAGGATACTATTTTTCAAAACAATTCAAAATTATCATTGCAGAATGGGGTTTATTACCACGAGGGCAAGCCCTATTCGGGTTTTATAAAAGCTGTTTATGAAACAGATACTTTAAAAATTATTGGTTCTTATTTTCAAGGTAAACAGCACGGAACAACCAAAACATTTTTTCCGAATGGCATATTGGAAACGCAACGAAATTATAAAAACGGCCTTGCTTATGGCAATCATTTAGGTTATTGGAAAAATGGAAATAGAAAGTTTGATTTTATGTATTTAAACGATAAACGAGAAGGTTTACATAAGAAATGGTATGAAAATGGAAGTCAATATTGCGAATTAAGTTTTACTGATGACCAAGAAAACGGTATGCAAAAGGCCTGGCGTGAAAACGGAAAACCCTATATTAATTACGAAGTAAAAGATGGTTTAAGATATGGACTTCAAAAATCAGCACTTTGTTACACTTTGAAAAATGGAAAACTAAAATGAAATATTACTTTTTACTGATTTCTTTAATGGTATTGTTCGCTTGTAGTGATGATACAAGAAAACTACCTTATTTTAACACTCCCGATTTCACGCCCAAATGGGGAATGACAAACGAAAAAGCGTTTCATAAAATTCGACCTTTTAAACTGAAAAATCAGGACAATCAAGTTTTTACTGAAAAGGATTTAGAAGGTAAAATTTGTGTTGCTGATTTCTTTTTTACTACTTGTCCAGGCATTTGCCTTAAAATGACAAACAGTATGTCTGACATTCAAAAGGAATTTTTCAATGATGATGAAATATTGCTGTTATCGCATAGTGTAACACCTGAAAAGGATAGCGTACCTGTTTTAAAACAATACGCCAAAGAAAAAAAGGTTGCTTTTAAAAGATGGAAACTTTTAACAGGCAATAAAAATGAAATCTATGACTTAGGACGTAAATATTATTTTGTTGAGGAAGATGAAGGAGTTAAAAAAGGCAATGATGTTTTTTTACATACCGAAAATTTCATACTTATTGACAAGCAAAGGCACATTCGTGGAATTTACAACGGACTTGACCCAAATAGTATGCAAAATTTAATCAGTGACATAAAAATATTGAAAGCTGAATAGAGTGCAAAACAACGAACGCACAACATTGCATACACAATATTTTTTTTTGAAAATAAAAAAAACATCGCCTACACGCAAAACGTTAAGCGTCATGCTTTAGAAGAAACCACCCCCTTGAAACAGCCTAATTGAGAACGAGAAATGATTGAAATAAAAAAATATTTCCAAAAAATGGTTCCTATTTCTGAAAAAGATTGGGAGTTCTTTTCATCTAAACTTATAAAACGTGAATTTGCCAAAAAATCTATAATCTTAAAAGTAGGTCATAAAGAAGACTACTTATCTTTTATTGAAAAGGGAATTGTTAGAAAATGTATTCCTCAAGAATTTGATGATTTAACTTTTGAATTTGCATTCGTTAATAATTTTGTGTCCGCATATGATTTTTTCTTGACACAAGAACCATCAACTTACCAGTTAGAAACCTTAACAGATACTATACTCTGGAGTGTATCGCATAAGGATTTAGAAATAATTTATGACAAAACGGAAATTGGCAATACTATAGGAAGATTGGCAAGCGAAGACCTGTTTAAGAAAAAATCTAAGCGAGAATTATCTTTATTAAACCAATCTGCCCAGGAACGTTATTTGAACTTGTTTTCAGAACAGCCTGAATTGTTGCAATTTATTCCACTAAAGTATATAGCCTCTTATATTGGAGTAACGCCACAGGCACTAAGTAGAATAAGGAAACGTATTTCTTAACCCAAGTTCATTGTTTGAATTTTAGCATATTAGTAATTTTCAACTCATCAATTAAAAAAGAGTAATGGAAAAATTATTATTATTGTTAGTATTATTTATCGTTGCAGCAACTTCGGTAATTGCCCAAGATTTAAGCCCTTATCATCATATTATAAAGGGAATTGTTAGGAA
>JBIKUO010000056.1:0-5185 GCA_044347515.1 Crocinitomicaceae bacterium | reverse complement strand
GAGCGTTTTACCAGTACATCAGTAGGTGCATTGAATATTTTTCCAAATGCAAACTTAAAGCCTGAAACGGGATGGGCTGCGGAAATCGGTATTAAACAAGGGGTGAAAATGGGAGATTGGAAAGGGTTGATCGATGTGTCAGGATTTATTAATAATTACGACAACATGATTGAATTTTCCTTTGGATTCTACAACCCATCCAATGGAAATCAAATTGACCCTTATACCAGCGCGGGACTCGCTGAGCTTATTTATGTTCAACAAACCTTAGGGTATACCATCAATCAAATTATAGGCTTTGGTGCTCAAAACGTAGAAAATGCGCGAATTACAGGCCTTGAATTATCTTTCAATAGCATGGGTAAAATTGGCGATGTAGAAGTTGTTTCGCTCATTGGATATACCTACATGAATCCTGTTTCCTTAAATAAGGATCCTAAATATTCAGTATACAACTCAGATAGTACCACGAACATGTTAAAATATAGGTTCAAACATTTAGTTAGAGCTGATGTAGAGGCAGTGTATAAAAAATGGAGTTTTGGTGTATCGAATCGTTACAACAGTTTTATGAGAAATATTGATAAAGTTTTTGAAGAACCTATTGCGCAAAACACGTACATCTTACCTGGACTCAAAGCGTATCGAAGTGTATACAATAAAGGTAATTTAGTATTCGATGCACGCGTGGGTTATCAAATTAACGATACCTTCAAGGTGAGTGTTATAGCGAACAATGTATTTAATTCAGAAACTTCCAGTCGTCCTGGAGACATTCAAGCACCACGGAATTTCTTGGTTCAATTAGCGATGAAATTCTAATGAAGGTATTAGGAATAATCCCTGCTCGTTTTGGTTCCAGTCGGTTTCCTGGTAAACCGTTGATTGATATCAAGGGTAAAACCATGATTCAACGCGTATATGAAGGGGCGAGTAGATGCGAAGAACTCTCACGGGTTATTGTTGCAACAGATGATGAACGAATTTATACCCACGTACAATCGTTTGGCGGCGAAGTTATGATGACCTCTAATTTACATGGTTCAGGTACAGAACGTTGTGCTGAAGTTGCGGCACATTTCCCAGAAATGGAAATTGTTGTAAATATTCAAGGCGACGAGCCTCTGGTAAACCCAAGTCAATTATCGGAACTTATACTGGCATTTCAACATGAGAACGTCGAGATTGCTACCTTTGTAAGCCCTAAGATTGATTCAACAGAATTAAATAATCCAAACCGCATTAAGGTTGTTATAGATCACGAACAGAA
The DNA here is from genome assembly GCA_044347515.1 of Crocinitomicaceae bacterium. Taxonomy (GTDB): domain Bacteria; phylum Bacteroidota; class Bacteroidia; order Flavobacteriales_D; family Crocinitomicaceae; genus UBA952. Next base: position 3,915 of record JBIKUO010000056.1, on the reverse strand, counting down.
CGCCTTGTTTTTCAGTAGGAGTAGAATTCCATCCGGGATGTTCTCTTCTAACTACATTGCGCTAAAACATATTGGATTATACGCATTCCGAAATGATGTGCTTCGAAAACTTGTATCCCTACCCGCTACCGAGATTGAAAAAAGTGAATCCTTGGAACAATTGCGTTGGTTATATTATGGCTATAAAATAAAAACTATTGAAACACATATTGAAACACCAAATATTGACACGCCAGAGGATTTGGAAGCGGTATTAAAGCGGTTGTAAGTTCATTTTTATTTCTTTTTAAGTTTTTGTAAATTTGAGGTATGAAGTCGCTTGAAGATATACTCATTGAACTGTTACAGAAGCATGAATGTGTTGTGGTTCCAGCTTTTGGCGGATTCATAGCAAAACAGAAGAGTGCATTTGTTGATTTTGAGTCAGGCTTGATTCATCCACCGTTTCGTGAAATTGGTTTTAATATTCAACTTCGGTCCAATGATGGGCTTTTGGTGAATCAGTTCGCAGCTGAATATCAATTGGATTATACGGCAAGTTTGGACACTGTGGGTCAACAGGTTGCTACATGGAATGAGGCACTAAGGCAAGGGAAACAAGTAAGCATTCCTAAAATTGGTAATTTCAAGAAAGATGTAGAAGGGAACATTCAATTTGAACAAGACCGTTCATTTAACTTGCTTATGAGCGCTTACGGACTCGAGCTTGTAGGATTTATCCCAACGAAACCTTTGGTAATCGAAGGAGCAAAAGAAGTTAAAAACAATCGCCAATTATGGAAATATGCAGCAGCAGCTGCTATTGCAATACCCATAGCTTTTTATTCTATTTGGATTCCTGTGAAAACCCCGGCGTTAGAATCAGGCATGTTTTCATATCAAGATTTCAATCCGTTTAAAACACAAAACGAAAACAGCTATACAGAAACTCAAATTGATTTACCTCGCATAGAGCACATTTCGATTGAAACGACCTATAGGGATGCATATGAATTGCATGTAAATCCTAAGGTTGCACCAAACGATCCCACTATAACTTTAATCGAACCCCATGTGATGTACTGCATTGCCGGATGTTTTTCAAGTGAAGAAAATGCAAGTCGACTTGTACAAAAACTTGAAGGATTAGGTTTTAATTGTTCCATTCTTCACGAAGGATCATTGTATAAAGTATCTCTTGGTCATGGATTTTCAGAAGAATCCGTTGATTCCATCCTTAACAAAGCTAAGTCATTAAACATCCAAACTTGGATTTTAAAATAACCCTTATGAAAACAATATTATTTACCCTAGTTTTTATTGTAAGCTTCTTCGCATTTACACAAACAGCAACGAATATTGAAGGAAGCAATTATAAATTCACTAAAGTGTATCATTTAGATGCAACACCGGTACAAAGTCAAGGTAAAACTGGAACGTGTTGGAGTTTCTCTGGTCTATCTTTTTTTGAATCTGAATTAATTCGTAAAGGAAATAAAACACCGGATGCGCTTTCAGAAATGTTTGTAGTGAGAAAATCCTATGAGAATAAAGCAGATAAGTTTATTCGTATGGATGGAAAAATCAACTTCGGAGAGGGTGGTGCTTTTCATGACATACCATGGGTAATTAAGAATTATGGCATTGTTCCTTACGATGTTTATAACGGCTTAAACGGAAATGAATCGTATGACCACGCTGAATTTTTTGAAGTATTGAATGGTTCAGTTCAAGGTTTACTAAAATACATGAGTGCCAGTTCGAATGGGATTAGTTCCAATTGGAAACCGGCAGTTAGTGGCATTTTAGACGCCTATGTGGGTAAAGACATCAAAGAATTTGAATGGAAAGGAAAAAAATATACGCCACAATCGTATGCTGCAAGTATCGGTTTAACTATGGATGACTATGTTTCGTTAACCTCATTCACGAATCATGCGCCTTATGCTAAATGTCAATTAGCAATTCCAGATAATTATAATTGGGGTGATTCTTACAATGTAGGATTAGATGATTTAATGGCAACCGTAACAAATGCTTTAGCTAATGGCTACACGGTTGCGTGGGGTGCAGATGTATCAGAGAAAGGGTTCAGTTTCAAAAATGGTATTGCCTTGGTTCCTGAAGACCCAAGTACCATTCAAGTATCTGGTAAAGATAATAGAAACTACAACGATGCAGGAGCAGATCGGAATTCAAACGCGTTTCTAAGCCCGACCAAGGAAGTTTCGGTTACACCAGAATTGCGTCAAAAGGGTTACGACAATAAAACTACAACGGATGACCATGGAATGCACATTGTAGGCATGTATAAGGACCAAAATGGTACAAACTATTTACTGGTTAAAAACTCTTGGGGAATAGGAAACTATCCAAAAGGATATTTATATGTATCAGAACAATATTTCCGATTGAAAACGATCAATATATACCTTAATAAAGGAGGAATTTCATCTGATCTTAAAAAGAAGATTAATCTTAATTAATCAAAACCCAAGTTTTTTTATAGGCTATGGTTGTTTAATAATAACATTGTAGTTACAGTTTATTGATTCAATTGCAGTCAACTGAATAACCAATTAACATTCTAGCCACATCGTTTCGATAGTCATTGGTAAGTTATCAAGCAATTACTTAGCACTTGAAATCATAGATACATATGCTCAGTTTTGTCTTATGTGTTCTAATCAGTATACCCATCCGCTGTTTATCTTGAATTTCTATCTTTTATCTATGGAGTGGTTAAATTGTATAGGTAAGTATTCGTATGGTTGATATTTTTAAAGGTTTCGATAAAATAATTAATAGAAAATCGATGTATTTCCTGGTAACAGAACTGGTATTATAAAATCACATCTCGACTATTTGATCTATGGGTAATCATTTCTTGTACTTAAGAATTAGAAACCAAAATCAAAGCCACGACTAAAGCCACCCATATACGTCAATTATCAATAAAAAATAGTGACTTAAAGGGATTATTCATACCCGCCACTTGCATAAAGAATATGGCAACAGATGCATATGACGAATGAAGTACTTATCAATTGAACATACAGCAATTAAATCTGCAAAAACCAAGCAAGTTACTACTACTAGTAGGGTAAGTGAGAAAATAATAAACAAAAAAAAACCCCGACGATTCTTGCGAATGTCGGGGTTGTAAAAGCGGCGTCGACTTATGCTGACGTTGCAGGCAGCATCCCGACCGAAGCGTCGGGGCTCTCCCTTAACTCTTTCAGTGTGCATAACCTTTTGAGGGTGGGAATACAACAAAAAACCCCGACGATTCTTGCGAATGTCGGGGTTGTAAAAGCGGCGTCGACTTATGCTGACGTTGCAGGCAGCATCCCGACCAAAGCGTCGGGGCTCTCCCTTAACTCTTTCAGTGTGCATAACCTTTTGAGGGTGGGAATAAAACAAAAAACCCCGACGATTCTTGCGAATGTCGGGGTTGTAAAAGCGGCGTCGACTTACTCTCCCACCCTCAAAAGGGCAGTACCATCAGCGCAAGCAGGCTTAACTTCTCTGTTCGGAATGGGAAGAGGTGGACCATGCTGCTATAGACACCCAAAGCTATAAATGGGTATTGAAATATCGGATGATCGAAGCAGTAAAAAAAGTAATAAAGTTTGAGTTGTAAGTCTACGGGTTATTAGTACTACTCGGCTTTGACATTACTGTCTTTACACCTGTAGCCTATCGACGTGGTCGTCTACCACGGCCCTTAAAAGAAATCTCATCTTGAGGCGAGTTTCGTGCTTAGATGCTTTCAGCGCTTATCTCATCCATACATAGCTACCCTGCGGTGCAGCTGGCGCCACAACAGGTACACCAGAGGTATGTCCACCCCGGTCCTCTCGTACTAGAGGCAGGTCCTCTCAAATTTCTAACGCCCACAACAGATAGAGACCGAACTGTCTCACGACGTTCTGA
>JBIKUO010000038.1:0-18961 GCA_044347515.1 Crocinitomicaceae bacterium | reverse complement strand
CTCACTTGTGCAACTATGTGATTAAGTAGTGATTCCAACGATTCCATTACCTTTAGCCGATGAAAATCAGTTTCATACTTCACGGTGAACGAAAACTTAAGCGGATCCATCGCGAGTTTATTTCCCGTTGCCAAGAGACGCCAAGTTTTGTCTGCACTATAACCTATACAACATCAGGAGGTCATGCAATCGAGTTGGCCAAGGAAGCGAAAGGCGGTGCCGATGCAGTGGTAGTTCATGGCGGAGATGGCTTACTGAATGAAGTAATCAACGGACTGTGTTCCATACCAGGGAAACACCCCAAACTACTTATCCTTCCGGGTGGCACCGGCAATGATTTCTGTAGAAATTTCGCCCCAATCGATTTAAGTCAACCCAATGAGGTGTTTGGTCGAACAGGAACACCAGTAACCATTCCTTACCTTAAAACAGAAGGAGCGCTGCGTTTCTTTATCAACATTGCCGACCTTGGGTTTGGCGGCGCCGTAGTAGCTTCACTCAATGCATACCGGCAACGGTTTGGCCCAAGAGCCTCCTACTTTTTAGCCATTCTGAGAACATTCACCCATTATAAGGCGCAAGAACTTGAACTCAGCTTCAATGGAAAAACTCAAACCCAACCCTTTTTTATGATTGCGCTTTGTAACGGAGCGGTATTTGGCAATGGACTTACCATTGCACCGGGTAAACACCCAAGGAGTGCGCATTTTCAAGCCGTGTTACTGGGCCGCGTTTCACTTTGGGATTACGTATGGCACCTACCCAAATTAATACGAGGAAAACGAATTGTGCATCCAGAAATTCATTACCACGAAACTACCTCATTAACCATTCATGCTACCTCTGGCACACTGAGTGGAGAAACTGATGGCGAGTTGATCCTTGGAACTTCCTTTGAATTTGGGCTGAGTGAGCACATCATTTCCGTATTGAATTAATCAATTTAATTAAGATTCCTTAATGATTGATTAACTTTGACCATGCAACGTTGGCTCGCAAGTTTTCAATCCTTAGTCCCTTTATTATCGTGCTTTCTCGCGTGCTTTTTTATTTTACAACTCTCCTTTCTTTTTCAATTTTCGCCAAATGCCTGGTTCTTAGCAATTTTAGTTTCTTTGGCTTACCTACTATTTGGTTTAGGTACTATTGCAGTCGGTAGCGCTACCTTGTTGCATCTGAGTCCGCCGGCATGGCATGGTACAATGCGAAACATACTCTTTGGATTATTGTATTTGGGACTGATCGGAACCTTAATCTGTGATCAATATGTAATGATTACCCATGAACGGTTGGACGCTGCTTTTTTCTTGTTTGATTGGAATGAAATATGGATGATTGCTGACCCGAGGCATCGGTTGACGTGGCCCATGGTATTCGGACTACTGGCGCTATTAACGCTACCGTTCTTATTGTTTCGAATCTTTCGTAACCGAAACCTTTCAGCGTATTGGTTCCTGGGAGGATTTATCATTGCGTGCCTCATCCGCATCATTCCTATTGACTCTTCGATAAACCGTTTGGCTGAAAATCGATTTTCTTATTTTGTTAGAAACAGCATCCAACACCTTATTGCTCCGACGACACAACACGCGGTAAACATTCGTGCATTTGAAGCCTTAGATCCTTCATTTTATGGTGGTCACGAGAAGTTAGACCCGCGGTTTCCATTGGAGCACCAACACAAAACACCTTCCATACTGGCGCATTACTTAAAGGCAACAACGAACAAAAAACCACCACATATTAAAATCATCATTGTGGAGAGCATGTCGTCTGATTTATTCGGGCAACGAGGAAATAATACAGGACACCTCATGCCATTCATGGATTCGCTAGCGAAACAATCCTTGTACTTTCCTAATGGGTTTTCAACGTATCAACGCACGCACAATGTACTTCCAGCGGTATTGGCTTCTGTTCCTAATACCATCGATGGAAATGTGTTTCAACAACTTCCCTTTCCGAGGCACTATTCCTTATTCAACCTCTATCAAAACAACTATTTCACACAATTTTACTGCGGAGTTCCTTTAGCCTATCTGAATATGATTGGGCTAATGAGTCACTATCAAACGGACTATCATGTGAATAAATGGCTACCTGCATGTACAGCACATAAAGGAATCGTAGGCAATGCGTGGGGTTATCCCGACGAAGACCTATTCCAACAAGCACAATACGACGACAGCACTCGATTCAAACATCTTGATAAATCATTCATGAGCGTATTCCTTACCATTAGTTCACACGATCCGTTTATTTACCCGAATAAACAGTACTGGGAACGCGTAGTAAAATCGAAAGCAAAGCACATTGAAGATCCTAAACTTAAGGCCCTCGTAACTCGTCAAGCGGCTTCCTTTGGATCGTTCAGCTACGTGGACTCGACCTTGAAGGCATATTTTGCAGCTGAAGCAAAAAATCCGACCTATAAAAACACCATCTACCTCATCACCGGAGATCATGGAACGGAATTATACACCCGAAATCCACTCAGTAAATACAACATTCCGATAGTTATTTATTCACCCTTACTGAAGCGTCCGACCCAATCACAAGCCATTGTATCACACAATGACATCGCTCCTACCTTGGTGAATTATTTAAAAACAGCCTACAAATTACCTACCCCAGACACCTTAGCCTTTGTAGGAAAAGAGCTTTGTGTTGAAAGAAAATTCAAGCCCGCACGCAGTTTAGTTTTTACCACCAACAAATTAAAAACCAGCGATCTTTTACTCAATAATTTGGCGTGGGTTGCCGGTTCCCTTTACACGCTTGACTCGACCTTTGGACTTCACAAAACAAGGGCATTGAACCGTGTGAATTGGGTAAAAAAACAACTTCGCACCTACCAAGCATTTTCTCAATATACCATTGTACAAAATAACCTACTTGACTCAGCGGCTTTTGTCCATTGGATGGGCAATCAATCAGTTTTTCAATTGGATAGAAAAATTCATTACCCTCAAGTCAAGACGAACACCTTAATGACCTTATTGGGAGCACAAAAAATCTCCAAAAAAAATAAAACCATTCGGATTGAGGTAAGTAGCTCGCTATTCCTTGCCAATCGGAATCAATTGAAAAAGGACATCTCCTTGTATATCCATTCGAAAAAAAACAGGTTTTTATCTGAAGAATGGTCTATTTTCCGAAACATTCGCGGTCGGGTTGAAGGAAAGTTTAAACCGAACCATGTAAACCGGGTGATTTTTAGTTTAGAATTCAGTCCTGCGGCACTGAATTGTTGGAAGCGTGGAGGATTTCTGTACGTTTACTTGCGGCAGAATCGACCAAAGAAACTGCGGATGCAAGACGTATATGTCAAGTTTTATCATAATCAATTGCAAACAAAAAAATGATCCTTACCGTTAATGGTCTTTGATAAATTTTGTGAAGCAGGTTTTCTTTCATACTTTCGCGCGGCGTAAAACACCAGTACTTGAATTCCTCTCGTCGCTCCATTCTCCTCGCAGCAGCTATTATCGGTATTCCGGTACTCTTACTTTTTGTTTACAATTATTCGTCACTGACCTTGAATATTGGGGATCGAATATTAAAAAAAGTAGACCCCAATGCAGCACTTGAGCTCCCTGTGAATACAGATACGATTATTAACCTAGAAAAGGAACTCAGTAGCTCAGCGAAAGAGGAAATAATTCGCGCTGTGCTCCAAGAGAATTACGCACTCCCATTAGATACCAGTAAAAAGGCTGCAACAGCCCGTCCGAATATGCCCCTTAGTGCAGAAAAAGAGGAGCACATTTCGCAACGAATCCTATTGATCGGTGATTCAGAAACGGGGGGATTAATTTATCCCTTGAATGATTATTGCGTGGCCAACGGACACAAACTAGAGGCGGTGTATACATGGTTTTCAGCATCCATTTTAAATTTTGGATATTCAAATAAAGTGGATGAACTGATGGAAAAATATAAGCCAACCTTTGTGATTTTTGTGGTGGGCTTAAATGAAATGTATGTGACCGACATGGACCGACGGACAGAAGCCGCTAAGTTATTCCTCAAAAAACTAGGCGATACCCCTTATTTGTGGGTTGGTCCGGCAAACTTTACTACAGATCATGGAATAAATAAGGTGTTTGAAACAACTGCCGATCCGGGTTGTTTTGTATTATCAAAAGATTTAGAAATCCCAAGGGGTGGTGACCATAGACACCCGAACGTCGAAGGGTATAAAATCTGGATGGATTACATTGCCAGTTATATCCAGAGTAATCATGCCTATCCCTTTAATTTTCTACCACCAGAACGAACAAACTTCAAACTCCAAGGTAGGGTGATTTTAGCTAACGCGGCAAAAGATAAAGGGTATTAAGCGATGAATCAATTACTACAGGATTTTCATTATTTCTTTTACTACTCGCTTAAACAGCCTTGGTTCTTTACTGAATATGGATTCTTATTGACCTTAGCCGTATTCTTATTAGGATATGCATTTTTCACGCCTAAGAGTCAGTGGAAATTAGGGTATTTAATTGCCTTTAGTTTGTTTTTCTATTATAAATCAAGCGGGCCTTTTTTAATGCTGTTTATTGGGGTTATCCTCTGTGATTATTTTCTGGCTCGATGGCTAAGTACCTTGGAAGGGTCAAAACGAAAAGCGCTCTTGTTTTTGAGCATCGCGTATGGCTTATCATTTTTGCTTTATTTTAAATACTCAAACTTCGTAATCACCAACCTAAATGCGCTATTGGATACGAAGTTCACAACAAAAACGCTCTTTTTGCCCATTGGAATTTCCTTTTACACCTTTCAATCCTTAAGCTACCTCATTGATGTGTACCGAAAAGAAATTGAACCCTCAAAGAAAATACTAGACTATGGGTTTTATATGACCTTCTTTCCTCATTTAGTAGCAGGCCCTATTGTCCGAGCAAAAGATTTTTTACCTCAAATAAAGAATCCCTTAATTTTTGATCAACCCTTACTCAAGGAGTCCTTGCTACGAATCACTACGGGCTTGGTTAAAAAACTATTGATTGCCGATTTTTTAGGAAAATATGTGGACCTAATTCATGATGCACCCAGCGGATTCAGTGGTTTAGAACATGCCTTAGCCATGTATGCTTACAGCTTTCAAATATATTTTGATTTTTCTGGGTATTCTGATATCGCCATCGGGATTGCCTTGATCTTAGGCTATCGAATGAAGGAAAACTTCTTTAATCCATATACCGCAGAGAATATTACTGTTTTTTGGCGTAAATGGCACATTTCACTTAGTTTATGGCTTCGTGATTACATCTATATTCCCTTAGGTGGAAACCGTAAAGGCATTGTCAATATGTATATTTTCCTTTTTCTAACCATGCTCATAGGTGGGATTTGGCACGGTGCCGATTGGAAATTTATTTTTTGGGGCTGTGCACACGGTGTTTTACTCATACTTCATAAACTCTTCTTTAAACCCAGTGAAAACACCAACAATTGGACAAAGGTACTTGGAATCGTTTTGACCTTCCATTTGGTTGGATTTCTTTGGATTTTCTTCCGTGCCACCTCATTCGAAACCGCGTTTGAAAGCATACAGGTTATCTTCACAAAAACAAATCCAATGGATCTTATTGGATTCTGTTATACCCGTCCCGAAGTCATTTCACTCCTAGTTATTGCTTCAGGCATTGTATTTGCCCCATGGAAAATGAAACAAAACATAATAAACCGAGTTCTTTCATTACCTTTATATATATGGCCAGTTATACTCTTGGTTGCCTTGCAACTTATTCTTCAATTTCGCGACAACAGCATCGAACCGTTCATTTACTTTCAGTTTTAGTTATTCTGCTTAGTTCCCTCGTGGGACGAGCGCAAGAAAGTTCTGAATTTGTTTATGTTCCTATTGAACGTCCGGAGGCCTTACAACCGGTGTTAAATGCCACTAAACTGACCAATGCATATAAAGTAATTCATTTTGGCGACAGCCACATTCAAGGAGATCGGATATCAGGCGAAGTTAGAAACAACTTACAAGCACTTGGTGGAAATGGAGGAAGCGGTATGTTTTTCCCGTATTCGCTATGTAAAAGCGTAGGTCCCACTGGAACAAACAGTAACATCACGGGAACGTATACCTATTCTTCGATATTAAAAAACCCAACAAAGCGACGAATTGGTTCTTTAGGATATGAAATCACCTTGAGTCAAGGTGCATTATTTACGATGGAATTTAATGAGCAATTCAGGGGAAAGCGCAGTAAGGAATTTAGTATACTCATCCATGGAAAAATGGATACCGTTGCGATCGAATTAGCAATACCTGGCGTATTAAAATCACAAGAGTCCTTAGGTAATCAACGAACACTATATACCTTTGAATGTCCAGAAATCCCATCAAAAATACAATTTCGGGTCTTGAAAGAATGTTCACTTTGGGGATTAGAGTTCATTCAGGAAAGCGGTTTAGTATACCAACAATGTGGCGTGGTTGGCGCTCAATTCACACACTTATTACCGTATAAAGAAGACATATTATCCATGCTGGAATGGCAAAAACCAAATTTAGTGGTGTTTTCTTATGGTACGAATGAATCCTATAGTGCGTTGGATAGCATAGCCTATGAAAAACAAATCGCATCCTTTATTTTATTGTTAAAAGAAAAATTACCTGAAGTTGGAATAATAATAACCAATGCGCCTGACACGCGAAGCGCGGGCAAAACACCAAAAAGTGAACTCCTAGTGAATCGGTGCTTACAAGGCATTTCAAAAAAAACAGAAACGGCATACTACGATGTAAATCGAGTGATGGGTGGATGGGGTTCACATGCCTGTTGGCAGGCCAATGATTTGTTTCTAAAAGACCAACTACATTTCAATAAAAAGGGTGCAACACTGATGGGTCAGATGCTCTGTCATGCACTGTTAAAGACCTGTAATATTGGTTTGACTCAACAATCCCTCTTAGAACAACAAATCACAATAGCCTACCCAAAACAAGTTACAATTCCAGCAACTACTCCATCCATTGCCACAGAAACTGTAAGTAGAACGTATATCGTAAAGGAAGGTGATTCTCTTTCGGCGATTGCAAAAAAACTTGGAACAAGTGTTGAATCCTTGTGTAAACTTAATGGAATCACCAATCCAGATTCATTAAAACTTGGGCAGGAAATAAGTTACTAATGACACTTATTAAGCACTACCTTATACACGGTAGTGGTCCAATTTGGATCGGAAGCATAGCCTGTAGCGCCAAGTTTTTTCAGCCATAATTTCTCATCCGTGTTTCCTTTCATGGATTCATAGAATTTCTTTGAAGCAACGAGGTTACAAAACCCGATGTAAGAGTCAACTATGGTGGGATAGTACCTGTATTTACTCTTATGTTTGGTAATGTCATAACGGCAATCGCCTACTATACCAAAGTGATTATTTAGTTTTTTTGCAACCACGCTCACCCCTCCACCGGATTCGTGATAAGCAACCGCTAACATGACGCAAGAGGGAATTTGATAAACCAATGAAAGGCTATCTGCCAAGGCCCGATAATCATCGAAATACACCGGCTTTTGTTGCCCAAAGACAAACGAAAATCCAAGGAGTTGACCTATGACCAAAGTGCGTTTTAGGCATCTAATCATTAACCAAAGATAGGGGAATGAAATGACTCAACCTAATTTAAGAGTCCTAAGGGGATTTTGTACCTTTGTCTAATGAGTACATTTAGTGCATGGATTAAAGCCGCAAGACCACGAACCCTCCCCCTGTCCCTTTCCGGAATCTTTGTGGGATTGGCCCTAACTGTTGAGCACGGTAATATGGCTCCAATGGCTGTTATAGGTTGCATAGTGACAACGATTTGCTTTCAAATACTTTCAAATTTTGCTAACGACCTTGGCGATGGAATGAAAGGTACAGATAATGCGGCACGTATCGGTCCAATGAGAGCGGTACAATCGGGTGAAATTTCAATACCACAAATGAAGATGGCTGTTAGTATACTTGGAATACTCAGTGTGCTAGCGGCTGGAGTTGTCATATCTTCGGCACCGGCAATCCAATCTGGTAATGGTATTATTTTTTATGCTGTACTTGCCTTGTTGTGCGTATTTGCTGCGATAACCTATACAGTTGGTAAAAAAGCCTATGGGTATCACGGACTGGGTGATCTTATGGTTTTCCTATTTTTTGGGGTCGTAGCCGTAAGCGGGACAAAGCATCTGTTTGATGAACAATTTGCATTGAACGAACTGTTAGGTGCCCTAGCAATTGGTGCATGGAGCACCATGGTATTAAATTTAAACAACATGCGAGATATTGAAAATGATGCCGCTTCGGGAAAGCGGACAATGGTGGTACTCCTTGGTTCAAAAAACGCTAAACGATATCATTATGTGCTTGCCTTTTTAGGCAGTTGTGCATGGATTATTCTACTTTACCGACATGCTAATGAGACACAAAATTTTCTCATCTTAGTTGCTGGATTACCGGTATTGCTCTTTGCAAAGCACATCGCTCAGGTAATAAAAATCAACGAAGCAAAAGCCTTTGATCCCGAACTAAAAAAGGTGGCCCTAAGCACCTTTTTTGCTTCCATTTTATATTATGCACTTAGCTACCTTTAGGTATAGCAATTGTTAATAAAAGTTCCCTTGAATCTGTAATAATTCCTTAACTTTGTCGAGCAAAATTTACACGTATGAAAATCCTAGTTTGTATTAGTAAGGCTCCGGATACCACATCAAAAATTGCATTCACTAACAACAACAGTGCGTTTGATGAAAATGGGGTTCAATATATTGTTAATCCATATGACGAATGGTATGCCCTAGTAAGGGCCTTGGAGCTTAAGGAAACAGTGGGCGCCGATGTTACAATAATCACAGTAGGTACATCAGCTGACGAAGCCATTATGCGTAAAGCATTGGCTATTGGTGCCGATGAAGCTGTTCGAATTGATGCCGAACCAATGGATGCATTTGTAGTGGCTGCGGAAATTGCAAATTACGCAAAAACTCAGGGGTTCGACTTAGTACTTACCGGCAAGGAAACTATAAACTTTAATGGCGCGCAACTCGGCGGAATGATAGCGGAAGGCCTTAACACCCCTTACATTTCTATTGCCTCCAAATTAGATGTGAATGGCGCTGTACTTACCCTTGAGCGTGAAATCACCGGGGGTGTAGAAGTAGTTGAAGTTTCGCTCCCAGTAGTTGTTTCCTGTGCGAAAGGCATGGCGGAACAACGAATTCCAAACATGCGTGGCATTATGGCGGCGCGTACAAAACCTTTACAAGTATTGGCGCCAACGGTTACAGAAGCGTTAACGAGCTATGTTACTTTCGCTAGTCCTCAAGCAAAATCTAGTGTTAAACTTATCGATCCAAACAACATGGATGAACTTGTATCCTTGTTACATAACCAAGCAAAAGTTATTTAAACCATGAGAAATTTAGTATACATCAATGGGAATAGCCACTTAGGAAAAGCGGCTTTTGAAGTAGTTACCTATGCTAAAAAATTAGGTGGTACGGTTACCGTTTTAGCAACAGGTAATATGTCTGATGATTTATTGGCTAAGCTTGGATCCTATGGCGCAAATGAGGTGGTGGTTAACCGTGGAATTACGGGTAACGATGATCAACAAATTGCGGCTTGGATTGCGTCAAAGGCAGCAGGAGCTGACAACATCATATTCAGCAATGATTTCAATGGAAAAGCCATCGCTCCTCGTCTTTCCGTGCGTTTAAAAGCAGGTTTAATTGCGGGAGCAGTTTCACTTCCTGAAGCCGATGGATCAGTCAAAGTGAATGTGTTTTCTGGAAAAGCGTTCGGATTTGTCAAAGCACACTCAACACAACGCATCATTTCATTGTTACCAAACAGTATTGCTCCTGAAGAGTCAGGTAGTCCTTGTCCAGTAAATGAAATCACAGAAGATATGGGAGCCTCTACGGTTCGAGTGCTTTCTGTTAAAAAACCGGAAGGTGCCATTCCATTGCCAGAGGCGGAACTCGTTGTTTCTGCAGGTCGCGGATTAAAAGGCCCAGAACATTGGGGGATGATTGAGTCCTTAGCAAGTACCCTTGGAGCGGCAACCGCGTGCTCGCGACCCGTAGCTGATATTGGTTGGAGGCCACACCACGAACACGTTGGACAAACGGGAGTTGCTATTCGTCCTAACCTCTATATTGCAGTTGGTATTTCAGGTGCTATCCAGCATTTAGCCGGAGTGAATGGTTCAAAGGTAATCGTGGTGGTCAACACCGATGCAGAAGCACCATTTTTTAAAGCAGCAGATTATGGTGTGGTTGGAGATGCATTCGAGGTTATTCCAAAACTTACGGAAGCTATCAAAAAATTCCAAGCGGCTAATTAATTAGCATAAAACCATGGAGAAAGTTCAGTTAGAAATCACAGGGATTGAATATAGCCAAACACATTCAGGCTCCTATGTGCTGCATCTAAAAGAAATCCATGGAAATCGCCACATGCCTATTGTGATTGGTAGTTTTGAAGCCCAAGCGATTGCAGTTGAATTAGAAAGCATGGTTCCAAACCGTCCCATGACGCATGATTTATTTAAACCGATTTTTAGTGCCTTTAATGTTACTGTTCAGGAAGTTATCATTCATCAATTCCGTGAAGGGTTGTTTATTGCCAAAATAATCTTGGTTGGTGAAGATGGTATTCCTACAGATATAGACTCACGGTCATCAGATGCCGTTGCCATTGCAGTTCGGTTTAAAGTACCCATTTACACTACCAAACAGGTTATTAATGAGGTAAATAACATCAGTGAGGGCTATTCAAGCTCAACGGAGGATGATGAAATAAAAAATCAACTGCATGAAACGGATTTGGATGAACCCTTGGAAGAAGTGAGTGTGGAAGAACTGGAACAACAATTAGTAGAAGCATTAGAAAATGAAGACTACGAATTAGCGTCAAAGATTCGCGACGAAATCAATAAGCGAAAAAAATAGTATCTTCAAGCCATGGATACACTTGGCTTACCTTCGCAAAACAATTCAATTAAACTCCAATTAACTGTCCTTAGCTTTCTCCAATATTTCGTTTGGGGTGCATGGTTAATTACGGTAGGAAAATACTGTACCATTACTATGAAATGGTCCTTCACAGAATTCGGTGCTATTTTTACTACCATGGGCATTTCTTCAATTTTTATGCCCAGCCTTATGGGTATTGTTGCGGATAAATGGATCAATGCAGAGCGTTTACTTGGTATCCTACATTTATTGAGTGGTATCGCAGTCGCAAGCCTTCCCATGGTGCAAGACCCCGGCATGTTTTTTTGGATTACCTTAATTGCGATGATTTTCTACATGCCTACCATCGCGATATCGAATGCTGTTTCGTATAGCATTCTTGGACAATTCAACCTGGATCCGATGAAGACCTTTCCCCCCATTCGTGTATTTGGAACGGTTGGCTTTATCATTGCGATGTGGGTAACAGATCTAACGGGAAATAGTGCCTCAGCCAATCAATTTTATATCAGTGCCATTGCATCGTTTGGATTAGCTATTTTTTCATTTATGCTTCCCAAATGTGCACCTAAGAGAGGATCAAACGAGGGGAAAAATTTGATGCAAATCTTGGGCTTAGATGCCTTTAAATTGATGCTAAATTATAAGATGTTTATCTTCTTCTTGTTCTCTTTGATGTTAGGAGGCGCACTTCAATTAACCAACATGTATGGGGATACCTATTTAAGTACGTTTGAAGCATTTCCAAAATATGCGGAAACATTTGCAGTAAAGCACTCAACCGTAATTATGTCGATTTCGCAAGTGTCAGAAACCTTGTTTATCCTTGCAATACCCTTCTTTTTACGTCGATTTGGCATCAAGCAAGTGATGTTGATGAGTATGATTGCTTGGGTCTTACGATTCGGTTTATTCGCTTACGGGAATCCGGGTGATCTTTTATGGATGATTCTTCTTTCCTGCATTGTATATGGGATGGCATTCGACTTCTTCAATATCTCTGGTTCGCTCTTCGTAAACTCTTCAGTATCTGAAGATAAGCGCTCATCCGCTCAGGGTTTATTTATGATGATGACTAACGGCTTCGGAGCCATTTTGGGTAGTTCAATCAGCGGTAGAATGATTGATGCATTTTTTACAAAACCCTTAACAAAAGTTAGTGAGGTCGCAAGCTACTACGAGGTTAATATGGAACACCCCATGTTAAAAGAACTGTTTAAAGGAAATACCATCAAAGCAGATGGAACGCTTAGCAAGGCCATTATGATACAACAATGGGAGCCCATTTGGCTTTCCTTTGCAGCCTATGCCTTGGTAGTGGCTATTTTATTTGCTGTGTTGTTTAAACACAAACACGATCCGAATGAAATCGGGGAGATATCACACTAAATATCTAGTTTATACACATTTTGAAGGGTAGAGTTATTGATCAAGGTAACGTCTAAATCCTTAATTAAGCCATCTGCCACATCATACACCCATCCATGTAAATGTAAATCTGCTCTGCGTTCCCACGCCGCTTGCACAATGGATGTTTTTGCTAAATTACACACCTGTTCAAAAACATTAAGCTCCACAAATCTATCCACGCGAGCCTTTGGTTCTTGAATTACATGCAATTCTTCATAATTCATACGATACACATCTTTAATGTGACGAATCCAGTTATCAATTAATCCAACATGGGCATTGGTCATAGCGGTTTGAACCCCACCGCAACCGTAATGGCCACAAACAATAATGTGCTTAACTTCCAACACATTTACGGCATAATCCAATACAGACAAAAGGTTCATGTCAGAGTGCACAACCATGTTGGCAATGTTTCTATGAACAAAAACCTCTCCGGGAGGGGCTCCAATAATCTCATTAGCAGGCACTCGAGAATCCGAACAACCAATCCACAAGACCGGAGGTTTCTGTCCATGAGCAAGTTTATTAAAAAAATCCGGGTCTTCCTTTAATTTATCAGCGACCCATTTTTTGTTGTTTTCTAAAAGGCTATTATAATAAGTTTCCATAGTTAAATCGTT
This sequence comes from Crocinitomicaceae bacterium, assembly GCA_044347515.1. Taxonomy (GTDB): domain Bacteria; phylum Bacteroidota; class Bacteroidia; order Flavobacteriales_D; family Crocinitomicaceae; genus UBA952. The sequence goes on along the minus strand of JBIKUO010000038.1, from coordinate 5,952 downwards.
TAAATTAAATGCTTCCCTTGATAAAGCACCGTAATATTTTTTGTTTTGGAGGTGACTGAAATAAAATTAGCAAATAATTCTTGTGCTCCTTCGGGTAAGTTCATTTCCCCTGTTTATTGAGCTGTATTCCTTTTAAACTTCTTAAAAATATATTTTACGAGAAAATAGATAATCAATGCAGATAGCACCCCTGTTAGAAAATCCGTAACAGGTACCATTATTGCAGTATAAAGCATTATTGCTATTTCAAACTTACCATGATTACGAATTTCAGTAATTTCAGATACTTTAATCATATTTGTAGCAACCCACACCAAAATACCTCCAATACAAGCCATTGGCACTAACTCCAAATATTGTGCTAAGTAAAAAGCCATTATAAGTTTTAAAATCGCTTTGAAATATCCTGCTAGTGGTGTTTTAGCACCGGCTTTGATACTTGTTGCTGTTCGCGCAAGAGCACCAGTGCATGGTAAACCTTGAACCAAGGGAGTAAATATCTGAACCATTCCTTGTCCAAAAAACTCTTTATCCGGATTAAAAGGTGTTTTTTTATTATTTGCTAAACGGTCGGCCATAGAGGAACATAAAATACTTTCAACTCCCGATACAAAAACGATACTCACAACAAAGTAAATGATATCTACCAAAACACCAGTAGACCAACTTGGCATCATGGGTAACTGAAGTTTGAAAAAATTATTTGGAATTGAACCGTATAAATCCTTGACCAAAATAATTCCACTATCTGCTAAAACGGTATTTGCAAGTATGGTAGCTGTAGCCATGGCAATAACAGGCCCTGGTATAAAAATTGAAATCTTTAATAGATATTTCGCCAAAACAAAAGTCAATAGGCCTAAAAAAACTGACCAACCATTAATGATGTGAAAATTCGAGAAGGTTTGAACTAAATTATGAAGTAACCCACCCTGAATATCTTCGTCTTGTCCTAAAAAATCTTTAAAGTTTTCAATACCAAGAATTTCTTCAAAATTTGTCAACGCAATAGAAATTGCAATTCCGATTGTGAAGCCTACAATAATAGAATTGGGTACGAGTTTCGCATATTTACCAATACCAAAAACACCAAGTAAGATTAAAATAACCCCTGAAATAATGGAAACTAATACTAAAAATCCATGAGCAGTTTCAAACTGCCCGCCGCTATCTGGACCGTACTTCGACATTAAAGCCGCAATTATAGGAATAAATGCAGCAGTGGGTCCGTACACTTGGTATTTTGAACCCCCAAAAGTCCTACCAATTACACACGCAAGGGCTCCTGCAATAATTCCGTGCTCGGGCCTCATTCCCATGGCCATAGCAAATCCCATAGCCATAGGGATCGCGGTCATAGCCACAATAAGACCTGCGCTAAAATCCTGATACGTTACCTTTAACCAGTTTTGTTTATTAATATCCTCCCAGCGAGAATCAAAAAACGTGAGAAATAATCTTATCCTACCCTGTGGGGTTGAGGGGAAATCTGTTTTGTTCATAATGAATTTTTATTACCAAAGAATGAAATACTATACCAATATTATGGTTCAAATCGAATGGAAATAAAATTCAGGAGGTGAAAAATGACTAGGAATGTAACTATTTAGCCAATTGCGCTCAGCAAATTCGGTTTTAGTCAAGGCTTCAATATCAGAACTAACTATTTCAGAACTATAAAGTTTGGTGGTTACATAGTCAAACTCAAAATCTAACAACTTCAAATCCTCCTCATTGTCTGAGCTTTCATTATCAAGATTATCGTCAATGAAAACGACCTGCACTATATTAGTAGACGAACCGATAAATGATAGGGTAATCTTCAAAATGAAGACTAGGAAAAAGAACAGAAGGAGGAAGCGACCAAAATTTCCCATATAACAAATATAAGAAAAATTTATAACCTCCGGGAAAATAAAAGAAAACAGGGCGCTAGATAACCTGAAGTTTTTTACCCACCTTAATAAACGCTGCAATGGCCTTATCCAAATCTTCGCGCGTATGTGCTGCAGATATTTGAGTTCTAATGCGCGCTTGACCTTTTGCCACCACAGGATAAAAGAAACCGATTGCATAGACCCCTTCATTCAACAGTTCGTTTGCAAATTGCTGAGACAATGCCGCGTCATACAACATGATTGGAACAATTGGGGAATCACCCGGTTTAATATCGAATCCTGCAGCTTTAATGTGTTCTTTAAAATACAAGGTGTTTTCTTCTAGAAGGTCACGCAGACTAGTAGTACTGCTTAATAAATCAAATACCTTGATGCTTGCTCCAACGATAGAAGGCGCAAGTGAATTTGAAAATAAATATGGTCTAGAACGCTGACGTAACATTTCAATGATTTCCTTTTTACCGGTAGTATATCCCCCCATAGCGCCACCTAAAGCTTTACCCAAGGTTCCTGTAACGATATCCACCTTGTGTTGAACTCCAAAATGTTCTGGAACACCACGCCCAGTTTTACCAATAAATCCAGCTGAATGACATTCATCGGTCATCACCAAGGCATCATATTTTTCAGCTAATGCACAGATTTCATCCATTTTAGCTAAATCTCCATCCATAGAAAATACGCCATCAGTCACGATAATTCGAAACCGTTGCGCTTGTGCTTTTTTTAACTGTTCTTCCAGGTCTTCCATGTTGGAATGCCGATATCGGTAACGCTGCGCCTTACATAATCTTACCCCATCAATAATTGAAGCATGATTCAACTCATCGCTAATAATCGCATCCTCTTCGGAAAACAAGGGTTCAAAAACACCGCCGTTTGCATCAAAGGCTGCCGCATATAAAATGGTATCTTCTGTGCCATAAAATTCTGCAATTTTACGCTCAAGGGTTTTATGAATGTCTTGAGTACCACAAATAAATCGTACGGATGACATCCCAAATCCATGGGTATCAAGGGCATCTTTCGCAGCTTGAATTACTTCTGGATGCGAGGAAAGTCCGAGGTAATTATTGGCACACATGATCACGACATCTTCCCCTGTACTCACATGAACATTGGGGCCTTGAGGCGTCGTAATAATACGCTCCTTCTTGAGTAATCCGTTTTCTTCGATGCTTGTTAGCTCTGTAGATAAATGCTGTTGAATTTTTCCGTACATGTTTATTTTTTTGAATATTTACGCAGGCGTTTTTCTAATACTTGGGATAGTAGTTGTGCTTCTTTTTTGGTTAATTTCTTTCCGAATTTAATCATTTTACCATAGTAACCGAAAAAGAACCGCTCGCCACCGCTAACCCATGGAGAAGATTCCCAGACGGTTTGAAACGATTTTTCTTCAGGCACATCATAGGAAAGGTCTTTTATGTTTTCGAAATAATAAGGAACACTTTTACCATAGGTGCGAATTGATCTTTTAATATGTAACCCGATTTCATCAATTTTAAGCAGTTCTTGTCCCCACAACAACCAAAGAAATGAACGCCCTACACGAATTGCGTAATAGGCCCAAAAACTTAAGAAGACCCAAAGTATGATTTGCTCCTGTTGGTTTACCTTCATTGCAAACAATGCCCACCAAGTAATTAAACCTATTGTGATCCACATGCCTAACCAGGCCCCCATGAGTGCTATGACCCAAGGCTGCTTTTTCGGAAGAATTACAATCGTTGTTTTGGATGCGTGATCTATAAAACTTATGCGGTCACTAATCTCTGTCATTCATTATCGTTGAAGTCGCAAAGGTAATACTCCGTTTTGAATTCGAATCAAATATAATCCGTTAACTGCATTGGTAAAAGCAATTACTTGAACATCTGATTCGATTCGGACTCTTTCCACAATACGCCCTTGCAAATCAATAATACTCAACTCTTCGGAAATATAGTTTGCTAATCCTGATAGCGTCACTAGTCCTGAGGTAGGATTAGGATAAGCCGTAATTCCCAAGGCACTTAAATCTTCTAATCCCAGTACGGTTAATTCCTGAATTAAGGTATCCGACTGACCACATGCGTTTGTAGCGATAAGGGTCACAAAATAAGTGCCCGGCGTAGTAAATACATGGGTTGGTTGCGTTTGTGTTGAGGTAGTTCCGTCGCCAAAATTCCAATCAAATCCGTTCGCATTCTGAGAGGTATTCGTTAAGGTTAATTGTCCGCCATTTAGCGTAAATGTAAATCCAGCGGTAGGCTGTGCTCCGAGATTAATATTCAAGGTAGCTGCCGGACTTGAGCCACAGGAATTACCTGCCGTTACAGAAAGAATGCCTGGTGTATTATCCAAGGTTAGTGAAATGGAATTGGTTGTACTCATACCTAGCCAAGTTGCAGGAAATGTCCAACTGTAATATGCAGAAGGGTCATTGGCGACTGAATACGTTTCCACAGCGTTCGGACATGGAGCAGCATTTCCTTGAATGGCACCCGGTGTTGCGGGCATGGTTTCTACGGTAATGTAAGCCGTATCTTGAAAACTACTCAAGTTTGTGCCATCACTAACTGTTAATGAAACGGCGTAAGTTCCCGGCTGTGCATAGGTTACCACAGGATTGGCAATTGATGCTGTACTCGGTGAACCACCAGGGAAACTCCAGTTCCATGAATTAATAACTCCACCGGTCGTTTGATCTGTGAATTGAACAGGGGTATTTACACAAACAGTTGAAGGATTGCCGTTAAATTGAACGGCAAGTGGACTGGACAAATTATTCCATTTCCACATGCCGTTAGTTGTAGCATTCGTATTAAACCAACCCGACCAACCAATGGAAGGCGTTAAGAACTCACAATATAAATGCTGTTGATTATCGATTAATGACCAGGTTAATCCGCCATCAAGCGAATAGGATGACCCTGAACCTCCGGTAGCGGCCCCTGTGGTGAAAATGGTATTTGTATTAACGATGGCACAGAGTCCATTGGAGAAAATAGGACCAGTAGTTGCCAATTGAATCCAGGTAGATCCTGCGTTTGTTGATTTATAAACTGCTCCTCCATTAGTAACTATGTAGCCTGTTGAAGCAGAGGCAAAAGAAAAATTTGCACTGATGTTAGCTCCGGCAAAATCCAAAATTGGAGAGGTATAAACTGCCCATGTAGCTCCTTTATTCGTTGAATGAAATATTCTACCTTTATTCGTTGAGAACCACACACTGTTTCCTACTACATCCAACTGTCGGGTATAGCCATATTCTCCGCTTAACGGATTGGGAATATTAGCCCCTGAAACCAAGGTCCAATTTGTTCCGCCATTGGTTGTGCGATAAATTTCAAACTCCCCATTGATCGGATCTCCCATACAAAATCCTTCATTGGCGTCCCAAAAATGAACAACGTTCGTAAAGGAGGCTGCGTTACTAAAGGTTGCTGTGGTTTGCTTGGTCCATGTTGAGCCGCCATTCGTTGTTTTCCATATACCGCCAAGTTGACCTGCAGCGTTGGGATAAGCGGCTAACCACGCGGTAGAAGAAGAAATTCCTTGAACCATTGAAATTCCTAGACCTGCATTCCCAACATTAATATTCCCTGGGGTCCAAGTGTTTCCACCGTCGGTTGTTTTAGTAAATTGTTGAACGTTGGCATTAGCACCACTTCCATCGTATGCCGTGGCCCAAACCACATTTTGATCAACTATAGAAATCCAATGTACGCCACGATTTGCAGCCGAGAATCCGGAATTTTGTACAATCCAGTTGCCATAAGGAGGAGTATTTACCGTTATATATGCGTTTTTTGTTTCAGAATCTGAGGTAACAGAATTGGTTACAGTAAGTGAAACATTATAAGTTCCTGCCGTTGCGTAGGTGATGTAGGGTGGTGTCATGCCGCTATAGCTAGCTGGAGAACCGCCCGGAAAACTCCACTGATAAGAGGTGATATTATTTCCACCATTTGCACAGTTTTCATAGAACAAAACGGAATCCCCTTCAAATAGGGTTGTTGGTATGGCGAAGAAATTTGCTGTTGGTGCACCTGGCGCTAACCCCTGGCCG
>JBIKUO010000017.1:0-60650 GCA_044347515.1 Crocinitomicaceae bacterium | reverse complement strand
CCCATCAACCGGAGACAAAGAAACAATGGTTTGCGCATCAGTACCAAGGGATTCTGCACCAATATACCCACCAGGGTTTGTCGCTTTTATTTCAAATTGGGCTAAAATTTCGTGAATTTGCATGAAGTATTTTTTTACAAAGATAACGGAGTAGTTTAGATAAGTAATCAACCTAAATCACAAAGCAAAAAAAAACCGCCGAAGCGGTTTAATAAGTTACTATGCCTCTTCATCCTCATCTGGATCAGCATCAGAACCTTTAACAGCTCCTCTCGCCATTTTCACAGAAACAACAACTGCATTCGCAGGATCTAAAATTTTAACCCCAGGAATCTCAATGTTAGAAACTCGGTATGAATGACCAATTCGCATTGGAGAAATATCGATTTTGATTTCTTCAGGTAATGCAGATGGTAAGCCTTGACAACGCATGTGACGGAACACTTGCATCAATTTACCTCCGGCCATTACACCGCGAGAAGAACCCGTTAAGCGTACTGGTAGTTTTACTCGTACTTCTTTAGTATCGCTTAATTCTAAGAAATCCACGTGCTGAACCGTATCCTTCGTAGGATGCTGTTGTAATTCACGAATAATTGCTTTGGTCTTTTTACCATTTACATCCAATTCAATTTGATATACATCTGGAGAAAAAACTAATTTCTCAAGTGGTACTCGCTTTACTGCAAAATGCGTTTGTTCGCCTTGGCCATAAAGCACGCAAGGAACTAATCCTTCATTTCGAAGCGCTTTAGCATCCTTTTTCCCTACGTTCGCTCGAAGCGAACCGCTCAACTGTGCTGTTTTCATTTATTATTTATTTAAGGTATTACAAAATGTGAACTAATTGATTCATTGTTAACCATTCGCTTGATTACATCAGCAAATAAATGGTCAACTGAAACTACTTTTATTTTTCCCGATGCTTGACGCAATGGAACGGTATCCGTTACAATAAGTTCGGTTAAATGCGATTTTTCTATGCGCTCATAGGCTGGTCCAGACAAAACAGCATGGGTACAAAATGCACGTACTGTGTTAGCTCCGCGTTCAATTAATAAATCTGCTGCAGTTGTGAGTGTTCCTGCCGTATCACACATGTCATCAATGATAATAACATCCTTTCCTTCCACCTCACCAATCACTGTCATTTCAGCAATTTCATTTGCTTTCTTTCGGTTTTTATGACATAATGCTAGCCCGCAATTGAGCATCTTAGCATAGGAATTCGCACGCTTAGCTCCACCTGCATCAGGCGCTGCAACAACTAAATTATCCAAATTCAATTTCTGAATTTCAGGAATAAATATGGTTGAACCGAACAAATGATCAACGGGCACTTCAAAAAACCCTTGAATTTGATCTGCGTGTAAATCCATGGTCATGATTCGGTCTGCACCAGCTGCCATTAGCATATTGGCTACTAATTTAGCACCGATGGCAACTCTTGGCTGATCTTTTCGATCTTGTCTTGCAAATCCAAAATAAGGAATTACCGCAATGATTTTACGTGCAGAAGCACGACGAGCAGCATCCATTAAAAGCAGCAACTCAAACAAATTATCTTGTGGTGGAACGGTTGATTGAATGATGAAAACATCCTGTCCTCGCACTGTTTCTTCAAAACTTGGCTGGAATTCACCATCGCTAAACGTGGTAACTTTTACATCCCCCAATTTAGCACCATAGCATGCGGCGATATTCGCACCTAAGGTTTGTGTGGCTCTTCCTGCAAAAATTTTAACACCCATAATCTTATGTTTGAGGGAGGCAAAGTTAAGACAATTAATCGGTTGAACAAAATACTTACCTGCTTCAATTTGTTTATTTTTAAGCCATGTCTAAAGAAGTTTTCACCCTCAAACAAGTTGCCCAATCGATTCGTAAAACGCTTGAATCTAGGTATGAACGCACGTATTGGGTTAAGGCTGAAATCTACAAAATGAACCTGTTCCCGAGTGGTCATGCGTTTCCTGAGCTCGTGCAGCGTACAGATGGTAAAATCGTTGCTAACCTGAGTGGGGTAATATGGAAAACCTATTATGGCCGGATATCAAAACAATTCGAGGCCACTGTAAAAGAACCATTTAGCGAAGGAAAAGAGGTGCTGATGTTGGTGAAAATCACCTTCAGCGAAGTATACGGACTAAGCCTTCACATAACGGACATCGACCCGAGCTACTCCCTTGGTGCGCTGCATAAGTTAAAACTTGAAACAATTGATGCCTTAAATAAACTTGGCATTCTCCAAAAAAATCAATCACTAAGTTTATCCTTACCGAAACGAATTGCGGTTATCTCCGCCGAGTCAAGCAAAGGGCTTTCGGATTTTATGCAGGTATTGTCAGCATCTCAATCACAAATTGGAATCTCCACCTTTCTTTTTAACGCAACAGTTCAAGGAGATCAAGCCGTTGAATCCATTCTACAGGCTTTTAATAAAATCGAACGGGTTCGACAATATTTTGATGCAGTAGTCATTGTTAGAGGTGGCGGTGCAGAAGTTGGGATGTCATGCTACGATGATTTCAAGCTTTGTAAACGAATTGCGGAATTCCCATTGCCTGTTTTATGCGGCATTGGCCACTCTACCAATTTAACTGTAGCAGAAATGGTAGCGTATTCACATGCCATTACACCATCTGTATTAGCTTCTGACTTATTACAAGAATTCGAACTTAAACTTCATGAACTTCATGCTATATGTACTAATCTGAACCTAGTTCAATCCAAACTTCTTACGAACATAAAAAACACTTTTGACCAAACTGTTTCTAAAATTAACGGGGTTACCAAGTGGCGTTTTGAACGCATCAACAACCAGTTGAATACTATTGAACAGCGCAGCATTCAAGAAGCAAAACAAATCTTATCATTTCATAAACAGTATATTTCGTCCAGTCCAATTGCCATTCAAACGCTTGTGAAAAAATCACATCAAATTGAACACCACCGAAGAACCATGCTTCAGCAACAACTCACTTTTACCATGAATCGTATGGTTGATAAAAATGGAACTATGATTGAATCTCTTGAGAAGCAAGTGCAATTAATGAGTCCTTCGGCGGTTTTAGCCCGAGGCTTTGCGATCGCTCGAAGCAATGGAAAGGCCGTGCTGAGTAAAACCGAGTTACGCCCTGGGACCATGATTCAAATTGAACTGAGCGATGGAACCGCTGAGGCCGAAGTAAAATCAACCTAGGTTTTACCTACCTTTGTGTTATGGACGAAACCTTTGGTAAGGAACATCGGATTTTTTTAAAAAAGGAAATTGACCATGTATTTACCATGAAAGAGAAAGTGCATGTGTTTCCTTTTTTGTCGCACATTTCTATAGAACCTTCCGACAACCCAAGTTTTGCCGTATTAATCACGGTGCCTAAAAAGAGAATTAAAAAGGCGCACGATCGAAATCGAATAAAACGATTAATCCGTGAAAGCGTGCGAAAACGAAAAGCTCCATTATTAGCACACGCAACACGTGAAAATCTTAAAATTCTATTTAGTATCGTTTATCTTTGGGAGGAAATCCCTGTAGATGACCTCATCGACCAAAAAATTAAAAAATTAATATCTCGTATATGCGAACTTTCTTAAATCGTTTCCTACTCACCTGCTTACTCCTTCTTTCCTTCGAGCACTATGGGCAATCAGAATCCTTTGAAGAGCTTAAAAGTTTGGAATTAATGGACCAGATCTATGAGCACCTAGATATGTATTTTGTAGATGAAGTTGCACACGGAAAATTATCGAAAACAGCGATCGATGCCATGCTCAAAGAATTGGATCCATATACGGTATATTATCACGAGGCCAATATTGAAGATTATCGGTTAATGACCACCGGTCAATATGGAGGAATCGGGGCGTTAATTGGAACTATAGATAATGAGATTTACATTACAGACCCCTATGAAGGAAATCCGGCACAAAAAGCGGGATTGCAAGCTGGAGATAAAATTTTACGCATCGATAAAAAGTCGTTTACTGGTAAAACGGTGGAAGAAGCGTCTAATGCATTAAAAGGACCCAAAGGAACCAACGTAAGTTTGGAGCTTGAGCGTAATGGAAAAACAATGATTGTTGATGTCATGCGCGATGAAATAAAAATCCCAGACATACCCTACGCTGGGATGCTCTCTGAAAAAACAGGCTATGTATCCTTAAGCAGCTTTACACAAACTGCTGGGGAAGAGGTTAAAAAGAATATCCAAGAACTTCAATCGAAAGGCATGACTAACATGATACTAGACCTAAGGGGAAATGGCGGGGGTCTATTGATGGAAGCGGTAAAAATCGTTGGTTTTTTTGTTCCAAAAGGGCAAGTCGTAGTTACAACCAAAGGACGTTCAAAGCAAGAAAACATGGTATACAAAACCTTAGAAGCCCCGATTGCAGAAAAATTACCATTAGTTATATTAATTGACGAAGGCAGCGCCTCAGCCAGTGAAATTGTAGCGGGTGCATTGCAAGATTTAGATCGTGCGGTTGTGGTTGGAAACACAAGTTATGGTAAAGGATTGGTTCAACGCACCTTCGATCTTAAATACGGGTCGAAAATGAAACTAACCATCGCAAAGTACTATACGCCTTCTGGTCGTTGTGTGCAACGATTAGAATATTATGATGATGCCAATGGTGGAAAACCTAAGGAAATTGCAGATAGCCTTTTGCAAAAATTCAGCACCAAAAATGGCCGTGAAGTTATTGATGGAAGAGGGATAGAGCCGGATATCAAAATCGAAGACTCAGTTTACAGTGATTATACCCGAACCTTAATGAACAAACATTTTATTTTTCACTATGCCACCATTTTTCACAATGCTCATCCATCAATCGCCTCTGCTGAATCGTTTGAATTGTCATCGAACGAAATAGAGGAATTTCGAACCTACCTAAAAAACAAAGGATTTGTTTACACGTCGCCGGAATTAAGAGCACTCGAGCGAATTAAAGTGGAATTAGAAAAAAAACAACAATTCCAATCGGTCTCTTCAGAATTCAGTGTATTACAGGACAAATTAAATAAGTCCATTAGTACTTACTTTGATTTAAATAAACCTGAAATTAAAGGCTTATTGGAGCATGAAATCATTGGACGATATTATTTTCAAAAAGGACAAAACATCTATGGGTTTAAATCCGATGAAGTAGTAACGAAAAGTGTTGAGATTTTAAGCAATGATGCGCTTTACAAATCAACCTTACATATCAAATAACCAGGGCATTGCGGTTTTTAAAGAAACACTTAGATTCAATTTACTTCTATTTAAGTCTTAGCTTCTTAGTGGGGTTAACCTGCAGCAAGTTTTTAATGTCGGCCTCGCTTATTTTACATGCCTTCTTGTTTATAGTCGCTGGGAATTATAAAGAATTTTGGCAGCGGCTTCTTTCAAACAAATGGCTTCTTATCCTCTTAGCTTTTTGGTGTTTGCATGCATTGAGCCTTACTTGGAGCACCGATCTTCAAGAAGGTTGGGATGGGCTTCGGGTGCGAATTTCCCTTGTTTCTTTACCCTTACTATATGTTGGAACGCTTTCCTTCAATCGACAACGAATTATAACATATACAAAGGTCCTTATGCTTGCCATCGTTGTTGTTATTGGTTTAAATGTGGTGCATTATGGTGTGTTGATTCAGAATAATTTGGCCTTGGATATTCGTCAACTCAGTTGGTTTGGGTCACACATACGATTTGGGATATTAGTGGCATTCTCGGGGGCTCTTGCTTTTAATCTATGGAAAAAGCAGGTGATGTCAACGATAATTGTACTGGCTTACTTCCTTCTCATTCTAACTTACACCATGTACAGTCAAACCTTTAGTGCTATCCTTAGTGCTTCCATTGTGATGCTTATTATTGGGTATGATTTATTACGGTTGACGAGTTTTTCACGTAATATCGGTATCGGTTTCGTACTTGTTGTAGGTGTAGCTGGAGCCTTCGCAATTAAACTTATTGCTACCCCTAATCCTACGTGTGGAACCTTTGAATCCGACGAGGAGGCAATAAAGGCATGGGCTTTACGCTCTGATTTTCCCTTAGATAGTTTAGACCGAAAAGGTCAGGGACTAACCCGTACAGCAGAACGGTATTTATGTGCTAATGAAGTATCACTTACTGCAACATCTATCCAAAAGCTAAGCCGAGAAGACGTATTAAATATTGAAAATGGCTTTACCAGCGAGCATTCCGCTAACGGAGGAATGTGGAGTCGCATTGAAGAATTAAAATTTGAACTGCATGAAGCTACAGACCCAAATGGACATTCGTTGCTGCAACGCATCGCATATTGGAAAACTGCATGGGCTGTTATAAAAGACCATCCTTGGCTTGGTGTCGGCATCGGAGACATCAATCGTGAAATGGATAAAAAATATAACGAAACAGGCTCGACACTTAAACCCGAAAATCGACACCGCAGTCACAACATGTATTTAACCACTTGGATGGGTGTTGGGGTAATCGGGGTATTGCTTTTGTTATGGGGTATCGGGTATTTCGGATGGATTGGATTTAAAGAACATCACCTTGTACTCCTAGCATTTAGTGTCATTGTATTAACTACCATGTGTTTAGAGGATAGTCTAGAAACTCAAGCTGGAGCATCATTCGTTGGTTTTTTTATTGCGATTTTATGCGGGCAACACGCAAGAACCGCGTGGACCACTAAAAATTACTAATTTCGCAGGTATGTCAATTGAAGTTAAGCACTTAACTAAGTTTTTTGGAGAACAAGCCGCAGTAAACGACATTTCGTTCGAAATCGGTAAGGGGGAAATCGTAGCCTTTCTAGGTCCAAACGGTGCAGGAAAATCCACAACAATGAAGATGATTACAGGGTATATCCCTGCCAGTTCAGGTTCAATTAAAGTGAATGGGATACCCGTTGATGTCGACGATCTTGAAACGCGAAAAATCATTGGGTATCTTCCAGAGAATAATCCCTTATACCTTGACATGTACGTCAAAGAATACCTTCACTTTGTGGGGTCTATTTATAAAATAAAAGACCTGAAAAACCGAGTGAATGAAATGATTCAAATGGTTGGTTTGGAATTAGAACAACATAAAAAGATTGGCGCACTTTCTAAAGGGTATAAGCAACGAGTAGGGCTGGCACAAGCCTTTATACACGACCCCGAAGTATTGATCTTAGATGAGCCAACCTCTGGACTCGACCCGAATCAATTAGTAGAAATTCGGGAATTGATTAAAACAATTGGCAAAGAAAAAACCATTATGCTCTCAACGCATATTATGCAAGAAGTAGAAGCCATCTGTGACCGCGTAATTATTATTAATAAAGGAAAAATTGTTGCGAATAATAATCAGCAGGCTTTAGATACTAGCCCTGAAGTACAGACAATTTACATAGAATTTGAAGGTGCAGTAAGTAGCCAGCTTCTGTCAAAAATACCAGGTGTAACGACCGTTAAGGCCTTAGGTAATGGCTGGTTAATTGAAGGTGTAACGGACCAAGACCTTCGCAAAAACGTTTCAAAGAAAGCTCAAGAAGCCGGGTGGTTAATTATGACCTTGAAACTTGAGAAAAAGAGCTTAGAGGCTGTATTCAAGGAATTAACAAAAAACTAGAATGAATTTTATTGAAGAAATGACATGGCGAGGTATGATTCACGATATCATGCCAGGTACCGCAGAAGCATTAAATAAAGGAATGTGCAGCGGATACATCGGGTTCGATCCAACGGCAGATTCTCTGCACATTGGGAGTTTAGTGCAAATCATGACGCTTGTACATTTTCAGCGTGCAGGACATAAGCCTATCGCCTTAGTAGGTGGTGCTACAGGAATGGTAGGTGATCCATCCGGGAAATCTCAAGAACGAAATTTATTAGACAAAGAAACCCTTGATCACAACATTAACGGAGTAAGGGAACAACTAACGCACTTTTTGGATTTCGACGGGCCCAATGCCGCAGAATTAGTAAACAACTATGACTGGTTTCAAAACATGTCCTTTTTAGATTTTATTAGAGATGTAGGGAAACATATTAGCGTCAATTACATGATGGCCAAAGATTCGGTAAAATCACGTTTAGAAACGGGCATGTCGTTTACTGAATTTTCATATCAATTGGTTCAGGGATATGATTTTTATTATCTCAACCAACATAAAAATTGCATTGTTCAGCTCGGAGGCTCTGACCAATGGGGAAATATCGTCACCGGTACAGAACTCATTCGAAGAAAATCGGGCGGAGAAGCATATGCTGTGACCACGCCACTCATTAAAAAAGCGGATGGTAGTAAATTCGGGAAAACCGAAGGCGGTAATGTTTGGTTATCGAAAGAACGTACAAGTCCATACAAATTTTACCAATATTGGCTAAATACAAGTGATACGGACGCACAAAATTACATTCGCATATTCACCTTATTATCTAAATCGGAAATTGAAGATTTAGAAGGCCAACATCAAGAAGCCCCTCATTTACGTATCTTACAAAAAGCACTCGCTGAAGACATTACCAAACGTGTCCATGGGGAAAAAGAACTTGAAGCGGCAATTAATGCATCTGAAATCCTTTTTGGAAAAGCAACCAAGGAGAGTTTACAACAACTTTCTACAGAAGATTTCTTAGCGGTTTTTGAAGGTGTTCCACAGGCAATTATTTCAAAATCCTTGATTTCAGAAGGGTTATCTGTTGTTGATGCCTTGGTTAAAGAATCTAATTTCCTCGCATCCAATGGTGAAGCTCGACGGGAATTAAAGGCCAATGCAATTTCTGTGAACAAGGAAAAAGTAGATGATGCCTTCGTTTTAAATGAAAGTCATTTGTTAAATAATCAATTCATCTTGCTCGGTAAAGGAAAAAAAACCAACTTTATTCTCAGGTGCCAGTAACTATTTCGTGGCACAATCATTGATTTAGTAGGCTAAAATCATTGCCATGAAAACAAGAATTTATTTTATTGGACTTGCATGCTCTTGCATCCTGTTACTTTCTGCGAGTAATACTCCGGAATATCCTGAAATTGAAAATGAATCATTCAAGATTGGTGAAAAGCTAAGGTATCGAATTAGTTATGGATTTATTGACGCCGGTGAAGCGACGCTGGAAACGAAATATACCGACAAGAAGGGTGATAATCGAAGTTTATATCATGTGGTTGGAATTGGTAAAACCCTTGGTGCATTTAATTCTGTTTTTAAAGTGGATGATCGGTATGAATCCTATATCGACAAAAAAAGCATTATGCCTTGGTATTTTGTGCGGCGTGTGGATGAAGGTGGATATAAGATAAAACAAGATTATACATTCAAACACAACATTGAGAAGGTGGATAATGGGAAAGGGAAAACCTTCAAAACTCCGATGGGTGTTCAAGATATGATTTCATGTTTTTATTATGCCCGCACCCTTGATTTCAAAAACATAAAGAAAGGAAAGGTGTTCTCCATTCCTTGTTTCATGGATGATGAACTTTTTACTTTAAAAATAAAGTATAAAGGGGATGAAGAAATCAACCTTCGGAAAGGTACCTTTAAATGCATGCGCTTTGTTCCCGTGGTTCAAACCGGTCGATATTTTAAACATGAGGAAGATGTTAGCTTTTGGGTCACAAAAGATAAAAACCGCATTCCTGTGTTAATCAAGGCGAAAATACCCGTGGGCAATGTAAAGATGCACCTGGTTGGGTGGTATGGTCTTAGAAACGAATTAAGCAGTAAGGTTAAATAATCAACATGGCATCGCCATATGAATAAAACCGGTATTTCTCTTTAATTGCCTCATGATAAGCCTCCATCATTAAGTCATGACCCGCAAATGCAGAGATCATCATTAACAAGGTAGATAACGGCGTGTGAAAGTTTGTTATTAAACAATCTGCGACCATAAAATCATACGGCGGAAAAATGAATTTGTTTGTCCAACCATCAAAGGGCTTCAACATACCTTCTGTAGAAACTGAAGATTCAATTGCACGCATACTTGTTGTACCAACAGCACACACCTTTTTCTTATTTCGCTTGGCTTCATTCACGATGTTCGCTGCTTTTTCAGGAATAATCACCTGCTCTGAATCCATCTTGTGTTTTGTAAGGTCTTCTACTTCCACCGAACGAAACGTCCCTAAGCCAACGTGTAATGTTAACTCGGCGAAATTTATCCCTTTCAACTCTAAACGCTTCAATAATTCACGCGAGAAATGTAAACCTGCCGTTGGTGCAGCAACCGCACCTTCTTCCTTAGCGAAGATGGTTTGATACATTTCCTCATCCTTTGGTTCTACCTCTCGTTTGATATATTTTGGAAGCGGTGTTTCTCCGAGCTCAGTGATAATTTTCTTAAACTCCTCATAGGGTCCATCAAACAGGAACCTCAAGGTCCGTCCTCGCGAAGTGGTATTGTCAATTACCTCGGCAACGAGCGAATCGTCTTCTCCAAAATACAATTTGTTTCCAATCCTGATTTTACGTGCTGGATCAACTAAAACATCCCATAAAAAACTCTCGCGATTCAATTCACGAAGTAAAAACACCTCAATTTTAGCGCCTGTTTTTTCCTTGTTTCCATACATACGCGCAGGAAACACTCGGGTATTATTTAGAATCATCACATCGCCATCATCAAAATATGAAAGCACGTCCTTGAATAACTTATGTTCTATTTTACCAGTTTTGCGATGCACTACCATTAATCGACATTCGTCACGATTTTCTGAAGGGTATTCTGCGATTAACTCTTGGGGAAGATCGAAGCTGAACTCCGATAATTTCATTTTACTCATATATTCTTAATAGGGTGCAAAGATACAACCCTAAACTAGCGTTTGTCAAGTTTTCGAGGATGTATTTTGTTTTTCCTTGTAAATACTGACTAAAATCAGGAAAAAACACATCAACCATCATTCTTTAAGCTAGGGAATTAGAAGAATTTTGATAAAAAATAAACACATGAATTTTGAAAAACACATTGAAAGCGAGTATAACCGGTTTGGACTTATTGCAGTGCTTATCTTACTCATCGGTTGTCTAGGTGGAATCACCGTAGGCATGGGAGCAATTAAGGATACTTGGGCATTAATCCTGGTAGTTTTACCTACCATGTTAACCTTAAGTTTATTGCTTGCCGTGGCGCCTATGAAATGGATTTATAAGGCAGCAAGTATTGCAATTGCAATTGACATATTGTTGCTCGTCTACTATTTAGTTCGGTAAGTGGGTTGTGACTAATCCGTTAAAAAACAGGGCTTAGGTCTACACTGAATTAAGGGATTTTTAACCGTTGTCCCACACGAATAGTATCTGAAGAAAGGGCATTGGCTCGTTTAAGCGCTGCAACCGTAGTGTGGTTTCTACTGGCAATTACAGATAAGGTGTCTCCTGATTTAACCACGTAATACGTACTCGGTTTAGGAGTAATGGGCTTTGGTGAGCTTGCTACCGGTATAGTTTCCTTGTATTCTTTTAGAGGAATTCGTAATTCTTCTAAACTCGGTTGTGTATTCAAGGTGTTTAATGTATTGATGAATGATGTATACAGCAGTCCACCTTTCACTTGATAGCCTATTTTCGTTAAATGAATATTATCGCTTTTTGCATAGCCCAAAGTAGCCCAAGTACGAATGGTATTTAAGCCGCCCGATAAGTCATACCAATTCCAAAACAAACAATCGTTCTTTCTGGCTAAACTATCCATGAGATCGCGAAACAAAACCCCTGCGGTAATGGGATGTTTTTTATAGTATAAATCTTGTGTGCTAGTTAACACAATCAATACCTCTGGAACCATCGATTTCCACCAAGCAATGGCTTTTTCTACCTCTTTGGACAGCGTAGGCTCTATGCGATTTTCATACAAAATGTCATTCGTTCCAAAATCTAAGATCACAAGATCCGGTTGAATCAAAGTAAGTTGCTCTGGTAATTTCTCTAGGATTAAAACAGACCGGAATGCTGCGGCGCCAACCCCAGTTGAATGATAGACTATTCCATGATTTTCTTCATGTTCTACATTAATGCCATAAAAGCGAAATCGAGTTCCCTTTGAGTTTTTAGTGGGAATTAACGCAATTGTTTTAATTGAATCTGCCCAAGAAAATATCAACCCTTGCGGGACGTATTCGATTCCCTGCGTGATTAATATGTTATTGATGTAAACTGTTACACCGAAGGATATCGAATCATTCTCAAAAAGAATTTGCACTTGATTGTTTGCTTTTTCGATGGGAGTTTTCATCGAAAATAACAAAGAGGAGGCAGAATCACTTGTTTCTACAACCATACCACAAACCCCCAAGGGGAGTGCTTCCTTTTTTCCTTGGTAGCTTTTATTATAGCTCCATTTTCCTGTATAGGTGGAAGCATAATTAATTGAAGAATAGGTATTCGCTGCACCGTAATTGAACAACAATCCTCTACCTCCCGATCCAAAACGTTCATGGAATCGATTTCTCGCTATTGTGGTAGGATTTTCCGCCTGAATATGGCTTCCACCATAGTGAAGTATCACTAATTTATTTGAATCAACAGCATCAAACTGTTGTTTTAAACGACTTAAGGTATTTGAACTATATCCTTGAATAAAAGCAAAAGAAGAATCGATCTTCAGTTCCGCTGGTAATTGAGCGAAACAGGAAACAACGACGAAGGAAAAAACAACCGCAATACTCCTCATTCCGCATTCAGACTATCTATTAATACCGGATTTTCATCGGATGGATCCGATTCAACAGGTGGAGGAGGCACATATACCCCGCTTTGTGTGGGCAATCTTCGCATCATACCAATTGTACCTTTGCTCATGGCAGCATACATACCGACCGCAAAGACGATGTCATTAATGTTATTCTCTTTAATGATTTTTGTCAAATTCTGTTTTGAATATCTTAAGTCCACTACCCATATTTCCTGGTAATGATTCACTAAATACACCGCGAAAGCATTACCCATGGAATTTTTGATAACAACTGCTTTCTTTCCATTTTTAATTCCGGTTTGAATTCGAATCAAGGGCTCATCTCCTCCTAAAAAAGTTGAATAGGTATTACCACCTGAGCTGCTCTCATAAAACACTTTAGTTTTAGAAGGTTTATCCGTATTGTACGGACCGAATTTAACTGCTTCTGTTTGAACCTTCGGTACCCAATACTCCATGGTGTCTGGGTGCGCTCGAACCGTTGGATCTTGTGTATGTTGGTACATCGTACCTAAGAAATTATATTTGACCTTCTTTGTCATTTTTTCCATTGGGACCGCCTCTAAGCCTGCCGCTTTGCAGAATGCAACATATCCGTAATATGCCCCCAAGGGTTTCCAATGGTGGTCTGTCCCGAAGTACAACTTGGTATTCGAGTGTTCATTTAATTCATTAAACACATCACAAAAAATAGCACCATCTTTCAGGTTGTTTTTAATGGCCAACAGGGTACGTTTATTTTGACTGTTATAATGCGTATATTTCTCTACCGGAATAAAGGCTGAAGACAGGGGCGCCACCGCAGAAAATACCCGAACACCTTTAAAGGTTCGAGCGTATTCATTAACCATTTCGGCAAAATACTTTGACATTGCCGGACTACCGCCTCCCATGGGATAGACGCAGCCATCGATAATTAGCATTGAGCCCGAGTACTTTTCTTCAAATTCATCCAGAAAATCCATTTGATTCTTTGTGCTGTCTGTGGATTCACCCTGAGTTTTAGTTCGCCTCTTCGGAAGTACAACTACCCGTTCGCTATTTTTAAGCTGAAATCCTTTAGCCGCATGAAAATAATCAGTCGAGGAAATAAAACTCGTTCTAAATGGGAAATGATCGTCGATGTACTTATCGACTTGTTTAGTCCATGTTCCCGCTAAGTAATCAGTTGAATTAAAACTTGGAAAGGTTGCCAATTTACGTTTTTCGTTATCTGATTTAACCGATTTTGGCATAAAAAAGTAAGCCAAGGGGAAACCTAATACAAAAACGAAAAACAAGAAAACGTTTATCTTTTTATCCATTAGAAGCGGGTATATAGAAAGGGATTAAACGTTGCATTAACAAGTAGCATAGTAGATAGAATCAAAAGAAAAGCATTAGCGAATGGCCTAACATAAGCGTATCGTATAGCAACTCGATTTCTAACAGGGTGATCTTGCGTATAGATTTCATCCCATGGAATACACAATAATACAACTAAAACAAACCAAAATGCATGCGTCGTGATGTCTGATAAAAATCCCGGATTAACTGCATGTTTCGAGTAGAATAAGTTCCCAATAAAGTAACTTAATTGATTGAAATCCACAAAGTAAAAAATTGCTCTACTGAACACAATTAAGACCAAGGTGTAGCCGTGTTTCAGAAAGCGAGGGGTTTTATCTAATACAAATTTCAAGTGTTTTTCCAACACCATCAGAACACCGAAATAGGTTCCCCAAAGGGCGAAATTCCAATTTGCACCATGCCAAAAACCAGTTAAAAACCATACAATTAAAATATTTCTGTCTTGATATTTTCGGTTTCCTCCAAGAGGGATATACACGTAGTCTCGAAAAAATCGCCCCAAAGAAATATGCCATCTTCGATAAAAATCACCTACCGAAATTGCCGCATACGGATGCCTGAAATTCTCGTGAAAATCAAACCCGAATAATTTAGCTAAGCCGATAGCCATGTCTGAATAACCAGAGAAATCAAAATACAGCTGAATTGAAAACATCGCAATTCCAAACCATCCCTCATAAGAAGACAACGAATACAACTGCGTATCCAGGTATTTATCTACCAATACCCCCGCTACATTTGCAATCGCTACCTTTTTAAACAAGCCAATACAAAACCTCGTAACACCGTCACTCATTCTGGACCAATCGATGGTTCGTTTCTCCACCTGTTCAGAAATTTGACTGTAACGAACAATAGGACCGGCAACTAAGTGCTGAAACAAACTAATAAACATTAAAAAGTTTAAGGGATTGCGTTGGGCCTTAATTTCTCCACGGTAGATGTCCACCACATAAGAAATTACCATGAACGTATAAAATGAAATACCAACCGGTAAGGAATTTTGAGGACGATCAAATGGCAGCGGAAACAAATAATTGAGGTTATCGTAGATAAATCCGCCATATTTATAGGCTACCAAAAGCCCGATATTCACTGCTATACTGGCAATTAAACCAACTTTCGCCCAAGGGGTTCCCCGTTTTTTTTCAATGTAAAGTCCGGTGGAATAATCAAATAACGCGGTAAAAACCATTAAAAAAATCCACATGGGTTCTG
This sequence comes from Crocinitomicaceae bacterium, assembly GCA_044347515.1. Taxonomy (GTDB): domain Bacteria; phylum Bacteroidota; class Bacteroidia; order Flavobacteriales_D; family Crocinitomicaceae; genus UBA952. Next base: position 45,412 of record JBIKUO010000017.1, on the reverse strand, counting down.
CCCACGCATAAAACACCAGGGAAAAAATCGTGAGAAAGATATTTCGGAAAAGGTCGTTCTTGGTCGAATAATGAAATAAAAGACTCAAGGGTAGAAACAAGTATAGAAAAGTCAAACTTGAAAATACCATAGGCGACGAATTCGATTAAATTTAGGAGAACGAATTTAACCACATTCTACCGAAGAAAAAAATTCAGGGCGGAAAGGTGGACTAGAACCTAAGAAAGTCTAGCTTGTAATCAGTGTTTTCTCGCAAGCACACGTTCTGCAGCAAGGACGATATCCGTTGTTTCAAGGTGATATTTTTTTAACAATTCATTGGGTGTGCCACTTTCGCCAAACGTATCATTAACTGCAACAAATTCTTGTGGAGCTGGACTACTTTTAGACAGCACTTGAGCAACGGCATCACCAAGGCCACCATTCATCATATGTTCTTCCGCTGTAACCACACAGCCCGTTTTAGCTACTGAACTCAAAATAGCTTCGGTATCTAATGGTTTAATCGTATGCATATTAATCACCTCAGCAGAAATTCCTTTCTCTGCTAACTGTACTTGAGCCTCTAGGGCTTTCCAAACCATGTGTCCGCATGCGATAATCGTTACATCATTACCTTGAACCAACAGGTCAGCTTTTCCAATTTGAAAGACCGCATCTTCCGGTGTAAAAATTGGAACGGATGGTCTTCCGAAACGCAAATATACAGGTCCATCCCATGCCGCAATGGCTAAGGTAGCTTGAAGGGTTTGGTTGTAATCTGCGGGAACAACAACTGTCATGTTCGGAAGCATTCTCATCATACCGATATCCTCTAATACCTGGTGGGTTGCTCCATCCTCACCAAGCGTTAACCCCGCGTGAGAAGCACAAATTTTTACGTTTTTACGAGAATACGCCACACTTTGACGAATTTGGTCATAGACGCGTGACGTAGAAAAATTGGCAAAGGTTCCGGTAAACGGAATTTTACCACCAATAGTCATTCCCGCTGCAATTCCAATCATGTTTGCTTCGGCGATTCCAATTTGAAAAAAGCGATCGGGATGGTTTTTCTGAAAAGCATCCATTTTTAATGACCCCGTAAGGTCTGCACACAATGCTACAACGTCCGGGTTAGTCTCTCCTAATAGTCGCAAGCCTTCTCCAAACCCAGAGCGTGTATCTTTATTACCAAATGTCTTAAGTGCCATATGTTCGTTAGTTAATGTTTAATGTATTCGTTTTATTACTTGAAATCGTAATGATTTTTTCATGTGTATACCCACTCGATTTCATGTCTTTAGTCCTGTAAACCAATTTGTAAGTACCCGGTTGTATTAATATTTTACCAGTGGTTGATGAATCAGAAAAGGTATAAATTCCATTCCAAAAACCTAATTTATCTTGTAGAAAAAGTTGCGCAACAAGGGGCTTATTAAACGTATAGGCTAATTCTCCTGGTGCATCAATTGAAATCGTAGAAACTGAAGATTGGGTAACTTCCACCGTCTTGTATATGCGAGGTATGGTTAAAATCTCCACTTCATAGGTTCCAGTCAAATACTTATAAACATCATTATAGAATTGGGCAAGCAGCGTTTTGCTATCGCCTTTTGGCATTACACGCATTTCAAACCTTGGATTGAAGTTACTTTTCATTGAAGTCAATCGAATAAAGCCTTGTGGAGCGGAAACACTGATGGTATTATGCACATGCTTTTTCAATGTGATTCCCGCTTTTAATAGGGTCGGAGTTGTGTTTACTTTTAAATCATAAGCTATTGCAGGATCTAAATAGAGCGTATCGGGATTTCCGAAACGATTTAAGGTATGAACAAACGTATATTTCAAATTTGCAGTTCCTGCTTCATAGAAAAACAGGGTTACGTTGGTCTCTGTTGGTTTACCGGTGATGTCGTTTAAATTTACTTGAACACTTGTCTTTTCTAACACCGTATTTAAAATGTTCTTAAATACATTTCGGAAGGATTCTTTGTCCTCCGCATCAGAATAGGTCCCGATACAACTGAATTTATCTAGGTAAGACATATCCATCCCCAAACCAATAACGAATGGGGTAACTTTTACACCTTTTGTTTTTAGTTTTTTTGCAATGATGCAGGGATCGTTATCACAAGATTCTAGACCGTCCGTAATTAAAATTATGATGTTTCTTGCGAGTGTGTCTGGAAAATCTCCTGCAGCAGCCTCAAGGGAACGGGCAATTGGAGTAGCCCCTTTAGCTTCAACGGTCTTTATCTTCAGTTTTATTTGTTCCAGGTTATTGACGCCGAAAGGGACTTCTAATTTTGTATCGTTGCAATCTTGCTCTAAATTATTGAAAGGTGTTTGATGCCCATAAATTCTTAATGCGATTTCAGTATTTGGGACATTGCGAAGTGCTTCTAATTCCTGATTTAGGACCTCTCGTGCGGCTTGAATCCGTGTTTGTGAACCCCAAGAGGAATTCATACTGTTCGAAGCATCAAGAATAAAAAGAATGCGAGTGGTTGGGTTCAATTGCCCAAAGACCGCTGAGAAATAAAAGATAAAAACAAAAAAAGTTATTCCCTTCACTGATTAATAATCTCCTAAAGTTTCTGGTAACTGAGCTAAAGCAGTTGCTAATTGTTCGTCATTGGGCGCAGAGCCATGCCATTTGTGAGTGCCCATCATAAAGTCTACCCCTTTCCCCATTTCAGTTTTCATGATGATCATTTTAGGCATTCCGTTTGACTTATTTGAATCTATGGTAGCGAAAACCTCACGCATGCTATCGAAACTATGTCCATCCATGTGGTATACATCCCAACCAAATGCGGTCCATTTATCTGATAAGGGCATAATCCCCATAACATCACTCACATCGCCATCAATTTGACGATTGTTGTAGTCAATTATTCCGATCAGATTATTTATTTTTTTACTTCCAGCATACATAGCAGCTTCCCAAACTTGTCCTTCTTGTAGTTCCCCATCACCCATCAAACAGTAGACCATAGAATCATCCCCCTGCATTTTTTTTGTGGTCGCAGCACCAATAGCAACGGATAACCCTTGTCCAAGTGAACCAGAAGCCATCCGAATTCCAGGTAAGTTTTTATCAACGGAGGGATGACCTTGTAATCGACTAGAAATCTTTCTAAAGGTTGCTAATTCTTCAACGGGAAAGAATCCTGATCTAGCCAATACACTATACCAAACTGGTGAAATATGGCCATTGGATAGAAAAAATAAATCCTCATTTAGGGCGTCCATAGTAAAGGAACTCGCATTTAACGTTAACCGTTCGTTATATAAATAGGTTAATAAATCAGCGCATCCCAATGATCCCCCCGGGTGTCCAGAGCTTACGGCGTGAACCATTCGTAATATATCTCTTCTAACTTGTGAAGCTATTGCTTGTAAATCTGCCATTACTTTTTTTTACAAAACTAATTTTTTAATGCTTAGGTTCGGATAAATAATTTACTACTGCAACCGAAGTTACGTTCGAAACGTCTATGGCTTTTTATTACCGAGAATGTATCGAAACATTTTGGTAACTTCGTCTTCAAATTCAATTAAATATGAGATTATTATTCTTGTTTGTTTTGGTTATAGGAAGTGTTTTAAGTGCTACAGGCCAAAAAAATACAGCGTTGAAACCTTTGAAAAAGATTTATGGGAAAGACGCCTTGAATGCATTTGAAAAAGAACACGGTGACCTTGACTTACTTTATTACGCGTATGACCATGCGATTAATGTAATTCAAAATAATGGTGGGAAAAACATCGAAAACTATCCCAAAGCCCCAAGTTCCAATATTGTTCACTTCACAGATCTTGGTGTTAAAATAGAGCCATTTACTCAGTATTTTCAAAGTGAGGTTCCAAATCAACTAATCGCCATAAAGTCATTGTATCAATTAACCTTAGAGTTTAATGAATCAAAGACACACAAACACTAAACCATTTCCGATGAAACACGTTTTTATAGTTACCTTTTCCATATTGTTTTTGGGCATTTCATACAGTCAAATGTTATTGACTGGTCCGGACTTTCCTCAGGCCAATCCATTAAACTGTGCTGCAATAATTCCACCCGCAGGTGGTACAAATTTCAGCGATGGACCTGCCAATTATTTGCCAAACATGGATGAAATTATTACGTTTTGTCCAGACCTGACCCAAGGATCAAAAGTTTCCATTGCGTTTGCAACGAATATCGGATTTACCTTTAATATCCATCCGACAGATACGCTTTACGTCTTCGATGGGCCATCTATTTCCGCACCACTAATTGGAGCATATAATTCAGGGACTCACCCTAACGGATTTTTTGCTCAGGCTTCATTTCAAAATAATCCAAGTGGTTGTTTAACCCTTCGGTTTCGCTCCAACGGTAGTTCAGAAGGTACGGGCTGGGATGCAAATGTAGCTTGCGGTAACCCACAACAACCCTTTGTTCCTCACATGCATGCCTATGTTAATGGTACAGGTCCCGATGCCTTGAATCCTGCGGATACCGGTTATGTGGATGTGTGTTTTGGTGACAGTATTCTCTTTGTAGCAGATCCGGCCTTTCCCTATGCATTAGAAGTGACCAATACCGGGTATTCTCAAAATGCTGGAAATTGTAGTTATCAATGGACAATTGGAGGTGTTGGACAATTCAATAATGATTCTGTTTGGTTTACCCCTCCAGCTCGAGCAGGATATTTTATCGACTTGCGAATCACTGATATTTTCCCTCAAATTAAACGAATAACAGCAAAAGTGAGGGTCTCACAGTTACCTAGTTTTGCGGGTACAGGGCCATTTCAAGACACCGTATGTTTAGGTCAGAATACCTTTTTAATTGGTGGAGTTACACAGCAGGACACCGTGGGTGTGGACATTCCAGTCGGAGAATTCGAGATCGGGGGTATATTTGCTGGATTGACTTTTTTACCGGATGGAAGTGGGGTTCAATACCAAACGAACATTGGCATCACTGGATTTGATGATTCTACTACGATTACAGGGGCTGGTGATTTCGACCAAATGTGTATTGATATCGAACATTCCTATATTGGAGATTTAGAGATTGCACTTACTTGCCCTAACGGCACGACGGTTTCAATCATGAATGCATATAACTCTGGGTTTGGTGCGTGGCCGGAGTTGGTACCTGGAGGATGCGGAAGTGGGATTGGTACCTTTTTAGGTAATGATACCAATTTAGATGGTGGTGCTCCGGGATCTCCCGTTTGGAGTTATTGCTTTTCTCCTACTCAAGCCACGTTAGGGACAATCTGTACAGAAAATGCAGCAGGAAATACCGTGACTAATGCCTACGGATTCCCTTCCATGAATCCCAATGGAGTTTATTTGCCTGATGGAGATTTTAATGATTTTATTGGATGTCCGGTAAATGGAAACTGGACCATTACGGTTCAAGACAATCAGGGTATTGATGATGGATACATTTTTCAATGGGGAATCTATTTTAACCAGAGCTTATATCCAGACCAAGAAGGATATCAAAATACAGTAGTTTCCGATAACTGGACAAATAGTCCATCGATTATTTCAGGACAAAACGATACGGCGATTGTAATTCAGCCAATTACTCCAGGTACAAGTTTTTATACGTACAATGTGGTTGATGATTTTGGGTGTAATTATGATACGACAGTAACCCTTGAAGTACTGCCATTGCCAACAATATTTGGAGATACCTTAACATGTAATTTATTTCTTCAAGTAACAGGAACTTCATCCTATAATGGAGGGGTTTGGACCGCTTCAGATACAGCCATAAATTTTTCAAACAGTGCACTTGAAAACCCTTTAATTTCAACATCTATTCCCGGAATATATTCCGTAACATTTACTGATAATGCCTGTAACAATGCATTAAGTGCAAACATTGAATTTCCCCCTTATGTGTATGTTGATGTGGTGGACTCTTCCATCTGTAATGGAGTTTCAATAGATTTGGTTGCTGCATCCATAAACTCAGGAACGATGCAAGCTGGTTATAATCCGCCGATGCAAATCACATGGAATAATGGCTCTACAGATAATTTTATTGTTGTCAACACCGCGGGGCAATACTATGTTACGGTAAATAATGTTTGTCATAGTTCTTCTGATACGTCTTTAGTGACCATCAAACCGTGTGATATTGAGGTTCCAAACATTATCACGCTTAATTCTTTGGTTGGAAATAATTTATTTACCATCGACCATGAAGGGGTGCAAGAATTTGAATGTGTTATTTTAAATCGTTGGGGCAATGTCATTTACACGTTTACTGACCCTACAGGCTCATGGGACGGAAAAACATCGGATGGAAAACTGGTTGAAGAGGGCACCTATTTTTACAGAATCTTTGCAACCTTTGACGGAGGGATTGAAATCAAAAAACATGGTTTTGTCTATGTAGAATATTAAAATCAATGCGCGCTGAACTCTTTTTCCCCTGTGCTGTTGTATTTTTGTAAAAAATTAGAATGAAAGCAATTGGAATTAACGGATTTGGGCGGATTGGCAGATGTTTTACCCGAATTGCGTTAGCGCACGATGATTTATCTATTGCATTAGTTAATGATTTAACCGATGCGGAAACCTTAGCGCACTTGCTTAAATACGATTCTGTCCATGGTCCTTTACCCTACACGTTCGAGTTGAAAGGTAATGAACTGCTTTTTTCTAATGGAAAACGTATAGTTTTTACTCAACACAAAGATCCTAAGGATATTCCATGGGCGGCTCATCAGGTTGAAACGGTAATAGAATCTACAGGACTGTTCCTTACGAAAGAAAAAGCCGGTTTACACCTACAAGGTGGCGCAAAAAAAGTAATTATTTCAGCGCCTGGAAGTGATGCAGATATTCGAACAGTAGTTCTCGGAGTAAATGAAAACTCATTAGAATCCACCGATGTTCTTATATCTAATGCTTCTTGTACAACCAATAATGTGGCACCGATGATTTCCGTGTTGCTTGAATTATCAGAAATCGAAGTAGGTCATATTTCAACCGTACATAGTTATACTTCTGATCAACGGCTACATGATGCGCCACACAAAGACCTCAGAAGAGCAAGGGCGGCGGTAAACTCAATTATTCCAACCTCTACAGGGGCAGCAAAAGCCATCATTCAAATTTTTCCGCACCTTAAAGGAAAATTAACGGGATCAAGTGTCCGTGTACCCGTAATTGATGGGTCAATGACGGAATTAACCCTTGTAACTAAATCTGGGTTAACGGTAGAACAAGTAAATGAGGCGATGAAAAAGGCATCTGAAACCAATATGAATGGAATATTAGGCTATACCAACGATCCGATTGTTTCGTGTGATATTATTGGTTCCCGTTACAGTTGTTTATTTGATGCTGAATTAACTATGGTTTCCAATAATTTAGTGCGCGTTGTTGGATGGTATGATAATGAAATGGGTTATTCCGCACGATTGGTTGATCTAATCACTCGAATTTAATCTAAAGCATTTATTCCAGGTAGGCTTTTACCTTCAAATAATTCTAATAAGGCCCCTCCGCCGGTACTGATGTAACTCACACGATTCGCTAAGCCAAATTTAGCGATCGCCGCTGCGCTATCTCCCCCACCGATTAAAGAAAAAGCACCATGCTCGGTCGCGGTAGCAACAGATAGGGCTATTTCTTTTGTACCTTGAGCAAAGGAATTCCATTCAAAAACACCCATGGGACCATTCCACAAAATCGTTTTACTTTTTAAAATAACCTCTTGAAACTGTTGAATGGATGTCGGGCCAATATCAAGTCCCATCCATCCTTCAGGAATATGGTGGGTATCAACGGTTTGAGTGCGTGCATTCTCGGCAAACGAATCAGCAACCACACTATCCACCGGAAGGTGAATAGATACCCCCAGTTCCTTCGCCTTTTTAAAAATATCCAAAACCACATCTATCCGATCCGCTTCAAATAAAGAGTTACCAATTTCACCCCCTTGGGCTTTAGCAAAGGTATAGGCCATTCCACCACCTATAATTATATCAGAAGCTATGTTTAGTAAATTTTCAATTATGAGCACTTTATCTGATACTTTAGCGCCTCCTACTATGGCTGTAAAAGGTCTTGTTGGTGTTTTTAATATCCGTTTTGCATTCAAGAGTTCAGCTTCCATCAAAAAGCCCATCATTCGATCATTCGGAAAAAAGGAGGCGATTTGTGTCGTGCTCGCATGTGCTCGATGCGCTGAACCAAAGGCATCATTTACATAACAATTGCCTAAGGACGCGAGTAAAGAGGCAAAATGCAAATCACCTTGCGTTTCTCCCGGATGAAACCGCACATTTTCAAGCAACATTACTTCACCTGAAATCAAGGCTGCAGCGCGTGAAGAAGCCTCATTGAAATCCGCACAAAAGATCACCGGACAAGAAAGCAAATCAGAAACGGTATCTACAATCTGACTTAGAGAAAATTTTGCTTCCGGACCATTTTTAGGTCGTCCAAAATGAGACAATAAAATAACGGAACCTCCATGCGATAAAATATGCTTAATCGTAGGAATTGCTGCGCGAATTCGCTTATCATCTTGAACAAGATTCGTAGTTTTATCCAAGGGGACATTAAAGTCAACGCGAACAATTGCACGTTTTCCATTAAAATCATACGTATTAATTCCCATCATTTCAGCTAATTTGAGCTCAAAACTATTAAATAAATTTTGCTTAAAATCAATAAAACACACGTATGAATCAAAATAAATAAGCAGATTTGTAAATAAAATATATTCTTATGAAAATGAATTGGATTTGGTTTATATCCCTCGTGTTGTTAGCTTCTTGTTCTGTGAGTCCAATGGATTCGCCGGAAGAATTGGTTGAGTCAGAAGCTTCAAGTGAAGACTATTACCTAGACTCTACGTTTGATTGGGGTGATTTCAATGAAGGTGATTTTGAAGAATATACTGAACCAAGCTATAATGCTTCGCGTCAACGATTTGTAGACTTAGTACATACGAAAATTGAAGCCAATTTAAATTGGGAAGATTCGCAATTAAATGGTAAAGCAACCTTGAGCATGAAGCCCCATTTCTATGAACTTGACAGTGTCGTGTTGGATGCAAAAGGAATGGAAATAAAAACGATAACACTGTCCGGAAAGGAATTATCATATGATTATTCCAATGGAAATACACTAACGGTTTATTTAGATAAAACCTATAAAAAAGATGAGCTCATTACATTTACAGTAGATTATATCGCAAAACCAGAGGAACGAGAAACATCCGGAAGTGCTGCAATCACGTCAGATAAAGGCTTGTATTTTATAAATCCGAAAGGGGAAGAAGAGGGAAAAATGACTCAATTGTGGACCCAAGGAGAAACTGAAGCAAACTCGGTTTGGTTTCCTACGATTGATGCACCAAACATGAAATCTTCTCAAGAAGTGCTTTTAACCGTAGACAATAAATACACGACCCTTTCTAACGGAAAACTGATTTCATCAAAGAAAAATGCGGATGGCACGAGAACCGATTATTGGAAACAAGACCTTCCGCATGCGCCGTATTTATTTATGTTGGCTGTTGGCGAATTCAAGGTAGTGAAAGATTCATATACACGAGGTGATGGAAAGAAAATTGAGGTGAATTATTATGTGGAACCTGAATACGAAAATGATGCTAAGGCAATTTTTGGTAAGACACCAAAGATGATCAAGTTTTTTTCAAATAAACTGGGAGTTGAATACCCTTGGGATAAATACTCAGAAATCGTGGTGCGCGACTACGTTTCTGGAGCAATGGAAAATACAGGAGCAGTAATTTTTGGAGACTATGTATATAAAACAAAACGTGAGTTAATTGATGGAAACGATGAATCCACCATTGCGCATGAGTTATTTCACCATTGGTTTGGTGACTTAGTAACGTGTGAATCTTGGGCGAACCTTCCATTAAATGAATCTTTTGCAAACTATTCTCAATACTTGTGGGATGAATATGAATATGGGATTGATGAGGCGGATTACAATGCCATTGAAGAAGCAAACGGGTATTACCAATCCGGTGGCTACCATGATTTGATTAATTTCTATTACGACGACAAGGAAGAGATGTTTGACGGGCATTCATATAACAAAGGAGGTAGAATTCTACATATGTTGAGAAATCATTTAGGCGACGAAGCCTTTTTTCAAGGACTGAATAAATACCTTACTTCGAATGCATACAAAAGCGCTGAAGTGCACAACCTGCGTTTAGCAATGGAAGAAGTTAGTGGGGAGGACCTCAATTGGTTTTTCAATCAATGGTTTTTAGGTAAAGGGCACCCCGTTATTTTTACGGAACAAGAGATAAACCAAGAGCAGCAAACCGTAACGCTCCGCATTCAGCAGGCACAATCATTTAATGTATTTAGATTACCTATAAAAATAGCCTTATGGGATGAGTCGGGTAAACATAGTTATCCCGTGGTACTGGATAGTGCAAATCAACAATTCACCTTTCCGTTTAAAGGGAAATTAGCGAATATTTTGTTGGACGAAGAACAAATATTGCTCGCCAAAGTATATGAGGAAAAACCAACAGCGCAGTATATTCATCAATTAAATAACGCTGATAAATTCCGAGCTAAATCAACAGCGCTAAAACACATCGCTAAATCAACTGATCCGGAGAAAACTGCCATTCTTGCAAATGCATTGAATGCAAACTTCTGGGGTATTCGCTCTGAAGCACTTGGATATTTGAAAGATTTAGAAGAAGCCGCAAAACAACCTTCCTACAAAACATCACTAAAGAAAATCATTGAAAGCGACCCAAAATCGAAGGTTAGAAATGCCGCGGTAAGCGCGTTATCAACCTTAGAAAATAACGAGGCCGTTGCGATCATCCGAAAGGTACTTAAACAAGATAGCTCGCTTATGGTTTTGGGCAATGCCTTAAACGAACTTAAAGAGATTGATACGGTGCAGGCCTTAACGTTGGCACGTGAATTAAGCAGTTCAGCAGAAATTGAATTACAAGTGGGAGCCGCAGAAATCATGGGAGAGTACGGCAACACACAGGACTTACCTTTCATTGAGAGTCTGATTAAATCAACGAAGGTTAAGGATTATAATAAGCTTAGAACCCTACTCGCTTATGCCTATTTTGTTATCCGTAAAGGAAGTGATGCCATGGTGAATAGTCAAGACATTTTAAGCTATGTTAAATCGAACGGCAACCAATATACGGGATGGTACTATGACATGATCGTAGAACGATTTTTAGCGATTCTCGGTGAAGAAAGTGAACAACTAAACGCTGAAATCGAATCACTTAATCCACAAAAGGATAGCGCAACTATCATGATATTATCTAATAAAAAGTCAAAATTAGAGAATTTATATAACCGCCTATCAGTCTTTGTTGAAACCGAAGCGGTTGAAGAAAAATAACCGAAAATTATTGGTTGTACTGAACATTTTTTGACAAAACGTGTTTTGATATTATTTTAATCAGTATTTTTGATTAGATTTTTATCATTAAACACGAAACTATGTTAACAATTGGATCTCAAATTCCCGATTTAAGCGGGAAAAATCAATTAGGGGAAGAGGTTTCTCTACGCGCACATCTTGGAACCCAAACAGCTATTTATTTTTATCCAAAAGATGATACGCCTGGCTGTACTGCGCAAGCATGTAGCATACGTGATGGTGAGCAGGTATTGGCAAATGAAGGAATTACCGTAATAGGCATTAGTGCAGACTCGGTGACCGCTCATCAAAAATTCAGTACCAAGTACTCCCTACCATTCACCCTTATTTCCGATCCAGACCGAACTATTATAGAAGCATTTGGTGTCTGGGGACCAAAAAAATTCATGGGAAAAACATACGATGGGATCCATCGAACTAGCTTTCTTTTTGATGCACATGGAATCTTAGTTAAAGTGATTGAAAAACCAAACACAAAAAATCATGCAGAAGAAATTATAAATTTTTTCAAAGAAAATAAATAAACGTAAATCGTTTACGTTTAACGCGCCGAATTTTGTACTCATAAAACTTATAAATATGTCAAATAAAGAATTGCAAGCAGAAAAATTGAAAGCACTCCAACTTACGATGGAGAAATTAGATAAAACATTTGGTAAAGGAGCCGTAATGAAATTGGGAGATAATCCCGTAGAAAAAGTAGATGTAATACCTACTGGATCCCTAACACTAGACCTAGCCTTAGGGATTAATGGATACCCAAAGGGTCGTGTTGTAGAAATATACGGTCCTGAATCATCAGGAAAAACAACCCTTGCGATACACGCAATCGCCGAGGTACAAAAACAAGGGGGTATTGCCGCATTTATTGATGCAGAACATGCCTTCGACCAATTCTACGCCCAAAAACTTGGAGTTGATGTCGCGAACTTACTAATTTCACAACCCGATAACGGCGAACAAGCACTCGAAATCGCAGACAACCTTATTCGTTCTGGAGCTATTGATCTAATTGTTGTTGACTCGGTAGCCGCGTTAACACCCAAGGCAGAAATCGAAGGGGAAATGGGAGATTCTCAAATGGGGTTACAGGCACGACTTATGTCAAAAGCACTCCGTAAACTAACCTCTTCAATTAATAAAGCAGGATGTTGTTGTATTTTCATTAACCAATTACGCGATAAAATTGGCGTTATGTTTGGTAATCCAGAAACCACAACGGGAGGAAATGCATTAAAATTCTATGCTTCAGTACGCCTTGATATTCGTAAAGCAACACAAATAAAAGATGGAGAAGATATTGTAGGTAATCGTGTAAAAGTTAAGGTAGTTAAAAATAAAGTGGCCCCCCCATTTAGAAAAGCTGAATTTGATATACTTTACGGTGAAGGAATCTCCAAAGTCGGAGAAATCATCGACTTAGGAGTTGAATTAAATATTCTAAAGAAAAGTGGTTCATGGTTTTCTTATGGTGAAACACGTCTTGGACAAGGTAGAGATTCTATTAAATCCATTTTACTTGATAATCCAGAACTCTGTGAAGAATTAGAATCCAAAATCAAACACGCATTAAGCGGCGGTACAGAAGCTGTATTGCAAAACTAATTGCAATTCTTTGAGGAAAAGGCGGTGAATTCACCGCCTTTTTTTATATTTACAAAACCTAAAAATCTCTTATGAAAAAAACGTTATTACTATTAATGATTGGCTTTGGAGTAGTTAGTATTACTTCATGCAAGAAAAAAGGATGTACAGACAATGGGGCTGTAAATTATAATTCAAAAGCTAAAAAAGACGATGGAACCTGTCTATACAAGCCATTTTTAACGCTTAATGGTGCTGCACAAGTTACCATTAACGTTAGCGCTTCTTACACAGATGCAGGTGCCACAGCAACCAATAAAGACGGTTCATCCGTTGCGGTTACTACGGACAACCAAGTTGATTCTTCTACTGTAGGTACATATTACGTGAATTATTCTGCTACTAATGCAAATGGAACATCAACGGCTAAACGACGCGTAGATGTGGTGATTGGTGCAGAGAATTGGACCGGGGTTTCTTGGGCAATGACTACTACATGTAGCGGGACACAATTTCCGTTATCTGCTTCACCAAGCATCACCGCTGGAGGTAGTGCCAGTGCAGTAAACATTGAAAACTTCTTCAATTTAGTTGGCGGTACGGCTACGGGAACAATTAATGGCGCAAACATTACAATACCTAACCAAACCATTAATATTACTATTGGAGATGTTAATTTCTCTGGTACGGGTGCGATGAACGCTACCGGGACACAAATACAAATCACCTATACATATGACAACAATGCCCCGTTAATTGGTGGTAATGGTACGTGTATGGCGATTTACGACAAGCAATAAAAGAATGTGCTAAAAGTAAAAGGCGGCTTCGGTCGCCTTTTTTTGTGCCTTAGGTTACATTCAATCCTTAGGAAAGCAACTACCTTTGAGGTATGGGAAAATTCAACGATATCATTAAAGGTGAAACGCCAACCTTAGTGGATTTTCATGCTACATGGTGTGGACCATGTAAAACTTTGGCACCTATTTTAGAACAATTAAAAAAAAAGAAAGGACAATCCCTAAGAATTTTAAAAATCGACGTAGATAAAAATCCGGCAATTGCAGCACAACTCGGAATACGCGGAGTACCCACACTCATATATTACAAAAACGGAAAACAACTTTGGAGAAAAAGCGGTGTAATTCCCTTACGAGAGTTAGAGACGTTAACTAAGTAATACTCCTAGTTTCCCAAAGGAATCCAGCATAGTCAGTTTATCCGCATGAATGGCGTCTGGTAAGAACAAGAATTTTTTATCAAACAACTCCTCGTTAATCCAAAAACTAACCCAATATTCATTGTAAAGTCCAAAAACTTCCGGTACAATTAACTCTATTTTCGCTACTTCATTTGGTAACATAACTTCAAGCGAATGCCTTAGTGTTGCGGTTTTGATTTTCTCACCTGTGGCCGGATTTTCACCATAACCAACACTGGTGATAATAATCCCCTCAATGATGTCTTCTTTCGCATTGTGAAGATAAACAGCATACTCAGGCGTATCATTTTCTAATAGTACCGCCAATTCAATTCCTTCTACTTTTGGTATAAGCTCGCTTAATTTCATATTATTCCTTTAATTCAAAATCAAAAAGTAACCGTAAGTGTTCTACCAATTGAACCGTTACCACATCTATATCCAAACTATATCCCAATTCCTGCTGCATCGAAGTCACTTGCTTATCCGATATACCACAAGGTATAATTTGATCGAAATAAGATAAATCCGTATTTACATTAAATCCTATTCCATGCATGGTAACCCAACGTGAACTTTTAACACCAAAAGCTGCAATTTTTCTTGGTTTTTCTAAATCAATCCACACACCCGTAAGTCCTTCAATTCGATGGCCAATGATTCCATATTCCTCCAGGGTTAAAATCACTGCCTCTTCTAAGAACCTCATATATTTATGAATGTCCGTAAAAAACTGTTCTAAATCCAAAATCGGATAAACCACCAACTGTCCCGGACCATGATACGTAATATCTCCTCCCCTGTTTATCTGATAGAATTTTGCATCAATTTCACTTAAAGATGCTTCATCCGCTAATAAATGATCTTTTTTACCACTCTTGCCAAGGGTAAATACGTGAGGGTGTTCACAGGTTATCAAGTGACTCAATAAATCCGATTCACCTTGCTGTTTAGTAGAAATTAGTGCATGGAATAAAGATTCTTGATAATCCCAAGCTTCTTTATAATCAACGCTGCCTAAAGGATGGTATTTAACCTTGGGGCGGTTCATTACATCTTCCCTAATTCACTTTTGAGATAATCAATGATCTCGATATCCATGATATCCGCATGATTAGCCTCACACAAATAGTAAGAAGCCCAATCTACCAAATGAATTAAATACAAGGAACGTTCAATTAACGAATCACCCTTTGCTTCAAGATTAAAAACTGCCTTTGATTTTTTAGAGACGGCATCCTTAGTGATTTCAAAACGCTTTTTGTTTCTTGGATGAATATCGGCTGCATTAAAGAATACAGGGGCAAAACGCTCGTCTCCACCACCCCAACCGACAAGCTCGTTGTGATTCATTTCTGGAATCACTTGATTCCACGCCAAGTATTTTGAATTCTCGTTAAACTGTTGACGTGCACGTACAATCACTCCCTCATATTTAGTTTCTCCATAAAGCACACCAACTTTACCAAACAAATAGGTGGAAAGTTCTTGAGCAATTGCATCTATTTCTGCGGTATTATTACGAATCAAGCCAATACTCGCTTGAACCTGATCTAAGGATTTCGCCGAAATAAACCCAAGTTTATTGAAGTAATTAAGCAATTGAACTAACGAATACGCTAAGGCGCTTCGCGGTGGATTTCCACCAGGAACAATTACACAATCATACCCGTTTTCAGCACAAAACTTAGCCAAATGTCCTCCACTTGTAACCCCAAAAATAAACGCTCCTTTTGCTTTAGCCTCATCTAAGGCCATGGTAGTTTCTTCCGTGTTCCCTGAGTAAGATGAACCTATAACTAAGGTATTAGGACCTACGAACCCAGGAAGGGTATATTCATTAACTAAGGTAATTGGCAACGAGATTTCATCTTGAACCCAATTACTTACGATTTTAGCGCCAATACCAGAGCCGCCTAAGCCACAAATTACAATGTTATGAATTGGTCTGTCAGGCGCATTAAACGATTGTATAGAAGCTATTTCAAAGGCTTCTTCCAGTTGATTGGTGAATGTTGCGATTAATTCTTTCATTATTAATTTAATTAAAGTGGAATGTTTCCATGTTTTTTTAAGGGTAGATTCTCAGCTTTCTTCTCCAGCATTTTAAATCCTAATACTAATTTTTGGCGTGTTTCTTCCGGTAGGATTACATCATCTACAATCCCTCGTTCTGCTGCACGATACGGGTTAGCAAATGTGTCTGCATATTCGGCTTCTTTTTCAATCCATTTTTGAGAAGGGTCCGTTGCAGCATTAATTTCTCTTCTAAAAATTATTTCTGCGGCACCTTTCGCACCCATTACGGCAATTTCAGCCGTTGGCCACGCATAACTCAAGTCTGCGCCAAGGGATTTAGAGTTCATAACGCAATACGCGCCACCATAAGCTTTTCTTGTTATTACAGTAATTCGTGGCACCGTAGCCTCAGCAAAGGCATATATTAATTTGGCTCCGTGTGAAATTATTCCGTTCCATTCCTGATCTGTTCCCGGCAAAAACCCAGGGACATCTTCTAAGATAAGCAGAGGGATGTTAAATGAATCACAGAATCGAACAAAGCGGGCACCTTTTCTTGATGCATTTATATCTAGAACACCCGCTAATTCGGCGGGTTGATTAGATACCACACCAATCGTACGTCCTTCTAATCGAGCAAACCCAACAACAATATTCTTTGCATAATCTTCTTGCACTTCTTTGAACGACGCATCATCAACCAAACTATCGATTACTCTTCGGCAATCATATGGCAAACCACTATTCGATGGAAGTATAGTTTTTATGGCCTCGATTTTTGCTTTTGAAAACTCAAAAACCGCAGTTTTCGGTGCCTCCTCGTAGGCATTTTGAGGTAAATAGGTCAATAAGGCGCGTGCATTCTTCAAACATTCCACATCATTACCCGCCACAAAATGGTTAACACCACTTCGCTCAGCATGGGTTTTTGCGCCACCAAGGTCTTCAGAAGTTACTTCTTCGTGTGTCACCGTTTTAACCACATTGGGTCCGGTTACAAACATATAGGAGGTGTCCTCCACCATAAAAACAAAATCCGTAAGTGCAGGAGAATAGACAGCACCCCCAGCGCAGGGACCCATGATTAAAGAAATCTGAGGCACCACACCGCTTGCGCGGGTATTTCTAAAAAATATCTCAGAATACCCTGAAAGAGATACCACCCCTTCTTGAATTCTTGCACCACCTGAATCATTTAAGCCAATAATTGGAGCCCCATTTTTAAGAGCTAAATCCATTATTCTACAAATTTTAGCGGCATGTGTTTCGGAAAGTGAACCGCCTAATACAGTAAAGTCCTGAGAATAAACATACACTAATCGGCCATGTATGTTTCCAAATCCTGTAATTACACCATCGCCCGGAAAACGTTGTTTATCCAAATCAAACGCTGTTGACCGATGTTCTACAAAGGCTCCAATTTCATTAAAAGAACCTTCGTCTAACAAAAGTGCTAAACGTTCCCTAGCCGTTAATTTCCCTTGCGCATGATGTTTCTCGATGCGATCTTTGCCTCCTCCAACATGGATTTGAGCGCGTCTGTCCTTGAGGTGTTGATTTTTATCTTCCATCGGCTTCAAAAGTACATCATTTCGCGCTAATAATTGGTTTTGAAATGAGATTCGCAACGGTTAATACCCCTAAAAAAATCAAAGAAGAAGCGAATGGTTCATGAAAAAAGACCAAAAAAACTCCTGTCAAAGCAAATCCAGAAATCTTTAGTAAATGCGTTTTATTTGAGGTAAACATTAGTATACGCGTGCGCTGTTCAAGTTTCCATCGCATCCATTCATTGAGTAAAATCAAGGGAATTAAAATATATCCCTGGGCAATCCCCATATCTTTGTATGCAAGGAAATTCTTAAAGGAGGGCCAAAGCTCGTTACCTGACAAAACGATAAGTGTGATCACCAAAACCAATTCGAACCAAGGCAAAGCAAGCCCGATAGGCTCTCGAAATTCTCGGTGCCTAAGCATCGCTACCGACGCGTTTAGGAACACATCTATCACATAAAACCAACAGATAAAATCGAAGGACCATTGCCAAGCAAATACGCCAATGAGAGGCAGAAGAACCTCCGCCAAAATGCCTTGAACCCGGCTGTCTGTCATCTACGATTTTTTAATACGGCAACTCGGTCTTTAGTAAGTTGAAATTCCGGATTAACTTTAAGGACTTTGGCGTAGGTTAGTAAGGCATTAGAAATGTCACCTTTATCTTCATAGATTAACCCCAAATTGTGTAAGGTCTCGATATGCTTTGGATTTACTTCAAGTGATTTACTATAAAAAAACATTGCGCTATCGAGATTCTCATCATCAAACTGTTGTATAGACCCTAAGTGAAAATAGGCTTCACAATAGGTGCTATCTAATCCAGCCATTCGACGATATAATTGTTTGGCGTCCTCCGTTTTTCCATATTCATAGGTTGCATAAGCCAATGAATATGCCACTTCAGCATTAGTTGGTTTTAATTTACTTGCAGTGGTAAAATACTCAATACACAGGGGATTTTTCTCATATTGATAAATGGTTCCTAGCATCATGTAACCAAGAAAGAACTTATTGTCTTGTTGTACTGCGGTTTCATAGGAGGATTTAGCCAATTTATAATTCCCTTGGCTTAAATAAATTGAACCTTTTAGTATATAGGCATCTCTATACCTTGGATTGATTCGCAATGCTTTGTTAATGAAGGTAAATGCATTTTCTAAATCTCCACGAAACGAAAACACACTTGCCATTCCAACAATTGCTTTTAGATTTTTGGGCTCTTTCTTTAAAACCTTTCCAAAATGGTATTGCGCCGAAGTAAAGTCAGAAACTAAAAAATCCTTTTTATTAATTAACGCTAAGGCATATAACAAACGGTTTTCATTACTTGAACTATCCAATCTAAACGCATGGGCTGCATCCGTTAACAATAACTTATAATCTAATGAATCCAAGGAACGATTGGCGCGTTTTTGCAATAAGGGAATACTGTCTGGATACTTTTGAACCAATTGATCAAGCGTCAGGTGCTTATCTTGTTCTTCTTCCAACGACCCACATGCAAAAAAAAGGATTGCTGTAAGTACAAAAAATAGGTGCTTTATCATATCTGCAAAATTAAACAAAATGAAAGTGTTATTTTTGTAAAAATAAATAAGATGAAACGCTTTCTGATTTTCTTAGTTCTCTTAGCAATAACAGGATCAAATGCCATTGCTCAAGGGTGCAGTCAATGTAAATTAATGGCAGAACAGGGAGTGGGAGTTGATGATACAACGTTTGCAAGTAACATTAATTCTGGAATTCTGTATTTAATGGCGTTCCCTTACATAATTTTGCTCATACTTTTTAGAAAGCAAATCACCCGGTTTTTAAAATCATTTTTTGCTCAGGCAAAATCTCCCCAGTAGATTACAAGCTTACCTGTACTTTTTCCACTTTCTAACAAATCATGTGCGCGGTTAAGTTCCTTGTGATTAAATGTTGTTGCAGGTAAAGGGCTTAGCAATTTATTCTGATATAGCTTAAAGGATTGGTTGAGATGGAAAGAAAGCACCGTTGGGCTCATGTCTGCAATCTTTAACATATTGACACCAATCATTGCTTTCGATTGCATCATAAATGGAATCGGAGAATAAAAACCCGTTTTTCTTACAAAATTCAATAGCGATAGTATACCGAATTTCCCTTGTAATAGTCCGGCACCTCCAAACAAGAATAATTTGCCTCCACTACCAATTAAGCCAAGGTCTTTCCGGACCGTGGAACCAGCCACTGCATTAAATGACGCAATAAGCGTGTCATTTCCTAATAATTGCTGAATGGATTGATCATATGTCTGTTGATTTGAAACAACAATGTGTGTTGGGCTTAATGTGGTTAAGGCCGCTACTTTTTCTTGAGAACTTACTCTAGCAATAGTTTTTATTCCCTTGAGGTGTAATAATTGTATTAATAAACTGCCAACCCCACCTGCCGCTGCATGCACCAAGGCAAATCGCCCGTTATGTGCTTCAGAAATTTGATCAACCATGTATGATGCAGTAACACCCTGCGTACACAATGACAAAGCATCTCCAGTATCCATATCCCCAATTTCAACCAAGGCATCAAAACTGGTTATAACGGCGGTTGCATAGCCCCCGAAGCGACAAAAACCGGCTACACGTTTACCAATCAGATGCTTGTGATCCTCATCAAAAACTTGCTCAACAATACCAACAATATCATACCCGGGAATAAATGGAAAGGAAGGTGCCTCTCGATATTTTCCTCGTCGAGCCATAACGTCGGCAAAATTTAATCCAAAAGCGTTGACACGAATAAGCACTTGGCCTTCCATAAGCGGCGGTAACACAACAGGCCTTAATTCAAAAGCTGTGGCCGAATCACCGGGTTTTACTAAATAAAAACCTTGGTTCATTTATTGTTGTTTTTTATGGTTGATTTTTCAGTTAACACCAACCGCAGCTGAATAAACAAGTTATTTGTTTGAACTCCTGGGATTGCCTTTGGATAAAAATAAAAGCCTGCGTTTGCATGAATCAACCAGATTTTATATCCAATAGTAGGGGTAAATCCAATCATGGCACGATCGAAGTCAGACCTTACTGCTGCTTGCGCGCCAAACGTAAAGCTTATCCGATTTGGTCGAAACCAGTACCCTGCGTCCGCACCCAATACACCTGCTTTATAATCATAGTTGGCGCCGATATTAAATGCATGCGCATTAGGACTTCTCCATTTAATCTCCTTGATTCGCTTTTCAAAACCAAGTTCCAACACAATATTTCTCCCTTGTTGAAAACCAAGATAAGGACCGCTCTGAATTTTTGTAAAATCAAACAAAGGCTTTTTTTGACAAAAACCGGTAAAAGAAATAAGTAGAAATAATAAAATAAGCTTCATGGGGTAAATTTAAAGGCTTTTCATACTTCGATTGAATTCAATACTAAACATTTTTTTTAAGTTTGGTTATGCTTAATCCATTTGATGATTCATATTTCATGCGTCAAGCACTGCTTGAGGCAGAAAAAGCGCTGCTTGAAGGTGAGGTGCCCGTTGGCGCAGTAGTGGTTGCTGGAAACCAAATTATTGGCCGTGGATACAACCTAACAGAAAAACTTCATGATGTTACCGCTCACGCAGAAATTCAAGCAATTACCGCCGCCGCAAATTATCTCGGGGCAAAATACCTAAAAGATTGTTCGCTTTACGTAACACTGGAGCCCTGCCCGATGTGCGCAGGGGCTCTATATTGGAGTCAACTCGGAAAGATTATCTATGGAGCGTCGGATGAAAAACGCGGTGCATTGCGCCAAACCCCTTCACTATTTCATCCATCAACAACCATAATTGGTGGCGTAGAAGAAGCCACATGTGTCAAGCTGATGCGCACTTTTTTTGAAGGCAAAAGATAACAAAGGCCCTCTCGATTGTGTATATTTGTGGAAGAATTAGGAAAACATGAAAATTAATGCTCAACACGCGCCCAAGCCGGTAGGTCTTTATCCACATGCAAGACGTGTTGGAAACTTGTTGTTTCTTTCGGGTGTTGGACCTCGCGTAGCCGGGTCAGATGCAACAGACTCCATGGTGCCAGGATTGGTGCTTGACAAAAATGGAAACTTTTTGGAGTTTAGTTTTGAAGCCCAATGCCGGAGTGTATTTGAAAATGTGCGCTTAATTCTGGAGGCTTCCGGTTCAAGTTGGGATGAAATGATAGATGTCACTGTTTTTCTAACGAACATGAAACGGGATTTTCACACCTATAATAAGTTGTATGCGGAATACTTTGCATCGAATCAACCGTGCAGAACCACCGTGGAAATAAACTCCCTTCCAACGCCTATCTGTATTGAATTAAAATGTATTGCGACCATAAAAGATTAAATTATGACTGGTTTTATTCTTCGAATTTTTATTGCCCTTACGCTGCTCTTTGGTACCATAATTTTATTTTCCACCGGTTATTGGGGTTGGGGAATTACCTCTGTGCTCCCACTTGCGTTAGTAATTTTATCATTTTTTAGAAATGAACAGGTCATTCTAGCATTAAACCAAATGCGGCTTGGCAATCAAGATAAGGCAAAAATGTACATTAACAGAATTAAAGCACCAGAGTATATGCCCCGTAGGCAACATGCCTATGTGTTGTACCTTAAAGCATTGATGAACGCTCAAGACCTTGGAATGGCACAAAGTGAACAATTGTTAAGAAAGGCCATGTCGATTGGTTTGCGGAGGGATGAAGATAATGCGGTAGCTCGGATGCATTTAGCTGGAATTTGTGCACAAACCGGAAGGAGGCCTGAAGCAAGTGCCCTATTAAACGAGGCAAAGAAATACGACAAGAACGGCATGTTAAAAGATCAAATCAAAATGCTCCAAAGTCAAATGCAAGCAGTTCCTTCAAAAAATCAAATGCGCATGGCGCAAATGATGGGAGGCAGAAAGAAAATGCCAAAAATGCGGTAATCATTGAAAAATAGAATTTACGCCCCCCATTGGGGAGATTACGAACTTATTGATGCCGGAAATGGATTAAAACTTGAACGCTGGGGTAAATTCGTTACTATACGACCAGACGTTAATGCGTATTTTCAGCCACAACTATCAAAACAAGAATGGGATCGCAAGGCAAACTTTATCTTTAAAGAAGAAAAGGGAGTCTTTGGCACATGGATAAATCCCGGAAATCTACCGCTCACTTGGGACATCACATTTGAGGGGGTTCGACTTAGCGTCTTTTTAAAAAATACCAAACATACGGGTGTGTTTCCAGAACAAAACCTCAACTGGAAAGCAATTAAAGAGTTCATTACATCGGAAGATTCCTTTTTGAATTTATTCGGATATACTGGGGCGTCAAGTATGATGGCCCTTGCTAATCAAGCGAGTGTTTTCCACGTAGATTCATCAAAATCTGCCATGACATGGACTAAAGAAAATGCTCGATTAAATAAATTCGATGGGTGTAAATTAGTACTTGAAGATGTTGTCCTGTTTATGGAACGAGAAATCAAACGGAAACACCAATATGAGTTAATTCAAATGGATCCACCGGCTTGGGGAATTGGAACAAAAGGTAAAAAATGGCAACTAGAGAATCACATTGATCTATTAATGAGTCTTGCAGCTCAACTCTTAACCCCAAAAGGGCAATTAATTGTTTCTACCTACTCGACTAAAATCACTCCAGTTACCTTGAAAGAAACAGCGGAAATATATTTTCCCAATCGAACATTCAGATCCGGAATGCTTGCTACCAAATCTACCACGGGTAAGGCACTAGACCATGGAAGTCTACTGCATATTTTCTAAGCTATTTTCCCCCGTTAATTATAGATTTTGCATTGGTGATCCAAACGTCTGGTCCACCTTGTAAATATCCAGTAGAGTTTAATGGCGCTAAGTTAAATTTATCTTCAACCTTGGTGACGTTTACAAACCATACCGTAGGATACCCTTGTACCGCAAATTGTTGCTGTAACAGTTGATTTTGTTCCTTAATGTTTTGAGGCAACACCTTATTTCTTGGGAAATCCAGTTCTACTAAAATAACATCAGTTGATGCCCAAGTATTAAATTGTGTTGTGTTAAACACTTCTCGTTGCAAACGATGACACCACCCGCACCAATCGCTACCTGTAAAAAATAACAACATCGGTTTGTTTTCTGTGGTTGCAGCCTGTGAAGCTAATGAAATATCTGTATACCAAGTTAAAGTACTTGTGGTTTGAGACCAAGTAATAAATGTGCTTACAGTTAAAGCGATTGACAAAAAAATGGACTTCATGATGCGAACGTTAAAAATGATTTATACAAATATCAACTTAATGCTTGCAATATTAGCAATTTAACAGCTATTTAACTTTTGGCTATAATTTAAGGAATTCCGCTATATTCGCAAATAAACCTAAATTCATGAAAGTAATTTTATCCGTTTTTACGCTCTTATTCAGTGTATTAATTACTGCACAAACACAAAATGTTCGCGGAAAAGTAATGGATTCCGAAACAAGTTTTCCGCTTGCCGGAGCGAAGATTGAAATTGATTTGAAGGATGCCAATGGAGTTAATTATAGAGCGGTAACCGACGGCGAGGGTGTATTTAAAATTGCTAACGTGCCGGTTGGAAAATATGGCTTAACTACGAAATGTGCGCAATATGAGCCCAAAACCCAAACCGTAGAGATCTCTTCAGGAAAGGAATTAATTCTGTCTATTAGCCTTCAGGAATTGGTGACTAATAAAGAAGAAGTGGTAGTAACAGGCCGTAAAAAAGGAGAAATAATCAATGAATTAGCCGTGATTTCTGCACAACAATTTTCTGTTGAAGAAACCAACCGATACCCTGGTTCGCGGATGGATCCTGCACGGATGGCATCGAATTTTGCTGGAGTGCAAGGAGCGGATGACTCTAGAAATGACATTATCATTCGTGGAAATAGTCCATTGGGCGTGGTTTGGCGCGTGGAAGGAATTGACATCCCAAATCCGAATCACTTTGCCATTGCAGGAAGCTCTGGAGGTCCGGTATCGGTTTTGAACAATAAAATTCTAGGGAATTCAGACTTTTTAATGAGTGCTTTTCCTGCTGAATATGGCAACAGTGTTTCTGGTGTTTTTGATTTAAAACTTAGAAGTGGAAATGATCAACGGCATGAATTTACCGGGCAATTCGGGTTTCTTGGAACTGAGTTTTTAGCCGAAGGTCCGCTTAACAAAAAAGGAACCGCTTCTTTTCTAATGATGGGTAGATACTCCACGCTTTCCTTATTTAAATCACTCGGGATTCAATTAGGAACCGATGCGATTCCAACCTACGGTGATTTAGCGTTCAAATTCAATTTTAAACTCCGAAAAGGAGGAAATTTATCTTTTTGGGGCATGGGTGGGAAAAGTAATATCGCCATTATGATCTCGGAAAAAACAGAATATACAACCGATCTGTATGGGGAAGGAGATCGCGACCAATATTTTGGAACATCTATGGGCGTTAGCGGATTAACGTATAAAAAGGCAATTAATGAAAAAACTTTTGTAAGTAGTACCCTTGCCTTATCTCAAGAAATTCAGCATGCAAACCATGACTATTTGCAGCGAAGCCTTAACACCGCAGGAGGAGATACAAGCATACAAATCAATGCGATTTACCCCCTAATGGCATACACGTTTATTACCAATAAAGTTTCAAGTTATACGGCTGTAAATCACAAAATCAATAAGCAACACCTAGTCAAATTTGGATATAATGCAGATTTCTTCTTAATGAACATGCATGATTCTGCGTTAATCGACTATAACGTTCCAAACCAATATTTTACACGTTGGAACTATGAAGGCTCGTGCGTGCTCATTCAACCCTTTATTCAGTGGAAATGGCGTATGTCAGACAATACAGACTTCACGGCTGGTATCCATAGCCAGTATTTTTCTATGAGCAACAGTTTAAGTCCGGCGGAACTTCGTCTTGGATTTAAACATAAATTCCCTGGAAACCAATCCGTATTTGCTGGTGGCGGGATGCATAGTCAGATACAGCCGCTATATACCTATGTTGACAACCGTAAAGGAGTTGGTAATTTCTTTAACAAAGGGATGGACTTCACTAAGAGTATTCATTCTGGAGTCGGATACGAAAAGTTCTTTAATAAAGGATTTAGCGTCCGAACGGAGGCATACTATCAATATTTATATAACATCCCTGTTACTATTGCGCCAAGTGCATTCTCTATGATTAACATGGGAAGTGGCTTTACTAGAATTTTTGCTGATTCCTTACAAAATACAGGAACTGGGTATAATTACGGATTGGAATTAACGGTTCAAAAGTATTTTGATAAAAGCTTCTTTTTCTTATTCTCAGGAACCTTGTACGACTCGAAGTATACAGGAAGTGATGGCATACTTAGAAACACCTCATATAACGGTGCGTATGTTGCTAATTTCCTTGCTGGAAAGGAATTTAAAATCGGGAAAAGAAACATCCTAGGCATCGGTACAAAGGTTACTACGGCAGGCGGAAAACGTTATGGTTTAGTAGATTTAGCTAAAACAAACCAAGAAAAAGATTTAATTTACCAAGATTCGATGTTTAATGAACTTCAATTTAAAGACTATTTCCGAATGGATTTAAAAATCTCTTGGCGAATGAATGCGAAAGCAATGACGCATGAAATCGGATTGGATTTGGTAAATATTTTAGGTACCAGAAATATCTTGAGTTTGGCGTATGCCCCGTCCTTAGACCCGGCGGTTATAAGTAATCCATCGTATCAACCCGTTACACAAAAAAATCAACTTGGGTTTTTACCAATTTTCTACTATAAAATAGACTTTAGGGCTGGCGGGAAACAAAATTAGAAGTGTGGGCAATCGCAATTCTTTTGTTTGCCAAGAAAAAATACCGTACCTACATTAAGACTCATTTGACCAACCCATAGGGTTTGAGATGCTTTCTGGGAAGCGTCAGATACATCCAACCCTATATTGTTTTGTGCTAGAATACCTGCGCTCAGCTTTGGTAATATATAAAAGTGCCTTAAAAATTCCACACGAATTCCCCCTTGGGCCATTGCTGCAAACCCTGACATGCCAGCGCGTTCGTTTTGGTATGCTGAGCCAAAGGTAACTGACGATGTGGTATGTAGAGCGCCCAATCCTATACCATAAACTGCATTTAGCACAAACATTCGCGACTTTGTTCGATACAGATTTTGTAAAAGATTCAAATTCATCGAAATCAATTTTGTGCTGTTTGAAGAAAATCTAAATCCAATGGTATCCATTTCAACGGACGTTGAATTAAAGGTGCCTGCAAGTCCCCCGATTACATCAAATCCAGGGGTCACATACCCATCCATATTCAAGCGTTGATTTCCTAATAGATATTGAAAATTATCTAAATTCAATTGAAGTTGAACTCCACGTTTAACCGTATAACCAATGGCTATCCGATATTGATTTGATAACAAATCCCTCATATTTGGACTTGGTATTCCATCATAGGGTTGGTTAAATGTTGCGTCATTCAAGGTAAAAGAGAATTCATTTCCCATCATGGATAAGGATGACTTAGCATATTGATTGCTTGACATGCCCGCTTCCAACGACAAATTACCTTTGTACGCCGAATTAAACAAGCTGTTTTGTGCCTGTACTGAGCCACAGATAATCAAGAATACTAATACAAGGCACTTCAAGGTCTGATAAATTTTAACCAATCGGCTTGATCCATAATCTGCTCTAACTTAAAGTGAACTTTGTTTCCATTGCTTTTCCATTCAACCAAGCCAACACCGTCCGCATAATATGTATATGAGGGTAATCCCATGACTTTCTCGGTTTTTGTAAACGGATTTATTAATGTGAACTTGGTGTAATCTTTATATTTAACAGCCTTAGTTTGTTCTCCCATCACATCAATAAATACATTTTCTGATAGAATGTTACGTTTCAGTTCTTGTAAGATTAAGGTTGAATCCAACACCCCTTCAAACTTCGTTGAAAACCACGTTTGTTCAGTTTTATTCCATGGGAAGTAGCTTGTCTTGTATACGAAGGCTTTCGTTTTCTTCTGATTCCGATTAACCACCATATGGTCTTGTATATTCAGTGAATCCACGTTAAAGTTCAGGGCTTCCAGTATACGTCCGTCCGACGCATAACGTTCTACCACCACATGATGACCAAGCTGGTCTTTTACGGAATAAACCCTATGAAATTGTTCCTCAAGCCCCCCAATAATATCCCGATAAACATAGATCTTCGGTTCATCTAATATGGGATAAAAATAATTTGCATATGGATGTTTACTTGCTACGTCATTGGATGAACAAGCCCCAAGAAGTAAGCTGAACAAAAACAAACTGAAAATAAAATAAATCCGCTTACACATTTTTCGTCATTTTTAGGTAGCTCACCTCATCATCCGTTAGATGTCGAAACATACCTCTGGGTAAGTCCTTTTTAGTTAAGCCCGCATATACTACTCGATCTAATTTAACTACAACATAGCCTAAGGCTTCGAACATTCTACGAACGACCCGGTTCTTACCCGAATGAATTTCTATGCCAACCTCACGAGAATTTCCACCATCTACATAGGAGGCTTGATCTGCCCTGGATTTGCCATCTTCCAAATCTACCCCTCGCAGTAATCGATCAAAGTCTTCTGACTTAAATGCTTTGTTTAATTCCGCATGATATATTTTACGGGCTTGATACCTCGGATGGGTTAGTTTTTTTGCAATATCTCCATCGTTAGTAAACAACAATAATCCGGTGGTTTCACGGTCTAACCTACCCACAGGATAGACACGTTCTCTACATGCTGATTTAACCAAGGACATTACGGTTTTTCTACCCTGCGGGTCATCCATTGTTGTAATAAAGCCTTTAGGTTTATTGAGTAAAACATAGCGCTTTTTTTCAGCATTGATCGTTTCACCGTCGTATTGAACCACATCGGTAGGAGCAATTTTATGCCCCATTTCTGTAATAATAACGCCGTTTACTGTTACTACGCCAGTTTGAATTAGTACATCAGCCTCTCTGCGAGAACATACCCCGGCATTTGATAGATATTTGTTTAGGCGAGTCTCATTTTCATTAAAATTCGGAAGTGGATCGCCTTTCTTAACTTTAATTTTAAAGTCAATATACTTGCGTTTATCCCGCGCAGTAACCGACTTTTCGCCTACTGATTTAGTTGATTTAGCACCATTTTGAGTTTTTCCGCTAAGCGGTTTACTTGATTTACCTGCTTTTACCGATTTGGCGGCTGCAGGCTTCGTTGATTTCCCCGATTTAGGAGCAGATTTTTTGTTTGTGTTCATCACGAGCAGTTTCTGCAAATGTACGTCAATAATTCAAGGAGTTAAAATGCTGGGAATGCATCCTCTAAATGAGATATTGTTATGGTTTCTCCCTGTTTAATAATACTTACAGCATCCATTCTGACCTCAACAGGTTCGTTAAATTTCTGAACGTAGTGATTAATTCCAAGCAATAAATTCCGTTGTTTCTCTCGAGAAATCGCATGAAACGGGGTGCCGACCATGATTCCAGTGCGTGTTTTTACTTCCACGGCAACAATCAGATTCCCTTTTCTTGCAATTAAATCGATTTCTGCTTTTTTAAATCGATAATTTGCCTCCAGGATTTCATACCCCGATTTAAGCAAATGTTCTTTAGCTAAATCTTCGCCCCATCGGCCTATTTCTAGGGTCATCGTATCAGATGGAAGAATCCATGACCAGAAACTTCACCTCCAGAAACCCCAGTAGCCTTGTACGTATAAGTATATACACCCTCGCTAGCGTCATTTCCATTTGAAGTTCCATCCCATGAGGGTTGTGACTGTGTCAAATCAGTACTGGATCCACTGTACATAATCGCTCCCCAGCGATTGAAAATTATTAACTCAATCGCAACTACATTCTTGTATTGCAAGATAAACTCGTCGTTGGTTAAATCCCCGTCTGGGGTAATTACGTTTGGTGCTTCAACTTCCGGATACGGATAGATACAATTCGAAGGTACATTCACATTAGCCGTACCGTTATAGTTTAGTGCCTCTGGGTCGGTACAATCACACACATCCACAGGGATGGTAATTGACATTGAATCAACACAATTAAGCCCTTGAGAAACCACTAAGGTTACCGTATAATCTGCTGGTGTTTGTGTTACATATTGAGCACTTTGTGGATCGGTAGTTTGAACTAATGCAGTTTGTCCATTGCCAAAATTCCATGCATAAGCATCACCATTCGTGCTATTATTTACAAAGACAACATTTAACGGGGAACATCCTCCGGCAGGCGTTGCGGTGAAATTAGCTACCGGAACAGCAATCGCACCCACAAATACGCTATCACTGGCAGAACAAACCTGATCTGTAATCGTCAACGAATACCAACCGCTGGCTAAGTTTTGAATATTCTGCCCTTGTTGCCCGTTAGACCACGAATAATTCACATTACCAGTAGTTCCAGAAACTACTGCCGACAAAGTTCCTGTTGGCAAACAAGTCGCTTCGGTCATATTTATCGCATCAATTGCAATTGTTTGATTTACTGTGACCGTTGCTGTATCGGTTTGGGAGAAATTACATTGATCAACCGCCGTAACCAAGAATTGAACAACCCCATTTTGAGTAACATTTATCGTTAATGAGTCATTCGTCGAAAGAACCGTGCCGCCCAAGGCAGTCCATGTAAAGTCATAGGGTGCATAACCTCCAAATGCAGATGCAGTTAATAAGACACTGTCTGGATAACATTGAATTAGTGGGTCGGTTTCTGTAATATTAATAATTGGACCATCACCAATATAAATAGTTCCTTCAGAGGTAATCGTGTCTCCGCATGGGTTAATGATTGATACAGAAATTGTCACCGACTCAAACCCTTCATTTAAGCCATCTTGGGTGGGCGTTAAATTCAAAATAACGGTGTCTTGTCCCGGTAAAAACACGATGGGATTCACCATATTATTATAGTCAACCCCTTGGATAGCTGAACCTGTTACCGTGTAATTGATGATCAAGGTATCATTGGTTTGGCCTTCCGGTCGGGTAAAAATAAAGTCTGCATAGGTACACCCTTCAACAATGGTTGTGTCACCTGATACGGTAGCAACTGCAACACTCACGGCCGCAGAGGAAAAAGACCCTGCCTCCAAGAACACCCCAGAATCATACGCTTGGTCAAACACATTAGCTATGGCAAACTTGATGTGATAGGTTTCATTACATTGCACACTTGCACTCGCGGTTAACTTTACGGTCGTACCATCATATTCAATGGCATCCCCGTAGGTATCTTGAGGGAATTCATTATACACATAGTAAGGTGTATTTGTGACCCAATTCACATTATTAATGGTTACGGGTGTTCCTCCCGGGATTACAGCAATATTGTCTCCACCGTTTGGATAACCCGCAAGTGGATAGGGTCCTGAAATTCCAGGTCCCCACAAAAAGATACCAAAGGCATCGTTAAAGTTTGAAGGAGAAAATTCCGTGTATTCATCGGAACCGAACATGTAATTAAAAATAAGGGTATCTCCAGCAGGAATAAAATCAAACTCCAAAACCACGCCGTTGGTTACATTTCCGTTTGCAATGGCATTCAACTCGGGATCACCTGCAACCGATTGTGAAGTTCCTGGATTCGTTGTACTTCCGCCCATGTTAGGACCAACGGCTCCCGCTGCATCCCCGGTGGTTAAAACAATACCACTTGCCATCGGAAAGGTTGCGTTGGTATTTGTAAAGTATCCGATATTACCAAAAGGCGTTGATGCTAAGCCCGGTACACCGTTAATTGTGATATTAGAGGCAACGACACCTGCTCCCAACAACACATTGTTTACTAATTGCTGAGGCGTTTGCGTTGGGGAAACAGCAATAGGCTGTGCTAACGTCAAAAACGGCAGCAGCATCAGTGTCAAAAATAATTTATGAAGACCGAACATATTTTTTAAGTTTTTTTTATGACCTATATCGAGCAAGTAAAGTTGCACTATAAGCAAAGATAAGGCACATTTTCTAATTCTGATTTAGGATACGTGCTTCAATCTGTTTGAGTCTAGACTCTTCTAAGGCATTACCAAAGGGAAAGCCAGTATACATGGAAGATATCCGCAGGTTGTTTTGCGCATTTTTTTTTCTATTAAACGAAAGCCACGTATGATAAATTAACTGGCGTATCGCGGAAGGGATGAGTCTCTTAATCCGTCTGTTTCGGTCCCGAACACTATAAAAATCCTTTGCGTTTTCAGACGATAAATATTGAGAAATCTGTTTTCTTATAATCCCTTCGTGGTCCTTGGCCATTGGTTGCACCACACTAAATACCTTAGAAACGCCCGCAATGAACGCCTCATATTGGACCGCTTGATTAGGATCTGAGACCAATACATCAAGTCCTATATTGGTTCCTGCAGAATTACTAATTAGCTCTCGGACGCTATAAAATACGGGGAGGTATTTGTTTTTACCGAGCAATAAAGCAGTTAAACCTATGTGATATTCCAATAGATTTAAACTTCGAATGCTGCGGTCTGCCGTTTGAAAAACCTTACAAAAGTCTTCTTTTTGATACACAGAATAAAAGAGTTGTATTCCTGAACCCCAGTAAGAAGCGATGCGATCCAGTGGTGCTTCAAAATCGACAGATTTCCCAATTCGTTGGGTATACAAGGGTAAATAATACAAGGTCTTTTCTAGGTTATAATACGCAATATAATTTCCTTGAACGCTGCTGTATGTTGGGTTATCCGATAAAAAATCAATCGATTCATTTAATGCATGTTCCAGCAAAAAATCGTCATCAGCACTTAAAACAACATAATCTTTTGCGAGGGAAGGGAGAATTGACTGTATTTTCTCTACAAAGGACGCCTCAGGAAAATGGTGGTAGCTTACGTGCTTCGGGATTTCCGCGGTAAAGGGCTGTTCAGAGCTATCGCAAACAATGAGCTGAATTGCATCAAATTGAGCATAATAAGCGATTGCTCTGGCCAAGTAGCTCGGTCGATTTCTTGTGGGAATGACAATGGAAAGATTCATTTAACGAAATCCAGAAGTTAAGGGAATAATGCTTCGATTAAGGTTTTCATTCGTCAAGAGTAAGTTCACAACGGCTGCAATATGTTCCAATTGAATGAGGGTGCCTTGGTGCATTCGGTCGCGATGCTTCTGTAAAAAATCAGGGGTCATTTGATTAAATACCGGAGAATTTTCAACGAGTCCAAGTGCAATTGCATTAAACCTCATGGTTTGAAACTCATTCGCAAAGCTGTTAATCATGCCTTGAATAGCCGCTTTCGATGCCGCATATCCTGGATCATAACTGCCTTTTTCAGCAGCAACTGAACTAAAAAAAACCACGTTGCCATGCGGATTCATTCGTGGAAACAAATGTTTTAATAATAATACAGGGCCCATGATGTTTACCTTGAGCATGGCTAAAAGGTGTTCGGCAGTCGTTTCTTTTGTGCTCAATGAGGGATTAATTCCTTGAGCGAATATGATGGCGTCATAGGTGGGTAAAAGGGGATTATTACAAAATTGTTCAATCTGAACCTCATCCGTTATATCTAACACGGAGCGATCAACCCGCAATAATGCTATTCCTTTTGTTGAAAGATAGGATTCTATCCCCTTTGCAATAAAGCTATTTCCTCCAATGACAAGAACTTTCATTATTTGATGATTCTTGCACGAATTGCTCCTGCGCCTTTATTGACCAATTTCAATACCTCACATGAAGAAAACCCCACCAAGTTTGCAATATCAATAAACTTCTGCTTCGTGTATCCGTTTTTATGAAATTGCCCCTCCCCGTTTTGGTTGCCAAAAAAGTGCGTTGTGATCATTCCCCAGCGATGTTCATAGGATTTACCATGTCCGAAATAATGATCCATCGCCCCTGCTTGGTAAAAGCTAGTAAATTCATCGTTCGCTTGCAGGAAGGCCGTACAAAGCCACTCCATGTCCGGAGTTTCTACAACCAATGCGCCACCTGGTTTAAGTACTCGGTAACATTCTTTGAATAATTGTTCCTCGTCTTTAAAGGGGAGATGCTCAAATAAGTGCTCCGCTAGAATCTCATCTGCACTGTTGTCAGGATACCCTAAATTTAATATATCCATATTTACAACTCCTTCTCCTGTTACATATCCATCTATGTTTACGTAACCTTCCTTAATGTTCGGACCACATCCTAAATGCAATTTCAATTGTTCCATTATATTCTAAATCTTTTTTCTGTTTTTTTCTGCTGCAAGGTATGTTTAATCTCTAGAGCTACCTGGATGCACGTTGATATTTTCCCTGAGAGAATGGCAAAATAATTCTCAAATTGCTCATACATATACAATTCTGTTAACCTAGCATCGTCTGAATTCTTATGTACCACACGGATGGTTTTGAATTGATTCGTACGTTTTACCTGTGCTAAAAAAGGCATGTAGTGTGTTGCTTGGTCGTATATCAGCGCCTCTTGTGACGGATTATCTGGTTTAAAAATCGGGTGCAATTCGGAAAGAACTCCTTGTTCTACAGAGTGGGTAACGTGATACAATAAAAACTTATCCGTTTGTTTTCCTTTAGGCATTACCGAGCAGAATGGACCATCCATAATAGTCAGTCCAAAGGGATTGTGTTTAAATTCAAATTCAGGGATGAGTACTTTTTCAAATAAAAGTGGCTTTAACGGAACACCAAGGCCATGATTGATTTCATTGAAATCTGAATAGGTAGCATTAATAACCACATCAAAATGTTCTACCCGCTGATTTACAACTAATTCATATTCTCCTCCAGGTTTTTTAGTGATCCCCTGAACTTCTTGATTCAACCGAATGTCAACCCGAGAATTCACAAGGCTCTTTCCAACCTCTTGCTTTAAAATCTCGTAATCAAATACAGGCTCAGGGACTTTAAAACTTGCAGACAATGCGTTTCGATTCAAAAAGGTGTCTGATGGATACTCGAAATCATATCCGATTCCAACCTTATTACAAAATGCAAGAAACTCTTCAGGGGTAGTTTTACTTCCCTCTTTAGCAATCGCGTAGTAATTGGGGAATTGATTTTCTACGGCCTTACCATAATTAAACAAAAAAGAAAGTAGCCCTTCAATACTTTGTTCCGCGGTTTCAACACTTCTCAGATAATGGTATCCCAAATGGATGCGGTTATGGTTGACCCGCGATGCTTTTTGCATAATATCATCTTCTCGATCAAGCAATACTACGTGAAAGCCTGCTCTCGCTAATTCTATAGCCGAGCAACAGCCAAAAAGTCCAGCACCAATTACAACTACCTTCATCTGTGTTTAACGTGGTTAAAGGTATGAAATATTGATAAGTTTTGCATGAACCAGTTGATTGGGACGGGTAATTTGATAGGAAACCCTCCGAAAGTTGTATCTTCGTTGTACTATTTTTTAATACTCGATATGACAAAAACAACTACTTATATTGACCAACATTTAGGGCGATTTACGGATGAACTAATGGCCTTACTGCGTATCCCATCAATCTCTGCAGACCCGGCCTATTCAACAAGTGTTTTAGCCTGTGCTAACGAAGTTGCAGCCCATTTAATAAAAATTGGGGTGGACGATGTTGAGGTAATTCCCACGAATGGACATCCGATTGTCTTCGGACAAAAAATCATAAATCCTTCCTTGCCGACCATTTTGGTTTATGGTCATTACGATGTTCAACCGGCGGATCCCATGGAATTATGGCACAGTCCGGCATTTGAACCCGTAATTAAAACAACAGAAATTCACCCAGAGGGCGCAATTTTTGCGCGTGGTGCATGCGACGATAAAGGACAATTTTATATGCACGTAAAAGCCGTGGAGGCGATGCTTTCAAGCGGCGAACTTCCGTGCAATGTGAAATTCATGATTGAAGGAGAAGAAGAAATCGGAAGCGAGCATTTAGGATACTTTGTTAAAGAAAATAAGGATAAACTAAAAGCGGATGTGATTCTTGTATCGGATACCGGAATGATTGCGAACGATGTACCTTCTGTTACCACCGGTCTCCGTGGATTAAGTTACGTAGAGGTGGAAGTTACCGGGCCAAACAGAGATTTACACTCAGGGTTATATGGCGGATGTGTAAAAAACCCAATCAATGCCTTGTGTGAGATGATTGCTTCGCTGCATGATGAAACCGGAAAAATAACGGTAGAAGGATTTTACGACAGCGTAGTGGAGATTTCAAGAGCCGACCGAGACGCCATGGCACAAGCTCCGTTTTCGGAAGAAGCCTACAAAAAAGCGCTGAATCTTCCAGACACCTATGGAGAAAAAGGATATACAACGCCAGAACGAGGTTCTATCCGTCCAACATTAGATGTAAATGGTATTTGGGGAGGGTATATTGGTGAGGGAGCGAAAACCGTAATTGCTTCCCAAGCCTTTGCAAAGATTTCTATGCGTTTGGTGCCTAATCAATCTCCTGAGGAAATTACTCAGCTATTTCAAACCCATTTCGAGCGTATCGCTCCCACCGGTGTTACCGTAAAGGTTACCCCTCATCATGGTGGACAAGCCGCTGTGACTCCCCTGGATTCCATTGGGTATCGTGCTGCTGCATTGGCTTACAAAGAAACCTTTGGCAAGGAAGCGATTCCTGTTCGCAGTGGGGGAAGTATTCCAATTATAGCGATGTTTGAGCAAGAATTAGGGTTGAAAACTATCTTAATGGGCTTTGGGCTGGATAGCGACGCGATTCATTCACCCAATGAGCACTTTGGGCTATTCAATTATCGAATGGGGATAAAAACCATTCCATATTTCTACAAGCATTTTGTTGAACTCAGTAACGTATAAGTTTTGCTATCTAAAGACAACCCTAAGAAATTATTCCTGCTTGATGCCTATGCATTAATCTATCGGGCCTATTTTGCATTTGCTAAAAACCCGAGAGTTAACTCGAAAGGACAAAACACGAGTGCAGCGTTCGGATTCACCAACGTATTAATTGATGTAATTAAAACAGAAAAACCAACACATCTCGCGGTAGTTTTTGACCCTCCAGGAGGAAGCGAACACCGACAAATAGAATTCGAAGCTTATAAGGCGCACCGCGAAGAAATGCCGGAAGATATCCGCTCAATGATAGAACCCATAAAAGACATCGTGCGTGCATTCAATGTACCAATGATTGAAATTGCGGGACACGAAGCAGATGATGTCATCGGTTCTATGGCAAAGCTTGCTGAACAGCGCGGGTATACTACGTATATGATGACTCCAGACAAGGATTATGGGCAATTAGTGAGCGAAACATCGTTCATATACAAACCTGGCCGTGGAGGAAATCCCCCGGAAATTCTTGGGGTAAAAGAGGTGTGCGAAAAATTTGAGGTGGAACATCCCCTTCAAGTGATTGATATTCTAGGATTATGGGGGGATGCCTCGGACAACATTCCAGGCATACCTGGTATTGGAGAAAAAACAGCGAAGCTACTTATTGCAAAATATGGAAGCGTTGAAAACTTGATTGAGCATGCCCATGAATTAAAAGGGAAACAACAAGAAAATGTAATTCAATATGCAGACCAAGGTCGCGTTTCAAAAATGTTAGCGACGATTCTAATCGATTTGACCGTTCCCTTTGATGAAGAACATTTAGAAATTTGTGAACCGAATGCGGATGCTATTCGCACCTTATTTACGGCCTTAGAATTTAGAAACTTACTTAAAAAAATCCTTGGAGAAGAATTAGTAATTACCTCCACTTCCTTAACACCAAACCGGGCGGTTAACACCGAGCAATTGGGGCTCTTTGATGCGGCAGAGTTAACTCAGCCGATTGGAAACGAAGATGCGACTGAATATAAAACCTTGGAAAGTGAAAAACCTTCTTATCACTTAATCCAGACTCCTCAAGAACGCGCAGAATTACTTGAATTATTATTAGAACAATCCAGCATTTGTTTTGATACGGAAACTACAGGCATTGACTCCTTGCGTGCAGACCTTGTTGGCTTTTCATTTTCATACAAAGCAAAAGAAGCTTTTTATGTTCCTACGCCTGTAAATTATGAAGAGGCCAAAGCCATTGTTACTGAGTTCAAACCCCTCTTCGAACATACAGCGATTGAAAAAATTGGGCATAATGTGAAATATGACCTTCAGGTATTACATCGCTATGACATTGTAATTCAAGGACCTTTGTTTGACACCATGATTGCACAATACCTAATTAATCCGGAGGCCAAGCAAGGAATGGATTTTATGGCAGAGGTATATTTAGGATATAAACCCATTTCCATTGAATCCTTAATAGGAAAAAAAGGGAAGGGTCAGGGTAATATGGGTGACCTAAGCGCCGAGGATATATATCAATATGCGTGTGAAGATGCAGACATTACCTTCCAATTAAAAGAGATTCTGGCCCCCGAGGTTGAAAAACCGCATCTAAAGCATTTGTTCTATGACATGGAAATGCCCTTGGTTCGAGTACTTGGAAGCATGGAGGAAGAAGGAATTGCCATTGATGTTCACGCATTAAAGGCCTATTCAATCGAATTAGAAGAAACCTTAGGTAAATTGCACGAAGAGATTATAGAAATGGCCGGTGTTCCCTTTAATCCGGATTCACCCAAACAGCTTGGCGAAGTGTTGTTTGACCACTTAAAAATATCTGCTAAGGCAAAAAAAACCAAGACGGGACAATATGCCACATCAGAAGATGTATTGCAAAAACACGAACAAGATCACCCGATAGTTTCTAAAATTCTTGAATATCGTCAGCTCAGAAAATTAAAGAGTACCTACGTTGACCCACTGCCGGAATTATGCAGTCCCAGCGACGGAAGAATTCACACGAGCTTCATGCAAACCGTAACGGCTACGGGACGTTTAAGCTCAAATAACCCCAACCTTCAAAATATTCCAATTCGTACGGCCAAGGGAAGAGAAATCAGACGCGCCTTTGTACCTCGTAACGAGGAATTTAAGATCATGTCTGTTGACTACTCGCAAATTGAATTGCGCATTATTGCAGCACTCAGTGAAGACCCGTCAATGATCAAAGCATTCAAAGAAGGACAAGACATACATGCCGCCACGGCAGCAACCGTTTATAAGGTTCCGATTGAAGCGGTTACACGGGAGCAGCGTAGCGCCGCGAAAGCAGTTAACTTTGGTATTATTTACGGACAATCGGCTTTTGGATTGGCACAAAATCTTGGGATATCCAGAACTGAAGCAAAGGGAATCATTGATGCCTACTTTGAGCAGTTTGGGACCATTAAATCATACATGGACCATGTAATTGCCTTTGCGCGAGAACACAGTTATGTAGAAACCATTATGAAACGCCGTCGCTACTTACCAGATATTCATTCAGCCAATGCGATGGTGCGGGGATATGCCGAGCGAAATGCGATCAATGCGCCGATACAAGGTTCAGCGGCTGATATTATTAAAATGGCAATGATAGCGGTTGATAAGGCCTTGGCTACAAAAGACTTGAAATCTAAAATGATTTTACAGGTGCACGATGAACTGCTGTTTGATGTGCATGTGACAGAACAAGAGGAAATGAAAACTTTAGTGAAAGAAGCCATGGAAAAAGCCGTACATTTGGTTGTACCGATGGAAGTTGAGATGGAAATTGCAGATAATTGGCTTGAGGCGCATTAAACATGAAGTATTTTCTATTTTTTACTCTTGGTGTTGTTTGTATGACTGGTTGCAAAAAGCCCATCTTCGATTACCGATTGAAATACCTTGGAACTTACCAAGTGACCTCCTACAATACAAGTTGGGTGATGGGGCAAGCACAGCTCATCGATACCTCCTTTTATTCAATTGAAGTAAAACGGTCGGATGAAAGATATTATATTGACTTTATTAGTGAGAATGGAGAAACATCTTATCTCATAGAAACCAATGGGAAATTACATTATAAAAGCCATGATTTTCATTATCAGGTGAGTGGTAATTTTACAGATAAAAACCATTTCGAGTTGAGTGGAGGCTATTATGGACTTGGTGGAGGTAACTCATTTAAAGCCTTTGGGATTAAACAAAAATAAAACCACAATACATTAGGGAAGCCAATTAATATCTTTGGTAACATCAGTTATGGAAAAAGGAAATAACAAGCTCATAAATAAAAAACGCGGCGTAGCGATTTTAGGGTCGACGGGCTCCATCGGTACACAAGCCCTTGAAGTGATAGAAGTATATCCGGAATTATTTGATTTACAAGTGATTACTGCCGGTAACAATGCGGACTTGTTAATTGAACAGGCACTCAAGTATAATCCCAACATGGTGGTCATTGGAGATGAAACCCAGTATAACAAGGTAAAAAAAGCGCTTTGG
Source organism: Crocinitomicaceae bacterium (assembly GCA_044347515.1). Lineage (GTDB taxonomy): Bacteria > Bacteroidota > Bacteroidia > Flavobacteriales_D > Crocinitomicaceae > UBA952. The sequence goes on along the minus strand of JBIKUO010000017.1, from coordinate 5,305 downwards.
AACGAAGACATACATGTATATTGTGGCGCTGATGCCTTGTGTCAGGTGGTTCAATCCACCGATGTAGATGTGGTATTAACCGCCTTAGTGGGCTACGCAGGTCTTAAGCCTACCATTTCAGCGATTGAAGCAAAAAAAGATATTGCACTCGCCAATAAAGAAACCTTAGTGGTTGCCGGGCAATTAATTACGGCCATGGCCAAATCGTATGGCGTTAATATCTATCCCGTAGATTCTGAACATTCAGCCATTTTCCAATGCCTACCTGGAGAATTCATGAATCCCATTGAGAAAATCTATTTAACGGCTTCGGGTGGTCCGTTTAGAGGATATTCCACGGAACAACTGGCGCAAGTAACCAAAGCACAAGCATTAAAACATCCCAATTGGAGTATGGGGGCGAAAATCACCATAGACTCTGCTACGATGATGAATAAAGGCCTGGAGGTTATTGAAGCGAAGTGGTTATTTAACTTAACGGCAGAACAAATCGACGTAGTTGTTCATCCGCAAAGCATCGTGCATTCGTTGGTTCAATTTGAAGACGGAAGTATGAAAGCCCAAATGGGCTTGCCGGATATGAAATTACCCATTCAATACGCCCTTACGTTTCCTTATCGATTGAAAACGAATTACCCACGATTCAATTTTATGGACTATCCGAACCTTACCTTTGAAACACCTGACCGGATAACCTTTAAAAATTTAGATTTAGCCTATCAGGCCATGGATCGTGATGGTACTGTGCCTTGTGCGCTGAATGCAGCAAATGAGATTGCGGTTCAAGCATTTCTAGACGAACGCATTGCATTTTTAGATATCGCTCGTATAAATGAACATGTAATGAATACGGTAACGCATGTTTTAAAACCTTCATTAGAAGATTATATAGCTATAGATTTAGAGGCACGACGAATGGCAAGCTTATTGGTTGGAAAATAAATTATATCCATACGTTCTATGAAAGGCAACTTGTACTTATGCGGTTTTTTGTTCCTGTTGGTTTCTTGCAAATCCACCATTACGATACAGGTAACGAACCATTGGCCTTACTGTGGAGGAAAGTTACCAGATTCAACCGAAATCAATGGAAAGAATGAGGGGTTTTCTAATCATTATTTTAGGGTCACTGAAGGAAATAAAATCAAGACGATCCGTACGGATGAGTTCGGATTTTGGAAAGGTCGGTTGGACGTATCGAAGGAAATCACCATTATGGACATCGATAAAACATTTTCTTTGGAAGAACTAAAGTCCGCATACCCCCTTCCGACATCAGACAACCCAACAGAACAACCCGTATATGCGTATGTAACGCCCGAAGAGTGGTTATCGCGTTGTTCCATGGATTATGTTAGCATCGGAGCACTTTGCAGTAAGGAAAATATTGCGAGCAATGGAAACATAGACACACTCCAAGTGGTGATAAATCGAACCTGCTTTACAGGAACCAATCCCATCATAAAATACATTGGACCTAAACCGAGGTAATTAGCATCTCAGGTGTTACGTATTCCTTTTCAATAAAATAATCGATTATCGCTTCTTTTAAGACGTGTTTTTGTTCCTTTTCATTGAGTGTTGGTAAGGATTGAACCAAGGTGAAATGGGGCCAGTTCTGATCATCCCGATGAGAGAATTCATAATAACCGCCCGGAGCAAGCAAGGTGCAAATGGCCACATGCATGAGGTCCATTTTTTCTTGTTTTGAATAAACTCTAAAACCGAACCCGGCTTCATTTAAGCCAATGAGATAAATTAATGCGGTTAAATCCAAATCCATTTCAAAGGTTGGTTTCAGGCAGTTAATCAACTTTTGAAAACGTAATTCGGTATCGAAATCCATGGTGCAAAGGTATGAAAGGAAATGAAAAAAGGGGCCGAAGCCCCTTTTAAATTCTTATAACTTATGGGTTAATTACTCAACGATTACTCGCTTCGTGTATACACCTTTATTTGTAGTTACAGATACTAAGTATAGTCCGTGATTCATTCCTGATACGTTAAGTGAAGCCGCAACTCCATTAACAGTTACAGATTGAACTAAGCGCCCATTAAGATCCAAGATAGTAACCGTTTGAATTTCTGATTTAGCAGTAACATTCAACGCAGTCGTTGCAGGGTTTGGTGCAATAACGATTCCGTTTTCGTTTAACTCATCAATTCCTGCAGGACAATCTAAACAACTTTGCCAGCAAACCACAGCTAATGTAGAATCTGTAGTAACAGTTCCTGCACGGTTAGTGAATCCGCCGTTTGTAATTGTACACGTCTCACCGCCAACAAATTGCTCAGAAACATTCCAGCCATCTACCGTAAATTTGTACTCGATGTTACCTGCTGCAATTGGAGCAGTTACTTCCCAAACACCATCCATATTCGCGTCTGCCATTGGCGTACAAGATCCACACCATCCGTTGAAGGTGCCGTTTAAGAATACGCCTGCAGCAGTAGAACCTCCAGCAGCAACATAATCATTCATGTTTACACGGAATGTAATATCGTTTGTACAGGCACCACAACTGTTGAAACAAACTGGAGCAAGTGTTACATCATTTGCAACCATTAAATACCGGTTGAAATAACCGTCATTAATGGTATCAATACAAGGCTCACCACCTACAAAATTCTCTTGATCGTTCCATCCTTCCACGGTAAATTTGTATTCAATAGCACCAGGAGCGAGAGGTAAAGTAACTTCCCACATGGAACCTGTAGTATTGGTCATTGGATTACAAGACCCACACCATCCATTAAACGAACCATTAACGAAAACTCCGTTTGCAGGATTCGCTACACCAGCATACTGAGCCATATCCACACGGAAAGTTACGTTGTAATTTGCTACAGGGATTAATTGCGTACGGTTGTAAATGAATCTCCACCAGTTTGCACCCACGTTGATATCTAGGGTTAGCGTATTTCCACCATTACTCAATCCAGTTAAGTAAGTGATTGTATCCGCTGCATTTGCAGGCGAAGCAATTTCTGACCCGTTAATCACTTTGGCTAAGCCCATGTGCGCACCTAATCCATATACAGAAAGCGTGTTGGTTGTTCCGTTATAGGCATAGGTAGCAGGATTTGAACCATTGTGCGGAGCCACTGGAGTTCCACAAGCATCAGGATTAGCTCCTTGCCATCCTTCTAACCATGTTTGACCATCCATATAATGGATCATGGTACCATTCGCATTAAACGTAATAGAATCGTCAAACATACACGCTCGAGTCGTTAAGTCTCCAACGAGATTTGACCACCATTGCATGCTACCTTGAGAAGGACCAACACCCATAGCAGCTGCTTGGTTTGCCAGTTTCCATGTACCAACAACTTGCGCGTTGAAAGCCATTGGAAGTAAAAGAAATAGTAATAATTTTTTCATAACATTAAAATAATTTAAGGGTTGCTTGGGGTAAATATAGTAATTTTTACAATAAGCCTAAAATAATTCAAATTATTTCAAAATCAACTACTTAATATCTTACTTAAAAACTACGGATCCCTTCTTTGTTCCTATGCTGAAATTGAATTTCCCAGGTTCGAATACCCACTCACCAGCCTCATTCACAAACATTAAATCTTCCTTGGTCAACACAAATCGTACTTCCTTGGTTTGTCCTGCGGGGATTTTAACTTTTTGAAAGCGTTTTAATTGTTCTCCAGCGGGCACCACACTCGCGAATTCATCTCCAACATACAGTTGAACAACCTCATCTATTTCGCGATTGCTTTGATTAATCACATCAATGGTAATTTCCCATGGTGAATTCTCACCCAACACCTCATTACTTTTTAAATGCTCATAGCTTACCTCACCATAATGCAACCCAAACCCAAAAGGCCATTCCGGATTAAACGCAGCAAAGTCACCAACATTGGAACGATCCACACTCCGAGAGCGGTCATAAAACTCAATGACCCCGTCATATTTTGGATAGGTATATGGAAGCTTTCCACTAAAGTTTTTTTCACCGGACAATAACTCTACTAAAGCTTCCGCCCCATAGTCGCCGGGTAAATAGCATTGAACAATAGCTCCAGCAGGGTCAACAATGTCTCGAATGATCCGAGGTCGTCCCTCCACCAATACGATGATCACATTTTTATGCTTAGCATAAGCCATTTTAGCCAATTCAAGCTGTTTAGAATCTAAGTGCAAACTGCGAATATCGCCAGGTTTTTCTGTCGCAGGAACCTCGCCTAAACATAAAACCACTGTTTCCACCTCATCAAGCTTTTTGATGTAGTCTTCAAGGGATACAAAGCGTGATTGTTCAATTTCCTTGTCTTTGAATAATTCTAGACCCTTTGAAAACAGACATTGATCTCCATATTTTTCCTGAAGCGCTTGAATAATGGTTTTGCATCCCTTTGTATTAAAGGAAGTATCCATTCCTTGCCAGGTATGTGACCATGCACCGTTGAGGTAAACCAGGTTGTCTGCACATGGGCCAGCGACTAAAAACTTGGAGTTTGTTTTCAAAGGCAGGATTCCATTGTTCTTCAATAAAGTAATTGACTCCAAGGCTGCTTGTTTTGACGAATTTTTGTGCTGCTGGGAACCAAAGGCTGTATAACTTGAAAGCACGGGTTGATGCAAGTCAAATAAGCCTACCACTTCTTTAGTTCGGTAAATTCGATTCACTGCGTCATCCAATCTAACGTCAGTAATGTTACCGTCTTTGACAGATTGTAACATGAGTTCACAATAGGTTTTATAATCAGGAGAGAGTGGGACCATACTCATATCTACACCTGCGTTAAACGCTTTTTCGTATGCGGTTTTTAGGTCCGGGGCAACGCGATGTACCGTATGCAACATGTTAAAGTCTTCCCAATCTGAAACGGCAAATCCTGGGAATTTCCATTCGTCTTTTAGGGTGTGTTGAAGTAAGGCTTTATTCACATGCCCTGGAATACCATTTACCGTTCCACTGTTGATCATTACTGTTTGAGCGCCGGCTTGAACGGCTGATTTAAACGAAGGTAAATACAACTCCTTCATATATTTATCTGGAATCCAAGCGGGGGTGCGATCTCGTCCACTGGCAGCGGCACTATACCCCACAAAATGTTTCATACAAGAAAGTACATGTAAGGAATCAATTGCGCGCGGATTCGTTCCTTGATACCCTTTAATGATCGCTGCGCCCATCTCCGAAACCAAATAAGGGTCTTCTCCCAGTGTTTCAAAGGTTCTAGACCAGAGGGGGTTTCTTCCTAAATCTAAAACCGGAGAAAAATTCCAAGGAATGCCTGAAGCTCTAGTTTCATAGGCCGTAATTCGACCAAATTCTTCTGC
>JBIKUO010000055.1:0-5708 GCA_044347515.1 Crocinitomicaceae bacterium | reverse complement strand
TAAATATTCCACTAAGTATTGATCGGTGCGATACATTAAATAGGAGGGGGTACCGGCCATTTTAAAGCTAAATCGAGTATATGCAATTTGCTGGAGCCAATGCGCAATTTTGTATTTATAATTCGATTCCCTCAAGCTTGAGCGAAATCCGCGTTCAGCGGTTATTCGAAACACAATGACAAGCAATAAGATTAATGCCAAGCCGAAGAAAATAAAAAAGCTGTGGTAAAATGAAAGCAAAACCAACCCAAAAATAATCTGCAATGAGGCTGCGGCAAAGTCTAGAATGAGTTTCGATAGCCCCTTTTGAATGGTAATGGTGTCAAAAAACCGATTGGGTAGCTCCGGTGCATATTTGTTGTTAAGAGCCTCTGTGTTTATCAAGGGGATTCGGTCTGTAAAATCGAGCGCAGATCGAACAAAAATCCGCTGTTGTAAGTTTTCTGTAATTCGCATTTGGGCAATGTTTAGAAAACCAGAAATAATGATCGCAAGCATTACCAAGATAACCAATATAATCCAAGAGGTACTCACCCTTCCCATTTGTATAAAATTCACAATGGCCTGAATACCGATGGGTAATCCTAAGCCAACAATCCCGCTGAATGCCGCGAAAATATACACGTTGCGAATTTCACTGTTATCGGGTTTAAGCATCGCTAATAGCCGCTTAAAGGGGGTCATTTCTTCTGCTTTCATGATTGAAGTACTTTTTGAATGATTAAGTGTGAAAATGACTCTACTGCATCGTCTGCTGAAGAGGAATTGGTTAGCCGTGGTAAATGAACTGAGAAAAAGCGTTGCTGGTTTGCATTTTCAATTAGATTTGATATCAACATTTCTGGATAAGGAAAGCTTGGGTCAATGGTTTTAACCAATTCAGCAACAGTAGAAACAATTGATTTATAATTCAAATAAATGCCGTTTTGATTCTCATCATCTACCATTTTAGTATGTAAGGCTTTCCCTGATTCTTGTATAACGATTTGTTTAAGTTGCATTTCTTCTGCAATATAGCCCAGTTGAGATGGGTCAGGTAAACCGGTAAGTACAGAAATAGAATTTGAAAGTTGCTGCTTAAGGTCTGGGACATTCGCTGTTGCAAGCATCAAACGATACGATAAAATACCCCAATACCAATTGATTAAGTACAGTAGAAAATTGTGCTTATTCTCAAAATACCGGTAAATTGTAGCTTCCGTTGATTGAATGTTTTGAGCAAGTTTTTTAAAAGTAAAGGCTTCAAATCCTAAATCTTGCATCAACTGAATTCCTTCCGTTAGAATTTTTAATCCAATCTCGGAACTTGTTGGATCTTTAAGATAGAGCGTTGCGCTTACTTGAATTGAAATGTTCATAAAAATGTTCGTCTTGCAAAAATAATAGTATTACTATCAAAATTGAAAGTAATAACATTTTTTAAGAGAAATTGTTTAATCCTTATGTGCCACAAAAGGTCTGGTGGGCTTGGTTTTCTTCCGCGGTAGGAGGTTTCATCCAAGGAATGCGCGACTCATCGTATGCGTATGGATCAGTCCATAAAGACATTGCTTCATGAAATCGGTCTGAATACCTTGTATCATTTTCCCATAGTTCTACTTCCGAAAGTATAGACTCTACCAGGTGGTTGCGTGGAATAATGACAGGATTTATCCGACCCATTAGCGCCATTCGTTCCGCTAATGATGTGCCTTGACTTTTCGCATAAGTGTTCCATTGGGCTTTCCATTCAATAAATGCTTCTTGTCCCCATGGGGAAAGGGAATTAGGAATTGCATGAGAAAGTGCAGCAAAGGTATTGGTGTAATCTGCGCCATGCTGCTTCATCAGCTTCAATAAATCGCTAACCAAGCGTTCTGTTTCCTTGTCAGCTTTTGAAAAACCAATTTTTTGCGCCATCGTCTGCTGGTATTTCCGTTTCCATTCCTCTTCAAATCCTTGTATAAACGATTTTGCAATGAAAAGCGCTTGCTCCTCCGATGGATCGATGAGTGGCAAAAGGGCTTCTGTTAGACGCACTAAATTCCATTGAATAATGGCTCCTTGGTTTCCGAACGAATACCGTCCTTGTGCATCTATTGAACTAAATACAGTATTGGGATCGTATTGATTCATGAAAGCGCACGGACCATAATCAAACGATTCGCCACTGATTGCGGTATTATCGGTATTCATTACGCCATGGATAAACCCAACGCGCATCCAATGAGTGACCAATTCAAATTGCTTTTCAGCAACTGTTTTAATGAATTCCAAGGCCGGATTACTTGCTTGTTTACATGACGGGTAAAGCCTTTCCATGGTATAATTTAAGAGTGCTTGAAGCGCTTCATTGGTTAAAAAATAACGAGCATATTCAAAAGTTCCCACTCTGATGTGGCTTTTCATGATGCGTGCCAATACCGCGCCAGGTTCAGGACCCGTGCGAAATACGCGCTCGCCTGTTGAAAAAACGCCTAATGATCTGGATGTTGGAATATGCAAGGCTTCCATGGCTTCGCTCATTATATACTCTCGAGTCATGGCTTTTAGGGTTGCACGACCATCTCCACGACGAGAATAGGGGGTAGGACCGCTTCCTTTGAGTTGCAAGTCGAAGCGCTTGTCAACTACCACTTCGCCAAGGACAATCGCACGTCCATCACCAAGCATGGTGAAATGACCAAATTGATGTCCTGCATAAGCTTGAGCGAAGGGGCTTATATTTTCATCAAATACTTGTGAAGTTGAGTCAAGTAAAGCGGGTATGAAATCCTCCGAGATATGTAGTTTTTTTGCGAGTGTTTCATTAAAAAGTAGGGTTAAGGCTCCTTTAAATTTCAGAGGCCTAACCTTAGAATAAAATGTGGAGGGAAGCTCAAAATAACTGTATTCCAGTTTATTCATTGATCGTTCGATAGGCGTGAGCAATTAGATCTTGAACTGCTATGTATGTCAAGGCTGCTTCAGATGTAGCTTCTAAGTTTACTAAAGGAGCTTTTCCCGCATCGAATGCTTGCTTCCAACGAAGTGCACAGAGACACCAGAAGTCACCTGCTTTTAACCCAGGAAAATCATATGCGGGTAGAGGTGTGGAAAGGTCATTGCCAACTGCTTTTGAAAAGACAAGAAATTCTTCAGTCATTTGAGCGCACACCACATGGCGTCCTTCATCTAGTGCATCGGTTCGACATAAACCATCCCGGTAAAACCCTGTCATTGGACTTATACAGCATGGAATTAGAGGTTCACCAAAAATGTTTTTTTGAACGGTAGTCATGACCTATTGAACACTAATTTACTACTTTAGTTCACAAGGTCTTAAAATTACTTAATTCATCAAGAATAAAGTCCCAACACAAGCAACAAGCCCGCTGAAATAAGAAATTAAAGCATCCCTGGATTTGTATTTTCTTGCCTGCTTAGCATAAGCTAATTTATATTCAGGTTCAGAAGATATGAGATTTACATTTGGATTTTCAAGATTCACTAGATTCGTTGGTTTTGTACATGCAATTGTAATTGCTGTGGGAATAGGTAGTATGAAAATCGAGGTAAACCCAAGAAGTACTTCACCTGCGATAACCACAGGATGTGTTTTGAAATAGGCTTTTGCATCTAATTTACCAAGTTCCTTCAGTTCCTCTCTTGAGATTGGTTTTAGTGAAGAAAGAGCGCTAAAGTCTTCTGATGTTCCATTGCTATATTTAATGAGAAGTAGTGATTTTTGATCTATATGCTTTGGAGATTCAATAAGCCCATTATATTGAAAAAGGCTGATGGAATCAGCAGACACCTCAAGAACTTTACAGGCAATAAATATTCCGATTTTAGTGACTAACGTGTCATCCTTGTACAATACTTCAGCAGGTTTATTTGCTTTTTTAATAAGCAACAATTGGTCTACTGCAACAAGGTTTATTTCCTCGCTCAATGGTCCCTGAAATGAAATGTATCCGTCGGCTTGTTCTAATATATACCCTGTGATAATTTCACCTGAATTAGAAACCAATGTATCTTGATTCAAATTAATGGGAATAAGCAATGAATCATGTTGCGTTATTTGAGCAAATTCAAATGAACAGAAACTGAGCGAAAGGATGAAAAGTAAACATTTCATCATAATTTAGCCTTTTCTTGAATTAAATCCAACAAGCAAACTCAATCTAAAGCCAGAATTAGTGATTTCTCCGGGAATGGTCTCGTACAACCCCGTAATCGGATTGTAAGTTTGCTGATCTGGCAGGATTTTTTTAATGTTTGGACTAAACGCAATATTGAAAGGAAAAGTGATTTTACCGACTTTGAATGAGGCTCCAGCCGCCATTACAAGTCCAAATCCTGCAAGTGATGCACTTGGACCTACGCCAAATTCGATGCCATTAGCCGCCCGAAAACCAAGGATTCCAGATGCGCTTGGTAAAAATAACCCTTGCTCTAGTCCCCCGATCATTGGAATGAATTCTACCAATCCAGCGCCTCCACTTTCTAGCGTGAAAATCCGGGTTTCAAATTGCCAACCAAACTGAGAAACAAAAGGAGTAATATCAGCACGGTTAAATGCTTCAGCAATCCGTGTACGAGTCGTTCCTGCGCTGATGTAAGTTAATCCTACCCTCGGTCCACCATAACGTTTTATCGGTATTAGCATTTCATCTTCTTTCGGGTCAGAATTTGCCGGTGTAATTGGTTTATTTGAATTGGATACTACCGGAGCAGGACCATAATTCTCAACCGTCCCATTTTTATAAGCGATAGAACTTAATTCTGTAAGATTCATTGAATATACAGGTCCGTCACTTGTCTTTTTAAACTTTACAAGCGAAGGAGTTACCTCCAGGATGCTACCGTTTATTTGAGTACCATTTTTAAGGGTAATAAGATCTTGAGCAAAAACAAAGCTTGTTAAAACACAGCTTAATAAGAGTGAACAAAGTAATTTCATTGCGTTTAATTTGGTTTACAAAATTAATGATTTATAAATCATTGGATTTGCGAATAACCCAAGTGGGGAAAAACAACTTGCGATAAATGTAACTAGTCTATCTGGAGGAACTTTTAAGAAATAAAAGGCTAAGCCATCTGCGGTGCTTCCTAGCCAAATTAGGAATTCTAAATAGAGTAATGTGTTAGTATATAATTTATTCTAAAACAAAAGCGAAAGGCGTATCTGTACTAAAAACCCAAAGGTAAAGTTGAGCGTTATCTTGCTTCCATCCTTCCACATTATCTATCAGTGATTGTAATGAAACTACACTTGTCCAAATCTGATCACCATTTGTATCTGAGTAGCAATTAAGATAAGGGTCGTCTTGAGAGATTCTTTTTTTTACAGATACATCAGAGTCAAATGTACATGTAGTGGATGCAATCAGATCTCCGTCATAACCGTAAATGGATACTTTGTACATATCATCATAGATATGTTGGATGATGGCATGAGCACCACTTTGATTCCATGCATTAGGCCATGGTGACCATTTTTCGCTGTAGACATTATATTCTATTTGTTTGTAGCGAATAAAGTTAATTCGAACAGATTGTGACAAAGAGGTATTCGTGATGAAAATAAACAAGAATAAAAAAATGGTAAGAACTGCTTTCATAGGTATTGGTTTTTAGCTTTTTCAAATATAAAATATTTTTGAATATTGTGTCAATACGAAAATAGATTATTTACGGTATTAAGATAGAAATTCATGAAGCCAAAACGGTCTTATACCTTAATT
>JBIKUO010000054.1:0-5719 GCA_044347515.1 Crocinitomicaceae bacterium | reverse complement strand
CATTCGCTCCTTTTTTTTCTTTTTCTCACCAAAGCATGCTTTGTTCGAAACAAAAAAAGCAGCTACCCAAGGGTGCTGCTTTCCCGTAGAGTGGAGTCGGAGGGGTTCGAACCCTCGTCCAAACAATGGGAATTCAAGCTTTCTACATGCTTATTTCCTGATTAATTTTCGATCCGAAATTGGACAGGAACACCCGGTCTCGGACTTAGCCACTGAGTTCTCGTAACCGCTTAGTAGCCTCACGTTTACCAGCCCGATGGGATGAACCTTCGATTGGTAAGCGAAACGGGCCGTCGCCTACCGAAGGTACTTGTTCAACCTACTGTGCTTCAGTTGAATTAAGCCAACTAACATTCCGTTAATTAAGCAGCAAGTGCGTATGACGTATTGTCATTTATTGTTTGTGACAAGATATTAAAGAGGTTCACCACAACCCTCTGCATGCTGACACCTGACTGCCGCTATCGCTGTCAAATCCAATGTCGACCCCAAAGAACGTATTGCTTCGCTAAAGCAACTGGTACAAAGTTACGCGCTTTTGCGCGGCTTATAACGGGATTTGAACTGATTTAATTAATTTTAGGAAAACTAAGTACCTATTTATGTCATATCCATATCAAATCCAGAGTTTTCAACAGTACCAAGATGCCTATAAACACAGCGTGGATAACCCCGATGAATTTTGGGCTTCCATCGCAGCAAATTTTCAATGGAAAAAACCATGGGATAAGGTCCTGCACTGGAATTTCTCTGACCCTGATGTGCGCTGGTTTGATGGAGCTCAACTCAATATTACTGAAAATTCCTTAGACCGACACTTAGCTGCACAGGGTGATGCCACGGCAATCCTATGGGAATCCAATAATCCCGATGAAGCGTCTCGAGCCATTTCCTACACGGAACTTCACCACTTAGTGAATCAATTTGCTCGGGTCTTGCTTAATCATGGGGTTAAAAAAGGGGACCGCGTATGCCTTTACATGGGAATGATACCAGAATTGGCCATTGCTACCTTAGCGTGTGCCCGTATTGGTGCGATTCATTCAATCATCTTTGGAGGTTTTTCTGCCCAAGCGATTGCTGACCGTGTCGCGGATGCTGGCGCTACGTGCATCGTAACCTGCGATGGGGCGTACCGAGGAGCAAAAGATATTCCCTTAAAGTCTGTTGTAGATGAAGCACTGAAATCTACCAATGCTATTTCAACGGTAATTGTTTATGAGCGCACACATACGGCTTGTACCATGCAGGCAGGACGAGATTTTTGGTGGCATGATGAAATGGATCGGGTGGCGAACGAAGGGAATTGGCAGGTGCCCGCCGAAGCTATGGAATCTGAAGATCCTTTGTTCATTCTTTATACTTCAGGTTCTACCGGTAAACCAAAAGGCGTTGTGCATACGACCGCTGGCTATATGGTTTGGGCGAATTATACCTTTGTAAATGTGTTCCAATATCAACCCGGACAAGTGCATTTTTGTACGGCGGATATCGGTTGGATTACCGGACATAGCTATATCATCTATGGTCCCTTGAGTGCCGGAGCAACTTCCTTGATGTTTGAAGGAGTTCCCACGTGGCCTGATGCCGGAAGGTTTTGGGAAATCGTAGCCAAACACAAGGTGGATATTTTATATACCGCACCAACCGCCATTCGAAGTTTAATGGGATTCGGTACGGAATTTATTGAAGGAAAGGATTTGAGTTCATTAAAGGTACTCGGTTCGGTTGGAGAGCCCATCAACGAAGAAGCGTGGCATTGGTATGATGACCACATTGGGAAAAATAACTGTCCGATTGTAGATACCTGGTGGCAAACCGAAACGGGAGGAATTATGATTTCCAATTTGGCGGGAATTACGCCTGCGAAGCCTTCCTATGCTACCTTACCCTTACCTGGAATTCAACCGTGTTTGGTGGATGATCAAGGGGAGGAGATTGAAGGGAATGAGGTGAATGGAAACTTATGCATTAAATTTCCTTGGCCCGGGATGATTCGAACAACATACAATGACCATGAACGCTGCCGCCAGACCTATTTTTCGGTGTATACTAACAAATATTTTACGGGGGATGGATGCATGCGCGATGCTGAAGGAATGTACCGAATTACGGGTAGGGTAGACGACGTATTGAACGTGAGTGGTCACCGCATTGGAACGGCAGAAGTGGAGAATGCAATCAATATGCACGAGCGCGTTATTGAAAGTGCCGTAGTAGGATATCCGCATGACATTAAAGGACAAGGAATTTTTGCTTATGTGATTTTGGATGCGGGTTCTTATGATGAGAAAACCATGCAAACCGAAGTGTTGAATACCGTTTCAAAGGAAATTGGTCCGATCGCTAAACCGGATAGAATCCTTGTGGTGCCGGGCTTACCTAAAACACGCAGCGGTAAAATCATGCGAAGAATTTTACGAAAAATTGCGGAGGGTGATGTGTCGAATTTGGGAGATACGAGTACACTGTTAGATCCAAGCGTCGTGGAGGAGATCATTGCACGCGCAAACAAATAATGCGCTTCAGTTTCGTTGGAATTTTATTTGCTGTGGCATTTCCCTTGGTTGCTCAGAAAGAATTAACCGTTGAATCCATCGATTTTTGGAAGCCGGTGGCAGACACCTTCTCATATTTCAATCATCAAGACTCAACACGTACAACCTATGAACTAAGGCCTTCATTCAAAAAGCCAATCGCATGGATTGAAGCAGAAAAAGAATATCGCTTTTACAGTTCGATTGATACGCTGGGTTTTTCACTGAATAAGGTACTCTCTGTACTTGACTCCGCTAAGAACTTTTGGGATTTGTGCGCGGCAAAAACCTGGTGTTTCGTACATCCTTATGAAGTCTTCCCGCATTTGATTTGCAGGTTATCAAATAAAACGAAAGTGGGATTAACGAATACGGCCGATTTAATTATTTGGGATCGCATTCAAACCGGTGAGCTGAAATTTTATGGGCATGGGGGAGGAATGCAAGAGGATATTTTCACCGTTGCAGGACGCGCCTCATGGATTCTTAATTGGATGACGGGTGAAGATTTTGCTTCCGTGGGTATTGAATTAACCCCCAGTATGGCGATCAAATATCAAGCGGATTGGGTTCGATACATTCAATTGAATTCAAAGTAATTTTAGATGGATCACTCAGTCCACGGTGAGATTTAAGCAGGCTGAGTAGCGCAGCGTATCGAAGCCTGCGATATGGTGTTGTGTCCTTCGATACAATCCGCCAGGGCGGATCACTCAGTCCACGGTGAGATTTAAGCAGGCTGAGTAGCGGAGCGTATCGAAGCCTGCGGTTAAAGTTTCATTCTGAAGATTTTCTTAGCAGCAAATTTTAAGTCAGTGTATTCTCCATTAATCAGAGCTAATTTCTTTTTTCTTGTCCAACCCTGTATTTGTTTCTCCCGGTAATAAGCAAAATCAATTCGTTGGTAAATTTCAAAATAAACGAGTTCAATTGGTCCATAACGCTTGGTGTGATTTGCGCCCAATCCATTTTGATGTTCTTGAAATCTTCTTATCAAGTTTTTTGTACTGCCAACGTAATAAGTATCGTTTGCACATTTGAGAATATACATGAATCCAGCCATTAATAATTTTGAATAGAGGAAAACGATAGGTTCTTAAATTATTGCATAGTATTCTCTAGCAGGCTGAGTGCGAAGCGTATCGAAGCCTGAGTGCGTAGCGTACCGAAGTCTGCGGTTATGGTGTTGTGGCCTTCGATACACCCCTACGGGGTACTCAGTCCACGGTGAGATTTAAGCAGGCTGAGTGCGAAGCGTATCGAAGCCTGAGTGCGTAGCGTACCGAAGTCTGATATTATTTATTTACTTTTGTTAACCATTTGGTTAAACCATGAAGTTAAAAGATTCCAAAACTGAAGAAGTTATCTTGGATGCGGCCAAAGTCGTGTTTATGGAATTTGGTTTATATGGCGCTAGAATGCAACAAATTGCGGACCGTGCTGGAATCAATAAGGCACTGTTACACTATTATTTTCGAAATAAAGAACGCTTGTTTGACCGGGTTTTTGAAAATGCGCTTTCTCGTTATTTTCAGAATATGGAAGTTTTGTTGGATGAGTCCCAACCCATTATAGATCGTGTTCATTCCTATGCGGACCGATTCATTGATTTTCTGGCAGAATATCCGCAGATGGCAATCTTCCTAATTAAAGAAGTGAGTTTAAATCAATCCTTATTTGAAGAAAAGGTGAATCGACATAAAAAGGAAAAAGCATCGCTAATCCTTGTACTTAATCAGGGAATGCAGCGCGGGGAAATCCAACCTGTTGATGCCATGATGTTTTTCGTCAACTTAGTTTCCTTATGTACCTATCCCTTTGTTGCTCGACCAATTTTCAAAGTTGTGGCATCCAAGAACGGTGCGCAATGGGGTCTTGATCGTAATCTAGCCTTAAGGGAATCCATACATGAATTTATTAATAATAAAATTAAACCATTGTAAATGAAGTTTTTAATCTATTTCTTTTTACTGTTTTGCATGAATGTTTTTTTCGCTCAAGAAACATCAATTTCCTTGGATTCATGCATTCAATGGACTAAACGTAATTTCCCGATTTACAAGCAGTCTGAGTTATACAAGACGCAGCAAGCAATTAATGTTTCGGCCATTCGTGAAGCATGGTTGCCTAAACTAAATCTAAATGCTTCGGCTACCTATCAGTCTGAGGTGGTTCAGTTTAATATCCCTGGTTTCACGACAAATTTTCCACATGATTCGTATTTAGGGTCCTTGTCTATGGAGCAACTTATTTTTGATGGTGGAATCGGAAAAAGGCAACAATCGTTAGAAACGATCTCCACAGAAATTGAAATACAGAAAAATACGGTGGAATTATATAAGACAGCGGACCGCGTAAATCAAATCTACATGGCCATGCTGCTGGCAAAGGAAAATATTTCGATGCTAGAGTTGTTCAAAGATAATTTAATGCAACGATCCACTAGCGTAGCGGCTGCTGTAACGAATGGTTTGATGCTTCAAACAAATTTAGATGAGATTGAGGTTGAATTGCTAAAGACGCAACAGAATTTAATTGAAGCAATGGAGAATTTAAAAGGTTTATGTGCTTCACTTTCGCTTATGACAGGGAAGGAAATTACCCCTCAAACCACCTTGAGTTTAATGCCAGCCGGAGGAAATTCCATGGTTATGAGTATCATGCGACCTGAAACTAAGTTGTTGTTAATGCAAGAATCTTTATTGGATGAGCGTTACAAGCTGGCAACCAATGTGGCCCTTCCTAAAATATATGTAGGAGCGGTAGGTAATTATGGTCGTCCCGGACCAAATTTCATTAACCAAGACTTGCGATTTTTTGGATCTGGAAACGTTTCTCTTCGCTGGAATATCTCAACACTGTATGGCCTAGGACGTGAACAGCGAAAGTTTGATTTAAATAAAAAGATGTTGGAGATCCAACGTGATCAACTCAACAAGAACATTGAGATTTCACTATCCACCTATACTTCTCAACTCAGTGCTTTAGATCAATTAATGAAATTAGATGCGATGATTCTTGCTAAAAAAGCGGAGATATCTGCGGTATCCGCGGCTCAATTGGCCAATGGAAAAATCACTTCTACCGTATATCTGATTCAATTAAATGATGAAATGGCTGCACGTCTTAATTTGAAAATTCATGAAATAAAGAAATTAAATGCGTGGTCGAATTATAATATA
>JBIKUO010000053.1:0-5814 GCA_044347515.1 Crocinitomicaceae bacterium | reverse complement strand
TTATCTTTGTAAAAAATTAAATTCATGCAAATTCACGAAATTTTAGCCCAATTTGAAATAAAAGCGACAAACCCTGGTGGGTATATTGGTGCAGAATCCCTTGGTACTGATGCGCAAACCATTGTTTCTTTGTCTCCGGTTGATGGGGCAACAATCGCTTCCGTAACTCCCGTAACTCCTGCGGAATATGATCGCATTATCCAAAAATCTCAAGAGGCATTTACTTCTTGGCGTTTGGTTCCTGCTCCTAAACGAGGAGAAATTGTTCGTCAATTAGGAGATCAATTACGCGTTCACAAAGAAGCCTTAGGTATTTTGGTTTCTTATGAAATGGGGAAGTCCTTACAAGAAGGCCTTGGTGAAGTTCAAGAAATGATTGACATCTGTGATTTCGCTGTTGGATTATCTCGCCAGTTATACGGGCTCACCATGCATTCCGAGCGTCCTGGTCATCGGATGTATGAGCAATACCACCCCTTAGGTGTTGTAGGAATAATTTCTGCATTTAATTTTCCAGTAGCCGTATGGAGTTGGAATGCGGCCTTAGCTTGGGTTTGTGGTGACGTTTGTGTATGGAAACCCTCTGAGAAAACACCGATTACTGCGTTAGCATGTCAATACATCACCAATCAAGTGTTCAAAGCGAATAATGTTCCGGATGGGGTTTCTTCTTTGGTGATTGGTGGACCAGAAATTGGCAAGCTGATGGCGGACGATGTTCGCGTTCCATTGGTTTCCGCTACAGGTTCTACGCGCATGGGTAAATCCGTGGGTGCTGCTGTGGGTGCTAGGCTGGGACGTTCTTTATTAGAGTTAGGAGGAAACAATGCAATTATCATTACGCCAACCGCGGATTTGAAAATGGTGGTTCCAGGTGCGGTGTTTGGTGCGGTAGGTACCGCTGGTCAGCGTTGTACTTCTACTCGAAGGCTGATTATTCATGAATCTGTATATGATAAAGTAAAAGAAGCGTTACGAAATGCCTACGGGCAATTGAAGATTGGTAATCCATTAGATCAATCAAACCATGTTGGGCCTTTAATTGATACAGCAGCTGCTGCCGCGTATGAAGCGGCTATTTCAAAAGCGATTCAAGAAGGCGGAAAGGTATTGGTTGAAGGTGGTGTGCTTTCAGGTGCTGGGTATGAAACGGGTTGCTATGTAAAACCATGTATCATTGAAGCCGAAAATCACTATGAGATTGTTCAGCATGAGACCTTTGCCCCAATCTTATATTTAATGAAATACAGCGGAGATGTACACCAAGCGATTGCGATTCAAAACGGTGTTCCTCAAGGGTTATCTTCTGCGATTATGTCTAATGATTTAAAAGAAGCGGAAGCCTTTTTATCACAAGCGGGTTCAGATTGCGGAATTGCTAATGTAAACATTGGAACTTCTGGCGCCGAAATCGGAGGAGCGTTTGGTGGTGAAAAAGAAACGGGTGGTGGAAGAGAGTCTGGTTCAGATTCATGGAAAATATACATGCGCCGCCAAACAAATACAATCAATTATTCTGATAGTTTACCCTTAGCGCAAGGGATTAAATTTGATTTATAATTTAAGCGAATCCTGTTCCCATTCCCACTTTGCTTTCCTATCTTTGTAAAAAGATTTGTATGCAATTATTAACAGTGGGAAGTGTGGCGTTTGATGCCATTGAAACTCCGTTTGGAAAATCGGACAAAATTGTAGGAGGAGCAGGGACATATATATCCCTTGCCGCTTCATTTTTTAATAGAAATCAAGCCTTAGTTTCTGTCGTGGGAGAAGATTTTCCTACCGATGTACTTGACGGTATGGTCAAGAGAGGAATTGATATTCGAGGCATACAAATACCTGCGGGTGGAAAAACATTTTTCTGGGCAGGTAAATACCACAATGACATGAATAGTCGGGATACCTTGGTGACCGAATTAAATGTACTCGGCACCTTTGATCCTGTTGTTCCCATGGAGTTTAGAAATGCACCCTTTTTAATGTTGGGGAATTTAAGTCCGGACGTACAGCGAAAGGTGGTTGAACAAATGGCCGTTCGGCCTAAATTAATCGCTATGGATACCATGAATTTCTGGATGGATATCGCATTAGACGAACTTCATAAAACCCTTAAATTGGTGGATCTACTGATTGTAAACGATGAAGAAGCACGTCAATTAACCGGGGAATATGCACTTAAAACGGCGGCCAAACGCATCATGGACTTAGGTCCTCGCTTAGTAATTATTAAAAAAGGAGAACACGGGGCCTTGCTCTTTAGTTCGGATGAAGTGTTTTACGCGCCGGCCTTGCCTTTAGAGGAAGTATTTGATCCAACTGGAGCAGGAGACACCTTTGCTGGCGGCTTGATGGGATACCTTTCTACACAAGAGGATGTTACCTTTGATTCGTTGAAAAAAGCAGTAATCGCAGGTTCCGCCTTAGCTTCTTTTTGTGTTGAGAAATTTGGTACCCAGCGCTTGGAAGAATTAACGAAGAATGAACTTGATGAACGCATCAAAGAATTTTATACCCTTTCTCAATTTGAATTAGCGTAAGCATGGAACAACTACGTCTTTTACTGGAACAATTAATTGCCTTTGAATCCCAAGACGATTTAATCGCGATAGGTAGAGAAATTAATGAAGTGAAGATTAATTTCGAAGATCACTTAATGGAAGCAGAGCGGGTTCAACAAATCGCCATGCTCGATGCTGCTGAAAAAGGAGAATCGATTGACGCCATTGACTTTACCGAAATCAAAAATGAATTCATCACACGTTATAAAGCCATTCAAGAGAAGCGTAAACAACAAATCTCTTTGAAAGATACCTTAGAACGTGAAAATCTGAAATTAAAAAAAGGATTATTAGATGAATTGAAGCGCATTATCGAGTCGGAAGAGCACATTGCTTCAGCCTTTCAATCGTATAAGAACATCCATGAAACATGGAAAAAAATCGGAGATATTCCGAGGGATCAGCGGGATGGAATTCAAAAAGAATATGCACGTTTATTAGAGATTTTCTTTTATACCATGCGAATTTATCGCGAAATAAAAGACCATGATTATAAGCGGAATTTACAATTAAAACAGAAGGTTCTTCACAAGCTGCAACAACTCCGTAACGAGGAAGAAGACATCAAATCAGTAGAGCAACAGTTACGCGTGTTGCAGGATGAATGGGAAGACATCGGCCCAGTTCAAAATGAGGAATGGGAATTAATTAAACCAAAATATTGGGAAACCGTTCGTCAGATTTATGAGAAAATCAATGTACATTATGAGGCGCAACGCCAGGTATATGTGCAGAATATCGCAGCAAAACGTGCCTTGGTAGAAGAAATTCTTGGTTTACACACTTCAGCAGGCGAAGCTAAGTCCAATAAGGATTGGGACAAGCTTGTGGAACAACTGAAGGCGGTACAGGAGTCTTATAAAAAAATAGGCCCAGGGTCAAGAAAAGAAAACGACGAGGTTTGGAAAGCATTTCGGGCAGCATGTGACGGCTTTTTCGAATTGAAGAAATCATACAGTAAAGCACAGCACGAGGCCTATTCCGGACTCATTGAAAAGAAAAAAGCATTAATTGATGCGGTGAATGCACTGAAAGACTCTACCGATTGGAAGACCAGCTCTCACAAAATCATTGGTTATCAAAAAGATTGGAAAGCTATCGGGAATACTGGAAAGGCCGAAAACCGCTTATGGGCAGAATTTAGAGCGGCATGTGATGCCTTTTTTAATTCCCGTGATGTAGCCAATCAGTCCGCGGAAAAAGACCGTGAAAACAACCTCACCTTAAAATTAGAATTAGTACAAAGAATTCAGGCGTTAGATACCTCTGACCGTTCGGAAGCCTTAAAATCGTTACGAAGTTTGGCAGCCGAATTTTCAGAAATAGGTCAGGTGCCTCATGCCAAGAAGGATGAAGTGTATGCCGCATATAAAGAAGCACTTGATGCACGCTACGGTTCGTTGGCAGTGAGTGCAAAGGAAAAGGAGGAAATGGCTTTTACTGCAAAATTGGACAGCATTCAAGCCTCACCAGAACGTTCGAAATTACTGCAAAAGGAACGGTTTGACATCCGTAAGCAGATTGAGCGCTTAGAACAAGAAGCCAATCGAATGGAAACTAACTTATCATTTTTTGCTCGATCTAAAGGGGCAGACTCCTTGCGCGCTGAGGTTGACAAAAAAATCAAGGATATTCAGCAACAAGTTTCGAAATTAAAAACGAGGTTGAAACAACTGCCAAATGAATAGACTCACCAATTCATTTTTATTGGTTTTATTTTTTCCTGCCTTGGCTTTAGCCATTTTTGTGGGATTCGATTTCCCCCTTGAATTTATCCGAACTACTGGCGCAAATTTACCCTACAAAGATTATATGTTTGGAGGCTTGGCCTTATTGATGGCTATTCTTGCGGCAAATCGCAGCATTCGCCGGTGGGTTGCGCTCTTTACCATCCGACAAACCGACCGCTTTGTATTTCATGCCAAGGTAAGTAATGAACGTAGAAAACGGGTTATCGTCTACACCTTATTAGAGGCAGGAATATTAACCGCAGTAGGTATTGCGCTTTATGTGCTTTCAAAAGATGCCATCCTTTGTTCGGTAGTGTTCTTAGCCTCAGCAATTGACAATCTACTCTTCTTGATCATAGGTCTGCCCCGTTTTGGTGTAGGCTTGAGTAAAAAAGCAATAATTGTTGCTGACAGGGAAGTGATTGTATTATATTTTTCGGGATTGCGAAAAGTTAGTTTATCTCAACAAACCTTATTTTTTGATTACATTCAATCTCTTCAACTGACCTTCCCGGTGGACTGTATTCCGGAGGAAGATCGCATCGAATTTCTTCATAACTTAGAAGCAGTTACGGATAAAGATCGCGTCTTTATTCAGAATTTAGGGGAATGGAAAATGTAAATATTTTAATCGTAGAAGATGATCTTTCTTTTGCGAGCCTGCTTCAAGAACGCTTAGTTCTTTTGGGTTATAGTTCGTATGATATCGTGTCTATTGATGCCATAGCCGATGCCATGGAGGTCAAAGAAGAGTTTACACCGGATGTTATTCTCTTGGATTTGAACATTCGTGATTCTTCCGGCATTGCCACCTATGATCGCATTCAAGCAATTTTTGATGAGGCAACGATTATCGTGCTATCTGGAATGGATAACCGCGCACTTTCCTTAGAAATTGTTTCAAAAGGAGCACAAGATTATTTGCTTAAAAATGAAATAAATGCGGGAGTTCTAGATAAGACAATTAAATACGGGATACTTCGTCGAACATTCCAAGTTCAACTCACAGAATCAGAAAAAAAATACAAAGACCTTTTTTATAATTCGCCCCTGCCGATGTTGAAATTGTCGGTGAGTACCTATGAAATTTTATTTTGTAATCAAGCGGCGCTTACCTTATTTGATGCATCAACTGCCAATGAAATCGTAGGTAAATCCTTGAATGAGTTCATTATTTCGGAACAGAATTTATCAGCTGAAGATAATAGTCCACGATGGATGGGGTATTACAAGCAACGTACCTTAATTGAGCAAGAGATTTCCACTCAGATCATTTTGAATCAGTTAACGGAGGATAAAGAAGCGTATATTGCATTAGTGGTTGATAAAACGGATGAGTTACTCTTTGAACAGCGTAAATATGATATCATTGCGCAAGCAGAAGAAGGAGAGAAAAAGAAAATTGCACGAGAACTTCATGACGGAATTGGTCAGCAGTTAGTGTTGTTGAACTTATTGCTTCAGAATATAACCCCAGCTCCCTCGGAAGTGGGCGCCTTGGACCAAATTAAGCAGTTACTTCAAGG
>JBIKUO010000037.1:0-20867 GCA_044347515.1 Crocinitomicaceae bacterium | reverse complement strand
ATAAATCCTGACACATCGATCATCCCTTTCCAATCTCCCATTTTCACCCCTTGTTTAATACCGATTTCCGCAGCCCATCCCGTTTCAGGCTTTAAGTTTGCATTTGGAAAAATATTCAATGCACCTACTGATGTACTGGTAAAACGCTCACCTACCGAAGGGTATCTAATACCTTGTCCGAAAGAAGCCCTTAAATGTGTGTATTTTTTTAGCTCATAATGAGCCCCCGCTCTAAACACCGGATAAAATGGAAGGACAGTATTCCCGATTTTAAAATCAGAATCTCCTTTTTTGTTGTCCATAGTGAAATACTCTGCACGCATACCCCCGGTAAAATCGAATTTACCAATGTGATGATCATACTGTGCATAAGCTGCTGCATTGTTTGATGAATGGTCACCGAATAAATTAGAAAACACGACATTATGGGTACCAAATAACCCTGTAACAAGGGTGCCTCCCGATTTGAAATTACGCTGAAAATTATAGTCTGCTATGTACACAACAGCTCCATTACTTTGTTGATCATTGCTGATATTTTTATTCGTAGTAAGGTAGGCTCTAGTTTTAATGCTATGTTTATTATTGTGTTTATCAATATACTTGACATAAGGATCGATAAACAGGCGATTAGATAGGTTGTAGGTTAGGGTAGATGCTGGGTTTGAAGTATCCGCACCTCCGCTAGGCGTATAGCCTTGATCTGCACTTTGCCAAATCAAGAAATTCCCGGTTTTATGTAGTTGATAGTTAAAACTAATCCCAGCCTTAAGTCGTTCGATTTTTAAGGGGCGAAGATATAAGGTCCCACTGATTCTACCCCGAGTTTCCGTTTCTCCTTGACGATACCCCTTATCATTATAAAATACGGTAGAAAGGGTATAGCCCGTACGCTTAAACATTTGACTGCGGAAAACCTCTACTTGTTGGTTCATTGGATTAAATCGTTGTGCGCTGTCCTTTCCCCACCATTGCATAGATTTCCTTCTTGGGTTGTCATAAATTCCAGTCTGCACTCTAATTTTAGTTTCGGGTTTTAATCCCGGTTCTTTCTCCGATAAGGCGATCACCCCATTTAAGGCCCCGCTTCCATAAAGCACGGAAGACGCACCTTTTATTACCTCTACCTGTGATGCTTGTTCTATTGGAATCGCATTCCACTGAGCATCTCCTGCATACCCCGACAACAGAGGTAGTCCATTCCACAGCATCATAACGCGGCTCCCCGCACCATATGCAAACCCAGAACCCCCACGGATACTTACTTGTCCATCCATCGTGAATACGCCCGGTGTTTGTTCCACTGCTTGCTCTAAATTTACCATCCCCTTATTTTCAATTAAGCGAGGCTTAATTACTTCAATCGAAATTGGGATTTCTTCAATTTTTTGTGCGCGTTTATTTGCGGATACTACCACGGTTTGCTCTGTTTTTTCATTCACACGCATGGCATGATTTATAGTGCCGAGGTTGGTAATAACTACGGTATCAATTCGGTATTCTAATAAATTAAACACCAATTTTAACGGTAGTGTAGTATTGCTGAAACTAAATTTCCCATCGAAATCAGAGAGCTGTTTTTCACCTGTGGATGCATATATTTTAACACCATATAATGGTTTCCCTGTAGATTGATCGGTAACTACACCATTAAGTTGTGCGAAGGAATGAGAAACATATAAAAAAGAGATGAACAACGATAAAAATAAACGCATAAGTAAGGTTTTGGGGCTTAAAGAAACAAAAAATTACAAAGCCAACTGCATTTGAAGAATGAAGTTTCTTGGTGCTTGAACATCACCAGGCCTACTGACGTATTCCTTGTTAAAGAGATTATTGGCAATAAAATTAACCTTAAAGGCTTCATTGATTTGATACCCAAAGCGCGCATCAAAAACAGCTACCCCTTTATTGAAAACAGATCGATAGTTAGCCATTCCAACCAGTAATTCCTCTCCAAGCACCCCGTCTTCAAAGACTCGGTCAATGTTTTTCATATAGCTATTATATCGTGAAGAAATCCCTATGCTAAACGCTTTGTAAGTCGCTTGAATATCGGCTTTCGCCATGTGATTAAAGCGATATTTTAACATGTTCGTACTTGGGTCTGAAAAGGAGAGTTTGTAGAGGGAATCTTTATTAAGGCTAATAGGATACATATAGGTATACCCCAATAAGGTGGTCAAATCCACTTCACCAATTTTTCCCATGCTGTTAAATGAAAATTCTGCTCCTCCAATAAAGGCTTGTTCTGCATTTTGAGCCTGAAATCCAACCCAATTGTAAAAGTAATTGATCGTGTCTGGATTTGTTGTTTGTAATACCGTAATGCTATCTGGTTTATACAATCCAAAGGTGAATTCTGTCATATTCGAGTAATAATTGGCAAAACCAGCAACATCGGCCATCGCTTTCCAGCCCCCAATTTTAAATACTTGCTTAACGCCAAGTTCTGCTGCATATCCTGTTTCTGGACGAAGCGTAGGGTTTTTAAAAATCACTACGCCACCTACCGAGGTAGAAACAAAGCGCTCGGCTATGGAAGGAAAACGAATCCCTTGACCTAAAGATCCTCGAAAGTGAGTCCCTTTAAATGGCTCATAATGAACCCCTGCACGTAAAATCGGATATATGGGCGATTCAAATGCCCCTATTTTAAATTGAGAATCAAAGGGTAGCGTATCTAACTTGCAGAATTCTAACCTTAAGCCGGTCGTAAAATCCCACTTTTTTGCCTTTATTTCGAATTGACTATATGCAGCAGCATTTTCACTTATGTGATCTCCAAAGACCCAACTTTTAATATTATTGAGCGTGTTAGTGGCTCCAAGTGTCACATTTGTTGCGCTATTTATTTTCTTTTGAAATTGATAATCGAAATAATACATCTGAGCAAATGACGCATCATATACCTTGGTATCATTACCGGTCGTAACTAAATAATATCGCGTTCTAAAGTGGTGCTTGTTGTTTTTGTTATCAATAAATTTAAGGTAAGGATCCACATTAAATCGCACGGCTTTTTGCCTTGAAATAGTATTGTCCATGGCTTGATAACACATAGAATCATTTTTCCATAACACGAAAACACCCGCATCTTGTAGCTGTAAGTTGTAACTTATTCCGGCTTTCAATTTGCTATTCTCTTTCAATGGACGATAGTAAAAGCTTCCGTTAATTCGAGCGCGTTTTTCTTGTTCACCTTGGCGAAAAGCCTCGTTATAAAATACGTTAGCTCCGATTGTGTACCCAATGTTTTTAATTGATTTTCCGTAATACAAATCAGCCATATGAAAGGTTGGATTGAAGGCTTGTTCCTTTCCCTTACCCCACCACTGTAGCGACTTACGGTTTGGATTGTCATAAATTCCACTTTGAATTTTCGCTTCCAAGACCCCATCAGGACCTGGCTCGCGTTCGTTTAGGGCTATAACTCCGTTTAATGCGCCACTACCGTAGAGTACAGACGACGCGCCTTTTAATATTTCTATCTGAGAAGCTTGTTCCATTGGAACGGCATTCCATTTCGCGTCACCAATATCAGGTGAAAGCATGGGAACTCCATTCCATAACAATAAGACCCTGCTTCCCGCCCCATAGGCATATCCACCGCCACCCCGTATACTCACCTGACCATCCATCACATAAACACCTGGGCTTTGATCAACTGCTTGGGCAAGGTTTGTGAGTCCTTTATTTGCTACCAACGCAGGTTTTATTATTTCAATGGAGATTGGAATTTCTTCTAATTGTTGGTCTCGTCTGCCTGCACTTACGACCACCGTATTCATTACCCGTTGCTTCGGCACCAATTGGACATTCAACCTATCTAACGTCCTTATTTCTAGTGTTTGTGTGATGAATCCATTTGTGCGAATCGTTATTGTTGCTGGTAATGGGATATTATTCATTATAAAATTACCTGTATCATCTGATTTTACCACTTGATTTGAACCTTCATGAAGCACCTTAACCTCACTCAACGGTTTACCATCTTCTGATGAGGTAATTGTTCCTGTAAGTGTTTGGCTAAACCCTTGTAATACAGAGAAAAGACAGATGTTAAAAAGTAATAATCGCCACATGTCTAGTTAATTTTTAAGTAAATTAGAGTTAACGAAGATATAAAAAAATGGGGGGTGAGGACTTAGTATACAAGGTGGCGATGAGTTTTTTAAAAGGTCTTGGTCCGATTCGAATTAATAATATTCTATCTGAACTTAATCCCGAGCAATTTTTTTCATTAAGTATTTCCGATGTAAAACAATGTACAAGACTCTCTTCAAATCAATTAGCCGCTATGGAGCGGAATCGCGCATTGGATTTTGCAGTTAAGGAAATTGAAGCATGTAGCATCTATGGCATCGAGCCTATTTTTATTTTGGACCCAAACTACCCGAGAAGATTAAAACAATGTGTTGATGCCCCTATACTAATTTACTACCGGGGGGAAGACCTATTGAATTCAAGGAGAACAATAGCAATAGTTGGATCAAGGATGCACACCACGTATGGAATTGAATTAATTAAGGAATTAATGCAGGGACTCTCGGAAGCCGGCGTGATTACCGTTTCAGGTTTGGCGATGGGTATTGACAGCGTGGCTCATGATTATTCTATAAAGAACGACATACCAACGGTTGCGGTATTGGGAAGTGGATTGAATCAAGTATTTCCTAAACGAAACACCAAATTGGCACAGGAAATTCTAGCACATGGTGGGGCTTTACTTTCAGAATATTCTGTTTTCTCTAAACCTGTTCGTGAGAATTTCCCTGTTAGAAACCGAATCGTTGCAGGTCTTTCCGATGCGACCATCGTTGTGGAAAGTAGAGAAAAAGGCGGCGCCCTAATAACTGCAGATCTAGCCAATGATTATAACAGAGATGTTTTTGCTTATCCTGGATCAGTACATCAACAGTATTCTGCCGGATGTAATGCGTTAATTCGACAACAAAAGGCTCACCTTGTCACGAATTCAGCAGATATTCTAAGCATGTTGGGGTGGGATAAGCCACGATCTAGACAACAAGAGTTGTCTTTGCCCGTCAATTTATCGACAGATGAACAACAAATACTTTCCATTCTAAAACAACATGAATCACTGTATATGGATGAATTAGTCATTCATTCATGTATGCCTACTTCCCAACTTCATGGATTACTTTTAGGGTTGGAATTAAAGGGGCAAATTGGGAGAACTTCCGGGACAAAGTATCGAATCAACTAAAAAGTAAAATAATCTTTGGAATAAAAATCAGGCAGCCGATTACCAACGCGATAACAGAGAATATGAGTACTGCTCCGGCGCTTAAGTCTTTTATTGTTTTTATTTTAGGGTCTATATCCATAGAAATTAAATCACACAATTTTTCAATGGAAGTATTGATGGTTTCTAAGGAAAGCACTCCACCAATTAATATAAACACAACAATCCATTCCCAAATCAGAAGGTTTAAGGTTATGCAAAGACCCAACGCAACAAGTCCTATAATCGATTGGATGCGAAAATTTCTACCTAAGGCCCAACTACCAAAAATCCCTTCGATGGCGTGAACGAATCCTTTAATAAATGTTCTCATGTTTTTTTTATCGAAATTAAGTTAAAAAACTATTGATTCTTGATATGATATCTTTATTATCTCCCTATTTTTGCAACAGTTCTTTACTAATTTAACTTATGAAGAAAGGTGGAGGGACCGGCCCTGTGAAACCTTGGCAACCTGTTGAACTGATAAGGTGCCAAATCCTATTCCCATAGTGGAAAAAGATAAGTTTTGGCTTGTGCCTTTCTTCCCAAATGAACAATGACAGCAATTGAAAAACAACTTCAAGACCATATTTTGGTGTTGGATGGTGCCATGGGAACCATGATTCAACGTTATCCGTTGGAGGAGGCTGATTTTAGAGGTGATCGATTTGCCTCCCATGCTTCTTCATTGAAAGGAAATAATGATCTACTAAACCTTACACGACCGGATATCATTTTTGACATTCATAAGGAGTATTTGGCTGCTGGTGCCGACATCATTGAAACCAATACCTTTTCAGGAACTACCATCGCTCAAGCCGATTATCAGTTAGAGGATGCGGTATATGACATTAACTTCCAAGGTGCTAAATTAGCTAGGAATGCGGTGGATTTATTTACCGATAAACCGCGATTTGTAGCTGGATCCATTGGCCCAACGAATCGAACGGCTTCTATTTCTCCGGATGTGAATAATCCAGGATATCGAGCAGTTAGTTTCGATGATTTAAAAACGGCATACAAAGAGCAAATTGAAGCCCTTATGGATGGCGGAGTAGATGTGCTTTTGATTGAAACGGTGTTCGACACACTCAATGCGAAAGCTGCGCTTTTTGCAGCGAATGAGGTTTTTGAGCACCGAAAGATTGCACTTCCAATAATGATCTCCGGTACGATTACAGACCGCAGTGGTAGAACCTTATCTGGTCAAACCCCTGAAGCATTTTTGATTTCACTGCAGCATGTGAAGTTGCTTTCTATCGGATTGAATTGCGCCCTCGGTTCGGAACTTATGGAACCGTATTTAGCGGTGTTGAGCGATAAAAGCCCCTTTGCAGTAAGCGCTCACCCGAATGCCGGTCTTCCAAATGCTTTTGGTCAATATGACGAAACGGCTGAGATAATGGGTTTAAAGGTGGAATCATTCTTTAAAAAAGGCTTAGTCAACATCATCGGAGGTTGCTGTGGAACTACGCCTGAACACATTGCAAAAATAGCTGAACTTGCTGCATGCTATTCACCACGAAAAATAACAGATGGAACGAATTCTTAGGCTTTCAGGATTAGAGCCCTTAATCGCCACTAAACAAAGTAATTTTGTTAATGTTGGAGAGCGAACTAATGTTACGGGTTCAAAAGCATTTTTACGGTTGATTCAAGAGGATCGCTATGAAGAGGCATTGGCGGTTGCTCGGGAACAAGTGGAGGGCGGTGCACAGATTTTAGATGTGAACATGGATGAAGCCATGATTGACGGTGAATATGCTATGGTGAATTTCCTTAATCTCATTGCCTCAGAACCTGAGATTGCTAGAATTCCTATCATGATTGACAGCTCGAAATGGGAAATTATTGTGGCTGGCCTTAAGTGTCTTCAAGGTAAAGGAGTTGTCAATTCCATATCGCTCAAAGAAGGGGAGGAGGTATTTGTTCAACAAGCCAAGTTCATCCAATCCATGGGAGCAGCCATGGTGGTGATGGCATTTGATGAACACGGACAAGCAGATTCCTACGAACGAAGAATTGAGATTTGTGCCAGATCCTATGAGTTATTGGTCAATAAAGCCAATGTTCATCCGAATGATATAATTTTTGATCCCAACATTTTCCCCGTAGCCACGGGAATGGAAGAACATGCACTCAACGCGCTTGATTTTTTTAGGGCTACCGAATGGATTACCCAAAACTTACCGGGTTGCCATGTTAGTGGTGGAGTTTCGAATGTATCGTTTTCATTTCGTGGAAATAATGCGGTACGAGAGGCAATGCACGCAGCCTTTCTTTATCATGCGATACAACATGGTATGAATATGGGGATTGTTAATCCAACGATGCTCGCCGTTTATTCCGATATCGACCCCTTATTGTTAGAACACATTGAAGATGTACTCTTTAATCGCCGTGAAGATGCAACAGAACGCTTACTTAATTTCGCCGAAACGGTTAAGCAGGGCAAAAAAGAATTAGTGGTTGATGAGGCTTGGAGAGCGTGGGAGGTAGAAAAACGCATCGAACATGCCTTAGTAAAAGGAATTGATAAGTTTATTGAGGATGATGTATCGCTATGTTTACCGCTTTATCCGAAGCCGCTTCAAATTATTGAAGGACCCTTAATGGCGGGTATGAATGTTGTTGGTGACCTTTTTGGTGAGGGAAAAATGTTCTTACCCCAAGTGGTTAAATCGGCACGTGTAATGAAAAAAGCGGTTTCATTTCTTCAGCCCTACATCGAAGCCGATAAGAATGGCGAGATTCAAAAAGCTGGGAAGATTTTAATGGCTACCGTAAAAGGAGATGTACACGACATTGGTAAAAATATTGTTGGGGTGGTTCTAGCGTGTAATAACTATGAAATTATAGATATGGGGGTTATGGTCCCTGGTAATGAAATAGTTAATCGGGCGATTGAAGCAGGTGTAGATATTATCGGATTAAGTGGCTTAATTACGCCATCCCTCGAAGAAATGGTGAAGGTGGCAACAGAAATGCAGCAGCGAAATTTAAAAATTCCTTTACTCATTGGGGGAGCAACGACGTCTAAAGTGCATACCGCGGTAAAGATTACGCCGAATTATGACGGTCCGGTAATTTATGTTCCAGATGCTTCCAGAGCTGTCACTGTCGCTGAAAAAATGTTGGGAGGCGATTCCAAGGCCTATCACGATACCGTACTGGAAGAATATGAACGCATTCGGACACACCATGAACTGCATAATGCAACAAAACGAATGGTTCCTATTGAAATGGCTAGAAAAAACAAGTTGACGCTCGAATTTTCTAAAGATACCATTATGAAACCCATGCAGCTTGGAGTTTTTGATGGAAAAATTGATGTTGAAATGTTAATTCCATACATCGATTGGTCCCCCTTCTTCAGAAGTTGGGATTTACATGGCAAATATCCTGATATCCTTTCGGATTCAGTGGTTGGAGTTGAGGCAACAAAACTTCTTGATGACGCAAAAGCATGCTTATCAGATGGGATTAAAAACGGATGGTTTCACCCAACATATGTCTATGGGATTTTTAGTGCGAATGCAGTGGGTGATGACATTGAAATTTATGATGAAACAACGCATCAGGTATTACATCGTTCCATTGGCTTACGCCAACAAATAGAAAAAACTTCCGGGCAGTTTAATCTGTGTTTGTCGGATTATATTGCGCCCAAGGAAAGTGGTATAGCCGATTACATCGGTTGCTTTGCAGTTACTTCAGGTGATGTAACAGCCGTCTGTAAACAATTCGAGGGAGCTCATGATGATTACACCAGTATTATGATCAAAGCGGTTGCGGATCGGCTGGCCGAAGCCTTGGCCGAGTGGTTGCATGAACGCGTGCGGCTTACGCATTGGGGTTACGACAAAACACCGTTAAAAAATGAAGAATTAATCGCGGAAAAATACAAAGGAATAAGACCTGCTCCGGGATATCCTGCATGTCCAGATCATTATGAAAAGCTTGGTATCTTCAACGTGTTGAATGCGACCGATCGAATTGGTGTTTCCTTAACTGAATCCTTAGCTATGCATCCCCCTTCTTCGGTCTCCGGATGGTATTTTGCTCATCCTAGTGCCAAATATTTTGGAATTACCGCCATTTTAGAAGATCAGTTTTTGTCGGTTTGCGAGCGCAGAAATGTGAATAAAGATGAGCACATTTCATGGTTTCCCTTCATGAAAAAATAATGTGCTTTTAAGCAACTATTTACGTATTTTTGATGTCCTTGAAGGGCCTATGAAACTCAGCATATTATTTATCGCATTTATTGGCAGTTTTTTTACCGCAATGGGGCAAGCGCCTACGGCAAATTTTACTGCTTCACCACTCAGTGTTTGTGCCGGTGTACCGGTGAATTTCACGTCCACGTCCACGTCCAATGGTGGTCCAGCGATTAACCAATACTCCTGGAATTTTGGTGACGGTGTTACCGTGACAACACAGAACCCCTCTCATGTGTTTACAACTGCAGGAACGTTTACCGTTACGCTCGTCGTTACAAATACTAATGGGGCTGTTGATTCTGAAATAAAAGCAAATTACATTACGGTCTTGCCTGCGCCAAACGTTGGGTTTAATGTAACCGGAATTGGTTGTACGGTTCCGTTAACCGTTGGGTTCACAAATACCTCTTCAAGCGGTGCTAATTTTTCCTATGCATGGAATTTTGGAAATGGTCAAAACTCCAACAGTCAAAATCCTGCCAATGTTACTTATAACGCCGCAGGAAATTTTGGGGTGCAGTTAACGGTTACAAATACAACTACGGGTTGTGTTGCCAGTTATACGGATTCCATTGTTGTGAGTAATTTCCAAGCCGCAATTACTGCTCCAGCAGCAGGTTGTGTTGGAACCGCAATATCTTTTCTAGATAACTCTACAGCCGGTGCAAACGCTTGGAGCTGGAATTTTGGAGGTCAAGGTAATAGCGCACAGCAAAATCCCACCTTTACATTCAATACCGCAGGGACCTATACGATAACACTAACTTCTCAAAATACCGGTTCAGGATGTACGGATAATGTTACACAACAAATTACGATACAAAATAGCATTACTCCTTCTTTTACCGCAAACCCTCTGACTAATTGCGCCCCATCTGCGGTAACATTCACAAACACCACCGGTATAGCTGGAAATTATACGTGGAATTTTGGCAATGGTCAAACCTATACAGGTACCACGCCACCCCCGCAAGTATATAATTCAAGTGGACAGTATAACGTAACACTTTCTGTTAATACGGTAGCAGGATGCACAGGCAGTACCACTCAAAATAATTACATCAACATCGTTAATATTGAAGCTGGTTTTTTTGCAGATGAACCGGGAGGTTGTACGCCACATACGGTACATTTTACGGATACATCATCAAGTCCTAATCCTGCAAATCCTATCGTGAGTTGGCAGTGGAATTTTGGCAATGGACAAACATTCAACGGACAAAACCCACCGAATCAAACGTATAATTTGGGATTGTACGATGTTACCCTAGTGGTAACGTCACAGTCAGGGTGTATTGACACCATGTTTATGAATGATTACGTTACGGTTGGCGACATTGATTTAGTTGATTTTACGTTGAGTCCATTGGTGACATGCGTTAAACAAAACGTAAACTTCACAAATGGTACGGTGATTTCAGTTCCGCATCAACCAAATGAAGTTACATATTTCTGGGATTTTGGTGATGGAACTTCAACGCAAGAAAATCCTACACATCAATTTACGCAAGATACTGGGTATATCTCTGTTCAATTAATTGTGGATTTCCGAGGCTGTAAAGATTCAATCACTATTGATTCTGCGGTATATGTGTTGGCTCCAATTGCTCAATTTAATCCCTCTCAACAATTAGTGTGCAACCCAGGAAATTTTCCAGTGAATATTACATTTACCGACAATGCGATCCATGGCGAACAGCCCGACAATGTGAGTATGACATGGGAGTGGGGTGACGGAACTCCGAATACAAATATCGGAAATGCGGTGTTAGATGGTGTGAATAATGGAAATACGGCCCACAGCTTTGCAACATACGGGTCTTATACAGTAGAGCAAGTAATTCATAATTACACCACAGGTTGTCATGATAGTATTACAAAGACAATAAATATTTCACAAATCGCTGCTCAGTTTACCATGTCGAATGATACGGTTTGTAGAAATGATAGTTTGCTACTTTTTAACGCCAGTACTTCTTGGAATGCTCATCCATTGACCAACTGGTCTTATGCCATGGGGAATGGACAAACGCTTACTTCAGGACCGAATCCAGCGTATGTTTATACTACGCAAGGTCTTTATAACATTACGCTTACCGTAACAAATAGTGTTGGATGTACCGCGCAAATTATGCACCCTGTGCGTGTATTGAACATTCCTTTCCCAATTATTTCTGCGCAAAATGCGGTGGGTTGTTCTCCCTTTCCAGTTACCTTCACAAACAGTTCCATGGCTGTTGGAAATGGCATGCCATTATCATATTTCGTGACCACCTTCTCTGATGATAATAGTTCTGTGACCACGAATGCTGTGAATCAACCCATAAATCACACATTCAATGGCAACGGGACGTACTATGCTACTATGGTGGTTTATGATGTGTTTGGTTGTTCTTCAACTCCAGCTACCGTTCCAATAACCATTACAAAACCAACCGCTAATTTCACGTTTCCATCGGTGGTATGTGCATCAGATACTAACCTCACATTAAATTCATCTACGGGGGTAGGTAATTTATCCTATGCGTGGTATGTTAACAATCAAGCATTTGGAACTTCACAGGATACAGGCATTGTTTCTGTTGTACCGCCGAATCTTCCGGTTAGTCAATTGAGTAGTAGTTTCAATTTATCCCTTGTAGCCATTGATTCTAACGGATGTGAGGATACCTTAACTCAATTGGTTACCGTTTCTCTACCGCATGCGATTCCAACCTATAGTTTTAGTGGGGCTGTCTTGAATGCCAATGGAGAATATGCGTGTCCACCTTTATTCGGAACCTACCAAGATTCCTCTCAAGCTTATGGAAATATTACCGCGTGGAATTGGGGCTTTGGGGATGGAAATAATTCTATTTTAGAAGACCCAAGCAATACCTTTGTCGTTAATGGCTCTTTTGATCTTACGCTTCAAATTACCGATCAATACGGATGTGTGGATGATACCACAGTGGACAATCACGTAACAATAGGTGGTCCTCAAGGGGTTCCAGGTTTTGTACAAAATCCAAATCTATGCCTACAAGGTGCCGCATTTCTGGTGCAAGCTCCTGTTAACGTTGATAGTTTAATTTGGAATATGGGTGATGGTAATTTTGTTTACAACGAAACCAATTTTGTCTATAATTACGAAACCCCAGGGTCCTATCAAGCCACGGTTACGCTTATAAGCCCGGATGGGTGTGAGATAACCACTATACTTGATTCGGTAACGGTGTTTGACGACGGATTGGATGCGGATTTCACCGCGAATCCTATGCTTGTGGATCAAAACGATCCGGTAGTTTTTACAGACCAGTCAACCTTCATCGCTAGTCCGATTGTGAGTTGGACCTGGGATATTAATAATGACACTACATATACCCTAAATAATAACGGTGCACAAACAACCAGTTTTGGTATAAGTGGTCCATACACCATAACCTTAACAGTAGTCGATCAACAGGGATGTGAGGATTCATATTCATTAGTAATCAATGTAAAAGATCCTGACTTAATTATTCCAAATGTGATTACACCGAATGGGGATGGTGTAAACGATGTATTGGCTTTATCTGAACAGTTTTTCAAAACGTATCAAGTACAGATTTTTAACCGTTGGGGCCACTTGGTTTATATGATTAAGGATCAAACGGGTATCGCACTTTGGGACGGAGATACCTCAGAAGGTGTTCCGTGTACGGATGGTGTTTATTTCTACCGAGTCATTGGAGAAATGCTTGGAGGTACGGCAGTGGATCGAAGTGGATTTGTAACGGTTATTGGTTCAAAGTAAACCCAAGCGTTTAGCGTTTTCGTACCCTTCATCGATATCAAGATTAGAAGAGGTAGCCGCTTGAACCGCTAAGACATCACAACGCTCATTCTCCGGATGACCGGCATGCCCTTTAACCCAATGAAATGTGAGTGTATAGTTTGGGTGTAGTTGAAGATATTTTCTCCATAAGTCTTCATTTTTCTTTCCTTTGAATCCTTTTTTCTCCCAGCCCCATACCCATCGTTTTTCAATGGCCTCAATTACATATTTTGAATCCGAATAAATATGAATGGGGTATTTGTTTGTATTAACAAGTTCCAATGCATGGATAACCGCCCATAATTCCATCCGGTTATTGGTCGTGAGTCTGTAGCCCTTGGATACTGTTTTCTCGTTGGTTCCAAATTTCATAACAATGCCAAACCCACCAGGACCAGGGTTTCCTCTCGAGGAACCATCTGTATATATTTGTATGCAATTAGTCATGCTTTTTTACTCTATGGGATTGATCTTTAATAAAACTTTTCCACCCACTTCCT
Organism: Crocinitomicaceae bacterium; assembly: GCA_044347515.1. Taxonomy (GTDB): domain Bacteria; phylum Bacteroidota; class Bacteroidia; order Flavobacteriales_D; family Crocinitomicaceae; genus UBA952. The sequence continues at coordinate 7,097 of JBIKUO010000037.1, read as the reverse complement.
TTGGATTTGTTGTGTTCACCCACTCCTTTAGAGAATACGTGACAAACCGCAACCGCTAAACCATCCGTGGCATCTAGATACTTAGGCATATCGTCAAAATTTAACAGCGATTGCAACATCGCAGCAACTTGTTCTTTAGAGGCATTTCCATTACTCGTAATGCTCTGTTTAATTCTTCGAGGGGCGTATTCTTCAAAGGGAATATTATGATTCAAACATGCCGCAATAGCTACGCCTTGTGCACGGCCTAATTTTAGCATCGATTGTACATTCTTACCGAAAAAGGGAGCCTCAATAGCCATTTCATCGGGTTTGTATTCTTCTATCAATCCATTTAACCGTTCTAATATCCGTTTTAACTTGTCGGGATGGGATGGTAGTTTATGCAGTTGTACAATACCAAAGTTCAATAGAGAAATTTTTCCATTTTTGACGTGGATTAATCCATATCCTAATACCGTTGTTCCGGGGTCAATTCCAAGAATTATTCTATCTTCAGCCATTGAAAATGCAAAGGGAAAGTAAAGCTACTCAATTTAATGCCACGCTTGAAGTCTTCATTAGATTTCTTTTGCTTGCTTGCTTGTTTATAATAGGTTATCAAGTATTCTATAAATGGCTTTCTTTTGAAGCGATTAAGGTCAAAAATTATTTCTTTTTGTTTTGTGCGTTCCTTTTATTTCCGATAAACTTTTGGTTAGAATGGAAGCGTTTTCAGCGGAGTGTGGATCAGCATAGTATACCTCAATCTGATCAATATCATGCGTTTTTTCAAGGGATAGTCGTTTCCTTTTTCACGCCCGCATTCTTTGCAACTACCTTTGGTCGCTTTGGAATTAAAGATCGGATGCGAAATCTCCAATGGATGGGCGCTGGGGTGCTTACCGGATTGGCTCAATTTACTGTGACCATGCTGTTCGCTTTTGGTGGTTCTTTATTCCTATTCGGTGTAAATCGACTGTATGTGACTTTTATATTTTTCGGGGTTTCCGTATTGAGCTTATTCGCTTATTTTTTTAAAATCAAGTTCCCCGATCGATTGATGAGGTGGAAACTTTTTCAGGATATTCAAGCCTTGCCTCCTTCCCAGAATAAAGGTCAAATCTTGATATTAAGTGTAGTTCGATATGCTGTGTTTTCAATTCAATTTCACTTGGTATTGCTTGCTTTTGGTGTTCCATTTGACTTACAACAAGTTTTTATTTTAATGATAAGCTATGGATTGATTACCTTGTCTCCTTCAATTTTGTTTGGTAAAATTGTCTTACGGGAACTCATAGCGGTAGCTGTGTTTTCTTGGTTTGCCTATCCCAAAGAAGAAATTATGTTAACCGCTTTTTTTACCTGGGGGTTTAATGTGGTACTTCCCGTTTTAATTGCCTTAATACGTATATCGAGTACATGGAGAGCACGGTTTTTATCCTAATATATTTATTCCTGCTGGCATTAATAGTTGGTGTTGGTGGGATAATTCATAAGCTAAAGGCTCGGTCTAAGACTACTGAAACTATTTCATTAGATAAAATAACCGTTTTAATTCCGTTTCGGAATGAGGCTGAATCATTACCAAGGATCATTCAATCGATCAAAAATTCCATTAAACTCCCGTTGGAAATTATTTTTATTAATGACCACTCTGATGATACCGGCCTTGAATTTCTTCAGCAACATATGAATGATTTGCCCATCACCTTAGTCTCACTCCCAGATGAACAATTCGGTAAAAAGGGGGCACTTAGGTACGGCATGGAACATGCGCATGGTGACTATTACCTCACCTTAGACGCAGATGTTTTTTTTGGTCCCAACTACTTTTCTGAATTAGAAAAACTTCCTACTGCGCACTTATGGATTCTACCTGCTATATTAATCGGACGATCCAAGAAACAGCTATGGCAAGAAATCGATTTGCATATAATGAATGCCATCAATGTTGGGTTATATGGGCTATTTCGACCAGTAATTGCAAGTGGAGCGAATTTATTATTTAGTAAAAGTGCGTTTTTAGCGTCAGATGATTACTCCTCACATCAACACATTTCTAGCGGGGATGACTTATTTCTATTACGGGATTTTAGAAAAAACAATAAAGATGTACGTTTGATTTCTGACCCCTCCCTCGCGGTATATACCTATGCGCCGGAAGGGTTGGTGGCTTTTTTACATCAGCGAATTCGATGGATTTCAAAAACAAGTAAGGTTAAAGATCATTTTGCAACAAGCTTAGGGGTAATTCAAACCGTACTATCTCTTATTTTTTACACATTATTGGGTATTTATCTATTCAAGGAACAATATGCCGACATGCTATTTTTGTTAATTGTAAAAACGGGACTGGATTTGATTTTTTATGCAGGGTATTTTTTGAAATTCAAGCGCATTTTTGTGTGGTTGTTGATCCCAGGATATCAAGTGTTATTCCCTTGTTATAATTTGTTATTGTTAATACTGATTCCGACGTTTAGGGCTAAATGGAAGGACAGAAAAGTGGTTGTATAAGTCCTGCTTCCTATGATTTTATCGTACCTTTGCGCATGCGAATTCTTATGGTTTGTTTAGGGAACATTTGTCGATCGCCGTTAGCCGACGGTATATTGCGCAGCAAAGTGTCCGAAAAGAAATTGCCTTGGATTGTGGATTCAGCAGGTACGGCCGGATACCACATTGGAAACCCTCCAGATCTGCGGATGATTCAAACAGCTAAGACGAATGGAATAGATATTTCAGGTCTCCGTGCTAGGCAATTCACATCGAAAGATTTTGTAGCGTTCGATCGCATCTATGTTATGGATCAAAGTAATTACAAGAATGTACTTGCTTTGGCAAATTCGAATGCTGATCGGCAGAAAGTTTCTTTATTTCTTGATCACCTTTATCCAAATAAACAACTGGAGGTTCCTGATCCTTACTATGGGAACCAATCTGACTTCGATGCAGTATTTACCCTGGTGAATGAAGCAACAGAAGCATTAATATCTGATTTAACAAATGACAAATAAAAAAGGCGCACTCTGGTTAATTCCCAATACCCTTGGAGGTGAATCTACCTCCGATATTTTACCTCAGCACATTACTGATGTTATCAGTGAATTAAGACATTTTGCGGTGGAAGAAATTAAATCTGCCCGACGTTTGTTGAGAAAACTAGACCGAAATTTCCCGATTGATGAATGTACATTCTATCAAATGAATAAACGTTCTTCGAAAGATGAGGTAATGCAGATTTTATTAGCGATACTTGGTGGGAATTCCGTAGGTGTAATCTCCGAGGCGGGATGTCCTGGTGTTGCAGACCCGGGAGCAGAATTGGTTGCTCTCTGCCATTCGCAGGGCGTTTTTGTGAATCCCTTGGTTGGACCTTCATCATTTTTACTCGCCTTGATGGCTAGTGGTTTCTCCGGGCAGTCTTTTACCTTTCACGGTTACCTACCGAAGGAACGGAAAGACCGAATCAAAAAAATGAAAGATTTTGAAATGGATACGCGCCGAACGGGTGCTACCCATTTATTTATGGATACCCCTTTTCGAAATATGAATGTGTTGGAAGATTTATTAAACGAGTTGGGTGACACCTGTGAATTATGTATCGCAGCGAATCTCACGCTCCCAAATCAGCGCATTCAAACCATGAGTGTAAAAGATTGGAGAGAACACGCCAAAGATTTGTCTAAATCACCCGTAGTATTTTTAATTGGAAAATCTCAAATGTCATGACATTTAAAGAAGAAATAACCCAAGGAATCCCATTGCATTTGCCTGAACATCCAGGGTTTGATGCCCAAGTAAACCACGCCCCTAAACGTAAAGCGATACTTTCAGAACTAGAGAAAAAATTAGCACTTAAAAATGCCTTACGTTATTTCCCTTCAAACATGCATCCGATGCTTGCCCCTGAGTTTGCTGAGGAATTAGCTGAATTCGGGCGGATTTATATGCATCGTTATCGTCCTACGTATTCGATGAAGGCTCGATCTATTGACGAGTATCCAGGGATCTCATTAGAGGCTAAATCGATCATGCTCATGATTCAGAATAATTTGGATCCCCGTGTAGCACAGCATCCTCACGAACTTATCACTTATGGCGGGAACGGCGCCGTTTTTCAAAACTGGGCGCAGTATTTATTGACGATGCATTATTTGTCGATCATGACAGATGAACAAACCTTAGTCATGTATTCAGGGCACCCCATGGGACTTTTTCCTTCGCATCGCAACGCACCACGTGTTGTGGTTACCAATGGAATGATGATTCCAAATTACAGTAAGCCCGATGACTGGGAAAGATTTAACGCCTTAGGTGTTACTCAATATGGGCAAATGACCGCAGGTTCGTACATGTATATCGGACCTCAAGGCATTGTTCACGGTACAACAATCACTGTTTTAAATGCGCTACGAAGATTTGCCACTTCCAATAGGAATCCAAATACGAAATTATTCGTCACAGCAGGCCTTGGTGGAATGAGTGGGGCGCAACCAAAAGCCGGGAATATAGCAGGAGTAGTAAGCGTTACCGCGGAGGTAAATCCAAAGGCGGTGCATACGCGACACTCGCAAGGGTGGGTAGACGAGGTGATTTCTGAGATTCCAGCATTGTGTGAGCGCGTTTCTCAAGCCTTGGCTTCTAATGAGGTCGTGTCGATTGCCTACCTCGGTAATGTAATTGAAGTTTGGGAAGCATTCGCCGAACAAAACATATTTGTGGATTTAGGTTCTGATCAAACATCCTTACATAATCCGTTTGCTGGTGGCTATTATCCAGCAGGATTGTCGTATGAGGAATCCAATCAACTGATGGCTGAGGATCCAGCCAAATTCAAGGAGCGAGTTTACGATTCGCTTCGTCGTCATGTGGCAATTGTAAATAAACATACCGCGCAAGGAACCTATTTTTTCGATTATGGGAATGCATTCTTGTTAGAGTCCTCGCGTGCAGGAGCAGATGTGATGGCTTCGAATGGATTGGATTTTAAATATCCTTCTTACATTCAAGATATTTTAGGTCCTTTTTGCTTTGACTATGGATTTGGACCGTTCCGTTGGGTATGTGCCTCGGGTGAGCCAAGTGATTTACAAAAAACAGATGAAATCGCACGGGAGGTATTAGAACACATGCTTAAAGAAGCTCCTGATGAAATCAAATTGCAATTAATGGATAACATCCAATGGATTAAAGGCGCACAAGAAAATCGTTTAGTGGTTGGATCCCAAGCACGTATTTTATACGCTGATGCTGAAGGACGGATGCGCATTGCAAAGGCATTCAATGATGCAATTGCACGTGGTGAGATAGGTCCAGTAGTTCTTGGTCGTGATCATCACGATGTTTCTGGAACAGATTCGCCATTTCGGGAAACAAGTAATATTTATGATGGCTCCAGATTCACAGCCGATATGGCGATTCAAAATGTGATTGGCGATAGTTTTAGAGGGGCAACTTGGGTTTCTATTCATAATGGCGGTGGTGTAGGATGGGGTGAAGTAATCAATGGTGGATTTGGTATGCTCTTAGATGGATCAGAGCGAGCATCTGTTAACCTTCAAATGATGCTTCATTGGGATGTGAATAATGGAATTGCACGAAGAAATTGGGCGAGAAACCCGAATGCATCCTATGCGATTAAACGCGCCATGGAAATGGAGCCAAATCTTAAGGTTACCTTACCTAATTTCGTTGACGACCATTTGTTGGATTCGATGTTTTAGGAGGTATTCTTATTCCTGCAACCAAGCGAATGGTATAAAAGTATTGCTTATACGCGAGCGTATTAAATGCGATCGACTTATTGTCAAAATTTGCCGCCAGCAAGAAGAATCGTTGATTATTAGAATAACCACCTACTAACCGAATGTCATAACGCGGAGCTAAGCCTAAAAAACCTTGAACACCTGTTTCTAGGGTGTAGAATTTGGACTGTACTACAGGACCTAATCCAGCCCATCCTGAAATTTGCCAATTATTCTTCCGATTAGCGTACGCATAACCTGGAATGATTCCAAAATCGAGTGCAGAATAACCCTGGGCTGAGGTTTTACTTTGTAACCCATCTTGAAGCAGTGAGGGAATGATTTCGCCCCTTGCATTCGTAACGCCAAAATAATTTAAGGTGCCTTTTAAATACCAGGTATGCACTTGCTTTTCAAAATGAGCACGCCTGCCTTGAAGGGCATTCATTTTAAAGTCATCGTGATTAAAATACCATAAATTCAATGCGAGATTAAGGGAGCCAAGTTCTGGAAAGACTTTGTTTGGATTATTTTCAGTCAATGAGCTATCAAAGGTATAAGCGTTTTTTATTGCGTAGCCTTGAATAATTCTAAAATCTAAATCAGTATATAAACGCTTGAAGTTATAATCAAACCCAAGTGCAAATTGCTTTGATTTTCCATACTTTTCAGTGGACCGCACCCCAGGCAATATGGGAAATGCGATGCGCATAGAAAACCATTTGTATGCATACGAAAGACCTAGAATAGGTTTGAAGTTGTTTTTGTATTTCAATTTGCTAACCTCGTATGGAAACGAATAGCTAATGTTAAACGGTGCGGGACTTATCCCAAGGTCTGCATAAATAACGTGTTGATTTTTAAAATCATGAATTGCTGTAGGTTGCTCTTGTGCTCGAACCTGTGTGATAAACGCAAGCAGAAAAATTAATATTAATGATTTCATGATTATCCGTTCAATACGGGTTATTGGTTGATGGGTTGCAGTTCAAACGACCAATTTTCCACTTTTTTTGTCGTAAATTTACCTTGTGAAACGATTATATAAATACTTGTTGAATACGCTGCCTCGTCCCTTGTTGATTCGATTGAGCTATATATTCAAACAATTTGCACCCTTGTTATATCGAGGGGATAAGGTAGAGTGCCCTGTTTGCGACCGTAAGTTTTCGAAATTCCTTTCATATGGCTCCGATGTCGCACATCGAGAAAATGTATTATGTCCCTATGATTTAACCTTAGAGCGTCACCGATTAATGTGGCTATATCTTAGGGATTATAGTGACTTTTTTACTGCACCTTCGTTGTCCGTATTGCATATGGCACCTGAACAATGCTTTAATGAACGATTTAAAAAACAAAAAAACT